>DASSZP010000041.1:0-58667 GCA_035713465.1 Solirubrobacteraceae bacterium | reverse complement strand
ACAGCAGTCGATCAGCGGTCGCGTGGCGATGATCATCCCGCCCGAGTGCTGCGAGAGGTGGCGTGGCAGCCCGTAGGCCTCGTCGACCAGGCGCTCCAACCAGCGCCAGCGCTCCGAGCGCGGCGCGCCGTCGACGCGTTCCGGTCCGGTGCTTGTCTCGCCCGCGCCGGCACCCATGCCGACGTCGTGCTCGGCGGCGCCGTAGCGCTCGGCGCCGCGCGCGATCCGCTCGATCTCGCCCGGTGGCAGCCCGAGCACCTTGCCCAGCTCCCGCACGGCGCCTCGCATGCGGAACGTCGGGAAGGCGGCGACCAGCGCGGCGCGGTGGCGGCCGAAACGGTCGTGCACCCGCGGGATCAGCCGCTCGCGGATGTCGCGCGGGAAGTCGAGGTCGATGTCGGGCAGCGAGGTGAGCTCCTCGTTGAGGAAGCGGCCGATCAGCAGCTCGTTGGCGATCGGGTCCACGTGCGAGAGGCCGGTCAGGTAGCAGACGATCGAGGACACGCTCGAGCCCCGGCCACGCCCCGGCGGCAGCAACGCCCGGGCGCTGTCGGGACCGCGGACCTCGGCGGCGACCTCCCGGGCCAGCTCGAGCATGTCGTGGTGCAGCAAGAAGAAGCCGGGGAGCCTGAGCGCGGCGATGATCCGCTTCTCCTCCTCCAGCCGCTGAGCGGCCCGCGCCCGCAGCGCGGCCGGGGCGTCGGCGTAGCGCTCGCCCAGGCGCACGTCGCACAGCTGCGCGAGGGAACGCATCGCCTGCTCGTCCTCGGCGCCGGGATAGCGGTAGCCCAGGTCGCTGCGCAGATCGAAGCGCAGCCTCTCGGCCAGCCGGGCGGTCTCGGCGACCGCCTCGGGGTGCTCGTGAAAGCGCTCGGCCATCGCCTGCGGCGAGGCGAGGACGTGGCTGAAGTTCCCGCGCCGGATGGGCTCGGAGGCATCCAGGGTGCAGTGGTTGCGGATGGCCACGAAGGCGTCCTGCAGCGGCCCGCGGGCCCGGGTGTGGGCGTGGACGTTGCCGGTGGCCACGCAGGCCAGGCCGAGGCGGCCGGCCAGCTCGCTCAGCCGACGGTTGCGCGCCCGGTCGTCGCGCAGGAACGGACGCTGCAGTTCGACCCGCAGCCGTTCGGGCCCGAAGGCCTCGCGCAGCGCCCGCAGCGAGGGCTCGTCGTGCACCCCGCGCAGAGCGCAGCCGCTGAGGCAGACCAGTCCCTCAGCGTGCGCCAGGACGGTTTCCAGCGGCACCTGCGGATCGGTGGCCGGCGCCCCGGCCCGGCCGTCCCGCGTGTGCGCGTGGGCGCGGGTGAGGATCCGGCACAGGTTGCCCCACCCCCGCGCGTCGGCCACGAGCAGGGTGAGGTGGCGGCCATCGGCGAGATCGATCTCGGCGCCGTGGATCGGGCGCAGGCCGAGCGCATGCGCCGAGACGGCGAACTCCATCGAGCCCGAGACGGTGTTGTGATCGGTCAGCGCGAGCGTGCCGTGACCGAGGTGCAGCGCGGCCGGCACCAGCTCATCGGGCAGCGAGGCCCCGTCCAAGAAGGAGAAGGCGGAGTGGCAATGCAGCTCGACGTACATGATCGAACACATGTTCGCATGAGAGCCGGTCGCCACGCGCCGGTGTCGAACGCCGAGGGATGTCGCCCAACCCATGCAGGAACGGCCCCTTGACAAGTTAGTAGCGGCTGCTATTTTCCGCGTAGTTAGCAGTCACTAATTTCTACGCACGGGAGGAATCGTGCCCCGCGTCACCCGGAGGGCCTGGACCCTCGCCATCGTCTCCATCGGCCTGTTCATGGTCGTGCTGGACAACCTCGTCGTGAGCGTCGCCCTGTCGAGCATCCACCGTGATCTCGGCGCATCGATCCAGTCCCTGGAGTGGACGGTCAACGCCTACACCCTCTCCTACGCCGTGTTCCTGCTCACCGGATCGGCGCTCGGCGACCGCTTCGGGCGCAAGCGGATGTTCATGTTCGGGATCAGCCTGTTCACCGCCTCCTCGGCGGCGGCGGCGCTGGCGCCGAGCACCGGCCTGCTGATCGCCGCCCGCGCGGTCCAGGGCCTCGGCGCGGCGATCGCCACCCCACTGACCCTCACCATCCTCGCCGACGCCTACCCGCCCTCCCAGCGCGGCCTGGCCATCGGGGTCTGGTCGGGCGTGAGCGGCATCGCCGTCGCGCTCGGCCCGCTCGTCGGCGGCGCGGTCATCCAGGCCGCCTCCTGGCACTGGATCTTCTGGCTCAACGTGCCGATCGGGCTGGTCCTCGTCCCGCTCGCCGCCCTGCGCCTGGCCGAGAGCCACGGCCCGAGCGCGCGGCTGGATCTCGGCGGCCTGACGCTCGGCTCGACCGGGCTGTTCGGGATCGTCTTCGGTCTGGTCCGCTCACAGTCCCTGGGCTGGACCAGCCCGACCGTGCTCGCCGCGCTGATCGCCGGATCCCTGCTCATCGTCGCCTTTGTCGCCTATGAGCGACGGACCGAGAACCCGATGCTGCCGATGGGGTTCTTCGCGGTGCGCGGCTTCGCCGTCACCAACGCCGTGTCCCTGGCCATGTACTTCGGGATGTTCGGCTCGATCTTCTTCCTCAGTCAGTTCCTGCAGAACGTGCTCGGCAACTCCCCGCTGCAGGCCGGGGTCAAGCTGCTGGTCTGGACCGGCGCGACGATGCTCGTGGCGCCCCTGGCCGGGTATTTCTCCGAGCGCCTCGGGAGCCGCCTGTTCATGGTCGCGGGCCTGGCCCTGCAGGCGCTGGCCCTCGGCTGGCTGGCCTCGGAGGTGACCACGAGCCTCAGCTACGCCGCGATGATCGGCCCGTTCATCCTCGGCGGCGCGGGCATGGCCCTCGTGTTCGCGCCCTCGGCCAACGCGGTGCTCGCCTCGGTGCGCACCGATCAGGCCGGCCAGGCCTCGGGAGCCACCAACGCGATCCGCGAGCTCGGCGGCGTGCTCGGCGTCTCGGTGCTGGCCACCGTGTTCACCGCCCACGGGGGCTACCGCTCCCCGCAGGCCTTCGTCAGCGGCCTGACGCCGGCCATGTGGGTCGGGGCCGGGGTGCTGGCCGCCGGCGCGCTGATCGCCCTCGTGCTGCCGTTCAGCACGCGGGCCGGCGCCCCGGTGCCGGCCGAGCGCGAACCCGCGGCGGCGGCCCTGACGCCGACGACGGCCTGAGCGTTGCCTAGGATCGAGTTCGCCGCCCCGCCCCAAGGAGACGACATGGCCCGCAGCCCGAGCAGCGATGCATCCGCCCCCCGCCAGCGTGTCCCGGCCGCCGAGCGCCGGGATGCGCTCGTGCGCGCGGCCATCCACGAGTTCGCCCAGACCGGTCTGCACGGCACCCCGGTGGACCGCATCGCCCGCCGGGTCGGCGTCGCCCAGCCGTACGTGTTCAGCCTGTTCGGCTCAAAGCGCGAGCTGTTCCTGGCCGCCGTCGATCGCGCCTTCCACGATGTCGGCGAGTGGTTCACCGAGGCCGCCCACCGCTACGACCCCGCGATCGCGCTGCCCGACACCGACATGATGACCGCGATGGGCCATCTGTACGTGGAGCGGCTGGCCACCGACCGCGACCATCTGATGCTCCAGCTGCAGGCCTACGCGGCCTGCGACGACGAGGTCATCCGCGATCGCGTCAGGGGCCTCTGGGCCTGGCTGATCGATCTCGTCGAGCAGCTCAGCGGCGGCACACCGGAGCGCATCGACGAGTTCTTCCGTTACGGCACGTGGATCAACGTCGCCGCGGCGCTCGGCGTGCCGGACCTCTCGGTGGGCTGCGAATGGGTCCGGGCCGAGATCAGCGAGGAGCACGAGCCGCGGGATGCCGCGGCGCTGAGCTGAGCTGAGCCGAGCGGTTCAGGCCTCTTGTGGGCGCTGTCCCGGATGCCGCGGCAGGCCGTCCTCGGGGATCGTCTCCCAGGCGGCGGCGTAGCCGACGTACTGGCGGTAGGACGGGCGAACCCCGGGATCGCCGTCCAGCGCTCCGAGCCGGACCCCGACCACGTCGGGATCCGACGGCGAGCGACTGAACAGGTGCGATCCGCAGTCGCCGCAGAACCACTTCTCAAAGCCGCCCGCGGGCGTCCAGGCCCGCAGCCGGTCCTCGCCGGCGGTGACGCGGAAGGAGCCGGGTACGGTGCGCCCGTTGGCCGAAGCCGCGGCACCGGTCCGCCGCTGGCAACGGGTGCAGTGGCAGTAGCCGGCCGAGGCCAGCGGCGCGGAGATGGCGAAGGTCACCGCGCCGCAGTTGCAGTGGCCGGTCAGCGGCGGCGTCGGCGCCGCCTCGCTCACGCGTTCACCGTCTGACCGAGGTCGCGGTCGGGGTCGATCGACCAGCGCGCGGCCAGCCGCGCGAGATGCTCGTCCAGCGGCCAGCGGTCCGGCAGCGGATCGCCGGTGTGCGCCGGGCTGGCGCCCTTGAGCGCCATCGAACCCGAGTTGTCCCCGGCCGCCCGGATCGCCTCCAGATCGGCCGGGGTCAGGCGCTGGTCGGTGGGCAGCGCAGCCAGCTCGGCCCGCTTGGCCTCGATCGGCCGGGCACCGTCACCGGCCTCCTGGATGAGGGTCGGCGCCACGCACTCGACGGCCTCGTGGGCCAGGGTCCACTGGCAGGCGAGCTGGATCGGGGTCAGGCCGGTCCGCTCGGCGATCGGGCGCATCGCCTCCATGCGCTGGCGTCCTCCCTGGATCCAGCCGTCGGGACGGAAGCTGCGGTGATCGCGGGGACCGAGGGGCTGGTCGGGGAGCAGATCGTCGTAGAGCACGCCGCCGTAGTCGACCACGCGGGTGATCACGCGGACCCGGCGGCTGGCCGCGGCGTCGAGCACCATCTCCCCCGGCCACGGCTCGAGCGGCCCGAGGATGATCATCGCCCAGTCGATCAGCTCCCCGAAGCGTTCGAAGCAGTCGATCACATCGAGGGTGAAGCCGTTGGCGGGCCCGGGGGCGACCCCGATCATCCGGGTCAGGCCCTCGTCGCGCAGGGCGGCCATGCCCGCCCACACGTCCTCGCTGGTGTAGCCGGTGCGGTCGGGGTTGTGCAGCAGCAGCAGGTCAAAGCGATCGGTCCCGCAGCGCTCCAGGCTGCGCTCGGTGGCCATCCGCAGGTAGTCGGCGTAATCGCCGGGGCGGCGCAGGGCCGGATCCGTGAAGCGGGGGAAGCCCTTGGCCCCGTTGCGCTCGCCGGTGTAGAAGTCGTGCCCGACCGCGCCCACGATGCACATGCGGTCGCGGGTGCGCTCGGCCGCGGCGAGCGCCCGGCCGAGCATCGTGTCGGCCTCCCCGGTGCCGTACACATCGGCGGTGATCACCGTCCGGATCGTCTCATCGGGGGTGATCAGGCGCAGGAACCGCTCGTCGTCGATCGGCTCACCGAAGTGCATGAACCGGCCGCCGCTCCAGGTTCCGACGGCGATCGGGCCGGGGTCGATGGGGAGGTGCGAGGCGCTCATGACCCGAGCATAGAGTCCCGCCCGCGCCGCGTCCGCGCCGGCGCCAGCGCTCTGTCCGCGTCGGTCGCCTGCTCGGGTCCGCGTCGGCACAGGTCAGCGCTGGCGCCACCAGCGCCCGGCGATCAGGTCCTGGAAGATCACGTCGTTGCGCCCGCAGGTGGTGACGATCTCCCAGTAGCGCCGGCGAAGCGGCCGCTCGGTCCACCAGCGGTCCTCGATCAGCCACGACTCCCGCACGGTGTCGACCGTGCGGTCCTCGACCGCGACCGGCCGGCCGTCATCGCCGGCGGTGACGGCGACCCGCCGGGGTACGGCCAGGCGACGCGGGCCGCTCATCGCGCGATCGCGCTCCGGCCACTCATACAGAGCCAGCAGCGACCGGCGCTCGGCAGCGCGGACCAAACGCAGACCGACGAGCATGACCAGCGCGCCGGCTACTCATAGGGAGCCAGCACCGACCGGCGCTCGGGCAGTCGGGAATCGGGATCGATGGCGAGCACGCGCAGCGCGGCCTCGGGCCCGGCCGCAACCCGGGCCTGACGGATCGCCTCCCGCAGGCGTGTGGCCCGCGTGGCCGCGGGGTCATCGAGCAGGACGCGCTGGTCGCAGGCGGGCGGGCCGAAGCGGTCCACGGCGAGCCGCAGGGTCTCAGCGGGAGCGGGGATCTGACCCAGCCGCGGCACGAGCGCCAGGCGCATGCGCAGGGCGTCGGACAGCGCCTCGCGGAACACCATCGTCTCACGCCAGGTCCCCCCCGACTCGACCAGGCCGGCCGACAGGACGACGGCCCGCAGCGTCCGCCCCCGCCGCTCGCGACGGGCGAGCAGCCGGTCGATGAGCAGGCCCAGCCCGCGCTCGAGCTGCGTGCCGGCCGTCGCCTCGGGTAGCTCGAGCACCTCGCTCAGGCGCTCTCCGGCGATCCGCGGCGACAACGCGCTGTCCCCGCCCCCGGCCAGCTCGTGCGCGATCACCCCGAGGCGGCCGAAGCGGTCGGCCAGGGCCGGGGCGGGCAGCGCGGCCAGCTCCCCGAGGGAGTTGACCCCGAGCCGTTCCAGCGCGTCGGGCAGACCGGCCAGCGCGGGGCGGGCCCGCAGCAGGGCCACCGGCATCGGCGCCAGATAGGCCCGGGCCTCATCCCGGCCGCCGGGGACGATCTCGGCCCGGCGGGCCCGGGACCGGGTGGCCGCGGCCACGGCGGCAAAGCGCGAGGGCGCGACCCCGAGGCGGACGGGGACGCGCAGCGCCCGGCGGGTGGCGGCCAGCACGCCGTCGACCCCCCCGTAGAGGCGCAGCAGACCCCGGACCTCGAAGCAGGCCAGCCCGGGACGCTCGGGCTCGACGGCGGCGCCGATCGACTCCACGCGCACGATCAGCCGCTCCCACCAGTCGGCCACGCCGGCGGGATCGGGCGGCACCAGGGTCAGCTGCGGACAGCGCGCCAGCGCCTCCCCGAGCCGCATGCCGGGATGGATCCCGTAGGCCTCGGCCGCCGGCGAGACCTCCCCCACCTGCTGGACGCCGCCGGGCTCGGGGGCGAGCGCGGTGGGGGTCTGCATCAGCTCGCTGCGGTCCCCCACGGCGGTGGTGAGGGCGAGGCGGGGGAAGAGCACGCAGGCGATCATGACCGAACACATGTTCGCATCGGCGGCGGACGCGATCAAGTTCCCCGCAACCACGGCACTTCCCGGCCGAGGCGGGCGTTTCGTCCGGTCCGTCGGGCACCATGCCCGACCCGTGCCGCCGCTGCGCCGACCGACCAACCGCCATCCCCTGCGGGCCTGGCAGACCCGTGCCCTGGAGGCGATGGCGGACTGGGAGCGCAGCCCCGACCGGCCCTTTCTGCTCTCCGCCGCCCCGGGCGCAGGCAAGACCCGGCCGGCCCTGGAGCTGGCCCGCCGGCAGCTGCACTCCGGGGTGGCCACGGGCGTCGTGATCGCCTGTCCGACCGCGCCGCTGACCCGGCAGTGGGCGCGGGCGGCGGCCGAGCTCGGCCTGGACCTGGCCCCCGACGCCGACTCGCCCAAGCCCCCGGCCGGCTTTCACGGGGTCTCGGTCACCTACGCCCGGATCGCCAAGTCCCCGCAGCGCTGGGCCTCGGCGCTGCCGCGCCGCACCCTGGTCGTCGCCGATGAGGCCCACCACCTCGGTGAGGAGCTCGCCTGGGGCGTCGGCTTCGCGCGCGCGTTCGAGCGCACCCGCGCCTGGCTGCTGCTCTCCGGCACGCCGTTTCGCTCCGACGCCACCCCGATCCCGGGGGTCAGCTACGACAGCGAGGGCGTCGCCGAGCCCGACGCCGCCTACAGCTACGCCGAGGCGGTGGCCGACCGGATCTGCCGCCAGGTCTGCTTCGTGGCCTACGACGGGACGCTGTCGTGGCAGAGCGGCGAGGACGTGATCGAGACCTCGTTTGAGACCGTGCTCTCGACCCGGGAGTCCAGCCGCCGTTACCGGACCGCGATCTCAACCGACCTGCCCGACGGCCTGCCCCGGATCCTCGGGGAGGCCGACGCCCGCCTGCGGGCCCTGCGGGCCGCGGGCCACCGGGACGCGGGCGGGCTGGTCATCGCCGCCGACTCCGACCACGCGCGGCGGATCGCCAAGCTGCTGCGCGAGGCGACCGGGCGCGTGCCGGTGGTGGTGCTGCACGCCGAAGCGCGCGCCGCGGCCAAGCTGGCCGCGTTCACCAGCTCGACCGATCCGTGGATCGTGGCCGTCAACATGGTCTCGGAGGGCGTCGACATCCCCCGGCTGCGGGTCGGCGTGTACGCGACCGCGGCCAAGACCCCGCTCATCTTCCGCCAGATCGTCGGACGCTTCGTGCGCACGATCCCCGGGCGCCCGGTCGAGCCGAGCTGGCTGTACATCCCGGCCGACGCGATCCTGCGCGACCACGCGGCGACGATCGAGCAGGAGGTCAGGCGATCCCGCCGGCCCCGCGGCGAGGCCGAGGGCCTGGACGACGAGGCCCTGGAGCGCGCTCAGCGCAGGGCCACCGAGCCCGATGCGACGCCCGACTTCGTCCCCCTGAGCGCCGATGTCGCCCCCCAGATGAGCCTGTTCGGGCCTCCGGCTCCGGTGCCCGGCTCGGCCGCGGCCCGGTGGGGACTGGCCCCGGGCGGCAACCCGGCGGCCGGACCCGGTCCCGAGCCCTATGGCGATGAGGACGCCTCCGAGGCGGATGCGTCGTCGATTCCCGCCTTCGAGCGCCGGCGGATGCTGCGCGACGAACGCCACCGGCTCGTCTCCGAGGTCCGGCGGCGTGACGGCAGCAGCCACCGGGAGATCAACGCGTGGCTGAACCGCAAGCTGGGAATCGCCAGCGTGGAGAAGGCCAGCCTGGACGAACTCGAACGCTCGGTCGAGCTGCTGATGGGCAAGCTGACCAGCCGGCGCTGAGCCACGGACGTCAGCAGACGGGTTCGGGATCGACGGCCCGATCCCCCCGGGTATATGCTCGCCGCCCGGAGGAGAGGCCGAGAGCAAGCTGCACCCCGCCGGCGCCATGCGCCGGCCGGGCGTCCGCGAACCCGTATGCGAAGGAGCACCCATGGCACCTGACCTGACCGACCTCGCGGCCGACGGCGTGCGCACCCTGCGCGCGTTCGGCCAGCGCATCCCGGGCGCGGGCGGGCTGCTGGCCGGGTCCCTGCGCGGGGCCGTCGGCGACAAGACGATCCTCATCACCGGAGCGTCGTCGGGCATCGGGGAGGCCACCGCGCTCAAGCTCGGTGCCGCCGGTGCCACGGTCCTGCTCGTCGCCCGGACCAAGGAGAAGCTCGACGAGGTGGCGGCGGAGGTCGACGCCGCCGGCGGTCACGGCATCTCGTATCCGTGTGACCTCACCGATCCCGACGATATCGACCGGATGGCCCAGGAGGTGCTGGCCGATCAGGGCTCCGTCGACGTCCTGGTCAACAACGCCGGCAAGTCGATCCGCCGCTCGGTCAACCGCTCCTATGACCGCTTCCACGACTACCAGCGCACGATGCAGCTCAACTACTTCGCGCCGGTCAAGCTGATCCTCGATCTGCTGCCGGTGATGCGCGAGCAGGGGTCGGGGCACATCGTGAACATCTCCAGCATCGGCCTGCAGATCAACACCCCCCGGTTCGCCGCCTACCTCGCCTCCAAGGCGGCGCTGGATGCGTTCTCGCGCTCGATCGGGCCCGAGGTGATCGGCGACGGCGTGCATCTGACCACCGTCTACATGCCGCTCGTTCGCACGCCGATGATCGCGCCGACCAAGGTCTATGACCGGGTGCCCACGCTGAGCCCCGAGCAGGCCGCGGACATGATCTGCGAGTCGATCCGCAAGCGCCCCAAGCGGGTGGCCACGGCGCTGGGCAGCATCGGCCAGCTCACCTACGCGATCGCGCCCGGCGCCCAGGACCTGGTCGTCAACCGCGCCTACAAGCTGTTCCCCGAGGGGGGGAGCCCCCCGCCGGATCGCCGCCGCGAGGCCGAGCAGCGCGCCTTCGCGCAGGCCACGCGCGGCGTGCACTGGTAGGGCGGGGGCGACCTCAGCGGGTGCGGCTCGGGCGGGACGCGACCTCGGCCGCTCAGCCCATCAGCGTCGAGAACCCCGCGGCCCCGATGTTGCCGCCGCTGAGGATCACGCCGACACGGGCTCCGGGCACAGAGACCACGCCGGCCAGCAGCGCGGCCAGCGCGCTGGCGCCCGACGGCTCGAGGACGAGCTTGGCGCGCTCGAAGGCAAAGCGCATCGCCTCGCGGATCTGCGCGTCGCTGACCGTGACCGCGCGCGAGACCCGGCGGGCGATCACCGGCCAGGTCAGCGCGCCAGGGATCGGAGTCTGCTGACCGTCGGCGATCGTCGGCCCGACCGTCACCCGGACCCGTTCGCCGGCGCGCAGCGAGCGCACGAGGTCGTCGGAGGCCTCGGGCTCGACACCGATCACATCAGTTGCCGCAGACAGCGCGGCGGCCACCGTGGCCACTCCGGAGATGAGCCCTCCACCCCCGACGGGCACGAGCAGCACGTCGACCGCCGTCTCCTGGAGCAGCTCCAGGGCGACGGTGCCCTGTCCGGCCATGACCAGCGGATTGTCGTAGGGATGCACGAGCGTCAGCCCCCGCGCGGCGGCCAGCTCCCGGGCCAGCGCCTCGCGGTCGTCGCGGTAGCGGTCAAAGGTGATGACCTCCGCGCCGTAGCCCACGGTGGCCGCGCGCTTGAGGACCGGCGCGTCGGCGGGCATGAGGATCACCGCGCGGGTCCCGTGCAGGCGCGCGGCGAGCGCCACCGCGCCGGCGTGATTGCCCGAGGAGACGGCGCAGACGCCGCGGGCCCGCACCTCAGCGTTCATCGCGGTCAGCGCGTTGTAGGCCCCGCGGAACTTGAACGCGCCGCCCCGCTGGAGGTTCTCGGCCTTGAGCTGCACGCTGGCCCCGGTCAGCGCGTCGAGCGTGCGCGATCGCAGCAGGGGGGTGCGGTGCGCGACCCCGCGCAGCCGCTGCGCGGCGGCACGGACGTCGTCCAGGGCGATGGCCAGCGCGGCGTCGCCGGCCGGGCCCACGGGCCGGTCAGGCCGTCTGGGCGGCGTCGCGCATCAGCGTGCCGATGTGCACGGCGCGCAGGTGCGACACCTCGAGCCCGAGACGCAGCCGGCTGAGCAGCACCTGGGCCTCGGCGAGGTTGTTGATGCGCAGCTCGACCACCTCGCCGGCGTGCAGATGGCCGAGCGGGTCATAGCGATCGCTGAGCCGCACCGCCCCCGCGATCAGGCGGCCGCCGGCCCCGTGGGCCACGAGCCACTGCCCGAGGCTGGGACCCGTGGAGATGTAGAAGAAGTGGTGGTGCAGCCCGAGCGGCCCGACGATCTTGTGCAGCTCGCCGCGGGCGCCCATCCAGCGCACGAGGCCGCCGTTGGGCAGCCGGGGCAGCGCCTGGTCGCCATAGCGCAGCACCCCGGAGTCGACCGGGCGCGAGGCCTGAGCCAGGCCGAAGGAGGCATGCATCCCGTCGGCGGCGAGGATCCCGGCGATCGGAGCCACCTGGCTGCTCTTGGCGTCGATGATCACGCCGACCTCGGGCGCATCGGTTTCGACCGTGGTCACCGGCCGGATGTGGGCGAAGTGCGAGACGAACGCGTATGAGGCGTGCGTGGTCAGCGCCCAGGCGGCGATGGCCAGGGCCAGGACCGCGGTGGCGGTGGCGTTGGCCGTGCGCACACGCCAGACCGGCCGGGTGCGCACGCGCCGCTCGTCGTTGAGGATCAGCGAGGCCGTCGAGGGACGGCGCGCGAACGAGGTGTCGGGCTGGGTGTCGTCCTGCAGCGCGGCGGCGATCGCGGGGGCGAGATCCGCGCGGCGCCGGGCGACGCGAGCCAGCTTGAAGCGCTCCAGGGCCGCGTTGGAGGCCCGGACGTGGCCGTAGCCGAAGCCGTAGGAGACGACGGGGCAGCCGCGGATGATCGCCTCCAGCACGGTCAACCCGGCGCTGGAGTGCACGAGCACGTCGGCGGCGGCGAGCACGTCGCCCATGCGGTCGGTGAAGCCCATCAGGCGCAGGCGGGGCTCCCCGGCGAAGCGCTGGGCGATCCGGGCCCGGAGCTTGTCGTTGCGGCCGCACAGGCACAGGACGGTCGCGTCCTGAACCTCGAGCGCAGCTGCGGTGGCGCCCGCGAGGTCCCCCACGCCCCAGCCGCCGCCGGAGACGGCGATGACCCGGCCTTGCGCCGGCAGCCCAAGTGACTTGCGGGCCTGGTCGCGGTCGCGCGCGGCCAGGAAGGCCGGCGAGGTGGGCGGCTTGGCCCAGCGCACGCTCCCGGGCCCGGCGATCCGCTCGACCTCCTCAGCGGACTCCGGATGGGTGATGAAGTGCAGGTCGACCCCGGGGTGGGCCCAGAACTGCAGGCCGGCCAGGTCGGTGATCGATGAGTAGACGGGGATCTTCAGCCGGCCGTTGCGTCTCAGCTCACCGAGGATCGCGGTGACCCCGGGATAGGTGGAGACGATCTGGTCGGGGTTGTGAGCGCGGATCAGGCGCATCAGGCCGCGGCGGCCGAAGAAGGTCAGCAGCCGGCGCGAGAGCCAGCGGGTCGGCGCGAAGTACATGAACAGCCAGTACTGCAGGTCGAACAGCCACGGCACGTACTGGAACATGAAGGCCGAGTTCTCGCGCAGCACCTTGGTCAGGATCGGGCCCATCGCGGGCAGGCCGTTGACGATCGAGACCTGCGCGTCGGGGTCCTCATCGGCGAACTCGCGGGCGACCGCGCGAGCGGGCAGGTCGTGCCCCTCGCCGATGTCGGCCGAGATGATCAGCACCTGCCGCGGCTTGGCCTCGGCATCGGGCTCACCGGCGGGGATGATCGCCGCGTCGTCCTCGTCCTGCTTGATCTTGGCCTGCTCCAGGCGCCACTCGACGTACTTGCGCACGCCCTCGGCGAACGGGGTGGCGGCGGTCCAGCCCAGCTCGGTCCGGGCGCGCTCCCCGGAGACGATCTTGGTCCCGAGGTCCCCGGGGCGGGCGGGGGTGTAGACGATCTCCGTGTTGCCGACGATCTCCTGGACGAGCTCGGCGATCTGGCGGATGGTGACGTTCTCGTCGGAGACGAGGTTGTAGACACGGTTGGTGGCCACGTCGTCGATGCCGCGGGCCACGCCGTCGGCGAGGTCCTCGACGTAGACGAAGCGGCGGGACTGCATCCCGTCGCCCGACAGGGTGAGCGGCTCACCCTTGAAGGCCTTGTTGACGAACGCGGGGATGACCGCGGCCTCACGGGCGCGCGGGCCGTAGGGAATCCCGAAGCGCAGGATCGTGTAGTCGATCCCGTACAGCTCCTGATAGCTCTTGCAGTACAGCTCGCCGGCCAGCTTGGTCGAGGTGTAGAGGTGGCTGGGGGGCGGGAGCAGCGTGTCCTCGTTGACCTCGTCGGACTCGGTGTCGGAGTAGACCCAGATCGTCGAGGCATAGACGACGCGCTTGACCCCGGCCCGGCGACAGGCCTCGAGCACGGCCACCGTGCCCCGCGCGTTGACGCGCTCGGCGTCCTCGGGCGAGGCGTGGACGTCGTTGACGTCGGCGACGGCGGCGAGGTGGGCGACGGCGTCGCAGCTGTGCAGCGCGCGCTCGAGCGCCTCCCGGTCGGTGATCGAGCCCAACACGGTGTCGACCGGGTGGGCGGGGTCCTGATGCCACGGCGACGGACGCAGGTCGTAGATGACCGGCTCGTGGCCGCGCTGACGCAGCTTGTCCACGACGTGAGAACCGATGAAGCCAGAGCCTCCGGTCACGAGTACGCGCATGTTGAGCGAGATCTCCTAGTTGCCCGGGCGGTAGTACAGCGGCACGCAGGAATGATTCTGGGCCACCCAGTCGGAATTGGGCAGCTCGTCGTGGTGGCCCATGATCCGGTGACACGGCTCGTCGTAGACCCGCCCGGTCGAGCGCTCCAGCCAGTCGAACACGACGTACTTGTAGTACCCGGAGACCATCCCGTCGGGGAGCTCCAGGCGGCTGGCGTACTGCGGATCCAGCTCGGTGCGCGCGATCTCGTTCTTGAATGCGACGATCTCCGGCATCCGCTGCACCTGAACGAGGCCGAGCGCGGCGGTGAACTCGCTCATGCGGAAGTTCAGGCCCGGGACCTCGTAGGTCGGCTTGCCGTAGTTGCGAAACGCCCTGGCGTGCTCGATGACCTCGGGCCGGCGCGAGACGAGCACGCCGCCCTCCCCGGTGGAGATCGTCTTGGTCGCGTACAGCGAGTACACGCCGGCATCGCCGTAGGCGCCGGGCTTGACGCCGTTGAAGCTCGCGCCGTGGGCGTGGGCGCAGTCCTCGATCAGGAAGATGCCCCGCTCGCGGCAATAGGCCGCGATCCGCTCGGAGTCAAAGGCGATGTGGCCGCCGATGTGAACGAGGAAGGCCGCCTTGGGCCTGTGCTGCTCGGCCGCGCGCTCGAAGTCGGCGAAGGACATGCACAGGTCCTCGCGGTTGCAGTCCACGAAGCCGAGCTCGGCGCCGGCCCGGACCGCGGCCAGCGCTGTGGCCATGAAGGTGTTCGACGGGCACAGCACGGTGTCGCCCGGGCCGACCCCGGCGAAGTGCAGGGCGGCCATGGCCCCTCCGGCCCAGCTGGAGACCGCGACCGCGGGCAGGCCGTTCCAGGCCTCCCACGCCGCTTCGAAGCGGGCGTTCATGTCGGCTTCGGACCAGCGGTTGGAGTCGAGCACCTCGTCGATGAGGTCGTGCAGGCGGGCCCGATCGCGCTGATCGAAGCCGATCGCGAACCGCGTGTAGTCGGGGGCGCTCTGTGGGGAGGCTGATGCGTGAGTCATATGAGGAGTGGGGGCCCGGACGGTCCGGGCTGGATCGCGCTGCTATCGCCGGCCGGGCGTCGAATTCCCCGCTCTGGGCAGCCATGGTGCCAAGACGGGCTTACGCTGGCAAGCCTGTCAGACGACTAGGACGGTAGCGAGTTCGCGCGCGGTGAGCTCTCTGAGAATGATTTTAAGCGCCGCCGCGGTGCGCCGGTGCGAGTCCCGCGCGCTGTAGAAATCCGCGTCGTGCAGGAGGATCACGTCGCCGGGGAGCACGCCGACCAGGACGCGGTCCGCGATCCGTCGCGGCGTGGTCAAACGCCGCCAGTCCTTGCCCCAGCGCGACCACAGCAGCGGCCTCAGGCCGGCGTCGTGGACCGCGTCCAGACCGGCGGGGCTGTAGATGCCGAACGGCGGGCGGTGCAGCCCCGGCGCGGACCCCAGGGCCGCCCCGATCACCTCCACCCCCCGGCGGACGTCCTCGCGCACGGCGCGGGCGGGCAACCGGGCCTGCAGCCGGTGCCGGTAGCCGTGCAGCGCGATCGCGTGGCCGCCTGCGGCGATCTCGCGCAGCAGCTCGGGCCGCCGCTGCACCTGCTCGCCGACGACGAAGAAGGTCGCGCGCGCTCCGGCCCGGGCGAGCACCTCGAGCACGGCCGGGGTGCCCTCGGGATGGGGGCCGTCGTCGAAGGTCAACGCGACCCCGGCGAGTCCGGGCAGCCGGCGCGGCAGCCCCAGCGCCTGGGCGGCGCCGAGGTTGACCGGGGCGAGCAGGTGACGCAACACGGGGCAGATGATCGCTCACCGAGGGAGAGCGACGATTGGCCGGCGGCGGGGATCGGTAGAACCTGGGCATGCCCCCCCGCGCTGAGCAGTGGATCGAGCAGCCCGCCCTGCAGGTCGCCCACCGGCGGGCCGGCCAGGCCGGCGCCGACGCGCTGTGGACGGCGGCCCAGGCCGTGCGGCTGAAGGACACCGCCGTGCTGGGCCGCCTGGTCCGCTGGCGGATCCCCGGCCTGAGCCCGGGGCTGCGCTTTGACGAGATGTTCCGCGCGCCGCCGTTTTTGGTCCTCGATGCGGGCGAGCGACACCTCGTCTCCGGGCTGGTGGGGCGGATCTGGACGCTGCGGCGCGACTACCCCGCGTTGCCGTCCCCCGAGGCCTTCGCGCAATGGGACCGGCCCGGGACCGCGCGGGTCGTGTTCGCGACCTGGGCGGCCGACCTCAGGGACGGAGGCGGCGAGCTGTGCGCCGAGGCCCGGGTGGAGTCGATCGGCGGTCAGGGCTCGATCGGGGTTGCGGCGGTGCGCCCGCTCGTCCGCGCGTTCGGTTCGCTGGTCGGCTCCGAAGGGCTGGCCGCGGCGGTCCGCCGGGCCGAGCAGTCCTAGCCGGGCCGAGCAGTCCTCGCCGGGCCGAGTCGTCCGAGACACACCGCCGGTCACAGCTTCGTGTCAATCCCCCGCGCCGGCGACGGGCGGCCGTATCGTCCCCAGGCGATGGCCGAGAGCTTCGAGGGCGACGTGACGATCCGCTTCGTGCGCTTTGCCAACGGTGACACCGGCTGGGCGGTGCTCGACGCCGCCGCCGCCGACGGCACCCCGGTATCGCTCGTCGGACCGCTCGTGCACCTGGAGGAGCGCGAGCGGGTGCGGATCAGCGGCGTGTGGGAGAACGACCGCCGCTACGGGCCGCAGGTGCGCGTGCAGCGGGCCGAGCCGCTGGCCCCCGACGATCCGCAGGCGCTGGCCGGGTACCTGCGCCGGGTCAAGCACGTGGGGGCCAAGCGCGCCGCGGCGCTGGTCGACGCGCACGGCCCCGAAGCGGTGTTTCAGGCGATCGACTCAGACCCCGAGGGCGCCTTCGCCGCCGCCGGGCTGCCGGGGGCGCGGGCCCGCGAGGCCGCCGAGTCCTGGCAGGCGATGCGGGTCACGCGACGGCTGCACCTGCTGCTGGCCCCGCACGGGCTCGCCTACCTGGCCGGCCGCATCCACGACCACTACGGCGACGACGCCCACGAGCGGATCGCCGCCGACCCCTACGCGCTGACCAGCCTGTTCGGCGTCGGCTTCGCGATCGCCGACCGGATCGCGCTGGCCACCGGCACCGAGCCCGGGGCGGGGTCGCGCGAGCGGGCCGCGGTCCTGCACGTGCTGGCCGAGGCCGAGCGCAGTGGGAGCACGTGCCTACCGGTGGCCGAGGCGATCGGCCGCGCGGATGGGCTGCTGGGTGAGCCGAGCCGCCCCGAGACCGTGGACGAGCTGCTCGCCGCGCACCAGTGCGTGCGCGAGGACGGGTGGCTGTACCGTGCCGCCACCGCTCGCCTGGAGGCTGAGCTGGCCGCCCAGGTCCAGGAGCTGCTGGCGGCGGGGCCGTCCGAGCGGCTGGCCGAGGGGCGCCGGGGCGCCGCGGCCGCAGCGCCGGCAACCGAGCTGACGGGCGAGCAGCGGGCGGCGGTGGCCGCCGCGTTCACCCACCGTCTGTCGGTCGTCACCGGCGGCCCGGGCACCGGGAAGACGGCCTCGATCCGAGCCATCGCCGGCGAGGCCACGACCCGCGGCGGCCGCGTGATGCTGCTGGCCCCGACGGGCCGCGCGGCGGTGCGGATGACCGAGGCCAGCGGGCTGAAGGCGCGGACGGTGCACTCCGCCCTGGGCTGGATCCCCGGGGAGGGACCGACCCACGACGAGCAGGATCCGCTGGCCTGTGACCTGCTGATCGTCGACGAGACCTCGATGGCCAACCTCGAGCTGCTCGTCTTCCTGCTGCGAGCGGTCGGGGGCGAGACCCATGTGGTGCTCGTCGGTGACGCCGATCAGCTCGCGCCGGTGGGGGCGGGCAAGCCGTTCGCCGAGCTGGTCGGCTCCGATGCGGTGCCGACGACCCGCCTGACCCACATCTTCCGCCAGGCCGCGGGGAGCATGATCGTGCAGGGCGCCCACGCGATCCGGCGGGGCGAGACGCCCGAGTTCGCGGTCAGCGACGGGATGCGGCGCGACCTGTTCATGATCGAGCGCGCCAGTCCGCGCGAGGCGATGGCCGAGATCGTCTCCCTGGTCTCCGAGCGCCTGCCCGCCCACTACGGCGTCGATCCGCTGACCGACATCCAGGTGTTCGCGCCCGTCTACCGGGGCGAGCTGGGGATCGACGCCATCAACGCGGCGCTGCGCGAGGCGCTGAACCCCGAGGGCGTCCCGGTCAAGGGGGGCCGCCTGCGCCTGGGCGACAAGCTGATGATGACCGGGCGCAACCTGCACGAGCTCGGGCTGATGAACGGCACGGTCCTGCGCCTGCTCGACGAGATCACCGCCGACGCCGAGGACGATCCCGCGCTCGTGCTCGCCGGGGACGACGGAGGCGTGTTCCGGCTGCCGCCCGAGGACGCCGACCGGCTGCGGCTCGCCTACGCCTGCTCGGTGCACCGCGGGCAGGGGATCGAGCTGCCGGTGGCGGTGATCGTCGCCCACCCCGCGGCCGGAGCCTTCTTCCTGCGGCGCGAGATGCTGTACACGGCGGTGACGCGGGCGCGGCTGGCCACGGTCATCGTGGGAACCCGCCAGGTCGTGGGCCGCGCGGTGCGCACCGCCGACACCGGGCGGCGCCACGGCCGGCTGGCCGACCGGCTCGCCGCGGCCGAGCCGGCGCGGGATCAGCCGGCGCCGGATCAGCCGGTGCGTTCGTAGAGCACCGCCGGATCAGCCGGTGCGTTCGCAGAGCACCGCCGGATCAGCCGGTGCGCTCGTAGAGCACCGCGCGTGCGTCGGCGCGCACCGCCGTGAAGCCGGGCATCCGGGCCATCAGGGTCTGGGCGGCGCCGCCACGGGTGACGAGCACCACGCGGACCGCGGGACCGACGGCGGCCGCGCCGGACCGTCGCCCGTCGACCCAGTCCAGGTAGGTGGCCTGCACCGAGCGCGGGAAGGCGTCGATCGGGTTGCCGGCCCAGATACGGCCCCCGGCCAGAGCGATCTGCTCGTCGATCACCCCGTCGCCGAGCACCGGTGAGCCGTGGGCGGAGGCGACGGCGTCGGCGACCAGGGCCGGGCCGGCCCCGATCGGCAGCGGCCCGCGCACAACGGCCACGCCCAGCGCAAGCACGGCCAGGAGACCGGCCACGGGAGCCAGCAGCGGCAGCGCGCGCCGCGGGGCCAGGGTGCGGGCGGCCGGCACGGCGCAGAACATCACCAGCCACACCCCGTTGCGGGCCGCCTGCACGGTGAGGACGGCCAGGACGGCGGCCACGGCGAGCTCCCACCACGCCGCGCGGGCGCGCCATGTGCCCCACAGCAGCCAGCCGGCGCACACCGCGAGCACGACGTCCAGCGGCGAGGCGAGCGTGAGCGGGCCCCACATCCCCTCCCCCCGCTGAGCCGCGACGTTGGTCAGTACCCCGTGGTAGTAGGACACGGTGTGCAGTCCGGCCGGCGTGGCGAGCAGCGCGAGCGCCCCGGCGATCCCCACCGCGGCCGCGGTGCGCGGGGTGCGCCGGGCCCGCGCGAACACGAGGTAGGCGGCGAGCAGACCGAGACCGAGCAGCGCGGCGCCGTGCAGGTTTGACCACAGCGCGAGCATCGGCACGGTCAGCCAGATGCGCCCCGACGGCCGGCGCGCCTCGCTGCGCAGCAGCAGCGCCAGGGCCGGGAAGAGGACGAGGGAGAAGAGCTGGCCGCGGGCGATGGCCAGGCTCGGGAGCGCGGCGAGGCCGGCCAGGGTCAGCGCTGCACCGGTGCCGAGGTTGGCCGCCCCGCTCCCGCGGGCATCCCGGGCCACGAGGACCAGCGCTGCGGTGACCGCGGTCAGCTGAAGGACCATCAGGCCGCTGTCGCCGAGCGCGGACTGAAAGCCGGCGAAGATCAGCTCGGCGAGCACGATCGGGTTGGGCCAGTGCCCGGTGGCGGCGAGCGCGAACGGCACCCCGTGGGGGATCGCGTGACGGCGGGCGATCAGCCGTCCAAGCGCGGCCAGCCACTGCGCGTCGGCGCCGATCCGGAACAGCAGCGCCGCGCCCGCGAGCACCAACCCGCCGCAGGCGACGATCAGCCAGGGTGAGTCGGCGGACAGGGCCCGGGCCGGCCGGGCGGTGCGCTCGCGCACGCGGGGGGCGTCGAGGACGGCCATCAATCCACGTATCGGCCCTGCGCGCCGGGGCCGTGACCTCGACCTTGGTCTAGGCCGAACCCCTCGTTGGTCTATGGCCCCACACGACTGACGAGACGATTGCACCTGTATGCCGGGTACGGATGCTACGGCGGGTCGCCGGAACGGCAGGTCATTGGGTCGCGGTCTGCTGGCGCGTCTGCCACCCGGCGGGGAGCGGGGCGCGATCCTCGTCATCTCCGCAGTCGTGCTCGTGGCCATCATCGGCATGGCCGCTCTCGCGATCGATATCGGGTCCTTCTATCAGGCCCAGCGCCAGACCCAGGCCGCCGCGGACGCCGGTGCGCTGGCCGGAGCCGACGCGCTGGCCGGCGGGTCGAGCAGCGGGGCCGCCTCCAGCACAGCCGCCGCGATGGCCTTGAGCAACGACCCGACGGCCTCCACGCCCGCGGTCACCGTCAACGGGAGCAGTGTCACGGTCAACGTCCAGGCCCACGCGCCGAGCTACCTCGGTCGCATCATCGCCCCCAACGGTTTCACCGCCGGCTCGCGCGCCGTCGCGGCCGCCGTCCCCGCGGCGGCGACGCCGTGCAGCACCCCCGGTGCCGGCTGCGATGCGGTCTTCGCCATGGACTCGACCTGCACGAACTCGAGCAACGGCATCCTGTTCACGGCCGGCGGGATCACGATCAACGGCGGCCTGATCAGCAACGGCTCGCTCACCGACACCAACGGCGGCAACCACGACAACGGCACCACCGTGTACGGCAACGGCCCAGGATGCAAAGCGACGTCCGGATCGCCCCCGCCGTGGACCTCGATCACGCAATCCGCGCCGCAGCCGTGGCCGATCGACTACTCGGCCCGGTTTCCCAAGTGCGGGCCCACGCTGACCATCAAGTGCACCGGCCCCAGCGGCACCCCCAGCTACTGCAACGACCTGCATTCCTCGCCGTGGAACGTCACCTCCGATCCGGGGAACAAGATCGAGTGCGTCGTCGGCAGCGGTGACCCCAGCGATCCGGGCACCTACACGGGCGCGGTCAGCTTCCTGTGGGGCGGCACGACCAGCAGCGCGACCTACCTGTGCGGAACGGTCAACGTCAACTCCGGCAGCAACGTGCTCAACCCCGCCACCGCCGCCGCGCCGCTGCTGTTCTACGCCGCGGCGAGCGGAACGGCGGTCACGTTCAGTGGCGGCACCAACTCGATCAACGGCCACACCTTCGCCCCCAACGGCACGATCTTGGTGACCGCCGGCAGTAACCGGCCCGAGTTCCTGGAGGGCTATGACGTCAACCTTGGGGCCGGAGGCTGGAGCATGACGGGCAGCGGACCGACGACCAGCGGCAGTGGGTCCACCAGCGGCTCGGCATCATTGACGCAGTAGCGCCTGCCGCTCGACCGTGAACCTGAACGAACGTCGAGGTCCAACTGGCCGTTGGTCTGGGTCCCCGGCCGGCCCAGCCGACGATCAATATCTCATGCCGGCCGTCCGATCAGCGGATACACGCTCGCCCACGCTCGGGATCGCGGTGCGCCTGCGATCGCGGCTCGGTGAGGAGAGCGGCGCGATCCTCGTGATCACCGCGGTGATGCTCATCGTGATCATCGGCTTCGCGGCCCTGGCCATCGACGTCGGCTCCTTCTATCAGGCCCAGCGCCAGGCGCAGGGCGCGGCCGACGCCGGCGCCCTGGCGGGAGCCGACGCGCTGGCGGCATCCGGCGCCGCCGCCGCCTCGGCCACGGCCAGCGCGACCGCCACCGCCAACGATCCGGGCGCCACCCCCACCGTCGTCGTCTCGGGGTCGCAGGTCACCGTCTCGATGGCCGCCAGCGCGCCAACCTACTTCGGCAAGATCCTTCACCCGGGCAACTTCCCGATCCAGACCCGCGCGGTCGCCGGTATCTCGCAGTCCGCCATCCCGTGCACGGGCTCGGGCGGCAACTGCTACGTCGTCTTCGCCAAGGACTCCAACTGCTCGGATAACGGGTTCACGCTCAGCGGCGGCAACTGGACGCTGGACGGCGGCATCCACTCCAACAGCGGGATCCGGATCAACGGGGGCAACAACCACTTCGGGCCCACCAGCTACGGGCCGACGCAGAGCGGCTGCGCCATGAAGGTCTCCGGCGGCAACAACCACTTTGGCTCTGAGACCTCCGAAGCGCCGATCACCGACTGGCCGATCGACTACACAAACCTCTACCCGGCCTGCACGGGGAGCCAGTGCACCGGCCCGGACGGGACGCCGCCCTACTGCACCCACGCGGCGCCCAACTTCAGCTTCACCAGCTCGCCCCAGGACGGTATCTACTGCGCGTACGGCGACGCCGCCGATCACGGCGACCCGGCGCAATACACCGGGCAGGTCGCGGTCAGTGGCGGCAACGAGCGGGCCAACGTGACGTTCGTCTGCGGCAACCTCACCGTGAGCGGCGGAAACCTCAACTTCAACCCGTACAACTCGCCGACCAACAAGCTCCTGGTCTACGCCGCCGCCCCCGGCGGAGTGGCGATCAGCGGCGGCAACCTGTCGCTCAACGGGGATGTCTTCGCCCCCACCGGCACGATCGCGATGAGCGGCGGCAACGCATCGACCAACTTCCTGGAGGGCAACACGGTGACGCTCTCGGGAGGCAACATCAAGATCTCCGGCGACGGGCCCGTGGTCGGCGGCAGCCAGAGCAGCAGTACGGCTTCGCTGCTCCAGTAGGCGCCGGGACGCGGGGCCCGAGATCCCCCCTTTGCGGCTGCCCCCTGCCCCCTCCCCGTGCGGCTCCCACCCCGCTGCGGACCCGCCGGCCCGGTCAGCGCCGACAGTCGCCGCTCAGGTTGCGGGAGCCTCCCGCCGATAAGAACTCCATGTTCGGCCTGGCCCTGCGGTGAGCATCGCCTCTCTGTCCGCCCGTTCCCGCGGGCTTCGCACGCTTGACCCGGGGCGTCTGCGCCGCCCGCTGATCGCACTCCTGCTGATCGCGGGCGAGCTGCTCCTGGTCGGCGGCACCTTCACACACGTCGGCAACCGCCTCCTCTACGACTTCCAGGGCGGCCTGTTCGACGCCGGACGCGCGATCCTGCACGGCCACACGCCCTACCGGCCCGGCTTTCTGGCTCACCAGGCCGCGGTGATGCATCACGGCGGGGTGGCGGTCGGCGAGAGCGCCGACCATCCCTTCTCGGTTCCCGTCTATCCGGCGCTGGCCAACGTGCTGATCGTGCCGCTGGCACTCCTGCCGTTCTGGCTGGCCGGGACGCTGTTCACGCTGGCCAGCCCGGCCGCGATGGTCGGCGGGCTACGGCTGCTCGGCGTCACCGATCGGCGCTGCGTCGCCGTCGCCCTGGTCTCCTGGCCGTTCCTGTTCGGGCTCTTCCTCGGCGCCATCGGTCCGTTCCTGCTGCTCGGCGCGGGCCTGGCCTGGCGTCTGCGGGCCCGGCTGTGGCCCGCGGGCGCCGCGCTGGCCGCGATCATCGCGGCCAAGGTGTTTCCCTGGCCGATGGCGGTGTGGCTGCTCATCACCGGCCGGCGCCGTGCGTTTGCGGTCACGGTGGCGCTCGGGATCGTGCTCACCTTCGCCGCGTGGGCGCTGATCGGCTTCGACGGCCTGGCCCAGTATCCGCGCATGCTCTCCGAGGTCTCCTCGCTGCAGGAGAACCGGGCCGATTCGCTGGTCGGCGTGCTCGTCATCGCGGGGATCGGGTCGGGCATCGCGCATGTGGCCGGGTTCGTGCTGGCGGGGATTCTGCTCGTCGTGGCCTGGCGGATCGCTCGTACCCGGCCCGACGGCGAGCGTCCGGCCTTTGGGCTGACCGTGATCGCCGCGCTGACGGCCACCCCGATCGTCTGGCAGCACTACATGGTGCTGCTGTTCGTGCCCGTGGCTCTGCTCTCGCCGCGGTGGTCGCGCGCGTGGTTGATCCCGGTGGTGCCCGGAATCGTGACCGCCCTCTCGTGGCTCGTCATCCCCGGCAACCCCAACTACGGCCCCTATTCGGCGCAGGCCCTGCGCGAGATCCTGCCCTGGCTCGCGGCTGAGGCCATGATCGTCTGGATGCTTCTCGCGCCCGATCGCGCTCGCGACGTCGTCGCGAGCCGGCGGCCGCGCGGGCGGACCGGCCACCCCGCTCTGTCTGACTGAGCCCGCCGGCGCGGCGCGCAGGCTCAGAGCGCCGACAGATTCTTGATCAGCGAGTAGGCGGCCGGGTACATGAGCACGATCATGAGCGCCGGCATGATCAGGAACATGACCGGGAACAGCATCTTGATCGGAGCCTTCTGCATCTTCTCACGCGCAGCCTGACGCCGGCGCCGGCGCTGGTCGGAGGAGAGCTCGCGGAGCACCGGCCCGATCGACATGCCCATCGATTCCCCGCGCGCGGCGGTGCGCACGAAGGCCCGCACCGAAGCGGTCGCGCAGCGATCGCCCATGCCCATCAGGGCCTCCCCCATCGACATCCCGAGGCTCTGCTGGCGCAGCGTCAACCGCAGCTCATCGCCCAACGGCGCGGCCATCCGCTCGGCCACCAGCTTGGTGGCGGCGGCAAAACCCATGCCGGCCTCGATCGTGGCGATGAGCAGGTCGATCAGCTCGGGCAGCTGGCGGTCGATGTCGTCCAGGCGGGTGGCGCCGCGACGGCGCAGGATCATCGACGGCAGCTGCCAGCCGCCCAGCAACAGCAGCATGATCATCAGCAGCTGCAGCGGCGAGAGCTTCCCGCCGCCCGCGAGCATCATCAGCAGGATCAGACCGGGCAGCCCGAGCGCGAGCATCGCGCGGGATCCGTGCATCAGCTCCTCGCTGACGTCGTAAAGCCCGGCCGCCGCCAGTTCGCTCTTGGAGAGCACCGGCAACGACGGCACCCGCGACATCAACCAGCCGCCGAGCTGCTGCGCGGTGCTCCTCAGCCTGGCCTTCAGGCGCTCCCCCGCGCTCTGGTGGGCCTCGTTGATGGCCTGCGTGAAGCCGTACTCCTCGAGCTCGAGCAGATGGGCCTTCAGGTGCAGGCGCGGGACCAGGAACGCGTGCGCGAGCAGGCGCGCGCTGAGCCCGACGAGGGCGATCCCGAGGACGAACAACAGGGTTGTCATAGCTAGACCTTCACTTCGCTGATCTTCTTCATGACCTTCCATCCGGCGAGGACCATCGTGGCCCCGACGCCAAGGCAGACGAAGCCCATCGTGGTGTGGAAGAACGGCCGGGCGTACTGCGGCGAGACGAGGCTGATGCCGACAAGCAGGAAACCGGGCAGCGCCGTAAGCACGTAGCTGGACATCTTGGCCTGGGCGGTGAGCGCCCTGACCTCACGGTTCATGTCCGCGCGTTCCCGGGCGCCCTCGGCCACCCGGTCCAGGGCCTCGGCCACGTTGGAGCCCGAACGGCGGTTCAGCGCCGCGATCAGGGCCACCTGATCCATGTCCGGCGCCTGCATCCGCACCGCCACGGCCTCCAGGGACTCCTCGAGGGGCAGCCCGAGCTGCTCGTCAGTGATCGCGCGCTCGAACTGCGAGCGGGCGGGCTCGTCGGCCCCGTCGGCGACCGCGGCCAGCGCACCGACGAAGCTGCGGCCGACCCGCATCGCACTAGCCAGGTCCTGCAGGTAGCCGGGCACAGAGTCGCGGAAGATTCTGCGCTGCTTCTCGGCCGCCCGATTTACGAACGCGCGCAGCGCGAACGGCCAACCCACGAGCGCAAGCAGGGCGAGCAGCAAAAAGCCCGAGGCGAGATACAGCAGCACGGCGGCGACCACGCTGAGCAATGCCGCCCGCTTGACCAGGGCGGCCGGCGTACGCGGGTTGCGGGAGATATCGACGTTGCGCACGAACTCGGCCCACAGGTTCGACATCCCCGTAACCGGGCGGGCGGCGATCAGCGCCGCCGCCTCGCCATCCGGCTCGGTGGGCTGAGGGGTGAACACGCCGACGCGGCTGCGTACGCCCTGGGACTCGGGCTTGCGCACGAGCAGGAAGATCGCCGCCCCGACGAGCAGGCCGGCCGCCAGCGACATCACAAGCTCACCGGGGGTCGAGGCCCAGAAGCCCTCCGAGGCCGCCGCGGCCTGGCTCGGGGCCGCGGCGGCCGGCACTGTGGCCCGCGGTGTCGCGAGCGTGGCGGTCGCGAAGCCCGGCGTGGCCGAGAGCCGCTCCGAGCCGACGGTGGCGGCGTGCAGCTGCGCGGCGGATGGGAAGCGCGAGGAGGCCGGGTGCGGGCGGACGGGCGCGCGGGCGGGAGCGGGCGCGATGTAGGTCGCGGTTACGCCGCCGGGCAAGCCGTTGATGCGAGCCGTCACCTGCACCGTGCCCGCGCGGACCTGGGCCGAGCGCCAGCGCACGATGTTCGCGCGCTGCAGGGTGCTCCAGGCCAGGGCCGCCGCGGCCACGGCCTGTGAGGGCGCGGTGGCCGGGGTGTGTGAGTCGCCCAGGGCAGCGATCGCGCGCAGCCCGGAGGCGGTGCTGTGCGCGTCGGCGATCGGCACGGTGATCACCGGGACGTTGGCGGCGGTCGCCGCCGCCCGCGCCAGCGAGGCACCGGGGATGACCCCCGACCCGTCAGAGAGAAGGATGATCCCGCCCAGGGCAACGTGGGACCGCTGCAGCGTTCTGACCGCGAGCGCGATCGCGGCGCCGGGGTCGGCGGCCGCGCCGCCACCCTGGCTGTGCTTGATGGTGTTGATCTCCTGCAACGCCCGACCCGTGTCGTAGGAGGGGGGAACGAGCAGCGACGCACGGCGGTCAAAGCCCACGACGCCGATCTGCTGGCCGGCCGCGCGCCTGGCCAGCACCGTCGCGATCGCACCGCCCTCGGCCACCGCCGTGGGCCGCGTGACCGCGGAGCTGACCTGGACGGCGACGATCACGCCGAAGTCACCCGGGTGCGCGCCCGCCGCCGGGATCGTGACCGCGCCCGGGACGGGCCGGCCGTTCTCGCTCACGTGGACGCCGGAGAGGATCGCGGGCGCGCCCGGCGGCGGGAACAGGACCAGCGCCCGCTGCGGGAACCGCGGGGCGGCAGAGAGCCAGCCCGTCACGCCCGGGGCCGCCGCACCGGCGCTCGGCGCCAGCACGAGCGCCAGCGCCACCACGAGCGCGATCGCCGCGCGCGTGCGGCGCGTGTGCGGGGTGGGCTCAGCCACGGCCGCCGAGGCTCATCAACGGAGGGTTGTTGGCGAACATCGGCGGGATCTCGATCCCACGCCGGTCGAACTTCTCCAGGAAGCTCGGGCGCAGTCCGGACGCCTTGAGCGAACCGACGATGTGGTTGGTCTGCGAGACCGCGTCCACGTTGTAGGTGTAGAGGTCCTGGAGGGTGATCACGTCGGACTCCATGCGCTGGACCTCGGTGATCGCCACCACCTTGCGGGTGCCGTCGCTCATCCGCTCGATCTGGATGAGCAGATCCAGCGCAGAGGCGATCTGCTCGCGGATGGCGCGCAGCGGCAGGTCGTAGCCGGACATCAGGACCATCGTCTCCAGGCGGGCCAGGGCGTCGCGCGGGGTGTTGGCGTGCAGGGTGGACAGCGAGCCGTCGTGGCCGGTGTTCATGGCCTGCAGCATGTCCAGGGCCTCGGGCCCGCGGCACTCCCCGATGACGATGCGGTCCGGCCGCATACGCAGCGAGTTCTTGACCAGGTCACGGATCGCGACCTCGCCCTCGCCCTCGATGTTCTTCGGGCGCGACTCCAGGCGCAGCACGTGGCGCTGGTTGAGGTTCAGCTCGGCCGCATCCTCGATCGTGATGATCCGCTCGCTGTCGGGAATGTAGGAGGACAGCGAGTTGAGCATCGTCGTCTTACCCGAGCCGGTGCCGCCTGAGATGAGGATGTTCAAGCGGGCCTGGACACACTTGGACAGCAGGTCGGCCGTCTCCTCGGTCAGCGCGCCCTTCTTGACCAGGCCATCCATGTCGAGCCGGTGCTTGCCGAACTTCCGGATGGTCAGCAGCGGCCCGGTCAGCGACAGCGGCGGGATGGTCGCGTTGATACGGCTGCCGTCGGGCAGGCGCGCGTCGACCATCGGCGACGCCTCGTCGATCCGGCGCCCCACCTGGGCGACCATCTTGGAGATGATGCGCTGAACGTGGCTGTCGTCGGTGAAGCGCACGGGGGTCTTGTGCAGGCGCCCGGCCCGCTCCACCCACACGTCGTAGGGGCCGTTGACCATGATCTCCGAGACGGTCTCATCCTCGAGCAGGCGCTCGATTGGCCCGTGGCCGAGGATGTCGGCCACCAGCTCGCCCGCGATCCGGTCGCGGTCCTCCCGCGAGATCCCCGGTTCCTCGGCCAGGCGGTCGCGCAGCTCCTGCTCGACGCGAGCCCGCAGGGCAACGGGATCGATGTCGGTGTTGAACAGCTGGCGGCCGAGGTCCTGGATGAGCTCCATGTGGATCCGGTTCTTGATCTCCGAGAACGGGACCGCGAAGAGGTCATCGGGTCGCTCGGGCTCACCCCCGTGGGCGAGACGCTCGTGCAGGAGCATCAGGCGCTCCGGCGACGGCGGAAGATCGACTGGCGCCCCTGGGACGCCGGGTCGCTGGCCTCCGGCACGATCGTCGTCATCTGAGCGACGTTCTCACCCCGGTCACGGGCGTTGGCGGCCTCGACGTACATCTCGGCCAGGGCCCGGAACGCCTTGCCCGCCTCGGCCCCTCGTTGCAGGGCGATCGGCTGACCCTGGTTGACCGAGCGCGTGATGTCCCGGTGGCTGGGCACGAGCACGTCGACGTCGCGGCCCAGGATGGCCAACACGTCCTCGCGTTCGATGCCGACGTTGGTGTTGGCCCGGTTGAGCAGGATCTTGACGCGCCGGCGGTCGTACTCCATCCGCTCCAGCGTCTCGAGCCCGAGCTTGGTGTTCTTCAGTGAGAGGGTGTCGCGCATGGCCACGACGAGCACGTCGTTGGAGCTGTCGACCGAGCTGATCACCTCGGGCGCGAAGCTCGGCGGCGTGTCGATGACCACGAACTCGAACATCTCTCCCAGCAGCCGCTGGACCTCGGAGAGAAACGGAACGGTGATCATCGCCGCCTGGTCGGGGCGGACCGGAGCGACCAGCGCGCGGGCTCCCGAATGGTGCTCGAGCAGGAAGTCGTCGAGCTTGTCGGCGTCCAGTGAACCGCCCGAGCGCACCAGGTCATAGATCGTCCGGGCGGGGGACAGCCCCATGGCCAGGGCGACGTCGCCGAACTGCAGATCGAGGTCGAGAATGGCGCAACTGTGGCCGCTCTCGGCGAGAGCCACGGCCAGGTTGACCGAGGTCAGCGTCTTGCCGCTGCCGCCCTTCAGGCCAAGCACGCAGATGACGTTGCGGACCTTCTCGTCCTTGAGCTCGACCGTTCCGCGCTTGCGCATGATCGCCTTCTCCAGGGTGAAGGCGAGCTGGCGGGGCAGCGCGGGATCAAAGCTCGAGCTCCCGTCCAGGGCGAGCGCGACGATGTCGTCCACGCCGTTGGAGAACGCCTCGTGCAGATAACCCCCGCTGCCGGTCGGGCACATGAGGACGATCGGCCGCGGGCCGTGCTGCCGGCGGGCCTTGACCACGAAGTCCCGGGCCTCGGCGGTGTAGTCGGCAACCGCGACGACCAGCGCGTCGCCCGACCCCAGCCCGCTGGCCGTGGGCCCGTCGAGCTCGAGGTAGTCGAGCACCTCCATCTGCGGGTCCCGCGTGACGATCGTCTCGATCAGGCCGCGGTCGACTTCGCCGTCGAGGGCGACCAGTATCTGTAGTGCGCTCATGGACGGGCTCCTGTGCTGTTGTCAGAGAGAGCCCCGGCGATGACGGCGCTCTGGTTGGTGATCACGGACGGGGTGTGGTTGGCGTGCGTCGGGCGCAGCGCGATGTAGAGCTGATCGTTCTGGGCGGCGTAGATCACGCGAGCCACCTGCGAGGTCGTGACGCCAAGGACCAGCGCCCCGGCCGACGAGCTCGCGGCCGGTGTCGTCGTGCTGCTCGCGGTGGTGGCGGTGGTGCTGGTGCCGGCCGCGGTGGTGGCGGCGGTCGGCGCGGGAGCGCTCGGCGTCTGCAGGACGGGAGCCCCGCGCTCGAGCAGCACGTTGAGGGTCTCGCCCCCCTTTGAGAGCTGCGCGTAGAGGTCGACCTCGTCACCGGTCTGCAGGAGCGGGACGCTGCCGGCGACATCCCCGATCGAGAGCGAGATCGCGCGCTGGTCCGGCGCCAGGCCGTCGATCAGGCGCGGCTGGCTGGACAGGTCCTGGCTGGTCAGCTGCTGGCCGGCCAGGATCGTGGTCGTGGTCTGGCGCCCGGCGAGCGCCGAGGCGTCGCTGATCGCGCCCGCACTGACCTGCGACGCCGCGACCGGCGTGGAGCGGTACAGCCCGCGGGAGGCGATCTCGTCACCGGGGGTGCCCTTGGCGATCTGGCTGGTGGCCACCAGGACCGTGGCCTGCGCAGAGGCAGTGGGCTGCGTGACCGCCGTGGTCTTGTAGCGGCTGACCGCGAACAGCAGGATGCCGGTCGCGCACACCGCGGCGATCAGGGCGAAGACGATCGCGCCCTGGCGGGTGGCCATCAGGCCGCCGAGGTTCGGCCGGCTCATGCGTCGTTGGGGCAGTTTCATGATGCTGAGGCTCCTTGAAGATCAGGCGTCACGTCTTGGGGCACTGCGAGGGGATCGAGGTGTCGGCGGTCCATACGGATGGCGCCTGCTCGATGTGCATCGACGAGGTCTCGGTGATCACGTAGTTGGCCGAGAAGGCGGGCGTGCTGAAGATGACGGTGGCGGTGACGCACACGCGCACGGTGCTCGACTGTCCGGTCGGGTTGTAGATGTAGGCCTTCAGGGGGCTGGTCACGTCGCTGGACCCGCTGGCCAGCTCGCCCGTCGCCTGTGACGCGATGTACTGCTGCAGCGTCTGCGAGGCGGAGGCGCCGGGGTTGGTGTTGACGGCGGCCCAGCGCGCACCCTCCTCGGAGAGCTGCGTCGCCTGGTTGGCGTAGTTCTCGTAGCGTCCGAAGTAGAGGATGCCCATCAGGATCAGCAGGAAGACGGGCAGCACGACGGCGAACTCGACGATCGACTGCCCGCGCTGGCTGCGCAGGCGGTCCATGATCAGGGCCATCGGATGGGAAGCTGAGAGTGGCATCGGCAATCGAAACGCTCTATTGCTCGTATCGTGCGTCGGACCGTGCCGCCTGACCGGGGGTACGTCTAGTTGGACCTAGACGAAGGTGGGGGTGGGTCTAGGTGGCTCAGCGCGCGCGCAGATGCGCGATCACGGCGGTGGCCGTGGCCGACCCGCGCGTGTTGCCGTAGCGGACCGTGAAGCGCACCGAGACGGTGGCCCGGGTCCGGGCCGCCCGCAGAACCGCAGCGGGAACCGTGACCGCCAGCGTGCCGTGCGGGGCCGGGTGCGCCCACGATCGGCCGCGCATGCGGATCGTCCGCGTCCGGGTGCGGGTGCGGATGCGGCTGCGGCTCCCTGTCCGGGTTCGGGTCCGGCGGACGAACCTGACCTTGGTCGTGACCCGGGCCGAGGCGCTCTCGGACAGGTGCACCGCCTGGTCACAGCGATAGCTCAGCCTCAGGGTGGGGACGGCCGGCTTGAGCTTCTGTCGGTGGCCCCGGCGGCCGCGGCGGCCGTGTCGCCGGGGCGGCGCGGGACGGACCATCTTGATGTGCGCCGAGACGACGGCCACCGTGCACTTGGGCCCCCGTCCGCCTGCCCCACCCGGCCCGGTGGACCCGGCGCCGCCGGTGCGACCGGTCCCGCTTGTACCCGAGCTCGAGCCAGAGGAGCCACCGCTTGCGCTGCCTGAGGCCCCAGCCGTACGGGCGAAGGTCGCCGTGACGGCGACGTCGGAGCCGACCCTCACCGCGCAGCTCCACGTGCCCGAGCAGCCGGACCCGCTCCAGCCGGCAAACGAGGAGCCCGACGTGGGCGCAGCGGTCAGCGTGACGGTGTGGGTGCCGGTCAGGGGCAGTACGCAGGTGCGTGTGCAGAACACGGTGTAGGGAGAGAACTGCACCGAACCCGAGCCCGGGCCGGCGAAGGTGACGGTGAGCGTGTGCGAGCTGACCGGGATGAGGGCCGCGTTGATGCCCGTGGTGGTCTGGGTGACGAGCACGTGGACCGCGTCCGCGGCGGCCAGCGACGTCTGACCCGAGTAATACTGGATCCTGAAGGCCGTGCCCGAGCCGCAGGTGCTCGTGTTGCGATACTCGACGCGGTAGTCCCCGGTGGCCAGGGCGAACAGGGCGTAGCTGCCGTCGCTGCCGGTGCAGGTCGAGCTGACCAGGCTGCCCGAGCTGTCGAAGGCGTCGACCTCGACCCCGGGGGCGGCCGTCCCGTTGGTCGCGTCGGTCACGGTCCCCGCGATCGCGCCGCCGGGGTCCATCGCGGCGTCGATGCCGCCGACCGTGGTACCGGCCGAGACATCGATCGACGTCGCGCCGGCCAGGGTGCTGGCCGCGCGCCAGAACTGGGGCAGGTAGTTCGTCTGACCTCCGCACACGCGGAAATCGCCCGCCGTGGACTCAAAGCCGACGGTGTAGGCGCCGGGGGCCAGGCCACCAAACGTGTACTGGCCGGCCGCGTCGGTGCAGGTCGAATCGATCAACGCGCCGGAGGCGTCCAGCGCGTTGACCTGGATCCGGGGCAGAGGCTGCCCGCTGGCGTGATCGGTGACCGTGCCGGTGATCCCCGTGGTGGCGGCCAGCGCGGGCGCGGTGAAGCAGAGCAGGCTGATGAGCAGGCCGAGCAGGATCGGCGCGCACCGGTGCCGGTGCGGAGACCGTCCGCGATCACTGCGCGGTGAGGGGTGGGAAGACAAGAGCGAAAAGCGAGGCGGGGTAATGCGACGATCGCCCGCCCGGGAGACAGGTCGGGCGGGCGATCGTCGGAGAGATGAGACCGGCTTACAGCTTGCTGCCGGCGCTGTTGAACACGCCGGTGATCGAACCGCCGAGAGCCGTGGCCGCGACGACCACGATCACGGCGATGACGGCGATGAGGATGCCGTACTCAGCCATCGTCTGGCCACGCTCGGAGCGCATACGCGCGGTCAGCATGCCAACGAGATCGAAAATAACGTTCATCATTGTGGATTCACCTCCTCCCCTGCTTGGTGTGCCGGTTGACTTGATTGACCTGCGGGCGACGGGACGGAACAGCCAACCGGCGAGCCTGAGAGGGCTGGTGAGCAGTTGGTGTCGTTGCCGCCATGGCAAAGGGATCGGCCCCGGCGGCCTTCCGGCACCAGAGACAAACCGCTAGTTCCCACCTAGACCAAGGTCCGAGGGCCGCGACCGCCCCACCAAAGAGGTGTCCGCCTAGACCTTGGTGGGATCACGCGGCGGCGCGCGAACGGCGACAGATAGGACATGCGCGCGTATGACCACGTTCTGAGCCGCCGTGTCCTGCTGACCGCCGACGACCGCCGGTTCCGGGCCATGGCGGCCACGCTGCTCTCCCAGCGCGGCTTTGCCGTCTCCGTATGCGCCCGGGGCAGCGACATCGCCGAGGTCGCCCGCCGCGTGGGCGCCCACGTGGTGGTCATCGATGCCAGCGCGTCGCTGACCGCGGCCGCGCGCCAGGCGGCCCGGATCTCAGCCCTGCGGCCGCTGGTCGGGGTGGTCGCCGTCAGCACCGACTCGCCGGGCGGCCTGGCCGCGCTGCCCGTCGTTCCCAAGTGGGGCCCGTTCGAGGCTCTGTTCGCCGCCATCGAGCGCGCCGCCGGCCACGCCTCCGCCGGGGCCGGCCACGCGGTCGAGACCATCTCCGACGCCGCTCCCGCCGTCAGCGCCCTCGCCGCGGCCGCCCCGGCCGTCGCCCCAACCCCCGACGCCCAGCCGGCCGCAAGCGCCGCGCCCGAGGAGGTGTCGGGTGTCCCGTCGTGAGCGTCGCCTGGTCCTGGTCGACCTCGACCATGCCGCCCTGGATGAGCACCGGGCGCTGGTCCGCGTGCTCGCCCAGCCGAGCGGTCACGGCGGGGATCCGAACGACGCCGAGCTGCTCGTCTCGCGTGGCGATGCCCCCTGGCTCTCATTCCCCGCCCGTGTATGGGAGCACGACCGGGCGGGCGTGTGGCACGGCGTCTTCGCCGTGCCGTCCGCGGTCGTGCGACGGCCCGAGTTCGGCTTTGCCCTGATCGCCTCCGGTGAGACGATCGAGCTTCCTCACCCGGGCTTTCAGGCCGCCGTCGCCCCGGCCGCGGCAGCCGTCCCGGCCGGCAGCTTCGTGCCACCGGCCGCGGTCGCCGCTCCGGCCGCCGCCGTCGCCGCGCCGGCGCTCACCCCCGCCTCGGTGCGGCTCGGCCCCGCCGGCCTGCGCACCCGCGCGGCCGCGCTGGCCACCCTGCTCGCCGTCACCGCGTCCTCGTCCCCCGCCCTCGCGCTCGCGGGCTCGGCGGCGAGCACCAACCCGGCGCACGCCAGCCGCGAGCGCATCCAGCAGCTGGCCGTGTTCGCCGCCGAGCGGGCGCGGGCGAGCGCCGTGCGCCGTGCGGTGCGCGCGGCCCGGACCCCCGCGCGCTCCGGCCACCCGGCCCGGCGGAGCTCCGCCGCTCGCGGTGCCCTGAACGGCCCGGCCACCGTCCAGGTCATCACCCCGGGCCTGGCCTCATCTCCCACGCGGCGCGCGAAGCCGGTGAGCGCCGCGGCGTGTGCGCCGCCGGCCCCGCGCCTGCGGCCGTCGGACCGGCGCAGCCCGCGCACCCCCCCCGGGCCGGCCGCAGCGAACTGCGCCGCGCTTAGCCCCACCGTGCACCGCGTCGCGGCCGCGCCATCCCCCCCCGCGCCCGCCACCAAGTCATCACCGACCACGGCCTCGACGCCGCCCGGCACGACGACGGCGCCCATCGAGTCGGCGCCGCTCGGCACCACGACAGCGCCCACCGCGTCGACGCCGCCCGGCACCACCGCCGGGCCCAGCCCTGCGGCGCCCGCGGACCCGGCCCCGGCCAGCACCACGCCGACGACCACCACGGCCACGACCCCACCGCCCCCCGCCTCCGGCGGCGTCCCGCTGGGCGCCGGCAGCGCCCCGAGCCTCTCCCCCGTTCCGCAGCGGCTGGCCATCCGCCCGCCCCGGCCCGCGCGCAGCGCCCCGCAGCGGCGCTCCCATCCTCAGCTTCCCGTGCGGCTGCCGCACGGCACGCACGCCGCCACCGGCGCGGTCGGAGTCGGCTCCCTTGGGACGAGATCCCCGTCCGGCGGCGCGTCGACCGGTGGGATCGCGACAACACCCCCCGGGTTTCTCGGCCCGAAGTCGTGGACCGGGACGGTCGTGGCCAACCCGGCCCTGGAGGGAGTGCTCGGCAACCTCTCCGCCCAGCTGCGCGACATCACCCGGCCGCCCCGCTTCCTGATCCCGATCTACATGGAGGCCGCGCGCCGCTACGGCGTGCCGTGGCAGGTGCTGGCCGCGATCAACTCGGTCGAGACCGATTACGGACGCAACCTCAGCACCTCGTCGGCCGGCGCGATCGGCTGGATGCAGTTCGAGCCCAGCACCTGGAAGGAGTGGGGCGTGGCCGTCGACGGTCACGACGTGGCCAATCCCTACGACCCGCGCGACGCGATCTTCTCGGCCGCCCGCTATCTGCGGGCCGCCGGCGGCGACACCGACATCAACCGGGCGATCTTCGCCTACAACCACGCCGGCTGGTACGTCGACATGGTGATGGCGCGCGCGCGCGCGATCGCCGTCGCCGTGCAGCCGCACGTCCAGACCAACCCCCGCGGGATCGTCTCCACCTTCTTTGACCAGTGGCGGGGTCACTGGCGCCAGCAGTACCGCGGGGGCTACCTGACTCACTACACGCGCCTGATCTCCGCCGCCAACATGGTCAGCGCGGCCAACTTCCCCTATGCGTGGGGCGGGGGACACGAGCAGCCGGCGCGGTTTGCCCCGTTCGACTGCTCGGGAACGGTCTCCTACGTGCTCCAGCAGGCCGGCTACGAAGTGCCGACCACGGTCTCGGGCCAGATCCCGCGCTGGCATTTCCCGGCCGGCCCGGGGCGGGTGACCATCTTCTACAACGCCACCCACACCTTCATGCGGATCGGCAACCGCTACTTCGGCACGAGCACGAGCCGCCCGGGTGGCGGGGCCGGCTGGATCAGCACCGACAAGCTCCCGGCCGGGTATCTGGCCGGCTTCAGCGAGGTGCACGTGCCCCAGCTGGGCGACAACGCCTTCGCGCCCCCCGGGCATCGCCGCGCCGGCGCTGAGCTGCTCGCCGGCACCGGCGGCCGCCACACCGCTGGCGGCCACACCGCCGGCCGCCGCACCGCTGGCGGCGGCACGCCGACGCAGCCGCTCCCGCTGCGACTGACCAAGCTGCCGGCCTACGGCGCCCGCATGATGCTGGCCTTCCGCGGCATCTGAACGCGCCGGCCCCCGCTGGGGCAGAATGAGCGCCATGGCGAGCGCCTCGCGGCTCCCTCAGACGGCTCTCGTGGTCGAGTTCGGCCGCGCGCTGACGGCCGTCGATGAGGCGACGGCCGGGGCAGCGATCGAGGCCGCCGACCGGCAAGCCGCGCATGCTCGGGCTCAGGCCCTGTTCGAGGCCTGCGGTGCGGGCCGGGACACCGTCGCGCTGGTCCAGCTCGTGTACGCGGCCGAGCTTCTCGCCCTGATCGCCGTCGACCTGGCCGCCGCCCCGGGCCGCGCACGCAGCCTGCTCACCGCACTCGAGCGCCAGGCGGGGGTCGCTCCAGTGGCCCTCGGGCGCGAGCTGCTCTCGACCGGCCATCTGCTCGAGCTTCCCGCGGCGATGGCCATCGAGGTCCGCCTCGGTCTGCTGCTCGCCTTCCTGGGGGCCACCTCGGTCGGATTGTGGATGACGTCGGACGGCGATGAGCTGACCGCGCTCTCCCATGCCGGGGCCCTGGACGCCGACCTCGCCGCCCAGCGTCGCGACGCCGCGCGCGTGCTCGACCTCGAGCCCGCCGGGCCGGGCGCGCTCGAGCCCGAGGGGGTCGCCGCACGGATCGAACGGCTCACGCCGCCCGCGGCGGCGATCGTCGCGGTGGGCGGCTCGGTGCCCGACGGCCACGCCCGTCTGCTCGTGTCCGCGGCGGCTCCCGTCCTGGCCGCCCTGCTTGACCGTGACGCGTTGCCGGCCCGCCAGCACGCGACCGCCCAGACGGTGGCCGGGGCGGTCGAGCGTCGTCTGGCTCGGCTGCGCTTCGATCTGCACGACGGCCCGCAGCAGGACGTGCACCTGCTCGCCCAGGACCTGGCCCTGTTCCGCGATCAGCTGCGGCCGTCGCTGGCCCAGGACCCCAACGCGGAGCGACTGATGGGGCGTCTGGATGATCTGAAGGCCCAGCTGGTCGCGCTCGACGGGGACCTGCGGCGGCTCTCCAGTGCCGTTCAGTCACCCTTCCTGGTCCCCGGGTCCCTGGCCGAGGCGCTGCGCGAGCTCGCCGAGCGATTTGCCTCCCGGACCGAGATCGAGCCCGAGATCATGATCAGCGGAGGGCTCTCGCACCTCACCGATTCACAGCAGATCACGCTGCTGGCGCTGGTCCGGGAAGCCCTCTCGAACATCCGCAAGCATGCCCGCGCCCGCGCGATCCAGATCGCCGTCTCGGCCGACGACCGCGGCGCGCACGTTGAGATCCGCGACGACGGCGACGGCTTCGATCCCGAGGCGATGCTCGTGCGAGCGGCCCGCGCCGGGCGGTTGGGGCTGGTCGGGATGCACGAGCGGGTGCGGATGCTGGGCGGACGGACCCACATCGACAGCCGCCCGGGTGGCCCGACGGTCATCTCAGCGACGTTGCCGCCCTGGCCACCCGCCGAGTCGTGAGCCATCCGGTGAACTCGCCCGGCACCCAGGTGTCGGTTCAGGGTCTCGCGCGCGCGTCGCGCACCTTGCCGGGCACCGCACGCCGCGTCGGCCCCCTGGGGCCAATCCTGTTCGCGGGTCTGCTGACGGTCGCGCTGGTCGCGGTCCGTCTCGCTCACGCGCACGGAAACGTCACCGCGTTCATCGAATTCGGCCGCCACTTCGCATCGGTCACGAGGCCACCCCGCGGGGCGGTCATCGCGACTCCGATCGGCTACGACGGTCAGTTCTTCTGGGTGCAGGCGCTCGATCCGTTCGTCCTCCACCACGCGACTGTCGCGGCGATGGACACGGCGGGGCGGGCGTATGAACTGCAACGGATGGCCTACCCGCTCCTGGCGGCGGCGCTGGCGCTCGGCCAGCCGGGCGCGATCCCGTGGACGCTCCTCGTGGTGAACATCGCCGCGATCGTGGGCGTCACCGGCCTGGCGGCGGCCTACGCGCAATCCTGCGGCCGCTCAGTCTGGTGGGGAGTGGCCGTCGGCTGCACGCCAGGAATGGTCATGGGAACGCTTCGCGACCTGTCCGACCCGCTGGCCACCGCGGCGGTGATCGGTGCCCTGATCACCTACGCGCAGGGACGGCGCTGGTGGGCGGCGGGGCTGCTGGCTCTTGCCGTGCTCGCCCGGGAGCCGATGGTCGTGGCCTTCCCGGCCATCGGCGTGGACATTCTCGTCGCGTTGTGGTGGGGCCGCCGAGCCACGGGGCGAGCCCGGTGGGCCCCGTTGCGCGCGTGGCCGGTCCTGGTCATCCCGCTCATCCTGTTCGTCGCGTGGCAGCTGTACGTCCGCGGGCTGTCGGTGGTGACGACACATGGCGGCGCCACGCACGCGGCGGCGGGCAGCGATACGGCCTCGTGGCCGCCGTTCAACGACGTCAAGGCGGAGATTCAGCGCAGTGCCGCGCAGGACTCGCCGGCCATGACCGCGTGGGACGTGATCTACATGGCGCTGGTCATCGGCGCCACGCTCAACGTCATCACGCTGCTGAGACGCGCCCCGCGGGCGGCGTCGATCACCGCGCTGCTGAGCGGCTTGATCTTCGGGATCATCTTCCTCGGCGACCAATGGGGTGTCTCGCGATACGGGGCGCCCGTGCTCGGCGCGGCGGTCATCGCCGGTCTCCAGCTCGGCCGCCGCGGGCCGCCCCGCTGGGGCGCGATCGCGGTCGCGATGACCTTCTTCGCCGCGCTCGTCATTCCCAACCGGTGAGCTTCTCCGGCGCGCTCCTCATCTCCAACCGGTGAGCTTCTCCGGCGCGCTTCTCAGCCCCAACCGGGCGACCGGGGCGGCATTGCCCCGCAGCCTCAGCCGATCCCGTGCTCGAGCGCGTAGCGGACCGCAGCGGCCCGGTTGGCCACGCCGAGCTTGCGGTAGATGTTGGTGAGGTGGAACTTGATCGTGTGCTCGCTGATCCACAGGTCACGGCTGATGGCAGCGGTCGTCTTGCCCGAGGCCACGGCGGCGAGGATCGAGCGCTCGCGATCGGTGAGGGCGGGACCGGCCGGCTGCGCCGCGGCGCCCGCCGGAGCGGGGGCGTAGCTGGGAGCATGGAACACGGCGCCGCTGGAGGCCTGCCGTACGACGGCGGCGATGTCGACCGTCTGCGCGCTCTTGAGCACGTAGGCGCTGGCCCCGGCCAGCAGGGCGGCGTCGATCGTGGGGCGGTCGTCGCAGGCCGACAGCACCACAATTTTGACCAGCGGGTGCTCGCCGCGGATGTGGGCGATCAGGTCGGTGCCCGACAGACCCCCGAAGCCCGGCATGTTGAGGTCCATCAGCACCGTGTCCGGCGCGCGGCGACCGATCAGCTGCACGAGCTCGGCGCCGCTGTGCGCCTCGCCGACGACGTCGATGTCATCGAGATGCTCGATCGTGCGCCGGATTCCGGCGATGATGAGGGGGTGGTCGTCGGCGATCAGAACCTTGATCGCGCTCTGCGCGTAGCTCAGCTCAACCGTCGGCTGGGTGATGACTGCCTGCATAGTGTCTCCTTTGGCCCGCGCTCTTGGCATCCGGTGAGCGCGCACCCACTGTGTCGGCGTTCCTGGGCCCGAGCTTTAGCCGATGTCCGCGGGCAGGCGCCAGCCCTCGCAATCGCGAGCGCTTCTGGACGGAGAACCGGTGCAATCACGGCGCGCACGGCCGTGACCCACGGACATGATCGGCCCAGCGGGGCGCCCCCGTCGCCCCACGTTGGTCTAGCCGGGCCTAGCCCTTGCGCTGGTTCACCGCGGCCGGCGACCGGCCCGCGCCCCATGACCGAGCGGTCGGCGACGCCGCGGCCGGGCCCGATGACCAGACGTGCGACGAGGCTGCGGGGGGCCCGATGACCGAGCCGGCCGCGACGCTGCGGGTGGGCCGCCGCGAGGTGACCATCACCCACCCCGGCAAGGCGCTGTTCCGGGATCCCGAGGTGACCAAGCTGGCCCTGGCCCGGCACTACGCGCAGGTCGGGGAGGCGATGCTGCGCCACATCCGCGGGCGCCCGCTCGCGCTGGAGTCCTTTCCGCAGGGCATCGGGGGCAAGGGCTTCTTCCTGAAGTCGGCTCCCGCCCACTTCCCGGACTGGATCGCCACCACCGAGGTGCCCAAACGCGGCGGCTCCCTGCAGCAGGTCCTGGCGCAGGAGCCGGCGGCGCTGGTCTACCTGGCCGGACAGAACATGGTCACCCCGCACGTGTGGCTGTCCCGCGTCCCGGACCTGCGCCGGCCCGATCGCCTGATCATCGACCTCGATCCCTCACCCGGCGTTCGCTTCCCTGACGTGCGCGCCGCCGCGCGCGAGGCGGGCGCGCGCCTGCGCGACGCCGGCCTGGCCACCTTCGCGATGGTCACCGGGTCGCGCGGGATCCACGTCGTCTGCCCGCTGCGACCCGAGCACGAGTTCACGCCGGTGCATCGCTTCGCGCGGGCGGTGGCCGAGGCGATGGTCGCCGACGCGCCCCAGCGGCTGACGCTCGAGTGGCACCGCGACGAACGCGGGCAGCGCATCTACCTCGACGTCAACCGGATCGCCTACGCCCAGCACGTGGTCGCCCCCTACGGCGTGCGGGCCCGGCCGCGCGGGCCGGTCGCGATGCCGATCCCCTGGGACGAGCTCTCCGATGGCCGCCTGCGACCGGACCGCTGGACCGTCGCCAGCGCCGCGAGCCGCCTGCGCGACGAGGGCGACCCCTGGGCGCAGATCGCGCGCCACGCCCGTCTGCTGCCCACCAAGACATGAAACTTCTCATCCCGAGCCGACACGCGGCTTAGAGCCGCTGCCGACCATAGGACGCGATGTCCAGCACTCGATTTGCTCCCCGCCGACTGCCCGGGGCCGAAGCCGTCCCCCAATCGGAGGCCGGGCGCAGCGGCGGCCCGGACGGCAACGAGCAGCTCACCGCCGTCACGGGCGTGGTCCTGATCGTGCTGCTCGCCGCCCTGGGCGTCACCATCCTGTTCATCGGCCAGCTGACCTGGCTGCACCTGTTTCTCGGTTTCGTGCTGATCGGTCCCGTGGGCCTGAAGATGGCCAGCACCGGCTGGCGTTTCATGCGCTACTACACCCACAACCCGGTGTACGTCCGGCGCGGGCCGCCGGTGATGTGGCTGCGCCTGCTCGCCCCGGGCGTGGTCGCCACAACCGTCGCGGTATGGGCGACCGGGGTCGTGCTGATGTTCCTGGGACCCGCACACCGCGATCCCTGGGTCCTGCTGCACAAGGCGTCCTTCATCGCCTGGATCGCGGTCACCGCACTGCATGTGCTCGGGCATCTGCTCGACCTGCCCGCGGCCCTGCGCGCGGATGCTCTGCGTGACACCGGCCGCGGCGGCGGCCAGGCCGGAGCTGCAGGCCGGGTGATCGCGATCGCCGGGGCGATCGTCGCCGGACTCGTCCTGGCCATCGTCCTGATTCCGGACTTCTCCTCCTGGACCGCGCAGGGCGCCCTGCTGTCCGGCGGCGACCACTAGCGGCCGGCAGCCGACGCCGCCCACGCCGCGAGCCGGCGACCAGTGCCAGCGGCCGGCAGCTAGCGGCGGCGGCGCGTCGGCCGGGCCCCGGCGCGCTCGCGCCGGCGCCGGATGATCCGTTCGCCCAGGAGCGAGCCGATCAGGACGGCGCTCACCGCGAGCATCAACAGCGCGAGCACGCCCAGCCCCGCGGTGACGCACAGCAGCAGGACCGAGGCGATCAGCGCCGCGGCGGCGTCCTGCAGCAGGTCACGGCGGCGGCGGGCGAAATGGCGCTCGCGCCGGCGTCGCTCAGCGCTGGCCCGGCGGCGAGCCACACCGGCCGGCTCGGGGGCGGGCCGGCGCCAGGTGCGATCCTCGCGCTGGCGGCGAGGGGCCGGGGCCGCGCTCACAGCCCCAGCCCGAAGCTCAGCGCCCAGGCCAGCGCGGCCAGCTGCATGAAGCCGTCGGAGAGCAGGATTTCCTCCGGCGCGCCGCCTCGACCCAGGCTGGCCAGCAGCCCGTAGCGCAGCAGCGCCAGCGTGAAGGGCACGACCGTGACCTCGCGCCACGCGGGCACGCCCCCGTGCCCGGTCCCGAACGCCCACAGGCAGTAGGCGCCGAGCGCGACCGCGCAGGCGGCGCCCATCACCATGCGCAGGAAGTCGGCGTCGTACTGCTCGAGCACCGCACGCGAGGAACGCGACACCGGATCGGTGAAATCGGCGTAGCGCTTGCCGGCTGCGACGAACAGCGCCGAGAAGGAGACGACGACGAAGAACCAGCGTGAGATCGGCACGGCGGCCGCCGCGCCCCCGGCGGCGGCACGGATCACGAAGGCGCCGGCGATCGCCGCGATGTCGGCGATCGCGATCCGGCGCAGCCAGGTCGTGTAGGCGAAATTCAGGATCACCGAGGCCGCGGCCCAGACCAGCATGACCGGGGTGATCGTCCCGGCCAGGACCAGCCCGCCGGCCAGCAGGCCGACGGCGGCGAGCAGGGCCGCGGTCGGGCTGATCGCGCCGGCGGCGATCGGCCGGTGGCGCTTGACCGGGTGACGGCGATCCTCGGCGGCGTCACGCAGATCGTTGAGCAGATAGGCGCCGCTGGAGAGCAGGCAGAAGGCCAGCGCGGCCACGCCCACCCGGCCGGCCACGGACGGTCGCGCCAGGGCCCCGGCCGCCGCCGGGGCCGCGAACACGAGCAGGTTCTTGGGCCACTGGCGTACGCGTACGGCGCGAGGCCACGCCCATCCGGCCCGCCCCGCCGCCGGCCGGGCCGACCCGGGCGCCGGCTCGGGCCTGGGGCGCGGCCGGGGGGCGGCCGCCGCCGGCCGGCCCGGCGCCGGGTGGGGCCTGGGGCGCGGCCCGGGGGCGGTCGCCGCCTCGCTCAGCGCGGCTGCCGTGGCCCGGGGCATGACGGTGCGGTCCTCATCGAGCACGGTTTCTGCGGCGCGCCGGCGACGCCTGCACCGGTGCGTGAGAATTCTCCGAGCGTGTCGGCGCGGGCAGGACGCGTCGCCCACGGGGCGAAACGGGTCCCAACGTGTCCGTCTCCGCCTCCGCACGGCGGCGCAGCGCCCCCGCCCGCCGGCCGGGGCTGCGCCCTCTTCCCCCGCGTCTGCGGCCGCTGCAGCGGCTGCGCCGCGCCGCGGCGCTCACCGTGGCGATCTGCCTGATCCCGATCGGTGTCTCCTACGTGTCGGCGGTCACCGGCCCGTCGAACGCGACCTTCGCCATCAACTCGGTCGAGTGGTTGCGCGATCACGGCGCGGCGTCAATCGCCTCCACGCTGGAGAGCATCTACTACACCTGGAACGCACCCGCCACCGGTGGCCCCGGACTGCACCGGCTGGCCATCCGCCTGCGTGCGGCGTCCGCCGTTCACCCGGTCGACGTCGCGCCGCTGATCCACCCGGCGCTCCCCGGCGAGGGTGTGTGGACGCCGACCGAGACCTGGACCCGGTCGAGCTCCCCGGTGCAGATCGCTCAGTTCCGCAGCGACCCCCTCTATCCGCAGATGGTCGCCGGGGTGGCCTGGATCGATCCCCACCGGACCACCGTGTCGCTCTACCCGGGGCGGCTGGAACCCTCGGTGGCGCTGCCCCGCGGCCTGATGGAGGTGCCGCCGGCGCTGCGCGGACGGCTGCTGGCCACCTTCAACAGCGGCTTTAAGCTCCAGGACTCCCACGGTGGCTTCGCGCTGCACGGCCGGACCTACGCAGCCCTGCATCCCGGGATGGCGACGATCGTCCGCTACTGGAACGGCCGCATGGACATCGTCGACTGGCCGGGGGGCGCCACCGTCCCGGCATCGGTCGACTACGCGCGCCAGAACCTCCCCCTGATCGTCGCCGGTGGACGGCCGAACCCGAACCTGTCCGACGGCCCGGAATGGGGGGCAACCCTCGGCAACGCCGTCCGGGTGTGGCGCTCGGGTATCGGGATCGACGCCCACGGGGATCTCATCTATGCGGCCGCCAACGACCAGACGGTCGGATCGCTGGCGCAGATCCTCATCCACGCGGGAGCGATCCGCGCGATGCAGCTGGACATCAACGACTACTGGACCTCGTTCAACGCCTACGCAGCGCCCAACGCGGGCTCGCCGAGCAAGCTGCTGAGCTCGATGGTGCGTCCAGCCAACCGGTACCTGTCGGCCGATGATCGCGACTTCTTCGCCGTCTACCTGCGCTGAGCGGGTCGGGCTAGATTGGCAGCGTGCTGATCGCCGTCACCGATCACGCGGCCGACCGCTACCGCCAGCGCGTGCGGGGCACGCTGGAGCCCAAGCGCGAGATCGCGACCAGGGTGGCCGCGGGCCGCGAGGCCGGGCGGATCAGCAGCGGCCGTCGCGGCACGATCGAGATCTCCGACGCGCGGCGGCCCGACCTGATCTACGTCTGCCGCCCCGAGCGCGACGAGCTCGTCGTGGTCACCGTCTACGAACGGGGGCAGGACGCCGCCGTGCCCCGGCGCTTCACCGATGCCCTGGAACGGGGAGATCACCGCGGGGCGGGCTGAGCCGGTGCCCACACAGGCGGCGGCGCGCGGATGACCGGGCCGCGCTGAGCTGGACGGTTGTCCGAGCCCGGCGGCGGCTGCCTGCAGCTAAAGCGGCGTATCGGGGGCAAAACCGTTGCACTGGCTACCGCCGCACTTAGCTCACGGGCGGCCGCGACGATGCGCTTGCTGCATCCCCGCCGCGCCGGCCCGCTCCGAACGGCACGCCCGCCTCCATCGACCCAAGGACCAGGTCACATGACCCTCTCTGTTCGCCGGCTGCTGCTCACCCTCGTCGCGATCGTCCCGATGGCCGCGTGCGCCTCCACGGCCGCCGCCCAGGCCGACGCGAGCGACGTCAGCGGCGCGTGCCGCAGCGGAGCGCTCAGCCAGCCGTTCGCCCCGTGGGGGGACAACGCCACCTACGAGCTGGCCCCAGCCGGCGACTTCGAGTCCGGGGGTTGGTCGCTGACCGGCAGCGCGCAGATCGTCAGCGGCTCAGAGCCGTTCGCCGCCACCGGCACGCTGGGCGCCTCCGCGCTCTCGGTCCCGGCCGGGTCCAGCGCCACGTCCCCGCTGACCTGCCTGGACGCCTCCTACCCGAGCATGCGCATGTTCGTCGGCGGGTCGGGCGTCGCGCTCGTGTCGGTCGTCTACCGCGGCACGCCGATCCCGGTCGGCGCGATCCATGGCGGAGACAGCTGGTCCCCCTCCGCGGTCCTGAACACCGGGGGCGCCCTGTTCGGCCTGCTGAGCGGAGGCGACGCCCAGGTGTCCTTGCGGATCACCGGCCTGACTGGTAATCCGGTGGTCGACGATGTCTTCATCGACCCCTGGCAGCGATGCTGCTGAGCCCGCTCGGCTCGACCCGTCCAGCGATCCCTCGCCCGCTCGGCCCGACCCGTCCGGCGATCCCTCGCCCGCCGGCTTGGACCGGCGGGCGATCGTTCGCGTACGGAGCCGCCGACCCCGCACGCCGATGGATCTCGACTCGTACCTGAGCCCGGGGGCCGAGCGCCTATTGCGCTCGGCTCAGCAACGTCGCGAGCAGACCGGTTCTCGGCGCGGGCTGCGTGCGGAGCTCAGCGCGGCCGGGTTGTTCCTGATCTGGGCCGCCGTACTGGCCACGACCGCCCACTGGGACCGGCCGCTGAGCGCCGCCTCGCTGATCGTCTCCGCGGTTGTGTTCATCGTGGCCCGGCGCGTGACCTTCCCGGTCGGCAGCGCCACCACCAGCCCGACGCAGATCGCCTACGTGCCGATGCTGTTCGTGCTCCCGACCCCGGTCGTGCCGGCCGTGGTGGGCGCCTGTGCGCTGCTGAGCATGTGGCCGGAACTGATGAGCGGACGCCTCGCCCTGCGCCAGTTCGCGGCGTGCCTGGCCGATTGCCTGTACGCGCTCGTGCCGGCGACGATCCTCGTCCTGGCCGGCGCCCAGCATTTCGCCTGGCACCGCTGGCCGGTGATCGTGCTCGCCCTGGCGGCCCAGTTCATCTTCGACGCGACGGCCGGGCTGACGCGCACCTGGTGGGCCGATCGCGTCCGCCCCACGCGCCAGCCCCAGATGCTGTGGCTGTACTTCACCGATGCGTGCTTCTCCTGCGTCGGCCTGACCGTGGCGGCGATCGCCGCGCCGCGTCCCGGCCTGATCCTCATGACCCTGCCCACCTTCGTGCTGCTCTCGATCTTCGCCGAGGAGCGTCGCGGCCGGCTGGATCGGACCCTTGAACTCAGCTCCGCCTACGCGGGGGCGGCCACGCTGCTCGGTGACCTGATCGACGCGGTCGACCACTACACCGGCGTCCACACCCGGGATGTGGTCGCCCTGTCCTCGCAGATGGCGGCCGAGCTGGCGCTGGACGAGACCCGCCGGCGAGACGTCCAGTACACCGCGCTGCTGCACGATGTGGGCAAGATCCGCGTGCCGGCCTCGATCATCAACAAGCCGGGGGCGCTGGACGAGGAGGAGTGGCGGGTCATGCGCCGGCACACGATCGAGGGCGAGAAGATGCTGCGCCAGGTCGGCGGGACGCTCGCCGGGGTGGGCCGTTTCGTGCGCGCCTCGCACGAGCGCTACGACGGAGGCGGGTATCCGGATGGACTGGCCGGCGAGGCGATCCCGCTCGAAGCGCGGATCGTCTGCGTCTGCGACGCCTACAACGCGATGACCACCGACCGGCCCTACCGCCGCGCGCGCCGCCACGACGAGGCGATGCAGGAGTTGCGCCGGTGCTCGGGCTCCCAGTTCGATCCCCAGTTGGTGGAGGTGATCGAGCGCGTGCTGACCCGGCGCCGGGGCTCGGTCGCGACCCCCGCGGGGGAGAGCGCGACCGAACGGCCCGTGCGCTTGAGCTAAAGCCCTCAGGACTGGGGCTGGGGCACGATCCGGATGTAGGGCCGGGGGGCCTCCCAGCCGTCCGGATAGATCTCGCGCGCCTTCTCATCCGAGACCGAGCCGGCGATGATCACCTTCTCGCCCTCGTGCCAGTTGACCGGGGTGGAGACCTGGTGCTTAGCGGTCAGCTGAAGCGAGTCGATCACGCGCAGGACCTCGTCGAAGTTGCGCCCCGTGCTCATCGGGTAGACGAGGATCAGCTTGATCTTCTTATCGGGCCCGATCACGAACACGGTGCGCACGGTCTGGTTGTCGGCCGCGGTGCGCGCCGAGGAGTCGCCGTCGACGCCCGCCTCGAGCATGTCGTAGAGCTTGGAGACGTGAAGGTCGCTGTCGGAGATGATCGGGTAGTTGGGGGCGACGCCCTGGGTGTCCTCGATGTCCTTGGCCCAGCCTTCGTTATCGGAGACCGCGTCGACGGACAGGCCGATGATCTTGACGTCGCGCCGGTCGAACTCGGGCTTGATCTTGGCCATGTAGCCCAGCTCGGTCGTGCACACCGGCGTGTAGCTCTTGGGATGGGAGAACAGAACCGCCCACGAGTCGCCGATCCAGTCGTGGAACTTGATCCTGCCCTCGGTGCTGTCCGCCTCGAAGTCCGGGGCGGTGGAGCCGATTTTGAGTGACATAGATGCTCTCCTGGTGTTTTTCGGATGGCCGGCGGTCGCGCAGGCCGCAACCACTACATAAGCATGCCGCATCGGTCGCGCCGACCGCGCGTCCCCGTGGCCGGGTTGCCGTGCCGCGGAAAGCCTCGCGGCGGACCGATCAGGCCGTCACCGCCCGCAACCGGGCCAGGACCGCATCGGCGTAGCGGGCCACCGCGCCGGGCACGAGGGCGAGGAACAGCTGCGGCTCGATCAGCTCGACCTCCATCACCCGCGGGCGATCGGTTCCGACGAGATCGACGCGCGCGTACAGCGGCCGCGCGGCCAGCGCGCCCAGCACCGCCTCCCCCGCCGCCAGCTCGGCCGGGCGCGGAGTGTGGACGGTGGCGACCCCGCCGTACTGGGCCTGCACCCGCCAGTCGGACGGGTGCGGTGTCTTGCGCACCGCGTGGCTGAGTTCACCGCCGACGTAGATCAGCGACACCTCGCCGGCGGCAATCTCGGGCAGGAACGGCTGCACGAGGGCGTCTCCGTCGAGCAGCAGGGTCTCGAGATGAGCGGCGGCGGCCGGGTCGCCCCGCGGCACGCGCAGCGTGTCGCGCGATCCCGCCGAGACCGCGGGCTTGATCACGATCTCCCCGCGGCCGGCCAGAGCCTGCTCGCGCCGCGCCGGGCACGCCCCGACGTCGAGCATCTCGGTCGGGACGACCGGAACGCCGGCTCCGCCCAGTTCGGCGAGGTATCCCTTGTGCAGGTTCCACAGCATCAGCTCAGCCGGGTTCTCCAGCGCCGTGGCCGCGGCGGTCGCGTTGATCCACGCGCGAAAGTCCTCGGGCCGGTCCAGGTAGTCCCAGGTCGTACGGCAGACGACGAGCGGGATCTGGCCGAACGGGTAATCGGCGCTCCAGGGCACGATCTCGGCGCGGACCCCGGCCACGGCGAGCGCGTCGACGACGAGGTGGGTCTCCGGGTCCGGGATGGGCAGGGTGGCGCCGGTGGCGAACACGATCTGCGGTGCCCCGTCGGCCCGCGGCCGCGCCGGTGGCCCCGGGACCCGGCCGCGGGCCACGGGCCGGCGCACGGCCGCCAGCATCCGTTCCAGCACGACGGCAACCCCGTCCTCGTCGTTGGCCGGGGCGATCTCATCGGCGGCGTCGCGCACCGCGGGGTGGGCGTTGCCCACCGCGACCGCCCGCCCCGCCCAGCGCAGCAGCGACAGGTCGTTGGGCATGTCCCCGAAGGCGATCACGTCCTCGGCCCCGGCGCTCAGGCTCGCGCAGAGCCGGGCCAGGCCGCGGCCCTTGTCCACGCCGGCGGCGCTGATCTCAAGCAGCCCGTCGGCGGAGTTGGAGTGCGACAGCTCGACCTGGTGCCCGATCGCCTCCCCGGCGCCGTGCAGCAGCGTGTCGGCGGAGTGCTCCTCGTGGCGAAAGAGCAGCTTGAGCGGCGCGATGTCGAGCAGCTCGGTGACCGGAGCCACGCGCGTCCGGTCCGGGACCGGCCAGCGCGTCCGGTAGTCAGGCTCATGGCCGAAGCCGTGGGCGTGCTCCACGGCCCAGGAGCCGCCCGGGAAGCGGCCGTTCAGCGTCGCGACCACCTTCAGGACGACGGCGGGGTCGATCGGGTCCTCGGTCACGCCGGCCTCGGCCGCGAAGTCCCAGGTCACCGCACCGTTGACGCACACGGCCAGTCCGGCCGCTCCGGCCGCCGCGGCGATCGGGCGCACCCACCGCACCGGCCGGGCCGTGCACAGCACCACCCGCGCACCGGCGGCCTGCACCGCCGACAGGGCCCGAACGGTGCGATCGCTCAGCGTCCCGTCGGAACGCAGCAGCGTCCCGTCCAGGTCTGAGGCGATGATGCGCGGGAGCACCGGGCCATGCTGGCAGACGTCACGCCGGGTAGCCTGCACCGCGGCATGTCGACGACCGCCCCACGCCGCACGGCGCCCTGGATCCTGCAGGGCCCCGCGACCGGACAGGTCCACGCCCCGGCGTGGTTTCAGCGCCTGCCCCGCTGGGCGAGCACCGGCGGGGTGCTCGTTCTGCTGCTCGCCGTCTCGGCCTTCATCCGCACCCGCTACCTGTCCGGGCAGCTGTGGGGTGATGAGGCGCTCGCCGTCGGGATCGCCTCGCACCCGCTGTCGGCGATCTTCGGAGTGCTGCGCCATGCGGGCGCGTCGCCGCTGTACTTCCTGATCCTGCACGTGTGGATCAGCGCGCTGGGCGCAAGCGAAGCGGCGACGCACGCGTTCTCGCTGCTGTGCGGGCTGATCACGATCCCCGTGGCCATGTGGGCCGGCTGGAGCACGTTCGGCCGCCGGGCCGGCTTCTACGCCGCCACGCTGTTCGCGTTCAGCGGCTTTCTCACCGAGTTCGCCCAGGAGACCCAGGTCTTCGAACTGGCCGCGCTGATCGCCCTGATCGCCACCGCCTCGTTCCTGCATGCCTTCGTACTGCGCCGCCGTGGCCACGTCGTGCTGTTCGCGGTCGCGCTGGCGCTGCTCGCCTACACGAGCTTCTGGGCCTTCTTCTTCTGGGCGGGCCTGGCCGCCGCGCTGATCCCGGTGGTGCGCGCCAGCGACGACGCTGCCGCGGTGCTGCGCGATGCCGGCGTGGCCTTCGCGGTGGCCCTGGTCCTGTACCTGCCGTGGCTGCCGACCCTGATCTTCCAGATCGGCCACGACACCGCCCCGTTCACCTACTTCACGTTCACGGGGCCGACGTTTCCCGCCTCGCTGGTCGGCGGTGACCGCGTGCTGGCCAGCTTCGCGGTCGTCGGCGCCGCGGCGATGCTGCCGCTGCTCTCGGCCGAGCGCCGGCGCTCGCGCGAGGCCACGACGCTGTGGGCGCTGCTGGCCATCGCCGTGGCCACGATGCTCTGCGCCGGTCTGGCTGCCGTGTTCGCCCAGACCTGGGTGACGCGCTACCTGATCCCGGTCGTGGCCCCGATCCTGCTCCTGTCGGCCTTCGCCAGCGCCCGGACCGGGATCCTCGGCCTGTTCGTGGTCCTGGTCTCGATCGCCTTTGTGGCCAACGCCGCCTCCTTCTCCCCCAAGGACAAGAGCGATATGCGCGACGTCGCCGGTGAGCTCGCGCCGCGCCTGACCGCCGGGGACACGGTCCTGGTCGGCGCGCCCGAGCAGGTCCCGCTGGCCTGGTACTACTTCCCGGCCGGCCTGCACTTCACCACGCTCACCGGGCCGGTGCGCGATCCCCGGACGGTCGACTGGTCAAACGCCTACAGCCGGCTGGCCGCGGCCTCACCGGCGCAGCTCGAAAACCGCCTCGTGTCGGGCTTGCGACCCGGCGCGCACCTGCTCTACACACGGCCCATGACCGAGGGCGCCGAGGCCTGGAAGCTCGACTGGTCCGCGCTCGTGCGCCGCCGGTCCGCGCAATGGGGAGCGCTGCTGGCCCACGATCCCCGGCTGCGCGTCGCCGCCGGGGTGAGCGCCCCGCACTACTACCGGGGCAGCTGCTGCATCTCCGACAGCGCCCTGCTCTACACGCGCACCGGCTGAGCCGGAGGCTCGGCAGCGGGGGACGCGCCCACGTCATACCTCACAGCCGGCTGCTGAGGCCGGTCTGGGCGCGGACCGGAAACTGCGCCGGCGTCTCTCCGGCGGCGATCAGCCTCGCGATCTCACCCGTGTGCTGCTCGCGCTCGCGCTCAGCCAGCGCGGCGATCCAGCTCATCGAGCGCAGGTGATCGAGCACCCGTTCGGCCGCGGCCAGCGCACGGGACAGCTTGCCCGTACCCGCGGCGAGGTCCAGCACGCGCTCCCCTCCGGCCACGTTCAGCTCGGCCGCGATCGCTCCGACGACGGCGGGGGCGTACTCGGGCCGCCCGCGGTCATAGACGTCGGCGACCGCGGCAAAGCTCGCTGCGAGCGGACGAAGGACCATCGGGCCAGGGTAGAGATCGTGACCCAGGCCAGGGGGCGGGACCTGCGCCGTCCCATGGCCGGGGGCGCAGGAGCTTCGGCGGGGGATCGACCGGGCGCCGGTTGCGGGCGGTCGGCCCGCGGCGCAGACACAGACGGGGTCGGCACGGCGGTGACGATAGAGCCCGCTCGTGCGGCGTCCGCTGTGACCTCACACGGGGTTGGGCACCGGCCGCAGCCGGATCCGGTCGCCGGGCCGCAACTGGGCGACCCGGTCCAGCGCGCGCTCGGCCACGACGCCGACGACGGGGTAGCCGCCGGTGGTCGGGTGGTCGGCCAGGAGCACGATCGGCTGTCCTGACGGGGGAACCTGGACGGCGCCGGGGACGATCCCCTCCGAGCGCAGCTCCTGCGGGCGCGCCCAATGCAGCCGCGGGCCCGTGAGCCGCACACCAACGCGGTTGGACGCCGCGTCGACCGTGTAGGCCGCGGCGTGCAGAGCGTCGAGCGCTCCCGCCGCGAGCCAGTCATCGCGCGGCCCGAGCAGCAGGGCGACCTCGACCTCACCGGCCGGCTCGGGCACGGGCACCACGTCGACCGCAGGCGGCCGGCCGTAGGGGTCACCGAGGGCGAGACGATCGCCGGCGCGCAACGGAGCGGGACCCAGTCCGGCGAGGGTGTCGGTCGCCCGGCTGCCGAGCGTCGGCGGGGCGTCGATGCCGCCGGCGAAGGCGATGTAGGTGCGCGCGCCACGCTGCGCGCGGCCGACGATCAGCTCATCCCCCGCCGCCAGGCGAGTGGCCTGATGCAGAGCCAGCTCCCGCCCGGCCACCGCCGCCGGGCAGGGCGCTCCGGCGAGCACGACCACGCAGTCGTGATGGATCCGCAGCCGCGGCCCGGCCAGCGACGTCTCCAGGGCGGCCGCGCCCTCGGGGTTGCCGGCCAGCCGGTTGGCCAGCCGCACCGCGCCGCGATCGGCGGCGCCGGAACGCGGGACGCCGAGGTGCGCCCAGCCGGGGCGGCCCAGATCCTGCACGGTGGTCAGCGGCCCGGCGTCGAGGACCTCAATCACCGGCGGCCTCACGGAAGCGGACGGTCCGGCCGGGAGTCGCGAGGGCGGGCGGATCTCGCGCCGGGTCGAACATGACCAGCTCGGTGCGGCCGATCAGCTGCCATCCGCCTGGGGACGCTCGTGGGTAGACGGCGGCGTACTCACCGGCCAGCGCGACGGCCCCGGCGGGAACGCGCTCGCGCGGCTGCGAGCGGCGGCCCGGGCGCAGGACCGGATCGCCGCCGATCAGGTAGGCGAAGCCGGGGGCAAAGCCGAGGAAGGCGACCGTGTAGCGGGCCGCCGCGTGACGGCGCACGACCGCCTCGACCGACATCCCGCAGGCCTGCGCGACGGTGCCGAGGTCCGGTCCGTCGTAGGTCACCGGCACCTCGAGCGTCTTGACCTGCGCCGCGGCGTCCTGCGGCCCTGGCACCCAGCCGGCCAGCTCGGCCGCGGGCAAGCGCCGGCGCGCACCGACGATCAGCACCGTGGTGTGCCCGGGCACGACCTCCTGCACGCGCTCACCGAAGCGGTCGCGCACGTGGCGGGCGAGCTGCTGCGCGGTCGCGTTGTCGTCGAGCTCGACGAGCAGGCCCCGCTCCCCCACCGGCCGCAGGTTCATCGCTGCGCCGTCACGATCACCCCGGCGGCGTGCAGCGCCACCCGCACGGCCCGCGCGACGGCCAGCGCTCCGGGCGTATCACTGTGCACGCAGAGCGAGGCGATGGGCAGATGCAGGGACCGACCGCCGGCGGCGGACACCTCAGCGGTCGTGGCCAGCCGTACGGCCTGAGCGGCGGCCGCCGCGGGCCCGAGCACCGCCCCCTCCTCACCGCGCGGCCGCAGCGAGCCGTTCGCGGCGTAGCCCCGGTCGGCGAAGCCCTCGGCGATCACGGCCACACCCGCGTCCGTCGCGGCGGCGGCCAGCGCCGAGCCCGGCGGGGTCATCACCGCCAGCGGCCCGGCCACGGCGCCGGCGATCGCCCCGACGAGCGCACGGGCCATCTCCGGGTCGGCGTTCGCGCGTCCGTACAGGGCGCCGTGCGGTTTGACGTAGCGCAGCCCGGCGCCCTCGGCCCGGGCGCAGGCAGCCAGGGCGCCGAGCTGGTACACGACGTCGTCGGCCACCCGCCTGGGGGGCAGGTCGAGCTCGCGCCGCCCGAATCCCTCGCGGTCGTCGTAGCTGACGTGCGCCCCGAGCCGGATGCCGCGTCCCGCGGCCTGCGCGCAGGTGGCCCGCATCACGTGCGCATCCCCGGCGTGAAAGCCGCAGGCGACACTGGCGCTGGTCACCAGCTCAAGCAGCTCCCGGTCGCCGCCGGGGGCGACCCCCTCGCCGACGTCGGCGTTGAGGTCGATCGTGATGGGGGCGTCGGGCTCGGGCACGGGGCCTGCCGCCGATGATGCCATCCCCCCGCGCGGTGGCGAGGACGCTCGGCTCAGCCGGTTCGCACCGGCGTGCGCGGCAGCCGCGCCGGGTGAAACTCGCCCAGCAGCTCGTCGGGGCCGTGCACCGCATTGCGGCCGGTGGCGAGGCCGAGCGAGTGCGCCAGCCAGGCCAGCGTCGCCGCAGCGGGCTCGTCGCGGTCGGCCAGCGTCGCCGCGCGGTGGCGCTTGGCCAGCCGCTGCCCGTCGGGGCCGATGACCAGCGCGACGTGGGCGTATCGCGGCGCGGCCAGGCCGAGCAACCGGGCGAGCAGGATCTGGCGCGGGGTGGAATCCGCCAGGTCGGCACCGCGCACCACCTCGCCGATGCGCTGCGCGGCGTCGTCGACGACCACGGCCAGTTGGTAGGCGGCGACACCGTCGGCGCGGCGCACGACGAAATCGTCGACGACGCCGTGACAGGGACCGAGCAACCGGTCCTCGAAGGCGACCCGCGCTGCCTCGGCCCGCAGCCGCAGCGCGTGCGGCGCACCGGCGGCGACCCGGCGGGCGCGCTCGGCCGCGGGCAGGCGCTGGCAGGTGCCGGGATAGGCCCCGGCGGGCCGGTCGCCATGCGGTGCCGAGGCGGCGGCGCGGATGTCGGCCCGCGTGCAGAAGCACGGGTACAGACGCCCCTGCGCGTCCAGCTCGTCCAGCGCGCGGGCGTAGAGCGCGCCGCGCTCTGACTGGCGCACCGGCGGCTCGTCGGAGGTGATGCCCAGCGCCGCGAGGTCGCGCAGCTGCCCGGCCTCGAATTCGGCGCGTGACCGCTGACGGTCGAGGTCTTCGACGCGAATCAGGAAGCGGGCGCCCTGGGAGCGCGCGAACAGCCACGCGACGAGCGCGGTGCGCAGGCTGCCCATGTGCAGCGGGCCGGTCGGCGAGGGGGCAAAGCGCCCGTCGGCGGACATGGGCGCATTCTCCCCGTCGCTGCTTGAATACGGGACGTGCCTCGCTCGGGCGAGACTGCGGTGCCGGACGATCAGCTGGCCATCTGCGCGACCTGCGGAACGCAGTTCCCGGTGCCCGACCCCGAGCGCTGTCCGATCTGCGAGGACCCGCGCCAGTACGTCCCCGCCCGCGGTCAGGCCTGGACGACCCTGGCCGAGCTGAGGGCCACGCGCCACAACCGCCTGGGCCCCCAGGGGGACCTGGAGGGCATCGAGACCGTTCCGTCCTTCGGGATCGGCCAGCGCGCGCTGCTCGTCCCCCACGGTACGGGCCGCCTGATGTGGGACTGCATCACGCTGTTTGACCCGGACACGGCGACGCTGCTGGAGCGGCGCGGCGGCCTGACCGCAATCGCGATCTCGCACCCGCACTACTACACGACGATGGTCCAGTGGGCGCGATACTTCGATTGCCCGGTGTACCTGCACGCCGATGACGCGGAGTGGATCATGCGCCCGGACGCGCACGTCGTCCTGTGGGGCGGTGAGCGCCACGAGCTCGACGACAGCCTGACGCTGCTGCGCACCGGCGGGCACTTCCCCGGCGCGACCGTCCTGTACCACGCCGCGGGCAGCGACGGTGAGGGCACGATCCTGGCCGGCGACATCTGCGCGACGGTGGCGGACCGGCGCTACGTGACGTTCATGTGGAGCTACCCCAACCGGGTCCCGTTGCCCGCCGGCGCCGTGATCCGGATCGGTGAGGTATTCGCCTCGGTGCCGTACCGCACCGTTCACGCCGCCTTCTGGGACGACGAGGTCGGCGACGCGGCGGCGGTCATCGCGCGCAGCGTCGAGCGCTACGTCGCCGCGCTGCGCACCCCCGGCGGCGTCTGACGCGGTCCGGAGCCGGTCTTCATCGCCTCTTCGCCGGCGCGGACGGTCGTCTTACAGCGGGCGCGCACCGTTCAGATCAGCCGGGCATCAGCCCGGATCACGACGGAAGCGAAGGAGGGGACGCGATGTCCTCAATGTTCAGGAAGGCTGCCGCCGGGGTTGCTGCCGTGGCCGCGCTCGCCCTCGGTGGCGCGGCCGTGGCCGGTGCGACCACCTCCGGCACGGGCGGCTCGGGATCGAGCTCGGCGAGCACCCCGGCGGCCGCCGCCCGGACGGGCCCGGGGTTCAGAGGATCCGCCCACGGCACTCCCGCCCACGAGAACGCCGAGAAGGCGGTCACCGGCGATGCGGCAGCCAAGGCCCAGGCGGCCGCGGTCAAGAGCGTCGGCGGCGGGACGGCGGGTCCGGTCACGACCGACCTCACGGGGCAGGGCTATGAGACGACGGTGACCAAGTCCGACGGCACCAAGGTCGAGGTCCATCTCGACCACGCGTTCGCGGTCATGACCCGGCCACCCGGCGACCACCGCGGAGGACCCGGCGACCACCGCGGAGAACCGGGCGACCATCCGGGCATGCACCACCCCACAGGACCGCCACGCGGCCCGGGTCAGGGCGCGGGCCCGCCCGCGGGCATGATGCAGGGCTGACGCGCCGAGGCCGTGCCGGGACCCAGGCAGCGGTCCCGGCGCGGCCGCGCCGGCGATGCCCACCGCGACCTGGCCGGAAGCCGTGGCCGGACACGGCTACGCTGCGGCGATGGCCGACCGTTCCCCCGTGCCCCGACCGGACATCGCGCCGAGCCCACGGGTGGCCTCCCCGGCGGTCGTGCCCAGGTCGCCGCGCACCCTACGGCGGGCCGAGCGGCGGGCACGCCGGCGCAGGATCATCGCCGGCCTGCTGCCGGCCCAGGCCGTGCTCGCCGCGATCGTCGTCGCGGGAATGATCACCGGTGTTCACCAGGGCCGGTCCGGCAGCGCGCCGGTCGTCACCGTCGAGCTGGCCGGCGCGGTCTGCCTGGCCCTGCTCGCGCTCGGGGTCAGCGGCGGCCTGGCCCTGCGCCGGGGCCGGGGCCGTCGCTTTCCATGGTGGGCGCTGCTGGCACTGCCGATGTTCGTCTTCTGGGCCGCGTTGCGGGTCAGCGAGTACACGAGCTGAAACGGCGCCGGGCAGGCTGCCGGTCCATCGGTATTCGGGGTTGGGATGGCCCGGCCGGCCGGATGCGCTCAGGAGACGATCAGCGTGCCCTTCATCCCTGCGGCCCTGTGCCCCTTGACCGGGCAGTAGTACTCGTACACGCCGCGCCTCAGCGACGCGGTGACCGAGGATGTCGCGCCCGGTCGGACGATCGGCCCGTCCCGGTCGACGCCGGGACCTTCCAGGGCGATCCCGTGCTTCATCCCGGCATTGGCGGGATTGTGCATCACGATCGTCACCCGGCCCGGTCGCGCGTGCAACCGGTTCGTGCTGAAGCGCAGGACCATGTGCGAGCGGGCCGAGATCCGCAGGATCTGCGTGCCGGCGGCGCCGGCCCGGGGGACCGGTTTAGCGACGGCGCCGGCTGATACCGCCGTGACCGCGGCGAGCACGATGAGCAGGATCGCGGCTGTCGCCCTGGCCGAGCGACCAGCCTTCCGGTGAGATGGCATGGGGTTCTCCTCTGCCGATCGGCCGGCACCCGGCTGGGCACCGGCGGCACCCCGTTGATCGGGGCGTCGGTCTCCGAGACGCCCGCGCCCGGGGAACCTTCCCCGCGCAGCGGGCGGAGCTCACACGTGACGGTCATCCCCGCGCAGGCCCGTGACGGTCATCCCGCGCCGGCTCGTGGCCGTGATGCCCGCGCCGATCTCAGGTGACGGTCATACCCCCGTCGACGGGCAGGGTCTGGCCGGTCACGTAGCCCGCCGCCGGGCTGGCCAGGAACACGAGGGCGGCGGCCAGCTCCCGCGGATCGCCCTTGCGGCCCATCGGGATCCGGGGGCCCATGGCCTCCAGGTACCCGGGCGGATACTGCTCGGTCATCTCCGAAGCGAAGAAGCCCGGAGCGAGCGCGTTGACGCGGATTCCCTTGCGGCCCGTCCACTGCTGCGCGAGATCCCGGGTCAGGCCGATCAGCGCCGCCTTGGACGCGGCGTAGGCGGCCTGCGGCAAACCCGCGGTGGTCAGGCCGAGCACGCTGGAGATGTTGATGATGCTGCTGCCGGGCTGCATCACGCGACCACAGGCCTGAGCCATCCAGTAACAGCCGTTGAGGTTGACGTCGATGACCTGGCGGAACTGCTCCGGCGTCTCGCGCGTGGCCGGGACCGCGGTGCCGATGCCGGCGTTGTTGACCAGGATGTCCACCCGGCCGAGCTGCTCCAGCGCCGCGGCCACGAGTTGCTGGCAGTCCTCGGGGCGGGCCACATCAGTGGCCACCGAGATCGCCCGGCGCCCGGTGCTCTGCACCAGCCGCTCGGTCTCCTTGAGACGGTCGGCGCGACGGGCCCCCAGGGCCACGTCGGCACCGGCCTCGGCCAGCGCCTGTGCGAAGGCGACGCCGAGCCCGGACGAGGCCCCGGTGACGATCGCCACCCGGCCCTCGAGCGAGAAGGCGTCCAGAACGGTGGTCGGTGCATTCACGGGGGCTCTCTCACTCTCGGACGGCGACGCGGTCCGCGCGGACCCTACCGCGCCGCGGCATATCCTCACCGCGTGCCGCTCTACGACTTCGCCTGCCCGGCCTGCGACGCTCGATTCGAGGCGCTGGTGGCCATCGAGCAGGTGCCGCCGTGCCCGGCCTGCGGGCATCCCGGGCCCGAGCGGCTCTTCTCCCCCATCGCGGCCGCCCCCAAGGCCGGCCTGCACGGGGGCGACGCGCGCCGCTCGGACAGCCGGCGCCGCGCGCGCGACGCCCAGCTGCGGGAGGGGCTGGCGGCCAAACGCGAGGCGCGGCGGCAATCCGGGCCGC
>DASSZP010000040.1:0-18239 GCA_035713465.1 Solirubrobacteraceae bacterium | reverse complement strand
TCGCTGGACGGCGTGATGGAGGCGCCGGGCGGTGAGGTGGGCTACCCGCACGCCGGCTGGGTCGGTCCGTACTTCAGCGATGAGCTCGGTGCCTACAAGCTCACCGAGCAGCTGGCCGCGGACATCCTGCTGCTCGGCCGCCGCACCTACGAGAGCTTCGCCGGGGCGTGGCCGACCCGCGACGGCCCGATGGCGGAGAAGATCAACGCGATGCGCAAGCTCGTCGCCTCGACGACGCTCGAGGGCTCGGACTGGAGCGGTACGACGGTCATCGCGGAGGACCTGACCGCGGCCGTCGCCGCCGTCAAGGCAGAGGAGGATGGCGGCCCGATCCTCGTCGCCGGCAGCCGGTCGGTGGTCCGTGCGCTGCTCGCCGCCGGTCTGGTCGACGAGCTGCGCTTGCAGGTGTTCCCGCTGCTGCTCGGCAGCGGCATGCGTATCTACCCCGAGACGCCGGCGCCCGTGCGCCTGGATCTGATCGAATCTCGCCCCGCGGGCAACGGCGTGGTGCTGCAGAGCTACCGGTTCCGGTGACGGCCGGAGGGTTATCCTGACCGCACCGTGGTGACAACAGGCCGGCGTCTCCTGGACCGGGGCGCGGAGAGCGAGGCACTGCAGGAGCTGCTGGCCGATGCCGTGGCCGGCCGCGGCGGCGTGGTCGTCATCGAGGGCCCGGCCGGGATCGGCAAGACCGCATTGGTGCGCCACCACGCCGCGTCGGCCGCCGATCAGGGCATGCGGGTCCTGCGGGCCACCGGATCCGAGCTGGAGACGGGGTTCCCGTTCGGGGTCGCCCGCCAGCTGCTCGAGCCGAGCCTGGAGGCGGGCTCAGACCTCGAGCGCGCCGACCTGCTCGCCGGACCCGCCGTCCTGGCCGCACAGCTGCTCGGCCCGGTCTCGGCCGGCTCCGCGCCCGGTGCGGACCTTCGGGCCGCGGTCCATGCGCTGTTTCGCCTCACCGTCAACCTGGCCCGTCGCGGCCCGGTGCTGGTCTGCGTCGACGACGCGCACTGGGCCGACCTGACCTCGCTGCAGTTCGTCCACTACCTGGCCCGGCGGGTCGCCGACACGTCGATCGCGCTGCTCGTGGCCACACGCGCCAATGATCCGGTCACGGGTCCGCGTCCGCTCAACGCATTGCTCGGGGCCGACGAGGTCACCGTGCTGCGGCCGCGGCCCCTCTCGATCGAGGCCGTGGCCGAGATGGCCCGGGACACGCTGGGCGGCGACCCCGCACCGGAGTTCGTCCGCTCCTGCGCCCAGGCCACCGGCGGCAACGCGTTCCTCACCACCGAGCTGCTGCGGCGGCTGGCCGAGGCCGGCCTGGCGCCATCGGCCGATTCCGCGGCGGCGATCCAGGAGCTGGCGCCGGGTGCGATCGGGGACCGGATCTCCGGGTGGCTGGCCGCACTGCCCCCCGCTGGGGTGGCGGTCGTCCGGTCGCTGGCGGTGCTCGGTGAGGCCGAGCTGCCGCTGCTCGCCGGTCACGCCCGGGTCGACGTCGACGTCGCGCGCGAGGTGTGCCGGCGCCTGGAGGAGGCCGCGCTGCTCGAGGACGCCGACGTGCTGCGCTTCGCCCACCCGCTCGTCGCCCGCGCGGTGGTGGCCACGATCGCCGCCGGGGCTCGCTCGGAGGCCCACCTGGAGGCGGCTCGGCTGCTGTTCGCCGCCGGCGCGTCGCTGGACGCCTGCGCCGTGCATCTGCTCGCCGCCCGTCCGGCCGGCGACGAACGGGTGAGCACGCTGCTCGGCCGTGCCGCCCGCGCCGCCCTGACCCGCGGCGCGCCCAGCGAGGCGATCGGTTACCTCCGGCGCGCGCTCGCCGAGCCGCCTGCGCCGGACGCAGCGGCAGGGTTGCTGCTCGAGCTCGGCGCGGCTCAGATCCGCCTCCAGCACGCCGCCGAGGCTCAGGAGACGCTGCGCCAGGCCCTCGCGCTGGACCCGCCGCCGCCACTGCGCGGCGAGCTGGTGATGCTGCTCAGCCAGGCGCACTACCTGGCCGGTGAGCCGGGCGTCGCCCTCGATGTGCTCGAGGCGCAGCGGGCGATCGAAACCGACGAGGAGCGTCGGCTCGTGCTGGACGGCAACGCGATCTCGCTCGGTCTGCTCGACCGCGACCAGTGCGAGCGGATGCGTGTGCGGCTGCACGCCTACCGGGACCGAGCTGCCGCGGATGGGCCGCGGGAGCGCAGCCTGGACGCCCTGGCCGGCGCCGAGCACATCTTCCGGGCCGAGCCGTGGCCGTCGGGCGTCGCGCTCGTGCGGCGCGCGTTCGCCTCCGGGCTGCAGGCCTTTGACCAGGACACCTTCGCCTACGGGTGGGCGATCTGCGCGCTGGATGCGTCCGACCTGGCCACCGAGGCCCTGCGTCATGTCGACGCCGCGCTCGCGCAGGCGCGGCCGCGGGCCGATGCGGCCATCACCGCCTACCTGCTCAGCTACCGGATCCACTTCGCCTACCGGGTCGGACGCCTGGCCGAGGCCGAGGCCGACGGCCGCGCGGTGGGCGAGCTGCTGGCCGGCGGCGAGACCGACCTGTCCTTCGCGCCCGCTCTGATCGACGTGCTGATCGAGCGCGAGGCGGCCGACGAGGCATGGGCCTTGTGCCAGCGCGAGGAGATGATGGGGTCCGACCAGGGGTCGGCCATGATCGACCTGGTCCGGGCGCGCGCGGCGATCGCCGTGGGCCGCAGCGCCGAGGCCCTGCCGCTGCTGCTCGGCGCCGGCGAGCATCTCGACGCGCTGGGCTTCCTGCACCCGCAGTTCGCGCCCTGGCGGGCGCTGGCCGTGCCGGTCGCCGACGAGCTCGGCGACCGGGAGCTGGCCCTGCGGCTGGACCGTGAGCTGCTTGAGCTCTCCCAGCGCAGCGCCGCCCCAACCGCGTTGGCCCAGGCGCTGCGCATCCACGGCTGCCTGCACGGTGACCGGGAGGCGCTGGCCGCCTCGGCCCGGGCCGCGGCGGAGACACCCGATCAGCTCGAGTATGCGCGCTCGCTGACCGAGCTGGGTGCGGCCGAGGCGGCGAGCGGTCGCCGTGAGGAGGCCCGGGAGACGCTGCGCGCTGCGCTGGCCACCGCGCATGAGGCGGGGGCAACGACGCTGGCCGCCCGCGCGCGGGCGGAGTTGATCGCCGCCGGTGGCCGTCCCCGCCGGCCGGCGCTGCGGGGCGTGGCCGCGCTGACCCCGACCGAGCTGCAGGTCGCACGGCTCGCGGCGCAGGGTCTGAGCAACCGCGACATCTCCGACGGCCTGTTCGTGTCGCTGAAGACCGTCGAGCAGCACCTGGCCCGCGTCTACGCAAAGCTCGAGATCGCGGGTCGCGGCGAGCTGAGCGTGGCCCTGGGCAGCTGACGGCACCGGGCCAAAACTGCGGGGTCCCGGCGGCAAAAGACCTGGGTCACACGGGGACCGCCGCCGCCGATACTCCTCGCGTCGCCGGGGACAAGGCGACAGGGCGCGGTCCACCGGGGCCCGCGCGCGAGGGCGCCCGCACCGGACCATCCGGGCGGGCCGGGACAAAGGAGCGACATCGTGGTCCTCATTCAGGGCAGCCGCCGGCTGTGGCTGGCGTCGACGGTCGTATCGCTGGTCATCTTCCTGATCGTCTACCTGACGGTCATCCGGCCGGATCAGAACACGGCCAACCAGGCCGTCAAGGCCGGGTTGCAGCAGAGCCAGCAGGTCATCAACCAAGCCAAGAAGGCGCTCGGCAACGCGGGTGCTCAGGCCACGGGCGCGGCCGGCAACGCCAGCGGGGCGACGAGCAAGGCGATCAGCCAGGGCCAGCAGGCGCTCTCCAAGGCGCAGAAGCTGACCGCGTGCGTGGCCTCGGCGGGCACCGACGCGAGCAAGCTCGCGGCCTGCCAGTCCAAGTACTCCGGCTGACCCGCCGGGCCATCACGAACGAAAGGATCCGATCAGATGGGTCTCTTCACCAAGGTCCGCCAGCTCTCGGGCACACCCTCGCGGGAGCTGCTCGAACACGGGCTTCTGGGCCGCGGGATCATCACCGGCGTCAAGCAGACCGGCGTCAGCACGGGGGTCGACTTCGACCCCAGCCACGTCTGCGTGTTCACCGTGGAGGTTTCGCTGGACAACACGGCTCGCTACACGGCGACCTGCCGGCAGGCGATCCGGGCCACGATCCTGCCCCAGCTGCTCAGCGGTCAGGCGACGGTGGCGGTTCGCGTCAACCCCGACGATCACAGCCAGATCGCCCTGGACCTCGCCACCGAGCCGCCGATCATCACGGTCAGTGCCCGCAGCGGGGACGAGAACACCGGATCGGCCGCGCAGATCCTGGCCGAGGGCACGCCCTGCCGCGCCGTGATCATCGAGTCGCTGCCGCTCGGGCGGCGCAATCCGGCCGGCGTCGACCTGTACGCGTTCTCGCTCACGGTGATCGCCGACGGCCGGCCGCCGTACCAGACCCGGCTGGGGATGCCGGTCCCGGCCGAGGCGGTGCCGCTGCTGTATCCCGGCAACAACGTGCCGGCCAAGCGGCTGCCCGATCGCGACGACCACTACGTGGTCATCGACTGGGACGCTGCGCTGGCGCAGTTCGGGTCGGCGTCCAGCGCGACCTAAGACCCGCACCGCGGCTCGCCCGGGGCGGGCGGGCCGCGCACTGCGGCCGCTCAGATGATCAGCTGGCCGTCGCGACGGGCCGGGTGCAGTCGGATGACTCGCCGGCCGCCCGCGATCGGCGCCGTCCATGGGGTGTCCCGCACGTCGAGCCGGCGTTGCGTGCAGCCCAGCAGCGCGCGCACGAGCGCCAGCGCCTGCGCGGCCGGCTGCGGCGGCGACGTGTAGGAGCAGCCGGAATGACCGACCAGCCGCTGGTCGCACTGATCGTCGAGCTCGACGATGAACAGGTCCTGATCAGCCATGGTTGCGGGCCGATGATGACAGCGCCGCGCAGCGCCGCGCTGACGGCCGCCGCCGGTCAGTCCGAGCTGGACAGTGCGCGCAGGCGCGCGCGCCAGACCTCGGCGTCATACGCGGCCGGCTCGGTGCTCGCGCAGAACTCCCGCAGCGTGGCGCTGAAGCGCTCCGGCGCCTCGACATGGGGGAAGTGGCGCACGCCGGGGAACACCTCGAAGGTGCACTCGGGCAGGATCTCCCGGGCCGCCTCGGCATGGGCGAGGGGGATGATCGGATCCTCGGCGCCCCAGAGCAGCAGCACGGGGAGCTCGCGGGCCAGGTAGAGCTTGTCGGCGGCGCTCACCGTCTGGCCGCTGAGGCCGACCACGCTGCGCACCGTGGCCAGGAAGGCGGCGCGGCGATTTGCGTCGGCCAGCGAGGCATAGCTGTCCACGAACTCGTCCAGGCCGGGCCGTCGCGGCGCCCCGGCGGCCCGCAGCACGCGCCCGGCCAGGCCGCTCGCGGCCCGGGTCGCTCCCGCGGTCACCGACAGGAACAGATCGGCGCCGGGCAGCGAGGCCGCGCGCAGCACCGGGCTGACCTCGAGCCCGAGGCCGCCACTGGAGATGAGGGCAAGACGCTCGGTCATCTCCGGGAACTGGTAGGAGAACTGCATCGCGATGCCGCCACCCAGCGAGTGGCCGACGAGCGTCACCCGGTCGTGCCCGAGGGCGGTGACGATGTCGCGCAGTACGGTGGCCAGCGCGCCGAGCGAGTAATCGCCGCCGGCGTCCGAATCCCCGTGTCCGGGCAGGTCAACGGCGAGCACGGTCGCGTCCTGCGCCATCGGGTCGATCACCGAGCGCCATGTGTCCAGGCTGCCGGCCATGCCGTGGATCAGCAGCAGCACAGGACCGGACCCCCGCTGCACGTAGGCGATCTGATGGCCGTGCAGGGTCACGACCTGACGGGGCAGCGGCTTCATCGCGCGTCCCCCCGGCGCACGACGGTGGCCAGCGCGTCGGCAACGCATGCGTCGCGGACCTGCGCCGGATCCAGGGGGACGGCGGTCACCGCACCGGGGACGGCCTCCTGCACGGCGACGCCGAGGCGGACCAGGTGCAGGGCGCCCATCATTGCCGTCAGCAGCCGGGCGGCGAGGAAGCCCGGATCCTCCAGGGCAAACTCACCGCTGTCGGCGCCCGCCTGCAACGCACGCTGCACCGGACCGACACACCGGCCGACGGCGCGCGAGACCCGGAACCAGGCCGCGTCGGAGAGCGTCTCCCGCAGTTCGGAGGCGGGACGGTTGAGCAAGCCCAGGCCGCAGTCCAGGAAGGCCGGGTAGACGATGCAGAAGTCGGCGAAGGTGGTCAGCAGCTGACCGAGCGCGGTGACGGGCTCGGGGTCGAGCGTCAGGGCCTCGACCTCGGCGCGCAGCTCGTCCAGATAGCTGGCCGCGGTACGCACGTAGATCTCCTCCTTGGAGAGGAACACGCGGTAGATGAGCGCCTTGTTCAGGCCGGCCGCGCGGGCGATGTCCTCGACCCGGGCCTCCCTGGCCCCGCGCAGGTCGAACACCTCGCGGGTCGCGGCGATGATCGCCTCTTCGCGGGAGGCGCGGCGCTCACGCCGGTGCGCGGAGCGCGCGCGGTCTTCTGATGTGGTGGACATACCCACATGTAACCCGAGTTGTAACCAGTGGTTACACCAGCCGCGCGGGTTTCTTTGTCCGCGGTCCGCGGGGCGCTGCCGGCCGGCCGGGCGGGCGGGGGGCGGTTGAGGGTCGCGTCAGTCGTGCGCTGCCGGCCGGGCGGCGTCAAGGTAGGCGACGATCGCGTCGGCCATCTCGGTCGTGCTCGCGGTCCCGCCGGCGTCCGGGGTGAGGATCCCGCGGGCGCACGTGTCGGTCACCGCGTCGCGCACCGCCACCGCGCTGGCGGCCAGACCGAGGTCGTCGAGCATCATCGCGACGGACAGGACCATGCCGACCGGGTTGGCCAGATCACGGCCGATCAGGTCAAAGGCCGAGCCGTGCACCGGCTCGAACATCGACGGATGCGCGCCGTCGAGGCTCAGGTTCGCGCTCGGCGCCATGCCCAGGCTGCCGGCCAGCGCACCGGTCAGGTCTGAGAGCACGTCACCGTGCAGGTTGGAGGCGACGATCACGTCGAAGCTCTGCGGGGCCAGGACCAGCCGTGCGGCGGCGGCGTCGACGAGCACCGACTCCCAGCTGACCTCGGGGTGGTCGGCGGCCACCTCGGCCACGACCTCGTCCCAGAGCACGCTGGCGTGGCGACTGGCGTTGGACTTGGTGATGCTGGCCAGCCGCCGGTCGGGTCGCGACGCGGCCAGCGCGAACGCGTACCGGGCGGTGCGCTCGATCCCGGTGCGCGAGTAGATCGTGGTCTGGATGGCCACCTCGCCGGGATGGCCGCGGCGCGAGAAGCCGCCGATGCCCGAGTACTCGCCTTCGGTGTTCTCTCGAACCACGACGAGGTCGATGTCCCGCGGTCCGCGACCGGCCAGCGGACCGCGCACGCCCGGCAGCAGCGCGGCCGGCCGCAGGCTGACCGCGTGATCGAAGCCCTGGACGATGGCCAGGCGCAGACCCCAGAGGGTCACGTGGTCGGGGACCTCGCGCGAGCCGACGGCGCCGAACAGGATCGCGTCGAAGTCATCCAGCGTGTCGAGCCCGTCGGGCGGCAGCATCGAGCCGTGAGCGAGGTAGTACTGAGAGCCCCACGGGAAGCTCTCGATCTCCCAGCTGGCGCCGGGCTCGAAGTCCTTCAGTGCGTCGAGGACCCGCACGGCGACGGCGCACACCTCAGGCCCGATGCCGTCCCCGGGGATCACCGCTATCCGCGCCATCGCATCCTCTGTCGCTCTTGCTCGCCGGCCCGCGGGCGCCGCTCAGTGGGGCCAGTAGGGCTCGTTGCCCGTGGGCCCGAAGTTGGGCTGCGGGTAGCCCCCGGAGCCACTGGGGACGGTGACGGTCGTGCCCGAGCCCGTCCGGACCACCGTGGTCGGGGACGGGGGCCTCGGTGCCGGAACCGGCTTGGGCTTGGGCTTGGGGCTCGGCTTGGGCTTGGGGCTCGGCTTGGGCGTGGGGCTCGGCTCGGGCACCGGCGCGGCCGTCGCTGACGGGTTCGGTGCCGTCCTGGTGACCGGGCGGGGCGCCCGGGTCCTGACCGGCGACTTGCGGTGCCGGCGCTTGGCCTTGACGCGGGTGGCCTGCGGCTTGGGCGTCGTGAGCTCGAACTGCCCGGTGACCCCGAGGCTCATCAGGAAGTGGGCGAACGAGACCCCGGCCGTCGTGGCCTGCCCCTCGGTGTAGCCGGTGGTCGCCGCGGCCTCGGTCTCGCCGTCGGCCACGCTCCAGCCGGTCTCGATGCAGCTTCCGCGCCGGGCGTAGCGAGCGATCACGTCACCGGCCCGCAGGGCCTGGCCGACACGGGCCAGGTGGTCGATCTGCTCGGCCACGTAGACGTAGTCGCCGGCGTACGGCCCGTCGGAGAGCACGTACCAGAGGTAGGGCTGCCCGGCGTACCAGTTGTGCTGGATGCCCACCACCGTGCCGTTGCCGATGGCGCGGATCGGATCACCGGGGTTCAGACACAGGTCGACCCCCATGTCCGTGCGCCCCACGATCGCGGTGGCGCCGGTGAAGGGGTTCACGTAGGCGGCGGAGGCGGCGGCGGGGGCGATCAAGGCCAGCGCGGCGATCACACCGGCCAAGGAGGAGATCGGGGCAAGGCGTCGTAGAAGCGGCATTGCCCCTGCATCGGCACCGACCACCGGATTGCTTTAGTTCGGGCTGCCGGCTCCCGGGGACCGATCGCCCCGGCGGGGCCTCGGGCACCGAGGTCCGCTTGCGTACGGGCTTGATCGGGTAGGCCCGGTATCCGAGCCGCGTCCCGGTGTACCGTCAGCTGTAGCCGCGATGAGCCCAGTCAGAGATCGAGGAACCGACGGCGCCGGACCGGGCGTGGTCACGCCCCCTGAGCCAGGGGCGCAGCCGGACGGCGCGAGCCGCTCGGGCGTGCGTCGCAGCTTCAACGAGGCCGCTCACAAGCTCGGCCACTGGCCCGTCCTGTCCGCGGCCCCGCCGGAGTCCCGGGAGCCCTCCGAGGAGCTCAAGGCGGCCACCGACGAGGACCGCGATGTCGTCGCCCACGCCAGCAAGCTGGTCCTCGCGCTGGGCGCCCTGGGGATCGTTTATGGAGACATCGGCACCAGCCCGCTGTACACGATGCAGGTCATCTTCCAGAGCCACGCCGAGGCGGCGCGACCAGACATCGCCGGCGTTTACGGGATCATCTCGCTCGTCTTCTGGTCGCTGCTGATCATCGTCTCGTTGAAGTACGCGATCTTCATCATGCGCGCCCACAACCACGGGGACGGCGGGATCATGGCCCTCACCGCGCTGATCACCCGCAAGCGCGTCCCGCGGGCGGCGCTGCTCACCACGCTGGGCATCTTCGGGGCAGGGCTGTTCCTCGGCGACGGGATGATCACGCCCGCGATCTCGGTGATGTCCGCGATCGAGGGCCTGAACGTGGCCACGACCGGATTCGAGCACCTCGTCGTCCCGATCTCACTGGCCATCCTGCTCGGGCTGTTCTTCGTGCAGCGTTTCGGGACCGGCTCGGTTGGCTGGCTGTTCGGTCCCGTGATGCTCATCTGGTTTCTGGCCATCGGGATCCTGGGGGGAACCGAGACGCTGCAGCGACCCGAGGTGCTGCAGGGCCTGTCCCCGAGCTGGGGCGCGCGCTTCATCGTCGATCACGGGCTGGCCGCGTTCTTGACCCTCGGCGCGGTCGTGCTGTGCGTGACCGGCGCCGAGGCCCTGTACGCCGACCGCGGCCACTTCGGTGCGCTGCCGATCCGCCGCACATGGTTCGGGATCGTGTTCCCGGCCGTGCTGCTCTCCTACCTCGGCCAGGCGTCGCTGATCCTCGGCCACCCGCGCGACATCTCCAACCCGTTCTTCCTGCTCGCTCCCGGCGGCTTGCGGATCCCGCTGGTCATCCTGGCCACGCTGGCCACGATCATCGCCTCCCAGGCGGCGGTGACGGGCTCGTTCTCGGTGGCCAAGCAGGCGATCCAGCTCGGTTTCCTGCCCCGCCTGAAGGTCGTGCACACCTCAAAGCTCGAGGGCCAGATCTACGTGCCGCTGATCAACTGGTCGTTGGCCGCCGGCGTGGGCGCGCTCGTGCTCGTCTTCCAGCACTCGGTCAAGCTGGCCGAGATCTACGGCGTGGCTGTCACCGGGACGTTCATTCTCGATTCGATCCTCTCGCTCACCGTGGCCCGCTCGATCTGGCGGTTGCCGACCTGGCGCCTGCTCGCGATGGGAACCGTGTTCCTCACCGTGGAGACGGCGTTCTTCACCTCGAACCTGACCAAGGTCGCCCACGGGGCCTGGCTGCCGCTGCTGGTCGGGCTGTTGATCGCCTCGGTGATGATCACCTGGCGGCGCGGCCGGGTCATCCTGACCGCCAACCGCACCGAGGAGGAGGGCTCATTGGCCGCCTTCCTGGCCGGGATGAAGACGATGGACCCGCCCGTGCGCCGGGTGTCGGGCACGGCGATCTTCCTGAACCCGGGCAAGCTGACCACACCCCTGGCCCTGCGGGCCCAGGTCGAGCACACCGGCGTCTTTCACGAGAGCGTGGTCATCGTCTCGGTCGAATCGATCGGACTTTCGCACGTCGACCGTCAGGACCGGATGGAGGCCGAATGGATCGGCGAGGGCCTGTTCAAGGTCATCCACGTCACCATCCGCTCGGGCTATCAGGACACCAGCAACGTCCCCAAGCTGCTCGTCCTGGCCCGCAAGAACGGCCTGCTGGCCCGCAACCTGGACCTCGAGCACGCGTCCTACGTCATCTCCCGGATGATCATCGCGCCGACCGAGGCCCCGGGCATGGCGCGCTGGCGCAAGCGGCTGTTCGTGTTCATGGCCCGCAACGCGACGAGCCCGATCAACCACTTCCACCTCCCCGGCGACCGCACGATGATGATGGGCTCCCAGATCGAGCTGTAGCGGCGGCCGGGGCGCGGGTCGACGGCCGGCGGTTCAGGCCGAGGGTCGGCGTTCAGGCCGAGGGTCGGCGGTTCAGGCCGAGGGTCGGCGGCAGACGCCGGCGGTGCGCTCCGCGACGGCGAACCCGAGCGACTCGTACAGGCCGAGGGCGTGGTAGCCGGGGTCGGCACAGATGACCAGCCGCTCGGCCCCGTAGCGCTCGGCCGCGTGCTGACCGGCGGCGACGACCAGGCGAGAGGCGATCCCGCGTCGCCGCTCGCCGGCCTCGGTGTCCACGTGCTGGTAGCGGCCGCGGCCGGCGGTGACGACGACGCCGCACGCGGCCACCACCCGGCGGCCGATCTGGGCCACGTACCAGGCCCCGCGCCCGTCACGGAACAACTCGCGCAGGTCGGCCAGCCGCCGCTCGGTGAAGGCGGCCGCGGCGCGCCGGTCCAGTTCGGGCGAGTTGGCCGCCGACAGCGCGATCGCCTGCTCCCAGGCCGACGCGTCGGCGCCGGGCTCGGGATCAAGCGTGCGGATGTGAACCTCGCGGTGGGCCCGGGGATGATGGCTCAGCGCGGCCGGGGCGGCGGTCAGGGCGACCGTCTCCTCCAGCGCATAGCCTGCGACCACGAACTCGTTGGCCGCGCCGAGCGCCCCGTCGGTGCGATCCCAGGCCAGCGTGACGTGGCGCACCCCGGTGTCGGTCGCGAACTCGGTGGCGAAGCGGCGCTCCCAGGAACGCATCTCACCGGGTGCGGGAGGCTCGTCGAACAGCAGCAGGTTGCCCCACCAGTGCGTCGGGTTGCTGGGTGAGTGCACGACGGTGCAGTCGCCCCGGCGGCTGAGCTCCCGGTCCAGGGGAAGCACATCGATGTGGGTGGCCCAGGTCAGGGCACGGGGGACGGGCACGGGCGGATCGAGCACGGACGCACCCTAACCGCCCACCGGCCGCGTGGCCGCCCCGGCCGCGTGGCCGCCCCGGCCGCGTGGCGCCCCGGCTGTCGCGCCCGCCCTGCCGCCGCCCTTGACATGTCTATGCCTATTAGTTATAAACCTAGCCACAGTTGCTCTCGTCCCCGCGGAGGCTCATCATGCGCACCACCCCGATCACCGACAACCTGATCCAGCTCACTCGCCTGGGGCTGGTCAACGCGTACCTCGTCCGCGAGGACGACGGCTTCACCCTGATCGACACGATGCTGCCCCGGTCCGGCCGGGACATCATCGCCGCCGCCGACCGGGCCGGCGGCCCGATCCGCCGGGTGATCTTCACCCACGGCCACGGCGACCACGTCGGCTCCCTGGACGAGCTCGCCGCGGCGCTGCCCGACGCCGAGATCGCCATGGGCCACGCCGACGTCGAGATCCACACCGGCCAGCGTCCCAAGACGAGCGGCAACTGGCCCAAGCTCAAGACGCCGATCGCCATCGAGCTGACCGGCGGTGAGCGGATCGGCAGCCTCGAGGTCGTCCCCAGCCCCGGCCACACGCCCGGCCACGTCTCGTTCCTGGACACCCGCGATCGCAGCCTGATCTCCGGGGACGTGTTCTCCTCGATCGGCGGCCTGGCCGTCAGCTCCAAGCTGCACTGGCGGTTCCCGCTGGTCTACATGGGAACCGGCGACCGGCCGACCGACCTGGAGTCGGCACGAGCGATGCGCGCGCTGGATCCGACCCGCCTCGCGCTCGGCCACGGGGGCGTCCTGGTCTCCCCAACGCCGATGATGGACGCCGCGATCGCTGCGGCGAGCTGATCGTGCTCGCCCCGCGCCGTCCCGCGCAGAGCTGATGCCCCGGCGTGGGCTGGACACCGCGGCCGTCGTGGCCGCCGCCGCCGAGCTGGCCGACGACGAGGGTCTGCCCGCGCTGACGCTCAGCGGCCTCGCCGACCGGCTCGGCATCCGCGCGCCCTCGCTGTACGCCCACGTCAGCGGCTTGGCCGACCTGCGCCGCGGCGTGGCCGCGCTCGCCGCCCGGGAGCTGGCGGGCGCGCTGCGCCAGGAGGCGGCGGGCCGGGCCGGGCACGATGCCCTGAGCGCGGTGGCCGGCGCCTACCGGGCCTACGCGCGCGAGCACCCGGGGCGTTACCTGGCGATGCAGCGCGCCCCCGACGAGCCAGGCGAGGACGCTGACGCTGCCGCCGAGCTCTACAGCGTGATCCGGGCGACCCTGTCGGCGTACGGACTGGGCGGTGAGAGCGAGGTGCACGGCATCCGGGCCGTGCGCGCGACGCTGCACGGGTTCGCCGCTCTGGAACAGGCCGGCGGCTTCGCGATGCCGGTCTCCACGGACGCGAGCTACGCCCGGCTGATCGAGTTCCTGCACCTCGGGTTGACAGAGCTCGGCCGCGGGTAGCCCGGCCCGGGCGCGTGGGAGACTCTGGGCACATGCCTGTTCCCGGTCGCCCACGCCTGCCCGAGCTCCCGCGCGAGCGCCATCCGGCGGGCCTCGGCTACCGCATCCTGCCCGCCGCGGCGGAGATCGTCGTCGCGCTCGGGCTGGCCACAGCGGTCGTCGCTGCGCTCAAGCCCGCCGCGCCTCCGGCCGGGCTCGGGGTGATCTACCTGCTCGCCGTGCTCGAGGTGGCGGTGCGGCGCGGGCAGCGCGCGGCGCTGATCGCCGCGCTGGTCGGAGTGCTCACCCTCAACTACCTGTTCGTCCCCCCGACCGGGCGGCTGACCATCGCCCACAGCTCTGACCTGATCGAGCTGATCGTGTTCCTGATCGCCGCGCTCGTCGTCGGCCGGCTCGCCGCGCGGGAGCAGCTGCGCTCGGTCGAGGCCGAGAGCCGCGCGCGCCTGGCCCGCAACCGCGAGCGTGAGGCCGAGTTGCTGGCTCGCGCCGCGTCGGCCCTGCTCAGCGGCGCCGATCTCGAGGCGCAGTTCGGCGCCCTGCAGGACCTGATCGCCACCAGCACCGGCGCCGAGCAGGCCGCGCTCGTGCCCGAGGGGGGAGAGCCGCCGGCCTGGAACGGGGAGACGGTCCGGCTGGCGTCGCTGCCGCCGGTGACGCTGTGGACGCGCGGGGGCGAATGGGAGCACGAGCAGCTGAGCCGGATCGCGCGGCCCCTGGGCAAGCTCATCGACGTCGCTCGCGCCCGGCAGCGGACCGCCGGCCAGGCCGCCGAGATCGAGGCGGCCAAGCGTGCGGAGGTCGCCCGCACCGCCGTGCTGCGCGCCATCTCCCACGACCTGCGCTCTCCGCTGACCGCGATCACCACCGCCGGCTCGGCCCTGGCCACCGGCCACGGATCGGCGGCCGAGCGCGCAGAGCTGATCGAGGCGATCAACAGTGAGGCGGCGCGGCTGGCCCGGCTGGTCGACGATCTGCTCGACCTGTCTCAGATCGAGGCCGGCGCCGTCCGGCCCCGGGCCGATTGGTGCGATCTGCAGGACATCGTCGCCTCCGCCGCTCTGACCCTGGGCGGCGACCATCCGATCGAGTTCGCGCTCCCCGACGATCTGCCGCTGGTCCGGGCCGACGCCGCACAGCTGGGGCGCGTGTTCGCCAACCTGCTCGAGAATGCGGCCACGCACTCCCCGCCGGACGCGCCGATCCGCGTGCAGGGCGCCGTGGCCGGCGGCCGGGTCACCGTCCGCGTGGTCGACCGCGGCGCCGGGATCCCGCTGGCCGAGCGCGGGCGCGTGTTCGAGCCGTTCTTCCGCGGCCGCAGCGGCGCGGGCGGCGGATCGGGCCTCGGGCTGGCCATCTGCCGCGGCTTCGTGGAGGCCAACGGCGGCCGCATCGTGCTGCAGGCCGACACCGGCCAGGGCACCTCGTTCGCGGTCAGCTTTCCCGTCGTCAGCCAGCCCGAGACGGCGGGGAGTCCGGCGGGATGAGTGCCGGCGTGCGCATCCTGGTCGTCGACGACGAGCCGCAGATCCTGCGCGGCATGAAGTTCATCCTGCGCTCGGCGGGATACACCGTGGACACCGCGGCGACCAAGGCGCAGGCGCTGGCCGCGCTGGCCGCCAAGCCTCCGGACGCGCTCGTGCTCGACCTCGTCCTGCCCGACGGGGACGGGATCGAGGTCTGCCGTGAGGTGCGCCAGTTCAGCCGGCTGCCGGTGCTGATGCTGTCCGCGGTCGGCGACGAGCGCGAGAAGGTCCGCGCCCTGGACGCCGGCGCCGACGACTACATCACCAAGCCGTTCGGGACCGATGAGCTGCTGGCCCGCGTCCGGGCGGTGCTGCGCCGGTCCGCGGATCCCGGCGGTGATCCGGTGCTGCGCATCGGCGCGCTCACCGTCGACATCCTGGACCGGACCGTGCGCCGCGACGGCGAGCAGATCCATCTCACGCCGCTGGAGTTCGACATCGTGCGGGTCCTGGCCCAGCACCACGGCCGGCTGGTCACCCAGCGCCAGCTGCTGCAGGATGTGTGGGGGGCGGAGTACGCGCACGAGACCCACTACCTGCGCGTGCACATCGCCCACATCAGGGCCAAGCTCGAGCCCGATCCGTCACGGCCCGCCTACGTGATCACCGAGCCCGGGGTCGGCTACCGGCTGCGCGACCCCGACGGCTGAGGCAGCGCCCGGCCGCTCGGGCCGCCCCAGGCCGCCCCGGCGGCGGAGGAACCAACCCCTAGATTGCGACCTGCGAGCCCATGATCACCGTGCGCTCGTCGGGCAGGCTGAACGACGAGATCGGGCTCGTCGTGTTGCGCGCCATCAGCGTGAACAGCCATTTGCGCTGACGGCTCATGCCCGGGGCGCGGCACGGCACGATGACCATGCGCGAGACGTAGTACGACGCGTGCTCGAGATCGAGATTGCGCTCCAGCAGCCCGCGCTTGCGGGCCAGGGCCAGTGCGCGGGGCACGTCCATCGGGTCCTGATAGCCGACCCGATAGGTGACGTGCACGACCTTGAATAGGCCCTCGCCGAGCCATTCCGCGCACAGCCGGTCCTCGTCGTCGACCTGCGGGATGCTCACCGGCTCAACGGAGACGATGATCACCTTCTCGTGCAGGATGTGGTTGTGCTCGACCTGGGCGCGCAGAGCCAGGGGCGTGGTCTGCTTGCCCGGGTTCAGGAACACCCCCGTGCCCGGCACCCGCGCCAGCGCGGGCGTACGGTCGCGCAGGCCGACCAGGAATTCGGCCAGCGATCCCTCCTGCTCCGTGCGGTTGCGGGTCAGGATGTCGCGTCCCCGGCGCCAGGTGATCATCACGAACGCGAACAGCAGGCCGGCGCCGAGCGGCAGCCACGCCCCGTGGGTGACCTTGGTCAGGTTGGAGGCGAAGAAGGCGCCCTCGACGGTGAGCAGCAGCGCGGCGAAGATGGCCAGCTTGAGCCGGGCCGTGTGCCACACCGATCGGGCCAGCGCGGTGAAGAGGATCGTGTTGAGCACGAAGGTGGCGGTCACCGCGACCCCGTAGATGTCGGCCAGCTTGGCCGAGTGCTGGAAGTAGAGGACGAGCCCCGCCACCCCGATGGCGAGCATCCAGTTGATCAGCGGGACATAGATCTGGCCCTCGAGCTTTGAGGTGTGCACGATCTTCAGCCGGGGCAGCAAGCCGAGCTGCACCGCCTGCTTGGCCACCGAGAACGAGCCGGTGATCGCCGCCTGGGAGGCGATGATCGTGGCCAGCGTGGCCAGGATCACCATCGGCAGGCGCACTCCCGCCGGGACGAGCAGGAAGAAGGGGTTAGACACGGTGCGCGGGTGCTCGTGGATGAGCGCCGCCTGGCCGAGGTAGGAGAGCATCACCGCGGGCAGGACGACGGTGAACCAGGTGAAGCGGATCGGGCCGGCGCCGAAATGCCCGCGGTCGGCGTACAGGGCCTCGGCTCCGGTGATGGCCAGCACGACCGCGCCCAGGGTGAGGAAGGCGGCGATCCCGTGATCGAGGAAGAAGCGCACCGCCCAGGCCGGGGAGAGCCCCTGCAGCACACCGGGATGGGCCACGACCTCGCGGCCGCCGAGGATCCCGATGGCCAAAAACCAGACCAGGATGACCGGGCCGAACAGCCAGCCGACCGACCCGGTCCCGAAGCGCTGCACGGTGAACAGCCCGACGAGGATGACCAGCGCGATCGGGACGACGAGATGCTCGAGGCCCGGCGTGGCCACGTTCAGCCCCTCGACCGCGGAGATGACCGAGATGGCGGGTGTGATCATGCCGTCCCCGAAGAACAGCCCGGCGCCGAAGATGCCGAGCACGATCAGCACGCCGGCGCCCGCCACCTTGCGCCGCGTGACCAGCGCGGTCAGGGCCATGATCCCGCCGTCGCCGCGGTTGTGGGCGCGCATGATGATGCCCGCGTACTTGAGCGAGACGACAATCATCAGGCCCCAGAAGATGAGCGAGACGACGCCGTAGACGCCGGCCGCGCTCGTGGCCCGGGCGGCGTTGGCGTGCGCCGAGAAGACGACCTGCTCGGCGTAGAGCGGGCTCGTCCCGATGTCGCCGTAGACGATCCCGAGCGCGCCGAGGGCCAGGACGGCCCGGCCGGCGTGCGCGACCACGTCGCGGTTGTCATCGGCGGCGGCCCGGATCGCGACCGAGGGCTCGACCGAGCGGACCCGGGCGACCGGCCGGACCGGCCAGTAGCCGAGCTTGTGGGCCGCCTCGTTGAAGGTGCCGGCGAGCGACCGGGGAGCGGGCTGGGCCGGCGGCGCCGGCGCCTCGTGACGGATGCTGTCGGTGACCGGCGGGGTCAGCAGCGGGTCGACGTGATGCTCGGGCAGCGGGGCGATCGAGCGCGAGGCCCGCTCGGTGACCGGGCGGCGGGACCGTCCGCGACGCAGCGGGCGGGGGAGGGGGTGGCGGGGGCTGACAGCCATCGCACCGATGATCGGCGGCGCGGCGTCAACCCCTCGCTAAGAATCGACGCCCCGGCGTAGAGATTTCGTCAAGGCCGGTCGGCGGCCGCCGGTGCCGCCCCGCGGCCGCGCGCCGCGCCGCGGGGGCCCGGCCGCGCGGCGCCGCCGCTCCCCGCGTTCAGGGCAGGCGGGTTGCGGCGATCACCGCATGGGCGAGCAGGTTCTGGCCCGCGTAGCTGGGGTGCACGCCGCAGCTTCCGTACGCGCCGGTCTGCGTCAGCAGCCCGGCCAGGCACGGGCTGTTCTGAAACCGCGTCGAGGCGGTGGCGAAGACGCCGTAGCCGTCGGCGGTCCGCACGTGGAAGGCCCCGGCGCCGGCGTCCTGGGCCTGGTTCAGGCCGCGCGACTGAGCCGAGACGGCCGCCGAGCCGTCGTTGAGCGAGTAGTAGTGGAGGATCACCAGCTGCCCGGTGTAGCCGGCCTGATGGCGGATCGTGCTGACGATCCGGTGCACGTGGCGGCTGATCGCGGCCCGGGTGGCCGCGAACTCCGAGACGCAGCCGTCGCTGGTG
>DASSZP010000039.1:0-25511 GCA_035713465.1 Solirubrobacteraceae bacterium | reverse complement strand
AGCTGACTTTTGCCCGGCGCAGGAATCGGTGCGCGCGTGACGGTGCACCGGCGAACGTTCCTCTCGGGACTTGGCGGCGGTTTGACAGATGCAGACCCCCTCGCGTCCCGCCCATGTGGCGAGCGTCTTCGCCTGCCTTGCCGTCATCTCGGCGCATCGCCGTAACCTCTGGTCCTCCCCGGCGTCGGCACGAAAGGCATACTTTGCAGGATGAATGCCACCAAAGTTCGCGGCCGAGTTCGTCTCCGGCAAGGTCAGAGAACGAAACGGTGACCTGGCGAGACCATCGATGCCTGAGTACTTCACTTTGCAGGGACTTTGTGAGTTTGATCAGCCGGCCTGTCACGCCGGAGGTCGCGGGTTCGAGTCCCGTCGCTCCCGTTCTTGAGAGGAAGCCCCGCCGGTGCGGGGCTTCCGGCGTTCGGGGGTCAATCAGATCCTGCGGCGGCGGTCGCGCTTGGCGATGGCGAGTAGGCGGCGAGGAAGACGCGCGCAGCCTCGTCAGCTTGGGCGTTCAGCTCTTCGGGGCTGTCGAGCGCGCGATCACCGAGGAAGGCGACCTTGTTCGCGGGTATCGAGACAATCAGCCAGGTGAAGATGTACGCGGCGCGGTGCGGATCTGCGACAGCCAGGAGCCCCCGGCGGGTAAGCGTTTCGAGCGCGTCGGCGAACAGCGCGAGTGTTCTCACCCAGCTGCGTTCGTAGTACTCGTGACCGATCGCGGGGAAGCGCTCGGCCTCGGCGATGACAAGACGGCGCATCCGGAGCAACTCGGGATCGGTGAGCCCGATGATGGTGGCCCTGGCGTGGTCGCGGAGTGCGGCCTCGACGTCGCTGGTCTCGGCAAGGGCAAGAATGCGGGGTCTGAAGTACTCATAACCGCGGTCGACGGTGTCCAGCACCGCGGCGGCGAACAGCTCTTGCTTGTCTGAGAAGTACTGGTAGACGGTGCGCTTGGAAGCCGACGCCCGCGCGGCGACAGCGTCCATGCTGGTCCCCATGTAGCCCTCGCTGGTGAACACCTCCCGGGCGGCGGCGAGGATATCTCCCCGCTTGCGCCGGAAGCGCTCGGAGGTGTCTGCGGACGCGGGCATGGAGGTCTCCTCTTGACAACGAATACTACACGGTTTAGTGTGCAGGAAGTAGACGGTACGGTGTAGTTTGCCCTGGACGGCGGTGGCCATCCGCGGCGTGGAGAGGAGATGACCATCATCAGCACCGCGCATCCGAACCCCGGCGGCTCCGACCCACGGCGCTGGCGCGCGTTGGGGGTGCTCGGGCTGGTCCAATTCATGCTCGTCGTCGACGTTTCGATCGTCAACGTCGCCCTTCCGAACATCCAGCGCGACCTCGGCTTCACCCACGCAGGGCTGGCCTGGGTGGTCAACGGTTACGTGGTGATGGCGGGTGGTCTGCTGCTGCTCGGCGGTCGGCTCGCCGACATGTTCGGTCGCCGGCGGCTGTTCCTGATTGGCATCGGCCTGTTCGCGGTCGCGTCGGCCACGAGCGGGGCAGCGACCTCGCCGGGGGTGCTGGTCGCGAGCCGGTTTGCGCAGGGAGCAGGCGAAGCGCTCGCGGCGCCGGCCGCCCTCGGCCTGATCGCGCTGCTGTTTCCTCACCCGCGCGAGCGCGTCAAGGCGGTTGGCATCTGGGGCGGGCTGGCCGGTCTCGGCGGCACGACCGGCAGCGTCATCTCCGGCGTGCTCACCGATGTGGCGTCGTGGCGCTGGATCTTCTACATCAACCTCCCCCTCGCTCTCCTCGCCCTGGTTCTCGTCCCGCGTCTGGTGTCCGAGAGCCGTATGGTCCGGGATCGGCCTCGCGTCGACCTGATCGGAGCCGCGACGGTGACCGGAGGGCTGATCGCGATCGTCTACGGGCTGCTCCAGGCCAGTACGCACGCATGGGGCTCCGTGCCCGTTCTGCTCCCGCTGCTCTGTGGGCTGGCGCTCCTCGCCGTCGCGGCCGTGACCGAGGTCCGTACCGAGGCGCCGCTCATCCCGCCGCGCTTCTTCCGCAACCGCACTCGTGTTGTCGCCAACGGCGTCAGCGTCTTCTTCTCCGCGGCGTTCTTCAGCTACGTCTTCCTGCTCACGCTCTTTGAGCAGCAGGTGCTGCGCTACTCCCCACTGCAGGGTGGGCTCGGGTATCTGCCCATGGGGCTCGGGATCGGCGCGGGCATGGGGATCGGCGCCGCGCTGATGCCGCGCGTCGGGGTCAGGGCTCTGATCGCGGTGAGCTTCATCGGTGCTGCCGCGGGGCTGCTGGCCACCAGCTCGGTTCACGTCGGCAGCTCCTACCTCGGTGGTGTGCTGCCCGGGATGATCGTGTTTGCCGTCTTCTCCGGGTTGAGCTTCGCACCACTGATCAACGCCGCGCTTCACGAGGTCACCGGGCAGGACTCGAGCCTGGCTTCGGGAGTGCAGAACACGATGCAGCAGATCGGCGGTGCGCTCGGCCTGGCCTGCCTGGTCACGCTGGCGCTCCGGCACGCAGCCGCCCAGACCGGCCGGGGCGTGCCCGCCGGCGTTGCCGCCGCCAATGGCTACGCCGTCTCCTTCCGAGTCGGCGCTGCGCTGCTGGCCATCGGCGGGTTACTCGCACTGGCGCTCTTCCAACGCGTCAGCACGAAAGCGCGCAACCCACTCGCTGAATCCTCCGGCCCAGACCCTGCCGGTGGGGCCGACGCGCTGGTCTCACCGGCTGGACTCTGACGGTGCCGCGCATCTCGTCCCCGAGTCAAGGAGCAGTCCATGGGTTACCCCGTCGTTCGTTTTGAGATCTCGGGCCGGGACGGCACCGCCCTGAGGCGCTTTTACTCTGATCTGTTCGGTTGGGTGATCGACACGAGCGCGATCCCGTTCTACGGGATCGTGCCGCGGGAGGGCAACACCAATGCGGCCGGGATCGGGATCGCGGGCGCAGTCAGCGATGTGCCGGAGCGGCCGTCCACAACCTGGCGGGGCGCAACCCGAAGCGACGGGTACCCCGGTCACGTGACCATTTACGTCGAAGTGCCAGAGGTCGAGGCAGCGCTGCGACACGCCGAGAGCCTCGGCGGCGCCCGGATGCTCGGGCCCGACGATGTCGGCGGCGGCGTGGTGATCGGCCTCTTCACCGATCCCGAGGGCCGTCTCATCGGCCTGGTCGGATCAGACGCGTCGGACCGGGCCGCCTAGCGCCGATGCAGGCCCGCCGCGCGGCCGGTTCGCTCACGCCGGCGGGCCGTTCTCGGCACAGCTCGGCGTGCGTCAGGATCCCGGGGCGGCGGTCGCCCAGCGCGTCGCGCCACGGTCGTCGTCGCGCCGCCGCGTCAGTCACGCAGATCGCCTGCCGTGCAGCATCGTGTCTGCTCGGATCATTGCCCGGTCTCCCCTCCGCCCTGCTCGGACTCATCGATGGGGAAGACGATCGGGCTGATCAGGTACGGACGGCGCCGGGAGCTGGGCGCGTTCTCCTGGTTGGCCGCGATCGCCTCGACGATCGCCTGCTGAACGCCGGCCAGCTCCCGCGGGGTCAGCCAGAGCGGAACCTGGACGTAGCCGGCTCGGTCGGCGACCGGGTCTGCGTTGGGCTGATCAAGGTACGCGTTGAACTCGGCCACGAGCACCGCCGTGGCCGAGGCGAAGGCTTCGCGGTGCCGCTGGATGGACATCGTCTCGGCGGTATCCCGGGAGACGCGCGCGCGGTCACCGCGGAGCCGGTAGCGACGCTCGATCGCGCCGCGCACCCTGCGCTCGCCCGCGACCTCCAGGATCCCGCCGTCGACCAACACGGCGACCTGGCGGTAGACGGTGGCCCGGGAGACGTCCCAGAGGCGATCGGCCAGCTCTGTGGTGGTGCGGATCCGACCGCCGGAGAGGGCGTGGATGATCCGGGTGCGAACCGGGTGCAGGAGGAGCTCCAAGGTCGGGCGTCGGCTGTTCGCCCACCTCCAAGGGGCGGGCCGGCCGCCCGTGGTGATCCTGCCCGGCGCCGGCACGGTCGGTCTCGATTACCTCGACGTGGCCCACAAGGCGGCCGCGTTCACGACCAGCGTCGTCTACGACCGGGCCGGGACAGGTTGGAGCGAGCCGATGGATCTTCCCCGCAGCTCGACCCAGGTCACCGATGAGTTGCGCGCGCTCCTGTCCGTGATGGGGGTCGCGCCCCCCTATGTGCTCGTCGGCCACTCACTCGGCGGCCTCTACTCCCGCCATTACGCCACCCGGTTCCCCGAGGAGGTGGCTGGCCTTGTGCTGCTGGACCCCACGCACGAGGACTACAACGCCTACATGCCTCCGGAGCTGCGAGAGCGGGCGGCCTCGCAGGACGGCACGGATGTCGAGGACCGCACGCGCGTCGCGGATCTCATACCCGACGCGCTACCCCCGGAGTTCATCGCGTTCTACCGGCGCCTGTTCGCCGCTGAGATGCCGGGCTGGCCGGAGCAGATCAAGGCGCCACTCATCGAGGCCCACGTCAATCCGGCCTGGGTTCGAACCGGGGTCCTGGAGGCGAGCAATCTCGACACCCTGCACGAGGAGGTGGCCGCAGCGGGGTCGCTCCCCGACGTGCCCGTGGTGATCTTGGTCTCGACCGGTCTGGACGACTTCAGACGGGCGGTCTGCATCGGCCAGTCAGAGCAGCAGCTCAAGGCCGAGATCGACGCGCGGCGGCGCCTCTACGAGGCGGTGGTCGCAAAGCTCCCCCATGCCCGTCTGCACGCGGTCCCGGACGCCGGGCACGCCACTCTGCCGTTTCGCCGTCCCGAGGCCGTCGTTCAGGCGATACGCGAGGTCGTCGGCCTCCCGTCGCCTCCGGCGTAGCGGTCACTCGCGTACCGCGGTCGGCCTCCCGGCGCCTGCGGCGTAGCGGTCGCTCGCGTACCCCGGTCACGCGAGGACCGGACGCTTGCGTGCCCCGTCACCCGGGGGACCCGACGGTTCCCGACTTCAGGGACTGCGCTGCGTCGTCGATAGGTCATGACCGGTGAAATACCTGCCCTTTCCCGGCCTACAGTCTCCTCCTGACACGTGACCGACATCCTCGACATCCGCGGCGCCGGCGTTCCGGCCGCCGGCTCGCCCGTCCTGGCCGACCCCTCGGGCCGGCGCCGGCGTGCGCTGACGCGGGCGGGACGCGCGGTGGCCGTCGTCTTTCTCCTGTGGCTGCTCGGGCTGACCCTGGCCGGCCTCGGTGTGCTTCCGGCCAACGACGTGCCGCTGGCCGGCCGTTTGGTCACCCCGACCCCGGCGCCGCTGGCGGCCATGCCCACGCCTCGGCCCCCCAGCGCCTCCGATCTGGCGCCGGCACGGTCCCGGCAGGCCCTGGCCACCTCATCGGGCGTCGGCAACGGGCTCGCCGCCGCACGGAATTCGACCGGCACGACCCTGCGGACCGGGCGGGCGGGCGGCCGTTCGGGCGTTCCCCGGCGGCCGCGCCCGGCCACCCTGAGAAATCCCGCCGCGGGATCGCCCCCTCGAGGCGGGGTCACCGCTCCGGGCCAGACCGTGGCCTCCGGCGCCCCCGGGCACAGCCCGACGACGACGCCGGCCAGCTCCGGGACGGCTCCCGGCCACGCGAAGACGACGGTGACCACGGCGCCGGGGCGATCCGGCACCGCCCACCAGCGGACGACCGCCACGACCACCGCGGGGAAGTCCGCCGCCGCCCCCGGGCAGGTCACCACCACCACGACCACCACCACGACGACGCCCGGCCGCTCGGGCGTCTCTCCCGGTCACACCGTTCCACCTGGTAACGGCCGTGGCAGTGGAGCCTGAAGGGAAAACCCGGCGAGCGCGAGCGTCTCGCCGGTACCTGCGCGGCCAGGCACGCATCCAGGTGCCGGGCTGGATCTGGAGTCCCCGCGGCCACTGGCGGCTGCTTGCCTTCTGCTCGCTGGTGGTGCTCGCGGTGCTCGCCTTCCAGGGATTTGCCACGCACACGGTCGGGGCGTCCTCCGAGCCGGCCGGGGGCCAGGGCGCCATTGCCCCGTTGGCGGGTTCGCGTCCCGTGCTGGCCGCGCGCGGTTCCCGGCTGGTCTCGATCGAGCCGCCACCCGGCCGCCGGATCGCCCTGACCTTCGACGACGGACCCGACCCGCGGTGGACGGGCCGGATCGCCGGTGAGCTGCGCGCCGCCCACGTTCACGCGACCTTCTTTGAGATCGGCAGCCAGGTGGCTCGCTATCCCGGCCTCGTGCACGAGCTGGTCCGCGACGGGAACGAGATCGGCAACCACACGTTCACCCACGTGCTGCTCTCCGGCGTACCGGCGTGGCAGCGCCGCCTGCAGCTGGGCCTGACCGAGGCCGCGATCGCCGGCGTCACCGGGCACTACGCGCGGCTCATCCGACCGCCGTACTCGGCCACCCCGGACGCCGTCACGCCCCTGGACGAACGGGTTCTGGCCCAGCTCGCCGGACGGCGCTACTACATCGTGCTGGCCAACTTCGACAGCGAGGACTGGAAGCGCCCCGGCGTGCCGGCGATCCTTCGCAACGCGAGCCCGCCGGGCACCACCGGCGGCATCATCATGCTCCACGACGGGGGCGGCGACCGCCGTCAGACCGTCCGCGCCCTGCCGCTGCTGATCGGCCAGCTGCGGGCGCGGGGGTTCCGTTTCGTCACCGTCTCGCAGCTCGCCGGCCTCGCGCCCGGCGTGGCCGCTCCCGTCGCGCGGGGCTGGTCATCGACCCGTGGCTCGCTGTTCGTCTTCAGCGTGCGGGTGGCGTATCTGCTCACCGGCGTGTTCTCGATCATCCTCATCGTCGTCGGCGTGCTCATCGGCGCGCGCATCCTGCTCCTGCTCGTGTTCGCCACCCATCACGTCCGCACCAGCCGGGCCCGGCCGGACGCCGAACACCTTCCCTCGGTCACCATCGTCGTGCCCGCCTACAACGAGGAGGTGGGGATCGAGCGGGCCGTGCGCTCGCTCGCGGCGAGCGACTACCCCGATTTCGAGGTGCTGGTCGTCGATGACGGCTCGACCGACCGGACCGCGGAGATCGTCGCGGGCCTGGAGCTCGACGGGGTCCAGCTCGTGCGCCAGGACAACGCCGGCAAGGCCGCGGCGCTGAACACGGGGATCGAGCTCAGCGAATCCGAGATCGTGGTCATGGTCGACGGGGACACGCTGTTTGAGCCCGACACCGTGCGCCGGCTCATCCAGCCGCTGGCCGATCCCGAGGTGGCCGCTGTCTCGGGCAACACGAAGGTGGGCAACCGCGGGGGCCTGCTGGGGCGCTGGCAGCACATCGAGTATGTGATCGGCTTCAACCTCGACCGGCGTATGTACGAGGTCCTGCAGTGCACGCCGACGGTGCCGGGCGCGGCGGGCGCATTTCGCCGCAGTGTGCTCGTCGACGTCGGCGGCGTGCCGGGTGACACCCTGGCCGAGGACACCGACCTCACCCTGACGATCGGCCGCACCGGGCGTCGTGTCGTCTACGCCCAGGATGCGCGCGCCTGGACCGAGGCGCCGGCCACGCTCACCGCGCTCTGGCGTCAGCGCTACCGCTGGTCGTTCGGGACCATGCAGGCGGTCTACAAGCACCGTGGCGCGATCGTGTCCCGCGACCCGCGCCAGCGGCGGATCGGCCGCCGCGCCCTGCCCTACATGCTGCTGTTTCAGATCATCCTGCCGATCGTCTCGCCGCTGATCGACCTGTTCTCGATCTACGGCCTGGTCTTCACGGGTGCCGAGCGGACGTTGATCGTCTGGGGGGCGTTCAACTGCGTCCAGCTGCTCATCGCCGTCTACGGCTTTAAGCTGGACCGCGAGTCCCTGCGCCCCCTCTGGGCGCTTCCGCTGCAGCAGTTCGTCTACCGGCAACTGATGTACCTGGTGATCATCGAGTCATCGGTCAGTGCCCTGCAGGGTGCCCGGTCGGGCTGGAAGCACCTCCCGCGCACCGGCGATGTCGTGATCGGCGCGAGCGAGCCGAGCTGACCGCGCCCCCGTGGTCAGTTGCCCCCGCCCCCCGCCGCCAGTTTCACCAGCGTCACCCGCGTGAACGTGTCGTTCACGGTCGTGGCCGGCGCGGAACCGGGCGAGCCGCCGATGAACTGGATGGGCACGCCACTGTCGGCGTTGATGGTCAGCGGCTCGCGGTAGTCGGCCGCTCAGCCGCCGTTCGCGCGGACAGAGCGTCGCCTCACCCGCCGCCGGGTATGGGATCGGTCATAACGCGTACACAAACGCATCAGGCCCTGCTTGTCGGGCGCGAGTTGGGGAAGCTCGCAGGAAGATGCTGACCGGCGCCCATCACGCCTGGCTGTTTGCGGCCGGCCTCATCGACACCCACCATGAGTACGACCACTTGTTCGGCATCTACGTCCCGATCGCCGCCGGGGTGTTCGCCGTGGTCGTGCTGGCCGTCGGCTTCGCCCTGGTCCGCTACCGGCAGACCTCCAGCCGGGTGGCGGGCGGCCGCAGTGAGAACAATCCCGTGGAGTTGAGCTACGCGGTCGGCCTGACGCTGGTCGTCGCGCTGCTGCTCTATCTGACCTTCTCCGCCGAGCACAACGTCGACACGGTCTCGGCCCGCGAGCGTCCTGCCCTGACCATCGACGTGACCGCCTCTCAGTGGGAGTGGACGTTCGCCTATCCGGCCGACGGGATCACGGCGCACAGCGGCACCGTCGGCCGCCAGCCCCTCGTCGTGCCCACGGGCGAGGCGATCCGCTTCCGGCTGACCTCGGCGGACGTGATCCATTCCTTCTGGATCCCCGAGCTGCGCTTCAAGCGCGACGCGATCCCCGGAATGGCCGAGACCGTCACCCTGTCGTTCTCGCGCCCCGGCCGCTTCTCGGGCCAGTGCGCGGAGTTCTGCGGCCTGCGCCACCCCGAGATGGTGTTCCCGGTCCAGGCGATGACGCCCGCGCGCTTCGCCGCGTGGGTCTCCGCGCACCGGAGGCCGGCGTCATGAGCACGCCGCCCGCGGCCGGGACCGTCCGGCTCTCCGGCTGGCCCGGGAGGCTGACCAGCACCGATCACAAGCGCATCGGCCTGAACCTGGCCGTCTGCTCGCTGGGCTTCTTCCTGCTCGGCGGCGTGTTCGCGCTGCTGATCCGCGCCCAGCTTGCCTCCCCCAACGGCGGCGTGGTCTCCGACAACACCTACAGCGAGCTGTTCACGATGCACGGCTCGACGATGATCTACCTGTTCGTGACGCCGATGGCGATCGGGCTGGCCATGTACCTCGTCCCCCTGCAGATCGGCGCCGCGTCGGTCTCCGCTCCGCGGCTGGCCCTGTCCGGGTTCTGGATGTGGCTCTCGGGCGGGCTGATCATGCAGACGGGCTGGCTGACCAACGACGGCGCCGGCCGCGACGGCTGGTTCTCCTATGAGCCGCTGTCCAACGGCGTCAACACCCCGGGGGTGGGCCAGGATCTGTGGGTCATCGGGGTGATCCTGGCCGCCGCGGGCCTGGTCGTGCTGGCCGCGTGCGTGTTGGCCACGATCGCCCGGCGCCGCGCCCCCGGCATGTCGATGCTGCGGATGCCGGTGTTCACCTGGACGGCCCTGGTCAGCGTGCTGATGACCGTCGGAGCCTTCCCGGTGCTGGTCCTGGTCATGGTGCTGATGCTCATCGACCGCCATGGCGCGCACATCTTCATCGGCTTCAACGGCGCCATCGACTACCAGGACCTGTTCTGGTTCTTCGGCCATCCGGTCGTGTACGTGATGTTCTTCCCCTACCTCGGCTGCGCCGCCGAGGCGATCGCGGTCAGCGCGCACAAGCGCTGGTTCGGCTACAAGGCCTTCGTCGCCTCGATGCTGTCCTTCGCCGCCCTGTCGATGAGCGTGTGGAGCCACCACATGTTCACCACCGGCGGTGTGACCAACGAGTACTTCGCCTTCACCTCGACGATGCTCGTGATCCCGGCCGGGATCGAGTACTTCGACATGGTCGGCACGCTGATCGGCGGCTCGATCGTCCTGCGCACCTCGATGCTGTTCGCGCTCGGGTTCTTCCTGCAGTTCCTGATCGGCGGCCTGAGCGGGATCTTCGTCGCCTCTCCCGTCCTCGACTACTCGGCCAACGACACCTACTTCATCATCGGGCACTTCCACTACACGCTGTTCGCCGGCAGCGTGTTCGGCTTCTTCGCCGGGGTGTATCACTGGTTTCCCAAGCTCACCGGGCGGTTCCTGCGCGAACGCCTGGGCAAGCTTCACCTGGTGCTGATGGTGATCGGGACCAACCTCACCTTCTTCCCCATGTTCCTGCTGGGCAACGAGGGCATGCCGCGGCGCATCTCCCGCTACCCCCAGCACCCGGGCTGGGCGACCCTGAACCGCCTGGAGACGGTCGGCGCGGTGATCATCGCGCTGGGCGTGCTCACCTTCCTGATCAACGTGTGGGTCTCGCTGCGCCGTCCCGAGCCGGCGGGCGCCGATCCGTGGCAGGGCCACACGCTGGAGTGGGCGACCTCCTCCCCGCCCCCCGCGCTGAACTTCGAGGCCCCCCTGCCGCCGATCCGCTCCTACGCCCCGCTGCTCGACCTGCGTGAGGCCGCGGGGCAGGCGCCACCGGACACCGCGCCGCGGGCGCCGGACACCGTGCCGCAGGCCCCGCGCGAACCGGCGGGGAGCGCGTCGTGAGAGGCGGCGCCATCCCCGTGCTGATCTGGGGCGGGCTGCTCATCGTGCTGGCCGTGATCAACGTGGTCTGGACCAGCGACGCGATCCAGGCCGCCACCTTCGCCTTTGCCGTGATCACCGTGCTCGCCTGGGCGCTGGCCCTCGTCGTCGCGCAGCGGGGGGCCATCCGCCGCGGCCCCCCCGAGACGCCGGCCGGACCCGAGGCCGTGCCGGCGACCAGCCTGGGGGCGGCGCTGGCCGGATTCTCGGTCGCCACGTTCATGTTCGGCTTCGCCTTCGGCCGCTTCCTGCTCTTCTTCGGCGCCGGCCTATTCGTCGCCTCGCTGGGGCGTCTGACGGTGGAGCTGCGCGCCCAACGTCGCAGCCGCGAGGACGTGGCCACAAGGACGCAGGCATGAGACCTCCCGGCCTGGCCCAGCTGATCGTCGGGCACTGGGATCTCGCCTGGAGGTTCGACATCCCCGCCGTGGTCGCCGTGGCGGCCTACCTGTGGGCGGCGCGCTTGAACCGGGGACGGTGGCCGCTGCACCGCACGGCCTGCTGGGTGGGCGGCGTCGCGGCGCTGCTCATCGCCGTGCAATCGGGGATCGATGCCTACGACGGTGAGCTGCTGTCGATCCACATGGTGCAGCACCTGCTGCTGCTCGTGGTCGCGCCGCTGCTGCTGCTCGGCGGCCAGCCGGTGATGCTCGCCCTGCGCGCGCTGCCCGCGCCGCAGGGTCGCGTCCTGGTGCGCGTCCTGGTGCGGCTGCGGCCCGTGGCCGGCCCCTGGACGTGCCTGGCGCTCTTCTGGGCGGCGATCGCGCTCACCCACCTGCCCGCCTTCTATGACGCCACGCTGCACAGCGGTGTCCTGCACAGCGCCGAGCACAGCCTCTATCTGCTGGCCGGCCTGCTGCTGTGGTGGCATGTACTGGGGGCCGACCCGCTGCCCTCGCACCGCCTGGCCGGGCTGCCTCGCCTGGTCTACGTGCTCGCCGCGATGCTGCCGATGACGATCGTCGGTTCGCTGCTGGACCGCGACAGCACACTCGTCTACCCCGGCTACGCGCAGCCCGCCCGTGGGCTGCACGTCTCCGCGCTGGCTGACCAGGCCACGGCCGGGGCGATCATGTGGGTCGCCGGCGGGACGATCATGGTCGCCGTCGCGCTGTGGGCGGCGATGGCCGGCATGGCCGCCGAGGAGCGCGCCCTGCAGCGCCGCGAGGCGCACGCGACGCAGCTCACGGTCGGCCTGGAGCGGACCGAGGTCACGCGATGAGGCCACTGATGCGGTGGCTGACGCGTCGTTCGCGCATCCCCGCCTCGCTGCGCCTGGCCCTGGCCGTGATCCTCGGCGCGGCCGGCGTGATGGGCATCGCGGTGCCGGCCTCCTCGCGCGCGGGCGGCCCGCTGACCGCGATCGGCGGACCTCCCAGCGCGAGCCCGAACGCGCCCGCCAAGTCCCCGGAGCCTCCCGGAGCGGGGAACCCGACGAAGTCGTTTCCGCACTCGGCGTCCCTGCTGCTTCAGGGAAAGCAGCTCTATGAGCAGAGCTGCTCGTCCTGCCACGGGATCGCCCTGCAGGGCCAGCCGGGCGTCGCCCCGTCCCTGGTCGGCGTCGGCGCGGGGCCGGTCGACTTCTACCTCTCCACGGGTCGCATGCCGCTGGCGAACCCGCGCGCCCAGCCTCTGCGCGCAAGGCCCAAGTTCGGCCGGGCCGAGATCAACGCGATCGTCGACTACGTGAGCATGTTCGGCGGCCCGGCGGCGCCCACGGCCAATCCCGCCCACGGCTCGCTCTCGGTCGGCCAGAGCGCCTTCACCCTGCACTGCGCCGGCTGTCACCAGATCGTCGGCCGCGGCGGGATGACGGTCGGCGCCCAGGTTCCTGACCTGCAGCAGGCCACTCCGCAGCAGATCGCCGAAGCGGTCCGGATGGGGCCGTACCTGATGCCCCATTTCGACGCCCACCAGATCGATCAGCACGACCTGGACTCGATCGCCCGCTACGTGCTGTGGACCCGGCACCCGACCAACGCCGGCGGCTGGGGGATCTACAACATCGGCCCGATCCCCGAGGGGATCGTCGCCTGGTTCGTGGCCCTGCTGGCCCTGGTGATCGTCGCCCGGCTGATCGGCGAGATAGCCGCATCACCGTCACCGCCCCGCCCGTCCACCACCCCGGAGGTCTGAAGTTGAGCCCCGACCCGCGCCCGCCCGAAAAGGAGATCGGACGTCTGCTGGGCCTGATCGTCGCCGTGCGCACAGCCTGGCAGGTGCTCCGAGGCCACCGCCCGAGCCCGGCCAGACCGGAGTCCTCGCCGGCCGCGATCGACCCCAGCGAGCGCAGCGTGCCGGCCAACCGGCGGATCGAGACGCTCGTCGCCGCACTGCTCGCCGCCGCCGCACTGTGCGGGTTCGGTTTCACGGTGATCTACATCGTGCTCGAGACCGATACACAGCTGCTCGGCCTGGCCATGGGTGCCTGCCTGGCCCTGCTCGCGGCCGCGGCGATCGTGGCCGGCAAGCTGCTCGTACCGCAGGAGACCTCGGTCGAGCCGCGCGATCAGCTTCTCGACGAGGAGAAGGTGCAGGATCTCGTCAAGGTGATCCACTCCGGCGGCGACGGGATCTCCCGGCGCGGTCTGCTGGCCGGCGCGGGCGGATTGGCCGGTGCGGCAGTCGTCACCGCCGTGGCCACCCCGCTGGCCTCCCTCGGACCGCCCGCGCACTCGCTGCACGCCTCCCCGTGGCGCCGCGGGGTCGGCCTGGTCGATGACCAGAACCGGCCGTACGCCGCCAGCGACATCGAGATCGGCTCGTTCTACACCGCGCTGCCCGAGGGCGAGAGCTGGGAGACGTTCGGCGCCAGCCTGCTCGTCGTGCGGCTGCCGACGGAGATGATCCACCTGCCGGCCACGCGGCGGGACTGGACCCCCGAGGGCATCATGGCCTTCTCCAAGATCTGCCCGCACGCCGGGTGCGCGATCTCGCTCTACCGGTATCCGACGTACGCGCCGACGAGCGCCGAGCCGGCCTTCACGTGCCCGTGCCACTACTCGACGTTCACGCCGGCCGACGGCGGTCAGGTGGTCTTCGGACCGGCGGGGCGCGCGCTGCCGCAGCTGCCGGTGATGATCGACGGCGACGGCCGCCTGCGCGCGGCCGGTGTCTTTGACGAGGACATCGGCCCGTCGTGGTGGGGAGTCCGGCGCACGTGAGCCGGCCCCGCCGCGCCGTCGACCGGCGGATGCAGCGCAGCCTGCGCTACACCGAGCAGCGGCTCGGCGGCGCGCCCATGTTCAAGTGGCTGCTGCGCTACGTGTTCCCCGATCACTGGTCGTTCCTGATCGGAGAGATCGCCCTCTACGCCTTCCTGGTCCTGATCGGGACGGGGATCTTCCTCACCATCGACTACATCCCAAGCGGCGCGCAGGTCTTCTACCACGGGCCCTACACGCTGCTCGAGGGCCAGCAGATGTCCGAGGCCTACCGCTCGGTCCTCGACATCACCTTCAACGTTCCCGCCGGCCTGCTCATCCGGCAGGTGCACCACTGGGCCGCCGACGTGTTCATCGCCGCGATCGTCCTTCACCTGTGCCGGATCTTCTTCACCGGCGCCTACCGCAAGCCCCGCGACCTGAACTACTACATCGGCCTGACCATGCTGATGCTGGCCATCCTGGAGGGCTTTGCCGGGTACTCGCTCGTCGACGATCTGCTCTCGGGCATGGGGCTGGCCATCGCCAACGGGGTCGCGCTGTCGATCCCGTTCATCGGCGCCCAGCTGGCCAGTTCGGTGTGGGGCGGGCAGTTTCCCGGCACCGACAGCTTCTTCGCCCGCCTGGAGATCGTGCACGTGCTGCTCATCCCCGCGGCCCTGGCGCTGCTCATCGGCGTCCACCTGGCGATGATCATGCGCCAGCACCATTCGCAGTTCCCGGGCCCCGGCCGGCGCGAGCGCAACGTCGTCGGCACGCCGCTGTGGCCGGCCTACGCGCTGCGCTCGATCGGGCTGCTGCTGGCCGTCGCCGCCGTCCTGTTCGTGATCGGCGGCCTGGTCCAGATCAACCCGGTCTGGCAGTGGGGCCCCTACCACCCCTACCTGTCGGAGAACGGCGCCCAGCCGGACTGGTACATCGGCTGGCTGATCGGCGCGCTGCGGCTGATGCCCAACTTCGAGCCGGTGATCGACGGCCACACGATCATCGCCAATCCCTTCTGGGGCGGCGCCCTGTTCCCGCTGGTCGTCTTCGGGGTCATGTACGCGTGGCCGGCGCTCGAGCGGCGGTTCACCAAGGACCAGCTCCGCCATGATCTGCTCGACCGCCCGCGGGACCGACCGATCCGCACGGCGATCGGGGCCGCGTTTCTGAGCTGGGTCGTGATCATCTTCGCCGTCGGCTCGACCGACCGCCTGTTCTATCGCCTGCACATCGACTACACGGGGCAGATCGACTTCTGGCGGATCGGGGTGTGGGTGCTCCCGATCATCGTCTTCTTCCTCACCCGCAGCGCCTGCCGGGCGCTGGCCCGCAGCGACTCCCATCCGCTGCGCGCCTGGCAGGGCACGGTCGTCCAGCGCCGGCCCGACGGGGGCCTGGAGCCGATCGCCGGCAGCCCCGACGGGCTCGAGCCCCCGGTCACCGAGCCCCCGGTCGGCACCGTACCCGGCCAGGAATCGCCGGGCTCGAGCTGACCGGCCGGCGTGCCTTCGGCGCATGTGGACGGTCCCGGGATCGACGTGCTCGAACCCGACCGCCTCGTCGAGGTGCACCGCCTCCGGCTGCTGCGTGGGGAGGAAAGGGCACCCGGACGACGCCTCAGGGCGGCGGCCAATACGCTGCCCACGAGATGCAGCGCGTCCACGTCACCCAGGAGTTCCCCGAGTCCGTCGCGTCGCTCTACGCCTACCTGAGCGAGCACGAGAACCTCGGACCGCTGTTCGGCGCCAGGATCCGCCGCCTCAACGACGGCGAGGACGGCACCCGCAACGGCGTCGGGTCCGCACGGGAGATGCGGGTCGGCCCGCTGCCCCCGTTCGTGGAGACGGTCATCGAGGCCGTCCCCGAGCAGCTCATCCGCTACCGCATCACGCGCGGCGGCGTGCTGAAGGATCACGAGGGAGTGATGCGCTTCGCCGCCTCGGGGGCAGGATCCCGGCTGGACTACACGATCGTCTTTGACGGCAAGCTGCCCGGCATCGGTCCGCTCGTCGCGCTGAGCCTGAAGCGCAGCATCACCGCCGCACTGCGCAAGCGTGCCGCCGGCCGCTGAGCCGTCGGGCTCGGCACGCCGCCCTGACCGCTGAGCACCCGTCGAGCTCGGCACGCCGCCACTCCGGGGTCGTTGATTCGTCCACGCCCTTACCTTTTTCCGCACTGCGTCCGACGAGGCTCTTATGTGGCGCGCGCATCCTGCCCCTATGAGCACGGTCACGCTCAGCTCTCCCCGCCCTCGGCGGCCCGCCCCTCCGGTTCGGCACGCCGAGGCGCGGTCGGCCGTCGCGTCCCGTCTGCATCTCGTGCCCCACGGCGCCGGTTGGGCGCTGGCCCATCCCGACGGTGAGCTCGTGTACGCCGCCTCCGGCCTCGACGGCCGGCGCCGCTGCCTGGAGTTCGCGCGCGACCACGGCGTCGCCGCGCTGATCAGCTGACCCCCGGCCGCGCGCCCGGCTGGCTCTTGACCGCTGCGGCGGGCAACATAGGGCCTGATGCCCGTGCAGATCGTCAACCCGGTCGGGGCCGAGGAGATCACGGCCTGGGCCTCATCGATGTCGGTCACCTTCCTCGGCGACCCACGCGATGCCGACGTGCCGCGCCGCCACGCGATGCTGCGGTCCCTGTGGGACCCCGGGCGGGCGTGGGGCGCGCGTGACGGCGACCGCTGGGTGGCCACGCTGCGCACCGAGCCGCGAACCCTGACGGTGCCCGGCCCGGGCACGACAACCGCCCTGGTCGACATCGACGCCGTCACCAACGTGACCGTGGCGGCGACGCACACTCGCCGCGGCCTGCTGCGCGAGATGCTCGGCGCGTCACTGGCCGCCGCGCACGCCCGCGGCGATGTCCTCAGCGCCCTGATCGCGGCCGAATGGCCGATCTATGGCCGCTTCGGCTACGCCCCCGCCACGCTGTCGGCTGACTACACGTTGCGCCGGATGCTGCCGGGCTCCCGGGTCGCCGGCGAGCCCGGCCGCGTGCGCCCGGTGCAGCGCGACGAGTTCGCGCGTGTCGCCCCGGCCGTGTTCGCGGCCGCCCGGCGCCACCGTGCCGGCCAGATCGACCGGGCCGGCACGTGGTACGGGCGCCAACTCGGCGAGGGGGAGTTCGCGCCCTCCCCGTCGCTGCCGGTCAACCTGATGGTCCACGACGGCGACGACGGGCCCGACGGCGTGCTCGGCTGGACCCCGGAGCCCGGCGGGCACTTCAGCCTCATCCCCCCTTTCCTCCCGCTGGCCGCCAGCTGGTTCAGCGCGGCCACCGACCGGGCGTACCGCGACCTGTGGGCCTACCTGACCGCGATCGACCTGGTCAGCGAGATCACGCTCAAGGACCGGCCCGTCGACGAGCCGGTCCGCTGGCTGCTGCCCGACGCCCGCACGCTGGTCACCACCGAGCTCAACGACTTCCTCTGGATCCGGCTGCTCGATGTGCCCGGCGCCCTGTCGGCGCGAGGCTACGCGACGGCGGGCGAGCTCGTGATCGACGTGCAGGACGAGGACGTCGGCGGTGCGACCTCCGGGCGCTACCGGGTCCAGGCGGCCGAGGATGGCAGCGGCGCCTGTGAGCGCACCCCAGCCGCTCCCGACCTCACGCTCGGCCAGCGGACCCTGGCCTCGCTCTACCTCGGTGCGTTCACCCCTGCCCAGCTGCGCCTCGCCGGCCAGATCGGCGAGCACGTCCCGGGCGCGGTCAACCGGCTGACGGCGATGTTCGCCACGCCTCTGGCCCCCTGGTGCGGCACCTGGTTCTGACCGGCCCCGGCCTGCGGTGATCGGGTGCGACGCCCTCGTCGAGCGTGACCTCGATCCCGGGATCGACCTGGCGGACGGCCATCAGCATCCAGGCTGGCGGCCCGGTGCGTCGCCGCTGGATCTGGGACCGTCCACCGAGGACGGCCCTCAGCTCGTGGCGCTGCGCAGGGACAGAAGTCCGTCACCGAGGACCAGTGGGCCGTGGGAGACCAGCACGTGCTCGACGGGAAGGTCAGAGAGAGCGCCGAGCAGCGTGCGAAGGCGGCCGGGGCCGCCCGTGGGCTGCGTCCATGACTCCGGGCAAGGCCGGAGCTCGCCGTCGCGAACGCGGATCATCGCGTCCCCGAAGACGAGCGCGCGCTGCCGCGGTAGCCACAGCGCGATCTCGTCCGCACGCTCGACGTCGATGACACGCAGCGCATCGAACAGTTCGTCGCCATCGCCGACACTGTGGTCACGTGCAGGGCGCGGGCGCCCATCGGGATCGGGTTTCGCCCAGATCTCCGCGTCGTACCGGCCGGCGACCTCGGCGATGCTGCGCTGATGCCAGTGACAGGTGCGAACAACGCCGACCGCACCGCCTGCGTCGGCCACAAGCCGATCCACCGGGTCCCAGTCATCGACCAGCGGGTCGATCAACACGACCCCGCCTGCGGTCGCCACAGCCCACCACGCGACGGCGGGCTCCCAGCCGTCCTCGCCGCCTTCGTCCTCAGTCCACTCAGGATGAAGCGCCTCGAAGCACCAGAGCCCCTCGATGATCTGAGCGGCTCCTCCCTCGGACATGCGCAAAGTGTCGCAAAGGGCATCGAAGAGGAACACCGTCGCGTCGGCGATGATCCTCGTAGAGCCGTTGGGGCGCGCCTGCGGACGGGTTACACGCGACGGCCGGTGCGTCCGCGCATTGCGTAGCCGCCGTTGCGACGGCGCTACAGCCAGACCAGGAGCATTGAGAAGGCGACCGACAGGACCAGTCCTGCGCCGTGGCGATGCAGCACGTACCACGAAGAGCCCGGCGGCAAAGGAGCCGCACCGCGTTGTCCAGCGTGCGGCCGGCCGAGGCGGGCCGCGTCCCGTATCGCGCGCGGGCCATATGATCGCGCCATGACCGCCCCCGAGCAGGCGTCCGGCGTCCCGGAGCAGGCGTCCGGCGTCCCCGAGGTGCGGGAGCTCGGGCGTGGGGTGTGGGCGTGGATGCCGCCCTTCGCCGGCTGGGGCCACACCAACATCGGCCTCGTGGCCGGCGACGGCGGCGCGCTGCTGATCGACACCCCGTGGGACGTCGACCGGGCGCGAGCCGTGCTGGCAGGCCTCGGTCCACGGCTGGGCAGCACGCCGGTGGCCACGGTCTTTAACACCCATTGCGACGGCGACCACTGGTGGGGCAACGCCGCGGTGCCCGGTGCCGAGATCGTCAGCGCGCAGGCGACCCTGGCCGCGATGAAGGCGGAGCCCGGCCCCGAGGAGGTCGACCGCCTGCGCCGGCTGGCCTCGCTCACCGGCCGGGTGCCGGGTCGGGCCGGGCGGATGGGCCGCTACGTGGCCGCGATGCTCGATCCCTTCGCCTTCGAGCGCGTGACCCTGCGTTATCCCGACCGCACGTTCACCGCGCGCCGCGAGGAGACAGTCGGCGGTCGCGACGTTGTGTTCATTGAGCTCGGTGGCGCGCACTCACCGTCCGATTCGGTCGTGCTCGTGCCCGACGCCCGCGTCGTGTTCTGCGGGGATCTCCTGTTCGCGCGGGCCACGCCGATCATGTGGCACGGGCCACCCACGGCGTGGATGGCGGCGCTCGAGGCGATCACCGCGCTGCCCGCCGACACCTTCGTCTCCGGCCACGGCGTGCTCAGCACGCGCGACGAGCTCACAGCCCTGCACCGCTACTGGTCGTGGCTGGCCGACGGGGTGGCCACGCACCGGGCGGCCGGCCGCGGCGTCGGTGAGACGGTGCGCCGCCTCGCCGCCTCGCCGCAGTTCGCCGCCTTTCGGGAGTGGGACAGTCCCGAGCGCCTGTACGTCAACGTCGCCACGACGGCGCGGCGCCTGGACGGGAAGGGGCCGATGCCCACCGATCCGGTCACCCGGACCCGGCTGTTCGACGGGATCGCCGGGCTGGCCGATCAGCTCGCCGGGCGCTGATCGCCGCTCCGTCTGCCGGCCCCCCGTCGGCGCGGGCTGGGCGCCCTGGTAGGCCGTGCTCATCTGGACCCGGCACCGGGGGCACTAGCCTGCGGCGGCATGAGCGAGCGTGACTGGCAGACGATCAGCTACGGCTGTGACCGGTGGCTGTCCAACCGGATTCCGCGGACCGCCAGCACAATCCTGCGCGCGGCCGCCGACGCGCTGGCCGGTGACGCGCGGCCGGATCGCTACGGCGAGGGCGGCGTGGTGGCCGAGTTCGAGGGCTGGATGCGGACGATGCTCGGCACCCAAGCGGCGGTGCTGATGCCCAGCGGCACGATGGCCCAGCAGATCGCGCTGCGCATCCACTGTGACCGTCGCGGCACCGACACGGTGGCCTGGCACGAGACCTGCCATCTGGCCCTGCACGAGCACGACGCCGCCGCGCACCTGCACGGGCTCAAGGCCGAGGGCATCGGCCACCGCGACCGGCTGCTCACCCTCGCTGACCTCGAGGCGCTCCGCGGGCGGATCGGCGCGCTGCTGCTCGAGCTGCCGCAGCGCGAGATCGGCGGCCGGCTGCCGGAGTGGGACGACCTCGCCGCCCAGGTGGCCTGGGCGCGCGAACGTGAGATCGCCGTGCATCTCGACGGCGCGCGGATCTGGGAGGCGGCGCCCTACTATGGCCGCCCTCACGCCGAGCTCGCCGGGCTGTTCGACACGGTGTACGTGTCGCTCTACAAGGCCCTCGGAGGTTTTGCCGGCAGCGTGCTCGCCGGACCGGCGGACATCATCGCCGAGGCCCGCGTGTGGCGCCATCGCCACGGCGGCACCCTCGCCGGCCTGTTCCCGCTCGCGGCCGCGGCGCTGACCGGATTGGCCGAGATCGTGCCGCGCATGCCCGACTACTGGGCCCACGCCCGCGCGCTGGCCGGGGCCCTGGCCGCGGTGCCCGGCATCGCCGTCGTTCCGGACCCGCCCCAGACGCCCCTCTTTCATCTCCACCTGGCGGTCGAGCGCGACACGCTGTGGGATCGCGCCCTCGGGCTGGCCGCACGCGAGGGCGTGTGGCTGTTCGGGCCGCCCGAGGCGACCGCCGTCCCCGGCGTGACCCGGGTGGAGATCAACGTCGGCGAGCCGGCGCTGGCCATCGACCCCGGCGAGGCGGCCGCCCTGTTCACCGCGCTGGTCACCGGCTGACCACCCCGCAGGCGACGCAGAGGCGTTGCAGCTGCTCCATCGCGTCGGCCGAGCGGGTGGGCAGAGCCTCCAGCGCGGCCGCCGCTGCGCGCAGGTCGGTGATCGTCGCCGCCCGGGCCTCGAGCGCGAAGCGGCCCAGCCAGCGCATCGCGGCTCGCTCGTAGCGGCGGGGGTCCCCGTCGCGCAGGACCAGGCAGATCCGCAGCGCGTCATCGAGCGCGATCTGGGGCAGCTCGCGGGCCGCGCCGAGCACGAGCAGCTCGTTGCCGGTGTCGAGCGCGCGGCGAAACCGGGAGTAGGCGCTGCCCTCGCTGGTCACGAACGTATGTTCGCATGAGGGTCAAGAGGCTGCCTCTCCGCCGGCCCCGCCGGCCAGAGACGACCGGCGTCCTTAGAGCAGGCGGATGTTGATCCGGTAGCCGCTGGGATGTGCGCTGCCGGGGCGCACGGACTGCCCGAAGACCCGCAGCAGATGATGGCGGCCCCAGCGCCGGGGCCGGCGGACCCGGCCCAGTCGGCAGTGCGCCTTGCGCAGCGCGCCGCGGGCGCGCACGAGGCTGAGATGCTTGAGCCGCGGGGCGGTGCAGTTGACCACGGCGACGCTCGTGCCCACTCCGCCCGTGTGCGCGACGATGGCAAACGGCGACAGCGCCTGGTCCTCGACGCCGGTCGCGCCGGGGTTGGCCTGGGCGGCGCTGCGCGTGCCGGTGGCAAAGCTCCAGAACCGGCCCGAGGGCAGGCCCTGGACCAGCGTGCCGTCGAGCGGCGTGGCGGTGAGGTGATCGAGCGGGTTGCCGATGTTCTGAAGGTCCCAGGCATCGATCGTGACCGACGGCTGCTGGCCGGCGTACAGGCTCCAGTCGGTGACCGGGAACGGGGTGCCGCCGGCGATGCGGTAGCTCTGACCCGCGGTGCTGGTGACAAAGGTTCCGTTGATCGGGTATGCGGGCAGGGCGGCGAGCTGCGCCGAGGTGGTCATCGTCACCGGCTGAGCGCCGCCGAACGGCGCCCAGCTGCTGACCAGCATCGCCGCGCCGCCGGCGATGCGGTACACGTTGGGGTCACCCTGCGCCTCGACGAACGTGCCGTCGGGGAAGGGGCTGGCCGGCGCCCCCGTGGCCGTGGCGCCGTTGAGGTAGTCGGAGTCGATGTTGAGCGTCGCTCCGCCGTAGGTCTCGTTGTGGCCGCCCTGGTACTGGCGCAGCCGGGTCGAGCCCGGCCAATCGGTGCTCGGCACGTAGGCGTCGTTGGTCGTCGCCTGACCGTCCCAGTGCGCGATCCAGATGTCGTCGGGCTCGGCGTAGCCGGTGCCGTACTGCGAGACGAGATCGCTGATCCCCGAGGAGGCGCTGGAATACACGCCGGATTGATAGCCCGAGGCGTGCAGCGCCTGCGTCCAGCCGCTGAGGAAGCTGAGCACGGCGTTGGTGTTGTTCGTCGTGCGGCTGTACTGCTCCATGTCGAAGTAGATCGGGCTCCCCGCCGGCATCCCCAGGTTCCGGACCTGGTTGACGGCGTCGGCGGCGGCCTGAGACCCCTGCGTGGACGCCTGGGTGGGGTCGATGGAAACGCAACTGCCCGAGCAGGCGCCCGGTGCCTGCAGACCGACGTAGGTGGGGATCAGGTGCCAGCCGGCGGCCGCCTCGGCGCTGACCCAGCTCGCGGTGAGGTTGGGCTGCGCGCAGGCCGAGTTGGCGCCGCCGATGTAGACGCCGATGCCGCGGTACGGCGAGCCCGACCACGCGCTCATCACGCTCGGGGACGGCGCCGAGCAGGCGTCAAAGCCCCGGCCCGTCCAGGTCACCGCGTCGCTGCGGAAAGTGCCCGCCGGACGCGAGGCCCGCGACGCACGCGCACCCCCGGCGCTGGCCTGCGCCGCGCGGGTCCGGGCCGCCCCGGCCGGCCCGGTGACCGCGGCCGGCCGCAGGGCATGGCGCAGCCCGGTGGCCAGCATGCGGCGCGCTCGCGACCAGGTCGCGATGACGACGATGCCCCGGGCCGGCACGGTGAAGCTGTCCACGGCGCCCTCGGACGGCGCCTCGGCGCTGCCCCGGGGCCCGGCGGACGCGGCGGCGGCGGCGAGCGGCCGGACCAGCACCGCCTCCGTGTGGCCCGCGGCGTGCGCAGGACAGTTCTGACGGCCGGACGGCGTTCCCAGGTAGACGGCGTGACGGTCAAAGCGCACACACGTCCGCGGTGCCCGCGTCAGGTGAAAGACCGGCCATGTGGCCGGCACGGTGAACGCGTAACCGTGGTAGCGAACGGTCCGCAGATGACCCCGCGCGAGGGCGGACGGGGCAACCGCCAGCACCATCAACAGCGCAACCAAGCCGGCCAACCCGGCACGCAGACGACGTGGGCGGCTCAGCTGTCGGCTGGGCCTCACGGGCCCTCAGTGTAGGGAACGACCCGCCGATCGGTGAAGGCCCCGTTGCAGTCGCGAGCCCTGAGAGGACGTGACACGGCGTACCGGAGCGGTCTCCCAGTTGGGTCCCAGGCCGCCCGCCGTGCCGGTGGGGTTGCGGGCGAGCATCAGTGCGTGGCCGACGAAACCGACCAGGCCGGCGAGGAGCACGACGATGGGCAGAATCCCGTCGAGGCTCATGGCTCACCGCCACGTTCGGCGCTGGCCTGCGCGTCCAGCTTGGCCTTCAGGTAGCGGGCCTTGTCGGCCCGGCGCTCGTGCACGAGCGCGCTCTCCTCGTTGTCAGCCTCGGCCAGCGCGTCGAGCTCGGCCGCCTCCTGAGCCTCCTGGCGGCGCTTGAGCGCCTCGGGCGTCGGTTCGGTCTCGGGCATACATCCCACGATAGGGCCGTGTGTGCGGCGGTCAAGCCATCGCAACACGACGCTCATCGACGGGCTCGAACCGCCGGCCCGTGAGCCGTTGGACCACCGCCGCGGCACGGTCCCGCGCCGACCCGAACCGCCGGCCTGGGAGCCGTCGGACCCCCGCCGCAGGACCGTCCCGCGCGGACTCGCTACCCTGGCCCGCGCCGGGCCGGGGACGGCCGATCGACTATCGGGAGCGTGTGAGATGAGACGTGGGATTCTGGCGGCCGCGGCCGTCTGCGTGCTGGCTCTGGCCGGGTGCGGAGGTTCCTCTGAGCCGAGCCTGAGCGCGTTCAAGACGGGCTTCGTCTCGGAGAAGACGGCATTCCGCAAGCTCGGCCTCGACCTGCAGCAGGAGATCACCGGCGCGAAGTCCAAGACCGACGCCCAGCTCGCGACCGAGATCAACGCTCTCGCCGTCCGCGCCTCAAACCAGGCTGACGGCCTGGCCAAGCTCAACCCGCCGGCCAAGTTCAAGGCCCAGCTGAGCAAGCTCGTGGCCGGGTTCCGTTCGGTCTCCACCGATCTGCGCTCGATCGCGACCGCGGCGGTCAAGCACGACGCCGCCAGCGCGCGCACGGCGACGATGACGCTGCTCACCGACGCGGCCAAGGTCAAGAGCGCCGACGACGCCATCACCCAGGGGCTGGGTCTGAAGGCCTCCTGAGCCGGGGCGACGTGACGATACGCTCACGACGTGGGCAAGGTCGCACGCACGGTGAGGTTCAGCGCCCAGGCCGCGGTCGACGGCCCGTCTGGCCCACGGCCGGGTAGCTGATGTACCGCGAGGTGCGCCACGACGGGGTCCTGGACCATGTGGCGATCGAGGAGCCGCTGGAGATTCGCGTCGACGATGCGCCGTTGGCCGTGACGATGCGCACCCCGGGCCACGACGAGGCGCTCGCGCTCGGCTTCCTGTTCGGCGAGGGGCTGATCGACGGACCACGGGCGGTCGGGCTCACCGCCGACCTCGCCGCCAACACCGTCGTGGTCACCGGCCCGCTCGCTCACCACCCCGGCGCGCGCAACTTCTACACCTCCTCCTCGTGCGGGGTGTGCGGCAAGGGCGCGCTGGAACAGGTGGCCGTGAGCAGCGCGCCGCTGCCCGCCGGGCCGGTCGTCGCGCGGGCGCTGCTCGCCGGCCTGCCCGACCGGTTGCGCCAGCCGGGCTTTGAGCGCACGGGCGGGCTGCACGCCACCGGCCTGTTCACGGCCGCCGGCGAGCTGCTGCTGACCCGCGAGGACGTCGGGCGTCACAACGCGATGGACAAGGTGATCGGGGAGGCCCTGCGCGACGGGCGCCTGCCGCTGTACGACCACATCCTCTGCGTCAGCGGCCGCCTCTCCTTCGAGCTCGTCCAGAAAGCGGCGGTGGCCGGGGCCCCGATCCTCGTCGGGGTCGGTGCGCCGAGCACTCTGGCCATCGACCTCGCCGCCGACCGGGGCCTCACGCTGTGTGGCTTCGCCCGGCGCGGGTCGGTCAACGTGTACACCCGCCCCGAGCGGGTCTCCGGCTGAGGCCCCGCGGTCGAGAGCCCGCCTCGCAACGTGCATTTCCTGCCAAACCGCGCCGGCTGAGCGCGGATTGTCGCGAACTGCACGCCAGACCCGCGTTTTATGACAAAACGGCGTCGCGACGGCGTGGTTTGTCACGCTCTGCACCCTCGCGTGCTTCGTGCCCACCTCCGGACCGGCCGCTGAGCGGCCCGGGCCTGGCGGTCGGCCACTGAGCGGCCCGGGCCTGGCGGTCGGCCACTGAGCGGCCCAGGCCTGCCGGTCGGCCGCTGAACGGCCCGGGCCTGCCGGTCAG
>DASSZP010000038.1:0-7207 GCA_035713465.1 Solirubrobacteraceae bacterium | reverse complement strand
GTAGTCGGTGTGCTCCCCGATCAGGTTGACGCGGCCCGGAGCCACGGCTCGTGCGACGTGCTCAGTCAAGGTCGGGTAGGTTGCCAGGTCCGTGACCAACTGGGGTCCGCTGTCCACCGCGCGCATCAACGACGCGCTGCTCCGCGGCATCACCGCGGCGCCGGACGCGCGGGCGCTGGCCGTGGCCAGCCGGGACGCCGAGCGGGCGAGAGCGTACGCCGCGTCGCGGGGGATCGCCCGCGCCTACGGGGACTACGACGCGCTGCTGGCCGACGACGAGGTGCAGATCGTCTACATCTCCCTGCCCAACGGACTGCACGTCGAGTGGACGCGCCGTGCCCTGGAGGCGGGCAAGCACGTCCTCTGCGAGAAACCACTCAGCCGCTCGCCGGAGGAGGTGGAGCGGCTGTTCGATCTCGCCGAGGGGCGCGGCCTGCGGCTCAGCGAGGCGTTCATGTACCGCCACCACCCCCAGACGGTGCGCCTGGGCGAGCTCGTTGGGTCCGGGGCGGTGGGGGAGCTGCGCCTGATCCGCGCCAGCTTCAGCTTCACCTGCGATCCGGCCGATCCGCGGATGCGGGCGGGCATGGACGGGGGCGGCCTGATGGATGTCGGCTGCTACCCCGTGAGCATGGCCCGCCATCTGGCCGGGGAGCCGCAGCGGGTGAGCGCCGAGCAGCGGCTCGGCGGTGACCGCGTGGACGTGGTCATGGCCGGAACGCTGCGCTTCCCGGGTGAGGTGATCGCGCAGTTCGACTCGGGGCTGGCTCTGCCGGCGCGCCGCGGGCTCGAGATCGTCGGCTCGACCGCGACCATCCGCGTGGCGGATCCCTGGAACCCCCCGGTGGACGGGATCGAGCTGTGGCCGGCGGGAGCGTCCGCGCCGGAGATCGTGCCGGTTCCGGCGGCCGACGCCTACGCCCTGGAGGTGGCGAACCTGGGCGCGGCGATCAGCGGCGAGGCCGAGCCGTTGCTCGGCCGGGCCGACGCGGTCGGGCAGGCGCGGACCATCGCGGCGCTCTACGCCTCAGCCGAGACGGGCACCTTCGTCAGCCTCTGAGCGCGCGGAGCGCGAGCGAGGGGAGGTGGGTCAGGTGGGGACGTGCTCGGGCTGCAGATGCGCGGCCGTCTCGCGCGCCCGGGCGAAGGCCCGCTGGGTGGTCGTCAGGGCGCCGGCGAACAGGAGTACCACGGCAAAGCCCACGATCATCCACCATCCGGAGTGGGTGGCCTGCGCGAAGGCCCGGCCGAAGTCACCGGAGCGGGATCCGACGACCGCGCCGACCACGGCGATCCCGATCGTCGCGCCGACCTGCCGGCTCGAGGAGGCGATCGCACCCGCCACGCCGGCCTGGGCCGACGGCATCCCGGAGATGGCCGTGTTCGTGATCGGCGGGCCCACCAGCCCGAGTCCGGCCCCGAAGATCACGTACGCCGCGAACAGGAGCCAGAGGCTGGTGTGTCGTGTGAGGTCGGTCAGCAGCAGCGGGCCGATGCCCATGCCCAGGCCGGCCAGCAACAGGGGGCGGCGGGTACCGATGCGGGCGACGAGGCGCCCGGTGAGCGGGGCGGCGACGATGTTGGCGAGCGCGAGAGGGAGGGTGTACAGGCCGGCGTCCAGGGCCGAGAGGCCGCGCGCATCCTGCAGATACAGGGTGTTGAGGAACAGGAACGCTCCGTAGGCGCCAAAGGCGCTGACGGCGCACACCGCCGCACCGGTGAATGGCGGGCTGCGAAAGAAGCGCACGTCGATCAGCGGCTGGACGCGACGCAGCTCGTACGGGACCAGGGCGGCGAACGACAGGACCGCGAGAGCGAGGACGGCGAGGATCATGGGGGAGGTCCACCCGTCCGCCTTGCCCTCGATGATGCCGTAGGTCAGGCTCGCCAGGCCGAGGATGACCAGCAGCTGACCGACCGGGTCGATCCGCCGCGGATGCTCGGCGCGCGACTCGGGGACGTAGCGCGCGGTGAGCGCCCAGGCGAGCAGTCCCACGGGGACGTTGACCAGGAAGATGAAGCGCCAGCCGACCGTGGTCACGAGGATGCCGCCGAGGACGGGACCCAACCCGAGGCTCAGGCCGAAGGCGGCGCCCCACATGCCGACGGCGCGCGCCCGCTCCCGCGGGTCATGGAAGACGTTGCGCACGATCGAGAGCGCCACCGGGTTGAGCATCGCCCCGCCGAGCGCCTGGAAGGCGCGCGTCGCGATGAGGACGCCCGCCGAGGGAGCGGCGGCGCAGAGCGCCGATCCGACGACGAAGGTGAACAGGCCGGTCTGGAAGACACGCTTGCGCCCGAGCCGGTCGGCGGTGGAGCCGCCGAGCATCAGGAAGCTTGCGAGCACGAGCGTGTAGGCGTCGACGATCCACTGCAGTCCGGACAGCGCCGTGTGCAGCGAGCGGTGGATCGCGGGCAGCGCCACGTTGACGATCGTGGTGTCGGTGCCGACGATCACCAGGCTCAGGCAGCAGATGGCCAGGACCAGCCAGCGGTGCTCGTCGACCTCCTCGCGGGTGTCGACGAAGGTCACCGCCCCAGCGTAGCCGTCGCTGGGGAGGCCACCTAGACTCGACCTCGTGTGGGTCGTGCTCCAGCACCATCACCATCCGCCGAGCGGTCCGCTGCTCGTCGCGGTGATCGCGCTCGCCGCCCTCTACGTCGCCGCGCGGACCGGACGGCTCGGCCGTCTGCGCACCGGATGGCGCGCCGCCCGCGTCCGGCAGGAGATGCGCGGGGTGCGCCTGCACCCGCTCAGCCTCGTGCCGCTCGCGGTGCTGACGGTCGTCGTGGTGATCCTGATCACCGTCCGCTGAGCGGAGCGGCGCCGGGGGCGCGGCCGTGGCCACCGCCGGGCTCACACCAGGCGGACGATCGCGACCACCCCGACGAGCACGATCACCGCCCGCAGGGCGCGCGGGGAGAGGCGCCGGCCGTAGCGCGCGCCGATCACCCCGCCGAGGATCGACCCGCCGGCGATCAGGCCGGCGACGTCCCAGGCGACGTGGGCGGCGACCACGAAGACCAGGCCGGCCACGAGGTTCGTGAGCCCGGTGGTGACCACCTTCACGGCGTTCAGGCGCTGCAGCGTGTCGTTGATGCTGAGCCCGAGCACCGACATCATCAGGATGCCCTGGGCGGCGCCGAAGTACCCGCCGTAGATCCCGCAGGCGAAGGTTCCGGCGAGCGCCCCGAGCGGCACGCCCTGCCCGTGGCCGCGGCGGCGGTCTCCGAGCGCCCGGTTGATCGGCCCCTGCAGCAGGATGAGGAGCAGCGCGACGGCGATGAAGAACGGCACGATCGCCCGGAAGGCGGAGGCGGGCAGCACGAGCAGCAGGATCGAGCCGAGGACCCCGCCGCAGATGGCCGCGACCGCGAGGGCGAGGGTCCGGTCGCGCTGCCCGCGCAGCTCGGAGCGGTAACCGATCGCGCCGGAGACCGAGCCGGGGACGAGCCCGATCGTGTTCGACACGTTCGCGGTGACCGGCGCGTATCCGAAGGCGAGCAGCGTCGGGAAGGTGATGAGCGTCCCGCTGCCGACGATGGTGTTGATCGTGCCCGCCGCGATCCCGGCGGCGACGATGGCGATGGCGTGCCAGGCGCTCACGGCCCCCGAATGCTCCCCGCCGGGTCAGAGACTGACCTGCGAGCCCATCAGCACGGTGCGTTCGATCGGCAGGCCGAAGTGCTCGATCGGACTGGCCGCGTTGCGGGCCATCAGCAGGAACAGCTTCTTGCGCCAGCGCGCCAGGTCGGGCTCGTCGCTCTCGGTGATCGTCATGCGGGAGATGAAGTACGAGGCGCCCTCGAGGTCGAGGTTGCGCTCGAGGTAGCCGAGCTTGCGCGCGAGCTGCAGGAGGGCGGGGATGCTCGTCGTGTCCCGGTAGCCGGTGCGCACCACGAGGTGCAGGACGGGGCAGCGGCCGGGCCCGATCCGCTTGACGGAGAAGAGGCGCTCCCGCGGCACGTGCGGGACGCTGCGGGAGGCGATCGAGACGATGAGCAGGCGCTGGGGCACGGAATGGGTGTGCTCGACCAGGCTGCGCAGGGCGAGCGGGGTGGTGGCGCCGGTCGGGTTCAGGAACACGGCGGTGCCGGGCACCCGGACGACCGCGGGGCGGGCACTCGCCAGCGCCTCGAGGAAGACGTCGAGGTCGCCCTCCTGCTCGATGCGGTTGCGGCTGACGATCACCTGGCCGCTGCGCCAGGTCAGCATCACGGCCGAGCAGGCGAAGCCGACGGCGAGCGGCAGCCACGCGCCGTGGAAGAGCTTCGCCATGTTGGCCATGAAGAAGGCGGCCTCGACGGTGAGGAACAGGCCGCCGAGCAGCGCCAGGCGCCAGCGCGGCGTGTGCCACATCGCCCGCGCCACAGAGACGAACAGGACCGTGTTGAGCACGAAGGTGCCCGTCACCGCCACGCCGTAGGCGTTCGCCAGGCCGGTGGAGCTCTGGAAGATCAGCACGAGGGCGAGCACCCCGCCGGCCAGGATCCAGTTGACGATCGGCACGTAGATCTGGCCCTCCATCTCGCTCGTGTGGACGACCTTGAGGCGCGGCAGGTAGCCGAGCTGCATGGCCTGCCGGGCGACGGTGTAGGAGCCGGAGATCACCGCCTGCGAGGCGATCACGGTGGCCGCCGTGGCGAGCACGACCTCAGGCAGCTGGAACCAGCTCGGGACGACCGAGAAGAACGGGTTGAACGAGCTGTAGTGTCCGGGCGCCGCGGCGCGGGGATGATCGAGGATCCACGCCGCCTGCCCCATGTAGTCGAGCATCACGGCCGGCCACACGACGACGAACCAGGCTCGGCGGATCGGCGCCGGCCCGAAGTGGCCGCGGTCGGCGTACAGCGCCTCGGCGCCGGTGACGCACAGGACGACGCCGCCGAGGGTCAGGAACGCCTCGAACCCGTGGTCCAGGAAGAAGCGGGCCCCCCAGGTGGGGGAGACGGCCTGCAGCACGTCCGGGTGCTTGATCACCTCGGGCAGCCCGATCAGTGCGATCGAGAGGAACCAGACGAGCATCACCGGCCCGAACAGCCAGCCGACGGTCCCCGTGCCTCGGCGCTGGATGGCGAACAGGCCGATGAGGATGACGACCGAGATCGGCACGATCAGGTGCGTCACGCCCGGGCTGGCCACCGAGAGGCCGGAGACGGCCGAGAGGACCGAGATGGCGGGGGTGATCATCCCGTCGCCGAAGAAGAGCGAGGCGCCGAAGATGCCGAGCGTCACGAGCAGTGCACCGTGGGCGAGGCGATTGCGGCGCACGAGCGCGGCGAGCGCCATGATCCCGCCGTCACCCCGGTTGTGCGCGCGCATGATGAAGCCGGCGTACTTGACCGAGACGACGATCGCCAGCGACCAGAAGATGAGCGAGACGATCCCGTAGACGCCGACCGGCGTGATGTGCTGGGTGGCCCGGAAGCCGAAGGTCACCTGCTCGGCGTAGAGCGGGCTCGTCCCGATGTCCCCGTACACGACGCCGAGCGCGCCGAGGGCGAGCACCGTCCGGCCGGCGTGCGCGACCACGTCCTGCTGGGTCTCATCCTCGTCCAGGACCTCGGAGGCCTCGTCGGCATCGTGATCCTCGGCCTCCCAGCGGCTCGGGCGGCTCTGCGGCAGCTTGTGCGCCGCCTCGTGGTAGCTGCGTCTGGGCGTCGGCTCCTGATCGGCTCCGGCGGATGGCGCGGCCGCCCCCGACGGGGGATCGCCCAGCTCGGGGTGGTGCGGGGCGGTGCCGGCCATTGATCAGAGCTTATGACGCCTCGCGGTCGGGGGTGGCCCGGTGCGGTCGGCTGACGCTCGTGCAGGAATGCTTCGCGGCGGGGCGAAAGCTCACCCCATGCTGCTTCGTCATCGCGCCCCGACCATTGACAACGAGTCCATCCGTGCCGCGGAGGGCTTCGAGCACGTCCCCGCCGCCTCGATCGCGGTCATCCGCTGGCTCACCGCCTCCGGCGTCGACTTCGTCCTGGTCGGCGCTGTCGCCCGGGCCATCCGCGGCGAGTCCAACGCCCGTGGGCCGGTCGACGTCGTGCCCGCGCCCTATGGGCGCAACCTCGACCGTCTCGCCTTCGCCCTCACCGCCGTGCGGGCGCGTCGGCGCTCGCCCGGAGAGCTGGTCGGCGCCGCGCCCGCCGCCTCGACCGCCGCGCTCAAGCTGACGGCGGAGATGCTGGTGGGCACGGAGCGCTGGGAGCTCCGCTGTGGTGATCACGACCTTGACATCGAGGGTCGGCCCCCCGGGTCCCCGAGCTACCAGGAACTGCTCTACGAGGCGGTCCGCTTCCGCGTCTCGCCCGAGGTGTCGGTCGAGGTTGCCGCGCCCGAGGACATCGAGCAGTACGACCACGTGCGGCGCACCGGGCTGGCCCCGGAGATCACCGTCACCCGTCTCTGAACCGGGGCCGGTCAGCCGCCGGGCGCGTCCGCGTCGCGGAAGCGGCCCGGTTGCCACAGCGGCTCATCCCCCGCATTGGCGCCGCGCGCGAGGATGAAGAGCAGGTCCGAGAGGCGGTTGAGGTAGCGCACCACCTCGGGGCTCACGGCCTCGCCGCAGCCGACGGCCAGGCGCTCGGCCCGCCGGCAGACCGTGCGGGCGATGTGCAGTCGCGCGGCGGCGGGGGAGCCGCCCGGCAGCACGAACGACCGCAGCGGCGCCAGCGTCGCGTTGACCTCGTCGCAGCGCCGCTCGAGCCATTCGGTCTGGGCGGGGAGCACGCGCAGGCGGTCCCGCTGCGGGTCCCCGGGCGCGGCGATGTCGGCGCCGACGTCGAAGAGGTCGTTCTGCACGCGCTGCAGCCACTCTCGGTAGGCGTCCGGCAGCCCGCCCTCGGCGACGGTCAGGCCGATCCACGAGTTCAGCTCGTCGACCGTTCCGTAGGCCTCGATGCGCGGGTGGGTCTTGGCCACCCGGCTCATGTCGCCCAGGTGGGTCTCGCCGCCGTCGCCGAGCTTGGTGTAGATGCGCGTCAGGTTCACCATCGCCGAGCGCGAGTCTAGGCGCCGCGGGTCGCGACGCGGGATCTGCCCCGGCGTCCCGCCATCCCGGTAGGATCGGCAGCGTCCAAGGTCGGCAGCGATGGGAAGCCGGTGAGAATCCGGAGCGGACCCGCCACTGTGATCGGGGAGGACGGCGAAGAGCACGCCACTGGCGCCGCCAAGGCGCTGGGAAGGCATCGCCGTTGGGCCCGACAGCCAGGA
>DASSZP010000037.1:0-57224 GCA_035713465.1 Solirubrobacteraceae bacterium | reverse complement strand
CTCCGCCTGGTCGAAGACGATGCTGGCCGGTGACTCGAAGACCTCGCCGGTCACCTCGAGCCCGTCGCTCATGCCCGTGTGCTCCATCATCTCCCGCCCGACGACGGTGTTCGGGTCGTGGAAGGCGGGCAGGCAGTGCATGAACTTCACCCGCGGGTTGCCGCTGCGCTCCAGCGCCGCGGCGTTCACCTGGTACGGGGTCAGCTCCTCGACCCGCGCCGTCCAGACGTCGTCGGGCTCGCCCATCGACACCCAGACGTCGGTGTGCACGTAGTCGACTCCTGGCAGCGCCTCGGCCGGATCGGCGGTCAGCAGGATCCGCGCTCCGGACTCTTCTGCCCGCTCGTCGGCGAGGTCGCGGACGTCCTTGCCGGGCCAGAGCGGTTCCGGCGCGCAGATGCGCACGTCGGCGCCCAGGATCGCACCGGTGACCAGAAGGGAGCGGCCCATGTTGAAGCGGCCGTCGCCCATGAAGCAGTAGGTCAGGTCCTGCGGCCGGCGTCCGTCCAGGTGCTCGGACATGGTGAGGAAGTCGGCGAGCATCTGGGTGGGGTGCCACTCGTCGGTCAGCCCGTTGTAGACGGGGACGCCGGCGCTGGCGGCCAGCTCCTCGACGTCGCTGTGCGCCGAGCCGCGGAACTCGATCGCGTCGTACATGCGACCAAGCACGCGGGCGGTGTCGGCGATCGACTCCTTGTGGCCCAGCTGCGAGCCGCTCGGGTCCAGGTACGTGACGTGCGCGCCCTGGTCGTAGGCCGCGACCTCGAACGCTGACCGCGTGCGGGTCGAGCTCTTCTCGAAGATGAGCGCGATCGTCTTACCGGTCAGGCGCGGAACCTCGGTGCCGGCGTACTTCACCGTCTTGAGCGCCGCGGACAGCCTGAGCAGATGCTCGAGCTCCCGTGCGGTGAAGTCGCTCTCCTTGAGGAAGCTGCGATTGCGGAGGTTGTACATGGCCTAGTACGCCGAGTCGCGCTGGATCGGGCAGCTCATGCAGTGCGACCCGCCTCGTCCACGGCCGAGCTCTGATCCGGAGACGGTGATCACCTCGATGCCGGCCTTGCGCAGGCGGGTGTTGGTATCGACGTTGCGGTCGTATGCGACCACGACCCCTGGCTCGAGGCACAAGAGGTTGTTGCCGTCGTCCCACTGCTCGCGCTCGCTCCCGAAGGCGTCGCCGCCGGTGGAGATGACCCGCATCTTCTCGACGCCGAGCGCGTGCTCGAGCGCTCCGACCACCCCGCCGTCAAAACGCTCGACAACGGGTAGCTCGGGCGTCGTGCCGGGGCGAATCGACCAGACACGCGCGCTGTCGACGACCTCGGGGAAGAGCGTCACCGCGTCGCGGTCGACCATCGTCATCACGGTGTCGAGGTGCATGTAGTGCCGCGATCGCGGCAGCATCACGGCGAGGACGAGACGTGCGGAGCCGGCCTTGAACAGCTCCCGGGCGATCATCGTCACCGCCTGCGGCGCGGTGCGCTCGCCCATCCCGATCATCACGGCGCCGTTGCCGATCGGCATCACGTCACCCCCCTCGACGGTCGCGCGCCCCCAGTCCTGCTCGACGCCGCCGTGCCAGACCTTCACCCCACCGTTCTGGGTGAACATCGGGTGCCAGCGATAGATGGCCTCCATGAAGACCGTCTCGGGACGGCGTGCGTGCTTGGCCATCGGGTTCAGGGTGACGCCGTCATAGATCCAGCACGACGGATCGCGCTGAAAGAGGAAGTTCGGCAGCGGCGGCAGCAGCATGTCGGCCAGGTCACTGGACTCATAGGTGAGGCCTTCGCCCTGGGCCAGGTCGCGCTTGGTGATCCCGCCGATGAGAAAGTCAGAGACCTCGCTCGACGAGGCGCTCCGACCCCATTCGTGCCGGGAGCGGGCGAGATAGACGCCGACGTGGCGCTCGTCCAGAACGCGATCGAGGACCCATTCGCGCGCTTCGGGCACCTGCAGGACATCGGTCAGCAGCTGCTCTGCGTAGAACACCTCCACCCCTCGGTCGCGCATCACCGAGACGAACGCGTCGTGTTCCTCCTTGGCGCGCTTGACCCAGATCACGTCGTCGAACAGCAACTCCTCGGCGTTGCTCGGGGTCAGCCTCGTGTGCTCGCGACCGGGACGGTGCACGATCACCTTCCGCAGCGTCCCGACCTCGGAGTCGACGCTGAACGACACCGATCGTTCAAGCTGCACGGTCATCTCGATCCTTCCTTTCTCCGTATTGCCGCTCGGGGCCATCGGGCCGCACCTGTGTGCCGCCGCGGCCCGCGAGCAGATCATCGATGTGATCAAGGCTCCCGATCGCTGCCCGCGCGCCGGTGCGCTCGACGAAGCGGCACACCGCCTCGACCTTCGGACCCATCGACCCGGGCGCGAACCCGTGCGCTCGGAGCCCGTCAGGCGTGGCGCGCACGATCGGCCGCTGCATCGCGGTGCCGTATTCGTCGTAGACGGCGTCCACATCGGTGGCCAGCACCAGCGTCTCGACGCCGAGCTCGCTGGCGAGCAGGGCCGAGGCGAGGTCCTTGTCGATCACGGCTTCCACGCCCCGCTGGCGGCCGTCGTCCTCCACGACGGGGATCCCACCCCCTCCAGTGCAGACGACGAGAAAGCCGCCGTCGAGGAGCCGCTCGATCGCGTGGAGCTGCACGATTCGCTGGGGCTCGGGCGAGGCGACCACGCGCCGCCAGGCGCTGCCGTCGCGCTTGACGACCCAGCCGTGCCGGTGGGCCAGGGAACGTGCGTCGCGCTCGGAATAGACCGGGCCGATGAACTTCGACGGCGCCGAGAAGGCCGGGTCGGACGCATCGACGACGACGCGCGTGAGGACCACGACGGTTTCCTGGTCGCGGATCGCGTTGTCGAGCTCGAGCTCGAGCACGTACCCGATCTGGCCCTCGGTCTCTGAGCCCAGGACATCGAGCGGGTATGGCGCCGTCTCGGTGTACGCATCGCTGATCAGGGCGAGCAGGCCGACCTGGGGGCCGTTGCCGTGGGTGACGATGAGCTGGTGGCCGCGGGCCACCCGGGCAAGGACGGCGGCGGCCGCGCGGGCCGCGCGGGCCTGGTTCTCGGCCTCGAGCGGCTCTCCGCGACGGAGCAGGGCGTTACCGCCCAAGGCAATGACCGCGCGGGGGCGAGAGCCCTCGCGCGGTGCCGATCGTCCGCTCATCGTGCGGGCGGTACTTCGGTGGGTGCCGTCATACGGTGCCGCTGCGAACGGTAGACCGGGATCCCGATCACGAACGCGCCGGCGGTCAGCAGGAACGGACCCCAGTAGACCCAGAAGCTGTGCCCGGTGTCGCGCGAGTAGTAGATGAACAGGACAGAGAACACCACCGCCAGGACCGCGACGATCATGTCCCGGATGAAGCGTGGCGTCTCCATCGCCTTCTTGTCCGCGAGCCGCCACTTGAGCTGCGCCAGAGCAGAGAACCCGTACGGGATCGCAGCGGTGATGCCCGTCATCAGCACGAGCGTCGTGAACACCGTCACCCCGTTGGAGCCGAGATAGTTGATGATCATCGCGATCGACGCGAGGGCGGTGGAGAAGATGATCCCCCACGCCGGCGCCCCGCGCCGGTTGAGGCGCTCGAACCGCTTGGGGAAGACCCCGTCCTTGGCCGCGGCCCGTGGCATCTCGGCGGTGATCATCGTCCAGCCGTTGAGCGCGCCGATGCCGGAGATGATCACGACGACGGCCATCACATTGCCCCACAAGGTCCCGCCGAACATCGTGTTGACCGCGGTCGAGAACGGGGCGGTCGAGTTCTGCAGCGCGTGATTGGAGACGATCCCGAACACGGCGACGAGCGACAGCATGTACACCACGGCGCTGGCCAGCGTTCCGAGCATCGTCGCCAGCGGGACGTTGCGATCCGGGTCACGGACCTTGGCCGCGGCGACCGAGGCCACCTCGAGCCCCAGATAGCTGAACAGCGCGATCGCCATGCCGCTGCCGACGGCGCTGATCGCGCCGTGGCCGCTCACGTTGAACGGCGTGAAGTTCGCGCTGTTGATGTAGAAGAGCCCGACGATCGACATGAACGCGAGCGCGGCGAACTTCGTCATCGTCGTGGCCACCTGGAACCAACCCGTGTTCCTGAGGCCGCTCAGATTGATGACCGCCGGGATCCACAGGCCGGCGAGCACGAGCAGGATCGTCCAGATCTTGACCTGGCCCTTGTTGATGAACACCTCGACGTACAGCACCCAGCCCACCGCGATCGCGGCGTTGCCCGCCCAGGCCGTGATCCAATACGACCAGGCATTGGCGAAGCCCAGCCCGTTGCCGAACGCCGCGCGTGCATACGCGTACGGCCCGCCAGGAGCGGGCATGCGACGGGCCAGCGAGGAGAACAACCACGCCAGGGCGATGGCGCCGACTGTGGTCAACCCCATCGAGACCAGCGTGATGGGACCGTAGGGAGCCAGCGCGGAAGGCAGGTTGAAGATGCCCACGCCGACGATGCTGCCGACGACCAGCGCGGTCGCGCCGAGCAGGCTCAGGCGGTGGGGGCCCGACGGCGCGGGCGCTCCGGCGTCGGGCGCCGCCGGCGGCGGCAGCGGCGCAGGGGCACGGCGGCTGACCGGTGCGGGCGTCTGGACGGCTGTCGTCACGTTGCTATGTGGGGGGCTCTGATGTCTCATAGGTCGGAGCCTGCTCGGTGGGTGCCGAGTTCGCCTCGGCCGTTTGGCGCGCTTGCGTTGCTGCCAACCCGCATTCCGTGTTGGGGCGAACTACCCAGGTTTCCCCGATCTGGCGAGCCCCGACAACGGTCGGTGCGATCGCGGCCGCGCGGCGCTGGGCAGGCGCTCGGCAGCGCGAACACGCTGTCGAACCGGGGGAGACGCGGTTGCGTTCGGGGGGTATCATCGGTGGGCGCGCAAGGGCGTTCCCGGTCCGCGGAAGGGGCGAAGCCCACCTTGGCGGTTGCTGCTGTGGTTGTGGTCGGTGTCTCCTTTCCGGCCTGTGGTTGCGGACTCCGGGCCCTGGTGAAAGGAGGCCTTTGTGCCACCCCGCGGTCTTCCCGGCAACGCCAACCTCGAGCAGCTTCGCAACGGTGCGAAGCGGTTTCAACGCGCGGTCCGCGCCGGTGATCCCGGCGCAGCGGCCGTCGTCAACGAGTTCCATCCTCGCCTCGGATCGGCACGACCCGGCTCACCGGAGCTGGACGCGTTCACCCGCGCGGACGCGCTGCTGGTCGTCGCCCGCCAGTTCGGGTTTCCGAGTTGGCCGAGGCTGAAGGCGCACCTGGAGCTGGTCGCCGACTACGCCCGCTCGCCCCATCACGAACCGGTCGGCGGCCCCCTCGCCGGTGAGGCCGAGATCGTCGACGAGTTCCTGCGACTCGCCACTCTGAACTACGGCGATGACGATCCTGAACGGCTCGCCCGCGCCGGGGCGCTGCTGCAGGAGCATGACTGGCTGGCGACGGCCAACGTCTACACGATCGCGGCGACCGGGGAGCTCAGCGCGGCCCGCGCGCTGCTGGCCGAGGATCCGGCGGCGGCGTCGCGGGCCGGTGGTCCGCACCGGTGGGAACCGCTGCTCTACCTCACCTACGCCCGCCTGCCGCTGACCGCTGGGCGCTCGCCCTTGGCGGTCGCGCGGCTGCTGCTTGAGCACGGCGCCGATCCGAACGCCGGGTACCTGTGGGAGGGGCTGATCCCGCCGTTCACCGCGTTGACGGGCGCCCTGGGTGGCGGCGGCAGGATCCCCAAGCACCCGCAGGAGCTGGCGCTGGCGCGGCTATTGCTCGAGGCGGGAGCTGACCCGAACGACGGGCAGGCGCTCTACAACCGGGGCTGGGGCCAGAGCGGCGACGAGGAGTGGCTCGAGCTGCTGTTCGAGTTCGGGCTGGGCCGCGGCGACGGCGGGCCGTGGCGCCGGCGCTTCGGCGATCGACAGGACTCACCGCAGAAGATGCTCGAGGATCTGCTCATTGCCGCAGCCAAGCACGGGCTCACCGGCCGGGTCCGCCGGCTGCTCGCCCGGGGGGTCGATCCCCGGGGCGAGAAGGTCGAGCACCCGATCTACCGGGGACGCTCACCGATCCAGGAGGCGGCGCTGCACGGGCACATGGACATCGTGGCCATGCTGCTGGACGCGGGCGCGGTCTGGGAGCACGATCAGGTCGACGAGCTGATCGCGGCCGCGATGTCCGGCGACCGCGGGGCCACGCAGCGGCTGCTCGCCACCGACGCCGGCCTGCGCGAGCGGGCGATCGAGCGGTTCCCCGACCAGCTGATCCGGGCCGCCGAGCAGGACAGCTACGACGCGGTCGCGCTGCTGATCGAGCTGGGGTTCAACGTCAATGCCCGTGCCCGGACCACGCCGCTGCACGAGGCCGCGATGCGGGGCAACCTGCCGGTGATCGGTCTGCTGCTCGAGCACGGCGCGGACCCGCATCTCCGAGACTCGGGGTACGACGCCACCCCGGGGGGTTGGGCAGAGCACCACGGACAGGCTGAGGCCCACGCCCTCCTGGCTGCGCTTGAGCGACCGGAATCCCGAGCGGCGGACGATCCGGCGGGCCCCGGTGACCCGGAGCCCGCAGGCGGGCCGGCGATCCCCGGCACGGCGATGCGGACGGTCGCCGCCGCGTTCACCGCCGTCTCGGAACGGCGGTTCGATGATCTCGCCGAGCTCGTCGCACCCGAGATCGACTGGCGCGGAATCGCCGAAGCCGACGGAAGTGTCCCGCGCTGCACGACCCGCGAGCAAGCGATCGAACGGATGCAGAGCGGGCTGCTCGCCGGCGGCCAGGTAGCGGTCAGCGCGTTCGTCGAGGAGGGCAACCGCGTCCTCGCGCACGTCCGCCGCATCGCTGATGACACCGACGCGGGCGAGGATGAGGCAGCGCCGCCGCGGGCGGAGCGGTTCGTGGTGGCCGAGGTCAGCGACGGCCTGATCGTCCGCATGTGCGGATACGCGACCGAGCAGGACGCACGCGACGACCTTGTCCGACCAGTCAGCAGCGAACGATGACGCCGGATGATCGACAGCCTCGGGTTGCGCCCCCTGACCGCGCACGACCTTCCGGCGATCGCCACGACGGCCGCGGGGGCGCTCAGCCGTGCGAGCCTGAACGCTTGGCGGCGGAGTCGGCGCGACCGAGCGCGGCGAGCACCCAGTCGGTCGGCGGCTCGCCCTGCATTCCGCTCTCGGTGCGATACAGCCGGCACTTCAAGCCATAGTCCGTGCGCTCGTCCGCGCCGGGCTCAATGTCATGACCGCCGACCCGGACGCTCGGGGAGCCGAGGAACCGCTCGCGCTCTGCGTCCGTGATCGTCTCAAGCCGGCGCAGATCCAGACGGTCGGTCGCGCCGAGCTGCGCGAGCAGGGCACGCAGCCGGGGCAGGAACGCATCGGTGCTGGGGCACCCGTCGAAATACAGCACTTCGATCCGTCCGCCCGGGTTGGCCACGGATCGAACCTATCAGCAGATGGTCATGCCGCCGTTGGCTACCGACGCCCCGGCGCCCGTGCGCTCTCGGGCTGTCCGCCTTGTCGTCTGAGGGCTGGCTCGGAGCGCCGTAGGCAGAGAAGACGACGTCCGAGTCCGTTCGCTGGAGATCTCAAGCGCGGTTCCCGGTTCAACCACGACGACGCTGGGCGGGGTGAGGTCACATCGCTCCGGAGGCTCGCCCATCAACACGGGACATCGGGGGCTGTGCGTGTCTCCCCGTTCGCCTCGGTCAGCCGGCCGGTCCGAGGTCGATTGCCGCCTCAACCGCGCGCCGTTTGGGTCCGGCCTCAAAGCTGGTCAGGACCCAGGTCGCGCCGGCAGCCTCCCACGGGCCGGCGTCTGCGCCCGGCGCGATCTCGGCCACGAGATCGAACGGTGCGTCGTGGCCCGCGTCCACGCGCCCCTGGTGAACCTCCTCGGCCAGGCGAGCCAGCGCGTCGGGGCTGGGCACCTCGATGGGGAAGAAGCCGTCCCAGCGCACCGCTCGCGCCAGGGGTCGGCGGCGGCTGTGGTAGCGACCGGCGACCCAGACGGGGATACGAGGCGATTGGTGGGGTGGAGGTTGAAACTCTCCGCTCCAGAAGGCGGCGAGCCGGTCAAGACCCTCGTCGAGCAGTTCGGCGCGCCGGCGGGGATCGAGCTCCTCGCCGAACGGCTCGAGCTCACCGTTGTCGAGCACACCGAGGCCGACGCCGAGCGTCAGCCGGCCACCGCTGAGCTGATCCAGCGTCACGGTCTCACGCGCGAGCTTCTGCGGACGCCGCCGCGACAGCGGCGTGACCAGCGGACCGATCCGCACCGACTGGGTGACCACGGCCACCGCAGCCAGCGTGACCCAGACGTCGGCGAGCGCGCGCACGGGAGGCGCGTAATTGACGTGGTCCCAGAGGAAGAATCCCTCCCACCCCGCGGCCTCGGCCCGCTGGGCCAGCTCAGCGACGATGCGCGGATCGGCCAGCTCGTCAAACGGGGAGACGAAGATGCCGCGCCGGGCGGTCATCGGCCTTCCGCCGGCCGGGTCGATCGATTCTGGCCGTCCCCGAACATCACCGAGCAAGCCTAGGCAACCGACCGGATCACCTCGGCGCTGCCGGACTTCCAGGGCCGGATCTGGTTCGTGACCAAACAGTACGGCAACGTCGGGGTCCTTGATCCGAGGACCCGTCCCGTGCACGTGATGCGGATCGGTGAGGAGATCGAGAACTCGTTCGCCGTCGACCGCACGGCTGTCTACATCGTGTCGAACCAGCGCATGTACCGCTTCAGCGCCGACCGCGCGGGCCGGGCGCACATCGACTGGATGATCGCCTACCGCAACTCCGGCCTGCACAAGCCCAGCCAGGTCGACGCCGGCTCGGGTGCGACGCCGACGATCCTGCCCGGCGGCCTGGTCGCGATCACCGACAACGCGGACCCGATGGACGTCGTCGTCTACCGGGTGGCGACACGGCTGGCTCGCCATCAGCCCCGCATCGTCTGCCAGGTGCCGGGTTCGCACGCATCGATATCAATCCGCGCGCCCACGGATGCGGCCTCGTGTGGACCAACCGCACGGTCAGGGCGCCCAGCGTCGCGGCACGCCGCGATGCCGGCGCGGTCAGGCCGCCTCACCGCGCAGGAAGTCGGCGATCGTGTAGAGCAGGCCCCCCGCCCGGCTGTGCGGGTACACGTCCACGAGCGTCCCGCCCCGCCGGTCGTAGACCAGCAGCGCGGGGACCTCACGCCCGAAACCGGATCGCCCCCTCTCCCCATGCTCACCGAAGTGGTCGCTGAGCCGGATGCGCAACGCCGCGGCCCGCACCCCCGCCTCGAAGTACCGCTTCTCCCGATCGGCCTCGGAGAGCCCATCGGCGTCGACGACCTCGAACGAGTCCCCCTGGCCGGCGGCCCGCTCGAGCAGCACTCGGATCGCAGCGTCGTCGTAGCCGGCGTTGGCACGATCATCGACGAGGACCTCCGCGCGGTGAGACGGCGCGATCAGAACGAGATGGGACACAGGTCGACGGTACCGTCCTGCGCAGCCGACGGCGTGAGCGTTGCTGGGTACCGACAGGCCAGGTCGCGCCAGCCGCGCCGCGGCGACAGCGCGCCCGAGCGGGAGCTGGAGACGGCGGGGACCGCCGCCGGTCTGCGAGTCATCCGGCGCTGGCGAATGGCCTGGGACCGCATGACTTCGGCGAGCAGCGCCGAGTTCAAGCCCTTGCCGACGAGTGAGTGGCCGGACGGCAGCGGCGCGATCGACATTTCCGCTGGCTGGCCCACCTGCCGCGGGGCCCGGCGCGGGGCGTGAAGGATCTTCGCCGAGGCCGTCGCCGGTGAGGATCCCGGGCTCAGTGCAGGCGGAGCGAGATCTGGGCCAGCGAGACCAGTTTGGCGTGGGTGGCGGTGACGATCAGCGTGTAGGGGCCCTTCGGCAGCGGCCGGTGGCGCAATCGAAGCGTGTTGGACCCCGCGCGCCCGGAGGCCGTGAACGAGGCCACCGTCCGCTTGCCCCTGAGGATCTGCACGGTCAGCGAGGCCGCTTGCGAGAGTCGGAGGCGCAGTCTCGCCCTCGGTCCGAGGTTGGCGCCGCTGAGCTTGACGGCGCTCAGCTTCGGCGGCATCGCGGCCGGCGCAACGAGCCCCTGCTGGACGGCCGGCCACGCCGCCGTGAGCTTGGCGACGGAGCCGTGGCGCATGAGGGTATAGCCGGTCGGGAAGTAGGTTCGATGGCCGGCCACGGTGTAGAAGCCGCGGCCCTGGATGACGTGCATCAGCAGGCCTCCTCCCGGAGCGGCCGACGCCGTGAACTGGCAGCCGCGCACTCCGGCCGCATCGGTTCCGGTCTCCACGGTGGTGTCCTGGCTTCCGAGCACGTCGCTCACCTTCGCCCACACCGCGCCGAGGATCACGTGGAAGGTGATCGGCCGGTCATAGCTGGCGGACTCATCCACCTGCACCTGGCTGTTGGGACCGACGCGCATGACGCTGCCGTCGTTGTAGGTGATCTCCAGACGTCCGTTGCCGGTGCTCACCGTCTCTCCGTCGCAGATCTCGGTCCCGACCGCCGGGGCATCGCCCTCGGAGAAGGTGACCTTTCCGATCGCCTTGGCGCAGCTGATGGTGATCGTCCCGTCCCAGGTCAATGACGCCGAGCAGGCCGTGTTGGCATTGCTCGGTCCCTGGCCGGTGCAGTCGCTGATCACGTGACCGGGGGCTCCGGATGAGCTGACCGGGAACGAGGCGCCGGGGATGAGCTGGCGGCTCGGAATGTCGGCGATCGCGCTCATCGCATCGGGCAGCGCGTTGTTGAAGAAGTAGGCGTCGCGCCCGATGAACGGCCCGTCGGTCGGATCCGAGCAGCTGGGGGCGATCCCGCCCGCGATCGACTGCGCCTCGACGCGGATCGGATCGCTGCCGCTCGCGGTCAGAGCGGGGGCCTGGCTCGGTGCCGAGAGGGCCGAGCTACAGCTGGGGACCGTGTTGCGGTACGTGCAGATCCCGCCCACGGTCATGCTCGCCGTCCCCGGGGAACCGCTGGTCAGCTGCCCCGTGGCCCCCTGCAGCGCGCCGTCGTCGACGCTCGTCTGAAACACCGACGTCCACTGCAGGGTCCACACGTCGTGCGTGGTGCACGTTCCGCCGCTGTACTGATAGGTCTGATCGATCACGTACTGGCCGTTGCCGGCGAACGTGACCTTGACCGCCATGCCGCCGGCCGCGGCCGCCGGCGTCCCGACCGCCAGCGCCACCAGCACGGTGAGGATCGACAGGATCCCGAGAAGACGACCGCGCATCTGCACCCCCGTGTGCGTGTGTAACGGCGGCACGATATCAGGGACGATGCCGGCCTGTCCAGGGCGCTCGAGCGCGGTTATCGGCTCGGTTGACGCCGGGCGATCAGGCCCCCGACTGGCGCGCCGCGGCGTCGCGTCGGGCGTTGGCTTTGGCCTCCAGGGTCATCGGCCCGGGGTGACCGTCACCCGGCCACGGGGTGAGCACCAGGAGAAGGTGCGTGTCGGAGCGGGCGCGGACGGCGTGGCGCTCGTTGGGGTCGAATTCGACCAGCAGGCCGGCGCCACCGCTGACGTCGTCCCCGGAGTCGGTGGTGATCTCGACGTCGCCGCTGAGCACGGTCACCCAGGCGCGTTCGTGCACCTGATGATCGTCGAGGCTCTCGCCGGCCGGGATCATCAGTGCGATCACGCGCGCGTCATCGGTGGAGGCGAGGATCTTCGGGGCGTGGGGCTTGAGCTGCAGGTCCGTGATCGTCCAGCTGTTCAAGGGGGTCTCCTCAGATTGGTGGCCGGTCGCCGAAGAACTCGGGAGCCTGGTTATACCCTCCGTCGCCGGGATCCGTACTGGACGGGTCAGGGCGCAGGCAGGAGACCGCGCCGGGGAACGGGGGAGGACTGCATGATCGAGCTGGTCGTCTGCCCGTAGGCGGCGAAGCGATCGATCAGCGCCTCGAGGTGCTCCACGTCGCGGACGTACGCGGTCATCACGTAGCAGTCCTCGCCGGTCACCCGGTTGCATTCGATCACCTCGGGGGTGTCCACCGCCAGCCGGGCCACCTCGGCCAGCTGACGCGGTGCGGGGCGGATGCGAATCGTGACGCCAAGGGCGTACCCGAGCCGGCGCGGGTCGATGTCGGCGTGGTAGCCGCGGATCACCCCGGCGGCCTCCAGGCGCCGGACGCGCTCGGCCACGGCGGGGGAGGAGAGGCCGACGCGGCGGCCGAGCTCCGCCAGGGACAGCCGCGCATCGTTCTGCAACGCGGCCAAGACACGGAGATTCGTCGCGTCAAGGAGATCATCATCGGCTGCGGCCGCAGCTCGCCTTAGGATCGTAGGCATCGTCGCCAATATAGCTTCGTTTGGGTCTGTTGGGACCGACCGGCTGCTGGCAGACTTGCCGCGTGGCCGTGGGCAACGCCTCAACTCGCTCTCCCACAGCCGCGCGGCGACGCCGCGGGGCGACGCCGCTGGGGGCGATCGAGAACGCACCGCCGCACCTGTTCTTCGTGATCAGCGCGGTGTTTCACTATCTCGGCCCGGCGTTCGCGGTACTGCTGTTCGCCCGGGTCGACGTGCTGGGCGTGGCCTGGCTGCGGATCGTCTCGGCCGCGGTCCTGTTCGCGGCCTGGCGCCGGCCGTGGCGGGCCTACGCCGCCCAGGATCAGGCCGGCCGTCGCCTGCTGTTGGCGTGGGGCGGGGTGCTGGCGGTGATGAACGCATGCTTCTACATGGCGATCGCGCGTCTTGCGCTCGGCACCGTGGCGGCGATCGAGTTCCTGCCCATCATCGTGCTCGCCGCGCTCGGCGTTCGATCGGGACGCAACGTCGCCGCCCTGGCGCTGGCCGTGTCCGGTGTGTATCTCCTGACCGACGTCCAGCTGACGGCGCGGCCACTCGGATTCGTGTTCGCGTTCTTCAACGCGATCCTGTTCGCGGGCTACATCGTGCTCGCCGACCGGGTCGCCAAGCGACCCCAGATCGGCGGTATCGACGGGCTGGCGGCCGCGATGCTGATCGCCGCCGTCGTGATCACGCCGATCGGCGGGTGGGCGGCGGTCCCCGCCTTCGGTGACCCGGGGGCGCTGCTGGCCGGGGTTGGGGTCGGCATCTCCTCATCGGTGATCCCCTACATCACCGATCAGCTCGCGCTGGCGCGCCTCGCGCGCCCGAGCTATGCGCTGATGGTCTCGCTGCTGCCGGCCGTCGCCGCGGTGATCGGCGTCGTCGTCCTCACCCAGATCCCGACCGTGCTTCAGGCCGCCGGGGTTGGGCTGGTCGTCACCGGCATCGCGGTGCACCGCGACCCCTCCGGACCCTGATGGCCGGCGTACCCGGCAGCCTCGGGATGGCGGCCGACGCGGCGGTCCGCTGTCTTGACGTGGGGCGCACGACCGGGTTGCCGTCGTCGGCAACGCCCCCCAGCGAGCGATCGCCCAGGCGCTGGCCCGAGCCGCCGCGACGAGGACGTCGGCGGTCACGATCGTGTCCCACCCGCTCCTGGCCCGCCGCAACGAGGAGCCGCCCGCGGCGGGCACCGACGTGCTCCTGAGCTTGGCCGGCCGGACCGTGGTCTGCGACGCCGGGAACCTGAAGGCGCCCCGGTGCGGTCCGGACCTGCCCAGGACTCATGGGGGGTCTCCGGCGCCACGTTTACGACCTTCACGCTCGGCACGCTCGCGGTGATCGTGATCGTGATCGTGATCGTGATCGTGTCGGTCGCGGGCTACCTCAACGGCCGGCTCGTGCGGACGGACGAAGTGGCCGTCGCCGTGTGATCAGGCGCCCCGCCCGTCCGGACCTCGCCGAGAGGGCGTCCGGACCGGGAAGCTCTGAGGCGGCGGCCCGCGCGACGGCCCGCCACCTCAGCGCAGGCGCGTCAGTCGCCCCAGCCGTCGCGCAGCGCCTGGCGGGTCAGCGTGGTCCAATCCCCGGTGGCGCCGACGCGCGCGATCGTGCCGAACAGCTGAGCGGTGGCCCGCGCGGGCCAGAGGTCGGTCGCGGGGAGCGATCCGGTGAGCAGGACGCCGATCAGCACGTCGAGGTGATCGCGCAACGCGCCGGCGGCGGTGAGAATCGCCTCGGCGTCCAGCCGCACGGGGCCGGCTCCGGCGAGCCCGTCGAGCGCGTGGCCGAGGAGGTCAAAGGCGTGGGGCGCACGCTCGGCGGGCAGCCAGCCCAGCTCCGTGACGGCGCGCGTGAAGCCATCAACGTCGCCGCCGATGAACGCCTCGACCGCCGCGATGACCCGCCTCAACCGGACCGGATCAACCTCGCACCAGGCGCCGTAGTCCAGGACGGCGAGCCGGCCATCGGGCGTGACGAGTACGTCGTCGGGTTTGAGATCGGCGTGCATCACGCCCGTCCGCGCTGCCCCGAGACCGAAGCGGACGAGCCGAGCGGCGGCCTGATCACGGTCGGGCGCGTCGCCCAACGGGACGCCGTCGATCCAGTCGCTGACCAGGACGTCCGCGTGCGCGAGACGCATCACCGGAGCGGGCGCGAGCAGCCACGGATGCCCGCGCAGCGCGCGGTGAAAGCGACGCTGCGTGCCGCCCTCCTGCTCGAGATCGAGCTCATCCAGTACCCGCTCGCGCACCTCGCCCATGACCGCGCGGGCGTCCAGGGCCGGGAACGCGGCGCTCATCGGAGCGAGCAGCGAATCGAGCAGCGACAGGTCCTGGCCAACCGACCGGGCCACGCCCGGCCGCAGCACCTTGACGGCGACCGGGGAGCCCTCCAGGGTGCCGCGGTGCACTTGTGACGTCGGCGTCAGCGCGGCCGGGTCGGGGTCCAGGTCGTCGAGCTCGTCGCGCGGACGCGTTCCCCAGGCACGGCGCAGGATCTGCTCGACCTGCCGGGTGCTCAGCGGCTCCAGGGCACGCTGGCGGGCGGCGTCCAGTTCGGACGCGAGGTCATCGCCCCACGGCCGCGGGATCAGGGCGGGGTCGATCCCGATCGCCAGCTGCGCGAGCAGCACGCGGCCGCTCGGCGCCGATCGGGCCAGCCGCCATCCGATGCCTGCGAGGGCCTCGACGCGCCGCAGCGCCGTGTCGTTGATCGTCATCGCCCGTTCTGTCCGCGGGGGCGCCCGGGAACGGTTGCGGTGGTCAAGCGGGGCGGCTCACTCGAGGTTCTCGACGATCTCCGTGGCGCGTGACCAGTGCTCGCCGGGGACGACGAGGAACACGTCGCCGCGCCCGAATCGGTCCAGGGGACGGTCGGCCGTGCAGCTGGCCGGGACGTCCATCAATCTCAGCTGGTCCCGCCAGGCCACCGCGGTCGCCTCGTCCTGGAAGGTGGCCACGGTCTCCCAGCCCGCGACCCTGGGGTCGTCGATCAGGATGGCCGGCTCGCTCGCGCGAGCCCGGCGTGACGAACGTGGTCGGCGCACCCGCCAAGCCTACGATGACTCGCGGGACGGCGGGCCGCGATGGTTGCCTTGAGGGTCCCGTCGCCCCTGAGCACGGTGCGCAGGATCCCGCGCCGGATCGAGAAGCGGTGCGCGGGCCAGCCGCGCGTGCGCCAGCGCAGGTCCGTGATGCACCCCGGCACGGCGGCTTCGAGCTGGAGGGCGAGGGGTGGAACTCCGCTGACCCTCAGGCTCCACGTCTGACCGGTCAGCCGCGAGCGCAGCCGGGTACCGAGCGCGACCGTCGAGCTCGTTCCCGAGGGCCAGGCCAGCACGTGCAGGCGCCGCCGGCGGTCTGAGAGGTGAACGACCCCGCGACCGTAGGCGGCAAGCGTGGCCACGTCGGGCGAGAGCAGTGGCAGCAGCGTTCCGGCGCGGACGAACAGGGGGATCTGGTCAAGCGGCGCGTCGACGTGAACGGCGGCATCGCCGCGCAGCGGCGTGGCGGGCCGCAGATGGAAGCCGCCGTCGCTGCGGGCGTAGGAGACGGCCTGCCAGAAGTCGAGCCAGTGCCCCCCGGGGAGCGGGACGGTCATCGCGCGGACCCCCGGCGCGGTGACCGGGGCGACGAGCAGGTCGGGTCCGAACAGGTAGCGCGCCGGACCCCGCCAGCTGCGTGGATCCTGCGGATAGGCGAGCCCGAGCGCCTCCATCAGCGGGACGCCCTGCTGCTCGTAGCGGTGGCTCGCCGCCGCCGTGTACGGGTAGAGCTGGGTGCGCAGCTTCGCGTAGCGACGCCAGATCGGCTCGACATCGCGATCCCAGATCTGGGCTCGCGGCGTCCTGCCCACCCCCTCGGACTCGGTGCGCATGACGCCGGAGAAGGCGCCCATCTCCAGCCAGCGCGCAAGCAGTTCCGAGCTGGTTGGCGGCGCGGTGAGCGAGAAGTAGCCACCGATGTCCGAGCCGTAGAAGCCGACGCCGGAGTAGCCATAGTTCAGGCCCTGGGTGACCATCGCCGGCAGACCGTCGATGCGGTCCCAATCGGTGGTCGGATCGCCGCTCCAGACGACGGGGGCACACGCGGCCGAGCCGGTCCAGCCGGAGCGGTCGAACTCGACGATCGGTCGCGGCTGCCGAGAGGCCAGCGCGAACGCGGCGCAGTGGTAGAGGCGCGGGTAGAGGTTGTGCAGCACGCTGCCCGGGGTTCCGTTGTGAGCGACCGCATCCGGGGGTGTGTACTCGCCGAAGTCCTCCATCCAGCCGTCGTAGCCGTTGTTGATCGGCTGCTGAAGTAACCGCTGATAGAACGTCCGGCCGGCCGCTGCGGTGAAATCGAACTCGGCGACGTGGTACTGGTTGTAATGCAGCGGATAGGGCTGGCCGGCTTGATTCTCCAGCAGCGCCCCGGCGCTCTGCGCCTGCGCGAAGGCCGGCTGATACTGAACGGAGATCATCGGGTTGACGTAGGTGGTGACGGCGTACCCGGCGCTGTGCAACCGCCTGACCTGGGCTCGCTCGGACCGGTCGTCCTGGCCGCCACCCGGCAGGTAGTGGGTGTAGGTCATGATCAGCGAGCCGGGAACGTCCTCGCGGCGGAAGCGTGCCGGCAGCGTCGCGTCAGCGGGGCCCGTGGGCTGCCACCACGGCCCCAGCACCCACGGAGCGCGGATCGGCGGCTGACGCCCGACCGTGGCCGAGAATCGGCGGACGACGTTCAGCGGCCGCGGCCCGGCGAACACCCGGTAGTCGAGGTGGGAGGCATCGACCTCGACGTCCCACGCATTGCCGCGGTCAGAGCGCAACCGGAACAGGCTGCGTTCACTGTCCCCGAGCAGGAACCCGTAGCCGCGGCTTGACACGAGCCATGGCATCGGGAAGTAGGCGCCGTCATCGCGCGTGGAGTACGTCCACGGCTCGATCGACGCGGGGATCAGCGGGCGGTCGCTCGGCAGCCACGTTCCCTCCTCAGCCCAGTTCTCGACCGTGTGCCCGGACTGGTCGAGAAGGTTCTCGCGCCCGCCGAAGCCGGTGAAATGCTCGCCCGGGCCGCTGGCGAAGCTGTCGGCCATCTGCGTGACCGGGGCACGGCCGGCCGCCGTCGTCGGACGGGCATCAACGCTGATCACGCCGCCGCCGGTCGCGCGGACGGCGACGAGCAGCCGCCGCCCGGCCGGATCGTTGGTCGCCAGCGTCAGCCGGAGGCCCCCGTGTATGCGACGCACCGTGAGGGCCCGGGTGGCATGCCACCACGGCTTCCCCGGCGGCGGGGAGGGCGCGCCCCCCCAGGGCGGTACCGCGCCGGAGCCGAACGACAGCGTCCCGTAGGGCGACGCCGACGCACCTGACGTCTCGGTCAATGCCGGGCCGTTGCGTTGCACGAACTGCAGCGACCAGGGCGAGGTCGAGACCACGGCCCGGAGGGGACCGGCCCTCACCACGAGGGTCGCGGCGTGGGCCGAGGCCGCTGGGAGACCGAACACCGCACACAGCGCCAACCGTCGAACGAGGCGGATCATGCGCCTTGGGCCGAGGGCCGGGTCGCCGCACGGGCGCCCCGCACGCTGAGAATCCGCTGGCGCCACGAGCCCCATCCTTTCACAGCGATCGCGCCGCGGCTGAGGTTGCGCTGCCGGGCCGCCCGGTCGCGGCGGGCATGAGTAGGGTGCGGGCGATGGGGCTGCCACTCGCCGCACGGACGGACTTCACGCTTCACGCGTTGCGACTGGTCCGCAACCCCCATCTGTTCAAGTGGTACGCGGTCGCGCTGCTGGCGTTCGTGATCTACGCCTACGCCAATGAGGTGCAGCGCGGGCGCTGGGATGTGATCGGCGCCGGCCTGGCCGTGTGGCTGGCCGACTGGTTCAACGAGATCGTCAATGCGCTCGTGCTGCACGCCACCAATCGGGCCGCGCTGTGGACGACGACCGGGCCGACGGCCTACCAGTTCCTGATCGGGCTCAACGTCGAGATCATGTTCATGTTCGCGCTGGCCGGCATCGTCTACACCAAGCTGCTGCCCGCCGATCGGGCGACGCGCATCCTCGGGCTGCCGAACCGGCTTGCGATCGGGCTGGGATTGTCGGTCGTCAGCGTCGCGGTCGAGCTGTTCCTGCACGCGACCGGAACCTTTCACTGGGAGTACTGGTGGTGGAACACCCCGTTCGTGCTGCTGATCATCATCTTCGGTTACCTGTGGTTCTTCCTCTACGCCGCCTGGGTCTACGACGCTCCGGATGCACGCCGGCGCTGGCGCCGGCTGGGCGGGCTCGCCGCCATCGATCTCGCGATGGGACTCGTGTTCGGCGTCGCGCTCGGCTGGCTGTAGGCACGCCCGGGCCGAGGATGAGCCGGCCGGGAGCCGCGGCCGTCGTGGTTAGCTGACGGTGGCCAGGACCAGCCCGATGATCCGCTGCGCGCCGGCGCGGCGCAGCTGACCGCCGACCATGGCCAGCGTCCAGCCCGAGTGGCGGCTGTCGTCCAGCAGCACCCCGGTCCCGGGCGGCGGAGGCCCGGTCACGCGGAAGGCGCCGCGGACGTTGGCGGCCTGCTGCACCGCGTTGGCCATCTCCCGCTGCGGCGGACGCGGCTCGGTGCGGGCGATCAGAGCGAGGTGCGGGACAGCCAGCCGCGCGGCGACCTGCGCGGTCAGCTGCGCCAGCACCGTGCCCAGGCGGACCGACGGGACGCTGGTCAGCCAGGCCGGGCGCTCGCCGGCCACGGCCTCGGCCAGCGCGGCGATCAGCTCCGGCTCAAAGCGGCCGTCGCGCAGGCCCCGCTCCACCGCCGGCCACCAGCCGCCGTCCCCGAAGCGGGCCAGCGCCCAGCCGCCGTCCAGGCGCGCGTCCTCGGGGATCCGGCGCATCGTCCCGGTGGCGTCCGGCGCCATCTTCTTCTGCTCGAGCGCCACCGGGCGGGAACGCAGGTGGCGCCCGGCGCGCTCCACCAGCTCGGGATCCGGCGGCTGGGCGAAGCGAGGCGCGGTGCAGACCGCGCAGCGGCCGCAGTCGGCGGCGGCCGGATCGTCGAGCTGCTCCTGCAGCGTGCGCATCAGGCAGCGGCCATCGGCGCCGAAGGCGGCCATCGCCCGCTGCTCGGAGCGTCGCAGCGCCGTGATCTGCTCGTAGCGGCGGCTGTCATAGCTCCAGTCCGCGCCCGGGATCACCTGCCAGCGGCTGCCCTCGCGCCGCAGCGCGCCCTCGACATCGAGGATCTTGAGCATCGCCTCGATCCGCCCCAACCCGAGGTTGACCGCGGCCATCAGCTCCCGGGCGGTCAGCCCCTGCGGAGCGGCCTGCTCCAGCGCCTGCAGCGTGGCGCTGACCCGTTCGCGCGACGGGAACGCCTGCTCGATGAAGAAGTCCTGGATCCGGCGGTCCTCCTGACCGCGCAGCAGCACGATGTCGGCGTAATCGACGCCGCGGCCGGCGCGGCCCACCTGCTGGTAGTAGGAGATCACCGAGCCGGGGGCCTGGTAGTGCACGACGAACCGCAGGTCGGGCTTGTCGTAGCCCATGCCCAGCGCACTGGTCGCGACCACCGCCTTGAGCTCGTTGGCGAGCAGGCGCTCCTCGGTCGCGATCCGCTCCTCGCTGGCCTGCTCTCCGCTGTAGGCGACCGCCGGCACGCCGTTGTCGGTGAGGAAGGTCGCCACCTGCTCGCAGTCGCGCTTGGTCAGGGTGTAGACGATGCCGGCGCCGGGCAGGCCGGGCAGATGCTCGACCAGCCAGGCCAGCCGCTGCGCCGGCTGGGGCAGATCGACCACCTCCAGCCGCAGGCTCGTGCGCGCCAGCGGCCCGCGGTAGCGGCGCAGCGGCTCGCGTCCGGAGAGCTGTTCGGTCACGTCTGCGACCACCCGGTCATTGGCGGTCGCGGTGGTCCCCAGCACGGCCACGTCGGGGGCCAGCAGGGCGAGCATGTCGCGCACCCGGCGGTAGTCGGGGCGGAAGTCATGCCCCCAGTCCGAGATGCAGTGCGCCTCGTCGATCACCAGCAGTCCCACCGAGGCCGCGAACAGCGGCAGCATCGTGTCGCGGAACTGCGGGTTGTTGAGCCGCTCGGGGCTGATCAGCAGCAGGTCCACCGAGTCGCCGTGCAGCAGCCCACGGACCTCGTCCCACTGCTCGCGGTTGGTGCTGTTGATCGTGTGCGCGCGCAACCCGAGGCGCTGCGCGGCGGCGATCTGGTTGCGCATCAGGGCCAGCAGCGGGCTGACGATTAGCGTCGGTCCCGCGCCGGCCTCGCGCAGCAGCGTCGTGGCCACGAAGTACACCGCCGATTTGCCCCAGCCGGTGCGCTGCACGCACAGCACCCGGGCCCGGTCGCGCACCAGGTCCGTGATCGCCTCCAGCTGGCCGTCACGGAATCCGGCCGCGGGGTCGGCGGTCAGGATCCGCAACGCCGCGGTGGCGCGGTCGCTGACGTCGGTCAAGGCGGGCGGGTCGGGCAACAGGGGGGAGGGAAGCGGCGCTCAGCGCCGGTTCAGGAACCGGAGATAGAACGCGCCGAACACCAGGACGATGCCGATGTTCACCATCAGGCGCGCGGCGAACCGGTGCCGGAAGAACGCGACGTCCACGCCGACCACGACGAACACCAGCGCGAGTACGTAGAGCGCGTTGCCGCTGTGTCGTCCCATCGTCTCACCGTACTGCGCCTCGGTTCGCCTGTCGCCTCCCGGCGGCGATATGCACTGGCCTGGTCATACCGGCGTCCCCGGGGTAGCCCCGGAGAGGGCTCGGCACCCGAAGGCGCCTTCACCCACCTCGGTCGCGCAACACCGCGACGGTGGACGCTACCCGAGCTGGCCGGATGGGTGGGTGACGCCGTCGAACGCCGGGCCGAGCAGGAGCACGTCGACCTTATGGTGAAAGCGCCACACGCCGCCGTCCTCGTCGCGGCAGCCGCGCAGGTAGGGCCCGAGCTGCGGCGCGGCCAGCATTGCGTTCAGCGAGACGGAGTCATCGAAGGCGCAGCGCTGCAGGTAGCCCTCGACGATCGCCGTGTCCGCCAGTGCGATCGTGTGGTCATAGGACAGGCGCACGGTCCGCGGCTCGGCGCCGCAACGGCGCAGGGCGCCGGCGAGGTCCTCGGCGGCGGTGTACATCGTGCCCGTGCCACCCCGGAGGTCGTCCAGGAAGTGGCGGTAGAAGCGCAGATAATGGCCCTCGCGGCTGCCCTGCGCGATCAGCAGGGCGCCCTCGGGCGCGACCGCCGAGAGCATCCGCGCGGCGGCGGCGCCGACGGCGTCGGGGGTGAGCGCGTAGAGCGCGTGGGTGGCCCAGACGACATCGAACGGACCGACGCCGTCAGGCAGCGCCTCCACCAGCGTCTCGTGGCGGGCTGCGGCGACGAACGGCGGCGCGAGCGCTCGGGCGGCCTCCGCGAGAGAGAACGGGGAGGGGTCGAGCAGGTCGTAACCGATGTGCAGCTCACCGGCCAGGGCGGCGATACCGCCGAACTCCTGCAGCGCCCGGGGAAACTTTCCCGAGCCGCAGGCGACATCGAGCAGCGTGATCGCTCGGCGCCCGGCGGCGACCCGGCGCAGCCACGCGCAGTGATCGACCACGCCCCGGGCCAGACGCTCGTAGTCGCGGTAGGCGAGCGCGTAGAAGGCGTCCATCTCGGCCCGGCCCGCTTCGCTCCAGTGGGTCAGGCTGCGCTCGGCGGTGTCCACGCGCCGGAGTCTAGGTCGGGTCTAAGGCCGTCCCGATGACGGCGGCCGTCGGCCGCCCGGTCGGGCTACCGCAGCGGATTGCGCCCGGGCTCAAGCCCGGTGGTTGCCGCGTAGAGCTCGTAGCTGAGGACCAGGGCGTAGAGGACGGCCAGCGGCCACCGTGAGCTGGCCAGGGCCATGCCGAAGGCGGCGGAGACGGCCACGCGCAGCACCGGCGCGAATTGCGTGCGGCGGGGCAGTCCCAGCCCCCGCTGTGCGAGCAGGAGCACCACGGCCAGGCTGATCACGGTGAACACGTTGAGGGACATGACGCAGATGATGGCGGTCGTCGCCGCTTCGTGCCTGAAGAACGGCAGGTCAGCCTCGAGACGGCTGATCAGCCGGCTGCGTGGCGAGTCCGGCGAGCGCGCCGAGCAGCCGCCGGACGGGCGCTTGGACACGATGCGCGGCGGAGAGCGTCGTCAGGGCGGGTTCGTCGGCCGGGTAGGCATCGCGGCGCCCGGGCGGGAGCCCGAGCGGGAGGTCGTCAACGGGTGCCGGGCAGCCCGTCGGAGGGATCGCCGCGCAGGATCGCGAAATCGGCGTAGCGCCGCCCGGGGATCGCGTACCGGCGGGTGATCTCGGCTTCGTCGATCACGGCCAGGCCGGACCGTTCGGGATAGAGGACGCGCACGCGCGGATCCTGCACCAGGGCGAACAGGTCCCGGTCGCCGCTGGCGATCTCGACCGTTCCGGGAACGAGCCGGGCCAGGGTGGCGATCACGTCCTCGGCCTCATGCTCATCGGCACGCCGGACATCGATCCCGATCTGCGCCAGCAGCTCGGAGATCACCGGGAGCGCCGCGGCCAGTCCGGACGGAACCGGCTCGGCGACGCGGTGGGCCTTGTCGCCGGCGACCAGGTCCACCCGCCATTGCGGCCTCCAGGCCTGATCCTCGGCAATGACCAGCCTGGAGGGACGCCGGTCGGAGACCAGGCGGGCCAGCCGGTCAAGGAAGCCACCGATCGTGTCCGCGTCGCCGCCGTTTATCCGGGCGCTGGCCACCGCGCCGTAGTAGGCGCGAAAGAGCAGGCTCGATCCGTCGATCAGCAACCAGTCGCAGGCCATCGCCGGGCCATTCTCCCGCGGCTCCGTCGCTCCGGCACCGCTCGTCGCGCCTTCGGATCAGCGACGCGGTTCAGCGCGACGAGCTCGGGACCGGCTCGGGGTCGAGCTGGATCTCGACCGTGACGCCGGACCGTGGGTCTCCGAGGGCCCGGGCGGTGCCCCCGCGACGCCGGCCCCGGACCTGCAGCTCGACCCGACCGCCGTGGCTGAGGTTGCGCCACCAGCGCTTGCGCTCAGGCCAGCCCACGGTGACGGTGACCTGGTCACCGTGCTGGCGGTAACTGACCGGGAACGTATACCGGCGCCCGCTGCGGCTTCCGGTGACGGTGATCAGCGCCAGGCCGCGGCTGAGCAGGGGGTGCAGGGGCGAGCGAAGCACCGCCGTCACCACCGGATTGGCCGTGTGGTTGAACACGGCGAACAGCCGATGACCGTCTGACACGCGACCGACCGTAGCGCAGACGTTTTCAGCTAAAGGTGACCGCGGCCGTCAGACCGCGCCGTGGGTCAGCCGATCAGCGCCGGCCGGCCCGCGTCCGGAGTCACTCGATCACGTCCAGATGGCCGTCGGACAGCTCGACCCGCAAGCCGCCGGCGGCGGCGATCTCAGCGACCTGTTCCGGACGTTCGGCACCGCCGGCTTGGAGGACCAGTCGCGCGACCTCACCGCGGACCCGCTTGACCATGTGGGTGATGACCGACCGCGTGCCGTCCGGCGCCTCGGTGAACCCGCGCACCGCCAGCCGGGTCGCGCGCCGGGGCTGCCAGGCGGCCGCGTAGGCGCCCGAGCGCAGGTCCAGGACCAGGCCGCGATCGGGCAGCGCCGTCCGCAGTGGCTCGCGCCAGTACGCGGCCAGACCGCCGATGCCCGCCGGCCGGTCACCGATGTCCAGCCGGTAGCTGGGGATCCGGTCTCCCGGTCGCACCACGCCCCACAGGGCGCTGGCGATCAGCACACTGTCCCAGGGCAGGTCGCCGAGGCCGAGGGCGGCGAACAGCACCCCGGTGTAGAGCTCGACGGCGGGGATCGCGGGGGCGGTCCGCAGGTCGGGGTCGACGGCGTCGATCAGCCGTTCGCGCGGCTCCCGCAGGCGGGGATAGACGAGCGTGGACATCCCGGCGCGGCGACCGCGCTCAGGGGACGCCTTGCCTCGCGAGGGAGCCAGCAGCACGAGCACAGGGGGAGAGGCTAATCGTGTCCCGGCCCGGCCGGCCAGCGGGTTGTACAGGCTGGCTCGCATCTGCACGGCCGCCGTCGTCTGGCAGCCGTGCAGCATCACCAGCGCGGTAGCCGGTGATGGGGTGTGAGCTGCTTCGGGGTGTAGACCGGCTACGGGTGGGCGGCCGATCCCGAGCCGGCGGTGGGGGCCTGGACGGCTTCCGGCCGCGGGGGCTGAACCCGGTCATGCGCGCCGCCCCCGGCTTCGCGGGCACACCCCGGTCATGCGCGCAGCCGCCGGCGCACCGTCGAGCGGTGCCCGAAGGCGTCGCGGCCGGTGATCTGCAGCGTCACGCGACGCGACGAGGGCGGGCGGCCGATCCGCAGCCGCCGGCAGCCGGTGCGCGCGGTGAGCACGGCACGCGTGAGCGCCAGCGCGGCGCGGTGGCCGGCCGCGAGCACGCGCATCCGGGCTCGGATGCTGCCGCCGATTGCCCGGGCGCAGACGGTGAGCCCATGCCGGCCGGTCCGGATGCGCGTGATCCGCGTCACCGCGTAGGGGGCGAAGCTCACGGCTCGGCTCCTGGTCACCGTCGCGACGCCGGAGGTGTACTGCTGACCGGCGTCGGGCGCCCCGAGATCAACCCCGAAGGTGATCCTGCCGGTGCGATCGGGCACCGCCGTGGCCTGCCGGGCGCCGTTGAGCCCGACCCGGTGAAGCCCGGGGAACAGCGGCGGCGTGGTCACCGAGGTGGTGCCCGATCCGACCAGCGTCAGGCCGCCGGCGCTGACGTCCTGCAGCCGCATGAACTCCAGCGCCCGCTGGGGGTCAGCGGCGATGTGCCAGCCCCAGACGTCGAAGCTCGGGTCGATCGCCATGTAGCTGAACGGCACCGGCGCCGGCGGCGGGTGGGCGAACTCGGTGGCGAACACCCGGAAGGTGTCGGAGATCTCCCGCTTGAAGTTGGCCGGCGTGTGGCAGCCGGGCCCGTAGTCCTCCCAGAGGTGCGCGATGTGCAGCGCGTCGAGCGTGGCGTGCAGCGAGAGGCTCGCCTGCTGGACCCCCTGCTCGACCGCACACGAGACCGTGTCGGCCGAGAGCGGGTTCTCTCCGATCTGCGGCGCGAGAATCCCGTTCGCCGTCCGGACCTGGAGATCCAGGCCACGTAGGTTGTCGGCGAGGTCGGTGGGGTTGTGGCCGTGCCAGCGGACCTCCTGGCTGCTGCGCGGCCCGTAGATCGAGTCCGCGGGCGCGCCCTGGAACTCGGGACTGACCGTGACCGCGGCGGCGATGTAGGGCAGGTTGGTGTCAACCGCGCCCGACAGGCTGGCCGCGTCGGCGAACAGGTCGGGGTGCCGGGCGGCGAACATCATCGCGCCGTCGCCGCCCATCGAGATCCCCATCACGGCGCGCGCGGCGCGGTCCGGGATCGTGCGGAAGTGCTGATCGATCAGCGGGATCAGCTGATCGATCACGTAGCTCTCGTACATCGGCGGACCGAACGCCCCGCCGTTGTACCAGTCGCTCCAATAGCCGCTGTCGCCGTTGGGGGAGACGATGATCGAGGGATAGGACTGGGCCAGGTTGACCCCGCCGACGAAGTTGTTGAACGTCGCGTAGGTGTTCATCGTCCCGGCCAGGACGTAGGTCACCGGCCATCGCCGGTGTGGGTCGCTGTCGTAGCCGACGGGAAGGTCGACGTCCACGTGGGTTGGTCCGGTGAAGGCGGGCGTGGAGATGGTCAGCTCGATCACCCGCGGCCCGAGCGACTGCTCGGCGGTGATCTGCGCCGTGGCCGCGCCGGCCGAGGGCACGGCCCCGAGCAGCGCGGCGAAGCTGACGCAGGCGAGCAGCAGGACGCGGATCCTCACGGCGCGACGATAACGCCCCGGGCTCGCACGATGCGCCGGTTTGTGTTAAGTCAGGGCCTCGGCGCCGGCGACCGTACCTCGCGGCGACGCGCGTGGACCGGGTGCTGCCGGGCGAGGTGCGCTGGCAGCCGGTCGCCTTCGCGTTCATCCTGCGTGCTCACGACCGGATGCCGTGGTCGTTTGACGGCGCCCAGCGGCCCGCCGGAATCACCGAATGCGAGCGGCGCGCGCGGGACTACGGTCTGCCGCCGATGCGCTGGCCGCAGGGGTGGCCGGTGACCAGTTACGGGCTGATCTCGCTGCGCGCGGCCGTCGTGGCCGACGGTGAAGGTCTGCTCAAGCCGTTCAGCCGCGCCGCCTTCGCGCGCACATTTGTGCACGACCGGGGGCTCGCGCAGCTCGAGGACGTGCTCGAGGTGGCCGAGCAAGCCGGCCTGGACCCAGACTTCGTCCGGCACGGGATCGGCGCCGAGGCGACCAAGCGGCGGCTGACCGAGGCGATCCGCGCCGGCGTGTCTACGGGCTGACCGCGGGCCCGCTGTCCTGGCGCGCGCGCCGCGGGCCGCCGTCACGCTCGCGATGCGCGCAGCCCGGCCAGCAGCAGGGACGGCGCTGGCCTTCCTCGAGCTCCTCCTGGGTGCGACGGATGCGCCGCTCCCGGGTCTTCTGTTGCTTGGCGTCCTGTACCCAGCAGATGAACTCGTTGCGGGCCAGCGGGGTGATGTCCTGCCACCGATCCAGGGCGACGGGGTTGGCGAGCAGGGCATCGCGCAGGTCGTCGGGCAGCTCGTGGACGAGGCCACCGGGCACGGTCTCCGTGGGCATCACGCCATCGTATGCGAGCCGGTGGGCAGCGCTCACCAGCCGGCGAACGCCGGCGCCGGTGGGCAGCGCTCATCAGCCGGCGAACGCCGGCGCCGCCGGGCAGGGCCAGGTGGCCGCGCAGCCGGTTGCACAGGTCGATTCCCGGCTCGGGGTCACCGACCCCGATGTGCACGTGCAGGGCGAACGTCGGTTCACGGCGCGCCAGCTCGCGCATTGAGCCGTACACCGCCTGATGGCGCTCGCCACCGGCAAACCGTCATCTCGCCCCAGACCGCGGTGGGGTGCGTTCCGGCGCCGACGTGGGCGCCCGACCGCGTCTCGATCTGGCCCGTCGAGGGCGGCCGCTACGGGATCGACGCCCACTACCACGGGCTGACCGGATCCCAGCGTGCTCGCATCCAGCAGCAGCGGCTGGGCAAGGCGGGCCTGAGTGCGGCAATCCGCCCTGACGCCGACGGGGCAGCCTGATCCGGATCGGTCCCCCTGGCGCACGCCGCCGCATGGCTCGCCCTGGAGGCGTTCCTCGCTCTCGCCATGAGCTCGCCGAGCGATTCCAGCCGTCCGGTGACCTCGACCTGCGTGCACGCCGGCGGCGAGGTGATCGTGATCGACGGGCTGGCTCTGGAACCGGGGGCGGCGGACGTGTGGGCACGCCTGGACGCGGCTTCGCCGAGCGGGGCTGACCGCGCCCGCCCGGTCTGTGTGTCAGTCTTTTGCTCATGAATCTGTCGCGTTTTGGTGTCTGGACAAGCCTGCGGGTGATCGGGGCCGAGAACGGCGCCGAGGCGGCGCGACTGGCCGAATCGCTCGGCTTCGGCGCCTTCTGGCTTGGCGGCTCGCCGCGCCTGCCCGAGGCCCGGGCGCTGCTTGAGGCGACCAGCTCGCTGGTCGTGGCCACCGGCATCGTCAACGTCTGGGCCTATGAGCCGGCGGATCTGGCCGCCGACTACGCCGCGCTGAGCCCCGAGTTCGGCGAGCGGCTGCTCGTCGGCATCGGCATCGGCCACCGCGAGGCGACCCAGGAGTACGCCAAGCCGCTGCCCACCATGCGGGCGTTCCTGGACGGACTGGACGCCGCCGACCCTCCGCTGCCACCGCAGGCGCGCTGCATCGCCGCACTGCGGGCGCGGATGGTCGCACTGGCCGGGGAGCGCAGCCTCGGGACCCATCCCTACTTCACCCCCGTGGCCCACACCCGGGCCGTGCGCGAGGCGCTGGGCCCCGGGGCGCTGGTGGCTCCGGAGCTGGCCTGCGTGGTCGACACCGACGCCGAGCGCGCCGACCGCACGGCACGCGATTACGCGTCGATGTACCTACAGCTGTCCAACTACGTAGACAACCTGCGCGAGTACGGCTTCACCGATGCGGACTTCGCCGACGGTGGATCAGACCGCCTGCTCGACGCGGTCATCCCGCGAGGGACCGCCGCCGATATCGCCGCCGTCGTGCACGCCCACCTGGAGGCCGGGGCAGATCACGTGTGCCTGCAGCCGCTGGGCGCGCAGGGCATCCCGGGGGATGCCTGGACGGCGCTCGCCGCCGAGCTGATCTGATCGCCGCCGAGCCTCGCCGAGCGTTGGCCGGGCTGACGTGTGGCGGGTGACGGGTGTTGGACCTCGCCCCCACCGTGACCGGTCAGGGCCCGTGTACCCAGCGGCCGCCGATCAGCGTCGCGCGGACCGAGAGATCGTCGTCGAGCACGGTCAGGTCAGCGTCATAGCCGGGGGCGATCGCCCCTTTGCGGTCGAGTCCAAGCGCCCGGGCCGGATGGGTTGAGGCCAGCGCGGCCGCCTCGGCCACCTCGAGCCCGAGCAGCTCGACGGCGGCACGCAGGGCGGCGTCCATGGTGAGGGTGCTGCCGGCCAGCCGTCCCGTGGCCGCGCTCCTGGTCACGCCGTCGTGCACGGCGACCGTGGTGTGACCAAGGCGGTATTCGCCGTCGGGCCGGCCGGTGGCGGCGATCGCGTCGGTGACCAGGCGGATGCGTGACGACCCGGCGGCGCGCAGCGCGATGCGCAGCACGCCGGGTGCGACGTGACGCCCGTCGGCGATCAACTCGCAGCTCAAGCGCGGGCAGTCCAGCGCCTCGCCGACCAGGCCGGGCTCCCGGTGATGCAGGGACGACATCGCGTTGAACAGATGCGTGACGCTCCGCGCCCCGGCGCGCACGGCGGCGCGCACCTCGGTGCTCGTGGCCGCGCTGTGGCCCAGGGACGCGAGCCGGCCGGCTGCCGCCAACCGCGCGATCAGGGCGAGCGCGCCCGGCAGCTCGGGCGCGATCGTCATCATCCGCACGTCGGCTCCGGGCACGCTGAGCAGACGGTTCATCAGGGTCAGGTCGGGGGTGCGCATCGCCCCCGGGTCCAGCGCTCCGGCCCGTGACGGAGACAGGAACGGGCCCTCGAGATGGGTGCCGAGGATCTGCGGGGCGCGGTCCCGCGCCGGGGCGATCGCGCCCAGCGCGGCCAGCAGCTCCTGCGCCGGTGCCGGCACGAGGGTCGGCAGCAGCCCGGTCGTGCCGTGGCGGGCGTGCAACTCGGCCATCGCCACCAGCTCGTCGGGGTCGGCGGACTCGGCGCGGCCCCCGTCGCCGCCGTGCACGTGGCCGTCGATCATGCCGGGCAGCAGCCACGCGTCACCCAGGTCCACGCGCTCCCCGGCGCCCGGGTGACTGAGCCCGGCCGCGCCGGTGCGCAGCGCGACGATGCGGCCCTCGCGCACCGCGACCTCTCCCGCCGTCACGCCGGCCGGGGTGACGATCCGCTCGCTGCGCAGCCTCAGTTCCCAGGGGACAACGCCCATCGCCCAGCAGATTGGCAGCTACCGCAGCGGACCGGCGGCGGTCGGCCGAGCCCGGAGCGAGCGGCGGGGGTAGCGACGCACCGCTGCGGGTACACCCACATCCGTGGCCAACTACACGGCAACCGTGACCAGCACCCGCACCGCGGAGAAGGTGTTCGAGTACCTGTCGGACTTCTCCTCGGTCTCGGAGTGGGATCCGTCGATCGTCTCGGCGACGCACCAGGGCGGCGGCGATCCCCGCACGGTCGGCGCGTCGTTTCACGTCGTGACCAAGACCAGCGTCTCCTCGGTCGAGCTCGACTACGAGACGCTCGAGCTCGAGCGACCGGTGCGGATCGTCCTGCGGGGTGAGAACGACTCGATGATCTCGCTCGACACGATCACCATCGCCAGCCGGGCCGACGGGGGCTGTGAAGTCACCTATGCGGCCGAGCTTGAGCTCAAGGGCGCACGCAAGCTGGCCGACCCGCTGCTGCAGCTCGGCTTCAAGCGCCTGGGCGACAAGGCCCGGGACGGCCTGGCCGCCAAGCTCAACGAGATCTAGGCATCGGCGTCGCGTCGGGCGGCCGTCGCGGCGGCCCGCGCGGCCAGCGCCGCCGGCGCGGTGAGTCGCGCGGGGGAGGGATCGGCGGCGGCCTGGGCAGCGACCGGGGCCAGGTGCAGGGCGCGTCGATCCCCGGCCACGAGCGTGTTGCCGACCCGGCCGCCGAGCGCCCACACTCGCGGGTAGGCCTCGGCCAGGGCCGCGGCCACGGTGGCCACCTCGGCGCCGCGGCGGTCATCGACGACGTTGATCACCGTCAGCGGGGCGACCCGGGCCATCTCGGCCGCCGCCTGCGCCGTGCTCAGGGCGGGCGCGACGCGCGCACCGACGAACGCATCGACGGCGATCGCGTCGTAGCTGCCGTCGGCGCAGCCGCTCAAAAAGTTCCGCCCGTCAGCATGGCGGACGCGCAGCCCGGGCATCCGCCGCAGGCCGAGATGCTCACGGGCCAGCGCGAGCACGCCGGCGTCGATCTCGCACACGTCCTGGCGCCCGCCCGGATCCTCGGCGGCCAGCGCCCGCGCCAGCGCGCAGGCGCCGCCGCCCAGGTGCAGCACGCGCCGCGCCCGCGCCGCGCGCAGGACGGTGCGCAGCCAGCGCAGGTAGTCGAACTCCAGGTGGGTGGGGTCGGCCAGGTCGACGTAGGAGGCGTCCATCGCCCCCTGGCGCAGCAGCCGCCCGGACGGTCGCGAGGGATCGCGCTCGACGCTGAGATCACCGGCGGCGACCACGGGTTCTGAGTGCGCGCGCCCGCGGCCCACGGTCAAAGCCCGTAGAGGGTGATCGGCTCCTGGCGCCCGCGCAGCGTGACGCCCTCGCGCTCGTGCAGGTCGTCGGGCGGCCGGCTCAGCCGCTCGCACACCTCGGCGGTGATCAGCAGCGCGTCGCCGGTCTCGCGGGTGTGGGCCTGGACGCGGGCGGCGACGTTGACGGGATCGCCGATCACCCCGTACTCCAGGCGCCCGGCGGCGCCCAGGTTGCCGGCCACCACGCGGCCGGAGTTGATGCCGATCCCGACCTCGAGCGGTTCGTCCTCCCCGAGCCCGTCGAGGATCGCGCGGGCGGCGTCCAGCGCCGCGTCGGCGTGGTCGTCCAGCCGCTTGGGGGTCCCGAAAACGGCCAGCAGCCCGTCGCCGACGAACTTGTCCACGCGGCCGCCGTGCTCGTGGATGACCGGGATGACCTGCTCGAAGAGCCGGTTGAGCGCGGTCACCACATCCCGGGCCTCGGTGCGCTCGGCAAAGGCGGTGAAGCCGCGCACGTCGAGGAACATGATCGTCACGTCGACCTCCTCGCCCCCCAGCTCGACGTCTCCGGCCAGGATCCGCTCGGCCACGTCCTCGTCGACGTAGCTGCCGAACGTGGTGCGGATCCGCTCGCGCTCGGCCAGGCCCGCGGCCATCCGGTTAAAGCCGAGCTGCAGGCGGCCGATCTGGGTGCCGTCATAGATCGGCACCCGCTCGTCGAAGTCGCCGGCCTGCACGCGCTCCATCGCCCGGCGCACCGCCTCGATCGGATCGGCCGTGGCGCGCGCGGCGAGCATCACGGCCAGCAGGCCGACGAGGACGGCGATCACGCCGAGGACGATCATCACCCGCTCCAGCTGACGGTCGGTGGCCGGTGAGCCGGCCGCGGCGGCGATCCCGACCATGACCGTGCCCAGCACCGGCACGCCGGTCCCGAACGCCCAGGCCAGGACGGCCCGGGTGGCCACGCCGGGGACCCGCAGGTGACCGGGATCCTCGTCCGCCAGCGCCCGCGAGGCGGGCTTGCGCAGGATCCGCTCGGCCAGCAGGTAGGCGCAGGCCGCCGTCGTCACCCCGGTCAGCGCGACCGTCGCGGCGACCACGAGCCCGAGCCGGACCGCGTGCAGCGAGTCGATCACCCCGAACACGACGGCGGCGACGAGCCAGAGCCCGAACTGCAGGCGGAACAGGAACAGCGGCGCGCGCACGACGAGGTGCTGGATGCCGGTGTCGGCGGGCCGGTCGTCGACCAGCCAGTCGGCCAGGCCGCGCAGCAGCGCGCGGCCCGCGAACGCGCCCACGGGAACGGCGGACACGATGTAGACCGCGGCGACGATCGCGTTCAGGCGGCGCAGCTGGGAGGCGTCGTGCACCGGGGGGAGCGGCAGCACGAGGTAGATGACGGCCAGCACGATGGCGGCGCCGACCAGGTTGGTGATGACCAGCGCCGTGGTGAGGATCAGTGAGGCCGCGCGCGAGAGCTCACGCCCGGACTGCTCGTCTCGTTCTGAGTCCAGGAAGGCGGCCAGCAGCGCCCGCGGGCCGGCTGAGGTCACCGCGCTCAGCCGCGCCGACCGCGCCCGGGCAGCCGCTCGGCCAGCCGCGTGAGCGGCTCCACGACTTCCGACAGGGTCTGGGCCGAATCGCGCAGGGTGGCCACGCTCTCGGTCAGCGGGCGCAGCGTCCGCTCCAGGCCGGCCAGGCTCTCGATCGAGTCGCTTAACCGCGCGAGCTGGGCGAGCTGGCCCTCGGGGCCGGTGAGCTGCTCCAGCGGACCGCCGGGCTCGAGCAGCCGGTCCAGGGTGCCGTCGGGGGTGAGCAGGCGGTTCATCGTGCCCTCGGGATGGACGAGACGCTCGACGGTCCCGTCGGCGATCAGGACGTGGTCGAGCAGGCCACCCTCCGCGATCAGGCGGTCCAGCGGCCCGCCGGGCTCAAGCAGCCGATCCAGGGGGCCGCCCGGCGCGGTGAGCAGCTCGAGCGCTCCGTCGGGCGCGAGCAGCCGCTCGAGCGGGCCGCCCGGGCGCAGCAGCCGGTCCACGATGCCCCCCTCGGCCATCAGCCGGTCCAGCGGACCGCCGCTGGCCAGCAGGCGTTCGAGCACACCGCCCTCGACGAGCAGCTGATCCAGCGGCCCCCCCGGGGCCAGGGCGCGGCCCAGCGGGCGGTCCTCGGCGGTGAGCACGGCGAGCTGCTCGATCCGGGCCAGAGGCCCCTCCGGGTCGCCGAGGCGCCCCAGCTGCTCGATCGCGCCGCCGGGGGCGAGCAGCACGCGGATCCGCTCCTCGTAACCGCCGGGGCGGCGGATCGGCCCGTCGCGGGCGACGAGTCGGGCACCGGCCACCGCGACCTCGAGCCCGGCGATGGTCGCGCGCGCAGGAAGCGTGGCGAGCGAGAGCAGACCCACGGCCGCGATCCTAATGGGTAAACCTCCGGCGATGAACTCGCGCGCCCGCGTGCTGGTGGTCGGCTCGCTCAACGAGGATGTGATCCTCGCGCTGGGGCGGCTGCCCGCGCTCGCGCGTGAGCGCGCCCACCCCCGGGTCCCCGCGGGGCGATGAGGGCGATTCATCGTCATCCCGCGACGGTCAAACGCCCACGTTCGCGACTCGCGGGTCAGCGGCGGGGCGCTCAGGCGTCGGCCACGATGCGCGCGCCGCGCAGCAGCGAGGCGCCGGCGGCGAGCACGGACAGCGCCGCGCCGACGACGAACACGACGACGAGCCCGTCGTGGAACGGCCCGGCGATCAGCGCGGGGAAGAAGCCACGCCCGGTCACCACCGCGCGCTGGGCGGCGGGCAGCGCGGCGGCGGCCGGCCCGAGCAGATGCCCCACCGGGTTGATGCCCAGCACCGCCGCGAACAGCGACGAGACCGGGGGCAGGGCGGCAACGTGCGCGGCCACCTCGGCCCCGACGCCGTGGTGGCGCAGCCCGCTGCTCAGGGTCTGAGGCAGCGTGCCGGCCAGGCCGGCGATCATCAGGGAGAAGAACACGCCGATCGAGACGGCCGTGCCGGTGTTCTGAAAGGTCGAGCGCATCCCCGAGGCCACGCCGCGCTGATGCGCGGGGACGCTGCCCATGATCGCCGAGGAGTTGGGCGCGCCGAACATCCCCACGCCCAGCCCGTTGAGGGCGATCATCAGGGCAAAGGCCCAGTAGGGGAAGTTGACCGGGAGCAGCATCAGGCCGATGAAGCTGGCCGCGAACACGAGCATCCCGGCGGTGGCAAAGCCCCGCGAGCCGAAGCGGTCCGAGAGCAGGCCCGAGACGGGGCCGGAGATCAGGAAGGCCCCGGTCAGCGGCAGCAGGTAGATCCCCGCCCACAGCGGCGTCTGGGCGTAGTCGTAGCCGTGCAGCGGCAGCCAGATTCCCTGCAGCCAGATGATGAGCACGAACTGCAGCCCGCCCCGGGCGGCGGCCGCGATCAGCCCGGCCGCGCTGCCGGCCGCGAAGGCCCGGATCCGGAACAGGTCCAGCCCGAACATCGGCTCGGCCGTGCGCTGCTCGATCAGCACGAAGGCCACGAGCAGCAGCGCGCCGCCGATCAGCCCGCCCAGCACCCACGGATTGGTCCAGCCCATCGTGTGACCGCCGTAGGGCTGGATGCCGTAGGTGATGGCGATCAGCAGCGCCGAGAGGCCGACGGCGAAGGTGCCGTTGCCCCACCAGTCGATGCGCCCGGGGTGGCGCTGGCCAACCTCGCGCAGGCGCAGGTAGGCCCACACCGCGCCCCAGATCCCGATCGGGACGTTGACCCAGAACACGGCGCGCCAGTCCAGGGCGGCGAGCAGTCCGCCGGCCACCAGGCCGATGAACTGCCCGGCGATTCCGGCGATCTGATTGACGCCCAAGGCCAGCCCGCGCTGGGTATCGGGGAAGGCGTCGGTGAGGATCGCCGCTGAGTTGGCGATCAGCATCGAGCCGCCCAGCGCCTGCAGCACGCGCCACCCGATCAGCCACACCGCGCCGTCCGAGCCGCGGTAGGGATCGAAGGAGAGCAGCACCGAGGCGAGCGCGAACACGGCAAAGCCGGCGTCATAGATGCGGACCCGGCCGAACATGTCCCCGAGGCGCCCGACGGTGACCACGAGCACCGCCTGCACGAGCCGGTAGCCCATGATCATCCACAGCAGGTAGCCGATGTTCCCGGCCGAGAGCGGGTCCAGGTGGATCCCGCGGAAGATCGCCGGCAGCGCGATGATGACGATCGAGCCGTCCAGGGTGGCCATGAACACGGCCACCGTCGTGTTGGACAGCGCGATCCACTTGTAGCCGTCCTCGGGCGCCGTGGCCTGGTAGACGGCGCGGCGCGCGCGGGCTTCGGCCAGCGCTGCCCGTGGGCTCACAGCCGCTCGGCCAGCCGCTGGAGCAGGGGCACGGCCTGCTCGAGCACGGTCAGCTCCTCGATGGAGAAGCCGTCGGCCAGGGTCGCGGCGAGGGCCTCGACCTTGGCGCTGCGCCGGCTGGAGACCAGCCGGCGGCCGGCCGGGGTGGCCGCGAGGATGATCCGCCGCCCATCGTCGGGATCGGGGCGGCGGTCGACCAGACCGCGTTGCTGCAGGGTGGCGAGGGTCGCGGCGATCGACTGGGGGCTGATCAGCTCCGCGCGGGCGAGATCGGCGGCCGTGGCCGGTCCGTGGCGCTCCAGGCGGGCCAGGGCCGAGCTCTCGGGGAGGGTCAGCTCACCGGCGGCGTGGACCTGGCGCAATCGGCGGACCAGGACACCGACGCTGGCCCGCAGGGCCGCGGCGACGCCGGCCGGGCTGGGCGCGGCAGCGGCCTCGCGGCCGGTGGCCGGCGAGCGGGACGAGGCTTGGGGGGCGGCGGGTCCACGGACGGAGGGCGCCTCGCCGGGGGATCGGGCGGCTGACATCAACTGATCAGTCTAGCCTGATCAGTGGCGCCTGCCGATGTGGCCGCCTAGGTGGGCCGTTCGCGCACGACGTCGGCCGCGGGCTTGTCGTCGCGCAGGCCGAGAAAGCGGGGATGGCGCAGGCGCCCGGCCGAGGTCCACTCGGTGAAGGCCAGCTGGGCCACGAGCTCGGGGGAGACCCAGTGCACGCCGCGCTCGCGGATTGCGCCGGGCTCCGCGAACGGGCTGTCCGCCTGCTCGAGCCCGCGCAGCCGGCGACCGAGCGAGCGCAGGCTGGCGGCGTCGAACCCGGTCCCGACCTTGCCCGCATAGCGCAGCGCGCCGCGCTCGTAATAGCCGAGCAGCAGGGCCCCGAAGTCGGTCCGGGACCCGCGGGGCGTGGTGTAGCCGCCGACGACGAGCTCCTGGCCCTGCTCGCACTTGAGCTTGACCCAGTCCCGGGACCGGCGCCCGACGTAGGGGCTGTCGGCGCGCTTGGCGACCAGGCCCTCCCATCCGTGCCGGCAGGCGTAGCGGAAGTAGGCCTCCCCGTCGCCGTTGCGGTGGGTGGACAGGTGCAGCGTGTCGTCGCTGAAGCTCACGGCCGCGCGCAGCAGCCGCTTGCGGTCGCGCAGGGCGAGCCCGCGCACGTCGCAGCCGTCGAGCCAGAGCACGTCGAACAGATACAGGTGGACGGTCACCGCCCGCTGGCCCCGGCCGGCCAGGCGTGCGAAGCTCGTCCGGCCGCCCGAGAAGGCCACCACCTCACCGTCGAGCACGAAGCGTCGCAGCGGCTGGGCCTCCAGGGCGGTCACCACCGCGGGAAAGCGGGCGTTGAGCGACAGGTCGTTGCGCGACAGCAGCTGGACCGAACCTCCGTCGCGGATGGCCACGCAGCGGATCCCGTCGAGCTTGCGCTCGAAGATCCAGCCGGGATCGGAGAACGGCTCGCGCACAAGCGTCGCGCTCATCGCCCGAGCGGTCCGGGGCACCTCGGTGCGGGGCAGCTCCGCCCGCTGCGGCGCGGTGAGCAACGACAGCGGGGAGGAGGACATGGCGGGACTATCGCACGGTCGCCCCCCCGATCCGGAGCGTGACCGCGGCGCCCTGAGCGACGCTGCCGCAGCCGTCGAGGCAGCGTTACAGTCGCGCCATGACCGACGCTGCCGTGGCCCCCGAGGCCGAACCGATCCTCGTCGCTGTGGCCGACGAGGTGATGACCATCACCCTGAACCGTCCCGAGCGGCTCAACGCGTGGACGCCGCTGATGGGTGAGCGCCTGATCACCGCGCTGAACGCCGCCGACGCCGACGACGCCGTGCGGGTGGTGATCGTCACCGGTGCCGGGCGCGGATTCTGCGCCGGGGCCGACCTGTCCGGCGGCGGGGACACGTTTGACTGGCGCGAGCGCGAGACCGCCGGCGCGGTGCCGCGCGACGGGGGCGGCCGCTTCACCCTGCGGGTGTTCGAGTGCACCAAGCCGGTGATCGCGGCCATCAACGGCCCGGCCGTCGGCGTCGGCGCGACGATGACGCTGCCGATGGACATCCGCCTGGCCTCCGAACAGGCGCGCTTCGGCTTCGTGTTCGCCCGCCGTGGGATCGTGCCCGAGGCGGCGTCGAGCTGGTTCCTGCCCCGGGCGGTGGGAATCAGCCGGGCGATGGAGTGGGTGGCGACCGGGCGCGTGTTCGGGGCGGCGGAGGCACTCGAGGCAGGACTGGTGCGCAGCGTCCATCCGCCCGACGAGCTGCTCGGGGCCGCCCACGAGCTGGCTCGCGAGATCGCCGATCACACCGCTCCGGTGTCCGTCGCACTGGCCCGCCGGCTGATGTGGCAGATGATGGGCGCCGAGCACCCGATGCTCGCCCACCGCGCCGATTCGCGGGCGATGTTCGCCCGCGGGCAGTCAGACGACGCGCACGAGGGCGTGACCTCGTTTCTGGACAAGCGACCGCCTGCGTTCCCCGACCGCGTCTCTGCCGGACTGCCCGACGTGCGGCCGGGCTGGCAGCCCCCGGACTTCGCCTGAGGGCGATCCTCCGTTCCGTCCCCCGACCAAGGAGAACCGATGCCCCTGACCGGTGAGTACGAACCCAGCACCCAGGCGTGGGTGCGCGAGCAGGTGCAGGAGTACGAGGCCTCGGGTGGCACGCGCAACACGACCCTGCGCGGTGTCCCCGTCGTCGTCATCACCTCGATGGGGGCCAGCAGCGGCAAGCTGCGCAAGGCGCCGGTGATGCGCGTCGAGCACGAGGGCGTCTACGCGGCGGTGGCCTCCAAGGGAGGCGCGCCTGAGCACCCCGCGTGGTATCGCAACTTCGTCGCGCACTCGCTCGTCGAGCTGCAGGACGAGACCCTCAAGGGCGACTACCGGGCCCGCGAGGTCACCGGCGAGGAGCGCGCGCAGTGGTGGGAGCGTGCCGTCGCGGTGTGGCCCGACTACGCCGAGTATCAGAAGAAGACCGACCGGGAGATCCCGGTGTTCGTGCTCGAGCCCGAGGGCGACCCGCAGCCGGTCTGAGCGTCCGGGTGGCGGCGCCGGCGCGATGCCGAGGGGCCGGGCGCCGGCGCGCCGTCGGCCGGCCCGGCGCGATGCCGCCTGCCGGCGCGCGATGATCTGCAGTCATGGCCGGCGCCCGCCTCTCCGTGCGTGTGCACCCTGGTGCGCGTCATGACGCGCTCGAGGGCCGGCGGGGCGGTGTCGTCCACGTCGGCGTGGCCGACGCGGGGACGGGGCCGGCGGCCAACCGCGCCGTGATCGCCCTGCTCGCCGAGCGCCTGGGCGTGGCGGACGGGCAGGTGACGATCCTGTTCGGGGAGCACGAGCGGCTCAAGGAGATCGCCGTCGAGGGCCTGGACCAGGCCAGTGCCGACGCGCGCCTGGATCGAGCGACCGGGCCGCGTCGCGCCCGGATCGCCGCCGTGCTGGCCGCCGTCGCCGTCGCCGCGCTGGTCGCGGTGCTCGTCTCCTCATCGGGAGGCGGTTCGCCCCGCGCGGGCGCGAGCGGGTCAGACGGCGGCGTGCCCATCGCGGCCACGCCGACCGGTGGCACGCCGCACGCGGCCACGACGACCCACCGGTCCCCCCGGCGGCATCGCGCCCGATCCCGGCCTCGGCGGCGACCCGCCCCAGATCCCGGCACGCTGCCGCAGACCGCCGCGCGACCCTCGGCCCGTACGCGCGGCTTCACGGAGCGCATGCGCGGCCTGTGGCGCGCCATCGCCGGGGGACCGGTGTCCGCGGCGCGACCCGCGTACTTCCCCGAGGCGGCCTACGTCCAGCTGAAGTCCATCGGTGATCCCGCCGGCGACTGGCTGAACCGCCTGTACGCCGACTACCGGCTCGACATCGCCGCGGCGCATCGACTGCTCGGTGCCCAGGCCGCCTCGACGCGCCTGTTGCGGACCGACACGGTGGCGGCTTACGCGCACTGGGTGCCCCCGGCGGTGTGCGAGAACCGAGTGGGCTACTGGGAGCTGCCCAATGCCCGCCTGGTCTACGACAGCGGCGGGCAGGTCCGCTCGATCGGCATCGCCTCGATGATCTCCTGGCGCGGGGCCTGGTACGTCGTGCACCTGGGCCTCGTGGCCAAGAACAGTGTGGGCGGTGTCGTGGACGCGCCGGGCGCCGGACCGGGCACCTCCGCGCCGTCGAACACCTGCTGAGCCCGGCCGGCTGGGATATAACGCACAGGGCAACGGAGCCGCCGGCTCCACGGCAGAGAGGGAGACGAGATGACGCAGGTCCAGCCCCCGGTGTCCGTGCGCCGCCTGCGCGCCTCCGATCAGCGCCGCTGGCAGGAGCTGTGGCAGGGGTACCTGCACTTCTACCGCCACGGGCTGGACGACGCGGTGACCGCACGGACGTTCACGCGGCTGTGCGATGCGCAGGAGGGCATGCTCGGGCTGGTCGCCACCGATCCCGACGACGACCCGGTGGGACTGGCTCACCTGGTCTTTCACGCCGCGACCTGGAGTGTGGCCCCCTTCTGCTACCTCGAGGATCTGTTCGTCGCTCGTGACCGCCGCGGCGGCGGCGTCGCCCGGGCGCTGTTCGCCGCCGTCTACGCGACCGCCGCTCAGCACGGCTGTGACCGCGTCTACTGGCACACCCAGCAGTTCAACGCCCCCGCCCGGTCGCTGTACGACACGGTCGGACAGCTGACCTCGATGATCGTCTACGAGCACGACATCAAGCGATGACTTCCGTCGCCCGCCGGGGTCTACACGGCATCGAGCTCCGTCCCCAGAAGGGAGCAGCATGAGCCCCGCCACCGCGGGCATCTCCACCCTGCGCCTGGTGTGCCTCGCCACCCCGGACCAGGACCGCGCGATCGCGTTCTACGAGAACGTGCTCGGCTTTGAGAAGCGGACCGACACGCCATTCGGCGGTTGCGGTGGGTGGGGGTGAAGGCTGGCGGGCAACGGTTCGGGCATCGTCGGCGCGCAGCCTATTAGCCTCGGCGGCATGAACACGACCATCCAAGAGAGCACCGACCTGGACATCTTGCGCGAGCTGCTGGCTCCGGCCGGACGCGAGATCGTCGACGTCGGCTGCGGCGGCGGGCAACTCGTCCGCGCGCTGGCCGCCGAGGGCGCCCGTGTCACCGGCGTCGAGATCAACGACGGGCAGCTCGAGGCCGCCCGGGCGGCCGAGCCGGTACCGGGGGCGAGTTATGCGGTCGGCCGCGCCGAGGCGCTGCCGCTGGCCGATGCGAGCACGGACGCGGTCGTGTTCATGCGCAGCCTGCACCACGTGGCGCCCGACCAGCATCCGGCCGCGCTGGCCGAGGCGCACCGCGTGCTGCGGCCCGACGGGCGGCTGTACGTGGCCGAGCCGCTGGCCGAGGGCGATCTGTACGCGCTGACGCGGATGGTCGAGAACGAGGACGGGGAGCGGGCGGCCGCGCAGGCCACGATCGCCGCGGCCGGGGACTCGGGCTTCGCGCCGGTGGCCAGCCGGCGCTACGACGTCGTGCTCGACTTCCCCGACGTCGACGCGTTCCGTCGCATGACCGTCAGCGTCGACCCCGCTCGGGCTGCCGTCTACGCCAGCCGGGCCGGTGAGATCGCCGAGCGCTTCACCGAACTCGGGGAGCCCGGGCCGGGCGGCGGGCGGCGGTTGCGCCTGCCGATGAAGGCCGACGTCCTGGCGCCGACCGTGCCGTGACCGAGGCTGAGCCGCGTGCCGCGCGTCGTGTAGCGTGACGCCGGTGAGCGAGAACGAGCGCCCGGCCAACCGCGTCCTGGTCCTGTTCGGCGCCCGCGGTGATCTCGCCGCCCGCAAGCTGTTCCCCGGCTTCCTGCGCCTGTACCGCGCGGGGATGATGCCCGCCGAGTTCCGCATCATCGGCTCGGGCCGGCATTCGCCCGGCAGCGACGACGAGTTCCGTGACCAGATTCGCGAGGCCCTGCAGGAGCACGCTCCCGACGACCTGGACGACGGCTGGGACGACTTCGCCGCGCGGCTGAGCTTTGTGGTCTCCAGTGCGCAGGACGGCGATCAGCTCGCGGCCGCCGTGCGCGAGGCCGAGCAGGAGATCGACGCCGACGGCGAGCGGCTCATCTACCTGTCGGTGCCCCCCGGAGCCATGCAGGACATGGTGGGCATGCTCGGAGCCACCGGTCTGGCCGAGAACTGCTCGCTGGTGGTCGAGAAGCCCTTCGGGCATGACCTGGCCAGCGCCCGCGAGCTCAACGCCGCCCTGCACGAGGTGCTCGAGGAGGAGTCGATCTACCGCATCGACCACTTCCTGGGCAAGGAGGCGGCCCAGAACATCCTCGCCCTGCGCTTCGCCAACGGGATGTTCGAGCCGATCTGGAACCGCGACCACATCTCCTACGTACAGATCGACGTGCCCGAGGCGATCGACATCCAGGGCCGGGCCGGCTTCTATGAGGAGACCGGCGCCTTCCGCGACATGGTCGTCACCCACCTGCTGCAGATCCTCGGGATCGTGGCCCTGGAACCGCCCTCGCGGATCGAGGCCGAGGCGCTGCACCTGGAACGGACCAAGCTGTTTGAGTCCGTCCGCCCCCTGGACCCGTCCCGCGTCGTCTTCGGCCAGTACGAGGGCTACACCAACGCCGACGACGTCGACCCCGACTCCACGGTCGAGACCTTCGCGGCGCTCGAGGTTCACATCGATGCGTGGCGCTGGAGCGGCGTCCCCTTCTACCTGCGGACCGGCAAGGCGCTGGCCGAGGGCCGGCGCACGGTGACGATCGGCTTCACCGAGGCGCCGCTGCGGATCTTTCCCCGCCAGCCGGAGGGCCCCGTGCGGCCCTCCGAGCTCGTCTTCGAGCTGTCCGACAACCCGGCCGCGCGGATCGAGGTCCAGGCCAAGATCCCGGGCCCGGTGATCGACCTCGGGCGGGCGGCGTTCAAGCTCGATCTCGAGGATGCCTTTGACGGGCGCGACGGGCTGGAGGCCTATGAGCGGCTGCTGCACGACGTGATGCTGCGCGAGCGCCTGCTGTTCACGCGCGCCGAGCAGATCGAGCGTCTCTGGGAGGTGTGCGCTCCGGTGATCGAGGACCCGCCGAAGCCGTATCGCTATGCCCGGGGCTCATGGGGTCCCGAGGCGGCCGTCGATCTGCCCGCAGAACCCGGTTGGCGACTGCCCGACCACGAATGAGCTCGGTCAGCGACACCACCTACCGGCTGGTCTGCGCGGCCTCGGCCCTGGCCGGCACTCCGGCCGGATGGGCGGCCGAGACGCTGCGCGACGGGGCGATCACGCTGCTGCCCGACCAGGGCGGTCTGGACGCGATCGACGCCGCCGCGCGGACGATGGATCAGGTCGAGGTCTCGGTCCTGCGCCGGGCCGGCGGCGACGCCGAGCAGGAGCGGGAGGTGATGGCGTTCGCCGGCGGCATGCCGCTCATCTGGGTCGCGGCGCAGTTCAGCGACGCGGCGCGATCCTGGGCGCGCGAGCGCGGCCCGATGACGCTGCTGGTGATCGCCGCCGGCGCGCTGCCCGAGGACGAGCTGACGCGGATCGCCCGTTTCGTGACCCTGCTGGCCCGTCAGACCGACTGACGCCGGCCGCCGGCCCGGGTGCTGGCAGCTCTCAGTCGGGGAGCAGGCGGTGCAGCTCGGCAGCGTCGGCCTCGCTGGGCCGCCACGCGCCGGCGGCCGCATTGGCGGCGACCTGCTCGGGCCGCGTCGCCCCGGCGATCACCGAGCTGACCACCGGCCGCGCCAGCAGCGCGCCGATGGCGACGTCGAGCAGTGTCACGCCGCGCGCGTCGGCGAACGCCTGCAGCGCCTCGACCTGATCGAACTCGCGGTCGCTGGCGACCTCGTCGCGGTCGCTGAGCCGCGCGCCCGCCGGCCCGGCCTGACCGCGGCGGTACTTGCCGGTGAGCAGCCCGGAGGCGAGCGGGAAGTAGGGGACGAAGCCGATCCCGAGCCGCTCGCAGAGCGGCAGCACGTCGGCCTCGGCGTCGCGGACGAGCAGGCTGTACTCGTTCTGCACCGCGCAGAAGCGCGTGAGCCCGAGCTCGCGGGCCACGCGGTCGGCCTGCTCAAGCTCCTCGGCGCTGAAGTTCGAGGCGCCGATGGCCCGGACCTTGCCGGCCGTGATCAGCTCCTGCAGCGCGCTCAGTGTCTCGGAGATCGGGGTCTCGCCATCGGGACGGTGGTACCAGTAGAGATCGATCACGTCGGTCTGCAGCCGGCGCAGGGACGCCTCGGCGGCCGACACGACGTAGTCGCGTGATCCCCGCGGCCCCCGCCCGTCGCCCATGTCCATGCCGAACTTGGTCGCCAGCACGTACCGATCGCGCCGGCCGCTCAGCGCCTGGCCCATCAGCGTCTCGCTGGCGCCCGCGCCCCCGTAGACGTCGGCCGTGTCCAGGAAGGTGACGCCGTGCTCGAGCGCGGCGTCCAGCACGCGCCGCGTGCCCTCGAGGTCGAGCCGGCGCCCGAAGTTGTTGCACCCGAGGCCGACGACGGGGACCCGCGGGCCGATGTCGCCGAGCGGGCGCTGCTCAAGAGGGGCCATCGGTTTCGATATAGCAGCGGGTCTGTGCGAGCGTCCGGCCACGGGCGCGATCACCCTGCCGGCCACGCTTCAGGCGCGAGGTGCGCCACGTCTACCCGGTGGATCGCGCAGGCCAGGCGCGAGAAACGCGAGCGCCGCGCCACGCAGGCGCTGGAGATGACTGGCCCGGCAGCCCGCGGCCAGCCACGGCCTCGTCGAACAGCGCCGGCACCGCCGCCTCGTCGGCGACGCCGCCGGGCGCGACTAGGATCAGCCGCCGTGAGCCTCATCAGCGAGATCCTCGGACGGCGGATGGGGCTGATCGCGCCCGCGACGCTGGACGTCACCCACGAGCGCGACCTGCGCGTGCCCGCCGACGACGGCGAGATCCTGCTCGCCGACCGGTGGGTGGCCAGCGCCGAGTCGCATCGCCCGCAGCCGACCGTGCTCGTGCGCTCCCCCTACGGCCGGCGCAGCGTCGTTGGGCTCCTGTTCGGACGGCTGCTGGCCGAGCGCGGCCTGCAGGTGCTCGTCCAGAGCGTGCGGGGCACGTTCGGCTCGGGCGGGGACTTCGAGCCCTTTGACGAGCGGGCCGATGGTCTGGCCACCCTGCGCTGGTTGCGCACGCAGCCGTGGCACAGCGGCCGCGTGGGCACCTTCGGACCGAGCTATCTCGGACTCGTGCAGTGGGCGATCGCCGCCGAGGCCGGCGATGAGCTGGCCGCGATGGCCATCCAGGTCAGCGCGTCGCAGTTCTTCGATCAGACCTATGCCGGCGGCAGCATGTCCCTGGAGACGGCGGCCTCGTGGATGGCCCTGCTGGTCGCGCAGGAGCGCCGGGCGGCGCCGCTGGCCATCAACCGCGGCCTGCGCCGTCTGGCCACCGTGCTGCCCGAGCTGCCCCTTGGGGACATCGACGAGCGGGCCACGGGCGCCGTCGTGCCGTGGTACCGCGAGGCGTTCGCCCACCCCGAGCGCGAGGACCCGTACTGGGCGGCGCGCGACTACTCGACCACGGTGCAGAACGTCACCGCTCCGGTGTCGTTCACCGGCGGCTGGTACGACATCTTCCTGCCGTGGATGCTGGCCGATCATGCCGTGCTGCAGGACGCCGGCCGCGCCCCCCAGCTCACCATCGGACCGTGGGCCCACACCTCTCCGGGCCTGGCCGCGACCGGGCACCGCGAGGGCATCGCCTGGCTGCGGGCGCATCTGCTCGATGACCGGCGCGGGCTGCGCGACAGCCCCGTGCGGATCCTCGTCACCGGTGAACGCGGCGGCGGGGGCTGGCGCGAGCTGCCCAGCTGGCCGCCGCCGGACACCGGGGAGCGGCCCCTGTGGCTGGCCGCCGGGGCCGGACTGGTCACGGCGGCTCCCGGCCCCGGTAGCGACGGGAGCGACAGCTACCGCTACGACCCGGCCGATCCCACTCCCGCCGTCGGCGGCCCGGTGCTGCTCACCCGCGACCCCGTGCTCGACAACACGCAGCTCGAGGCCCGCGACGATGTCCTGCTCTACACCGGGGAGATCCTGTCCGAGACGGTGGAGGCGATCGGCCCGGCCCGCGTCGAACTGTTCGTCGCGGCCGACTCAGAGCACTTCGACATCTTCGCGCGCGTCTGCGACGTCGACGGCGAGGGGGTGTCGCGCAACGTCTGTGACGCGCTGGCCCGGGTCACTCCCGGGCGCTTCGAGCGCGAGGAGCACGGCGCATGGCGGGTGGCCTTCTCGCTGTGGCCGCTCGGGCATCGGTTCGCGGCCGGGCACCGCATCCGCCTGCAGATCGCCTCGGGCGCGCATCCGCGCTACGCGCGCAACCCGGGGACCGGTGAGGACCCCGCCACCGCGACGCGCCTTCAGGCCGTCGCGGTGCAGGTTCTTCATGGGGCTGCGCACCCCTCCGCCGTGGTCCTGCCTATGCGGCGGGGCCGCTGACCGCGCGCGAGCGCTGGCTGCGCTGACGGCGGCGCGAGCGCGGCGTGGGCGGCGCGTCGGGATCGCGGCGCTCCGAGGGCTGCCCGTCGCGCTGAGCCTTGCGGTTCTCACGCTCTGAGCGTCCGGGGCGGTTGGCGCGCTGCGGTCGATCGGAGCGCTGACCGCGCGGACGCCGGGGGCCGGTGTCGGCGCTGCGGCGACCGGCGACCGCATGGGCGGGGGCGACCGCGTGAGCGGGAGCGACCGCGTGAGCGGGAGCGACGGTAGCCGTCCCGTCCCCGGGCGTCCCGCCGGCGGGGCTGTTGAGCTCGTGGGCGATGCCGAGCCGGCGAGCCATCTGGCCGACCTCACGGCGCTCGTGCGGCTCGACCAGGGTGATGCCGATCCCGGTGCGGCCCGCGCGGCCGGTACGGCCGACGCGGTGGACATAGGTCTCGTGGTCCTCGGGCGGATCGAAGTTGATCACGTGCGAGATCCCTGACACGTCGATGCCGCGGGCGGCGACGTCGGTGGCCACCAGCGTGTCGACCTGGCCCGCCTCGAAGCGGGCCAGCGCAGACTCGCGCTGGCGCTGGGACTTGTTGCCGTGCATGGCGACGGAATCGAGGCCGCGGGCGCTCAGGCGCTTGACCAGCCGGTCGGCGCCGCGCTTGGTGCGCACGAAGACGAGGGCGAGATCGCGCTCGGCCTCGAGCTCACCGATCAGGGTCTCGATCCGGTCCCCGCGGACGGGGACGAAGCGGTGCTCGATCTCCACCGCGGCGCGGCGGGCGGTCGGCCCGTGCTCGTGCTGAGCGGCGTCCTGGGTGTACTCGCGGGCCACCCGGCCGGCCTCGCCGTCCAGCGTGGCGGAGAAGAACAGGGTCTGGCGCTGCGCGGGGCAGGCGGCGACGATCCGGTCGACGGCGGGGCGGAAGCCCATGTCGAGCATCCGGTCGGCCTCGTCGAGGATGAGGGTGCGGACGTTGCGCAGGTCAAAGGCGCGGCGCTTGAGCTGGTCCTCCAGGCGGCCGGGGGTGGCAACGATGATGTGGCTCTGGGCGGCGTCGCGACCCTGCTTGACCAGGCCGACTCCGCCGTACACGGCGGTGATGCGCAGCGCCCGGGCGTGGGCGATGTTGCGCAGGTCGGCGGCGATCTGCGTGGCCAGCTCGCGCGTCGGGGCGAGGATCAGCGCGGCCGGGCGGGGCCCGTCGGCGGCGATGCGATCCACGAGCGGGATCCCGAAGGCCAGGGTCTTGCCCGAGCCGGTGGGGGAACGGGCGAGTACGTCGCGGCCGTTGAGGATGTCGGGCAGAACGAGGCTCTGCACGGCGAAGGGTTCGGTGACGCGGTCGGCGGCGAGCGCGCGCACGACGGCGTTGGACACGCCAAGTTCGGCGAAAGACGGCATAAGTTGTTGACTGCTCCTTGCGGGAAATGAGGCGGCGGAGGCCGCGCACGGTTTCGGGAGGCGAAGGCTGACCCGAACCGCTCATGCGGGACTCAAAGCAAGCTGCCTCGCGGCCGGCGGCGCCGACCGTCACTTGTGCAACCTAGCAGGGTAAACGCGGGCGGCTGCGATCCTGCGCCCAGACCGGACTGCGGCTAGGGCGTCCCGCGTCCGGCGTGGGTCCCGCCGGCGACGGCTCCGATCTCGTCCCCGACAGCGATCTCGCCGGCGTCCAGGATGTCGGCGCGCAGGCCGCCGCGGTGGACGAGGTCGCGCAGCACCGCCCGCCCCGCGTAGCCCTGCATGACCGTGCAGGGCTCGCACAGCCGAGCTCCACGCGCCCGCACTGGGCCGATCGTGAACACGTGCCCGACCAGCTGGTTGAGCGCGATGCCCCGCGTGACCAGGTTGCGCCGGTGCTCGTCGGGACCGAGCGGGGGGGCAAAGGAGGCACAGACCTCGGCCTCGATCAGGGTCAGGGCGCTGCCCGGAGGCCCGGACGGGAAGGTGCCCTGGCCGACGGCGTGGCGGTCGCCCTCGAGGCCGAGGCCCGGCAGCGCCCGCACCCGCGGGACGGCTCGGGCCGGCTCGCCGGCGGCGGGAGCGAGCCAGATCGCCTCCAGGCGCCCGACGGCCTCGGGGGCCGGAGGCAGCGGGGGCCGGGCCAGCGCGATATCGGTCGCGGCGAGCACCCAGCCCTCGCGCACCGCCGCACGGGGGACCTCGCCGTCGCCGGCCGGATCCCAGATCACCCCGGACGGGACCCCGTACATGACCACGCAGCGCTCGGTCTCACCCGCCCCGACACGGCCGATCCACGGCCCCGGCCAGGTGAAGGCCTCGGGCGCGGACACCGCGACGAGCCCGATGCCCAGCCCGCCCAACCACCGGGTCAGCGTCCAGCCGCTCGGACCGTCCTCGCCGGGGGCGGGCCCGGGCAGCTGCGCGGGGTCGAGCTCGAGCACCGAGGCCAGGCAGGCGATGAAGGAGGCAATGCTCCGAGGCTGGCCGGGGTCACGGTGACGGACGTACCGCATGGACCCACGGTACGCCCCGCGGCGGGGCGGCATACCGCATGGACCCGCGATACGACCCTCAGGGCGAGGACGGGGCGGACAAGTCACGCGGCGCCGGTCGGCCGGTGCCGGTCCCGGCGCGCGGTTATTCTCGCCGGCAGGACGCCGAGGGTCGTCCGCTTCGGCGCGCCCTTTCTCCTTCGATCACCGATGCCCGCCCAACCTTCCCCCTCCACACCGGTCCGCCTCGACGGAGTCCTGGATCCAGCGCAGGTGTCGGCGATCGGCCACGGCGCGCCCGTCACGCTGGACGCCGCGGCGCTGGAGCGCGTGGCCCGCAACCGGGTCGTGCTCGAGGAGATCCTTTCGACCGGGACGCCGGTGTATGGGATCAGCACCGGTTTCGGGGCGCTGGTCTCCAACACGGTGGCGCCCGAGTTGCAGCGCCACCTGCAGGTCAACCTGCTGCGCAGCCACGCCGCGGGGACCGGTGCCGACCTGGACCCCGAGTACGTCCGGGCGGCGATGGCGGTGCGGGCCAACGGCCTGCTCCTCGGCCACTCTGGTGTGCGCCCGGTCGTGGTGCAGCGGATCGCCGCTCTGCTCAACAGCCCCTACACACCGTGCGTGCCGCGAACGGGATCGCTGGGCGCCAGCGGCGACCTGGCCCCCTCGGCGCACGCCTTCCTCGTCCTGCTCGGCGAGGGCGAGGCGGACGGTCCCGAGGGCCGCGTCAGCGGCGCTCAGGCGCTCGCCGCCCTCGCCCTGGAGCCGCTGGAGCTCGAGAGCAAGGAGGGGCTGGCGCTGATCAACGGCACGCACTTCATGAGCGGGATCGGCGCGCTGCTCGCCGTCCGGGTCGCGCGCCTGCTCGACACCGCGGATCTCGTCACGGCGGCGACCCTCGAGGCCCTGCGCGGAGCGCGCCCGGCCTTCGACCCGCGCGTGCACCGGCTGCGCCCGACGGCCGGCCAGGCCCGCAGCGCGGCCAGGATCCACGCCGCCCTGGAGGGATCAGAGCGGATCGCCGGCCCGGGCTCGACCCGCCTGCAGGACGCATACTCCCTGCGCTGCGCCGCGCAGGTTCACGGGGCCGCCCGCGAGGTACACCGCTTCTTCTCCGAGCTCGTCCACGCCGATCTCAACGCGGTCACCGACAACCCGCTCGTGTTCGATGATCCCCCCGAGGTGATCTCCGCGGGCAATTTCCACGGGCAGGGCCTCAGCGTCGCCTTCGACGCGCTGCGGCTCGGGCTCGCCGACCTGGGCCAGATCTCCGAGCGCCGCACCTTCCGGCTGCTCTCGCCGACGCTCAACGGCCGCCTGCCCGACTTCCTGACCACCGACGCCGGTACCTCGAGCGGCTACATGGTGGCCCAGTACACCGCGGCCGCGCTCGTGGCTGAACTGCGCGCGCTGGCCCACCCGGTGAGCGTGGACTCGATCCCCACCTCCGACAACCAGGAGGACCACGTCTCGATGGGGATGACCGCCGCCCTGATGGCGATCGACGCGGTGGACCGGGTCGAGCGGGTCGTCGCGCTCGAGCTGCTGTGCGCCTGCCAGGCCCTGGACTGCGACCCCGGCGCCCCGGGCGCCGGCACCGCGGACGTCCACCGTCTCGTGCGCGAGCGCGTGACGATGCTCACCGAGGACCGGCCGCCCGCCGCCGACCTGACCGCGCTGCTGCCGCTCGTCCGCGACGGGGTGATCGCCGGACTCGGAGCGGCCGGGTGAGCGACGTCCCGGCGCAACGGCCGTGAGCTACGTACCGGCCGAGCGGCACCTGACCCGGGCCCGTGACCTGGCCGACGCGCGCTACGCCGAGCCCCTTACCGTCGACGATCTGGCCCGCGCCGCCGGGCTCTCCCGTGCGCATTTCAGCCGGGCGTTTCGGCGGGCCTTCGGCGTGCCCCCGCATGCCTACCTGCTCACCCGGCGGCTCGAGCGCGCCGCCGCCCTGCTGCGCGCGACCGAATGGTCGGTGGCGGAGATCTGCCTGGCGGTCGGGCTGCAGAGCGTCGGCTCGTTCACCTCGAGCTTCACGCGGACCTACGGGGTCTCACCGACCGTCTACCGGCGCCGCCACCCGCCCGCGGCGGCGCGAGCGATCGTGCCGTCGTGCGTGCTGCGGGTCTACGGGCGTCCGGCACACCGCACGTTTGGAGAAGACAGGGCGTCGACCGCCATCTAGCGTGCCCGGCAGCTGACCACCCTCTCCCTCAGGAGCTGCCGACATGAAGATCACCACCACCCAGCTGTGGGTCCACGACCAGGACGAGGCGCTGGCCTTCTACACCGAGAAGCTCGGCTTCGAGGTGCGCGCGGACGTCACGCTGCCCGAGATGGGCGGCTTCCGCTGGCTGACCGTCGCGCCCGCGGGCCAGTCGGACATCGCGATCGTGCTGATGCTCGTCCCCGGCCCGCCCGTGTTCGATCCCGAGACCAAGGCCGAGGTCGAGTCGCTGATGGCCAAGGGCCTGGCCGGGACCGTGTTTCTGACCACCGGCGACTGCCGCCGCGATTACGAGGCCCTGGCGGCCCGCGGCGTCGAGTTCGTCGAGGCGCCCGAGGAGCGGCCCTACGGCATCGACGCCGGGTTCCGGGACCCATCCGGCAACCACCTGCGCCTGAGCCAGCTCAACGATCGGGTCCCGGCCTGATCCGGCCCGGTGGCAGCGTGACGCACGGTGGGCGGCCGGCTGGGGTTCAGCCGGCCGTCTCGCGGTCCCAGTAATCGCGGCCGGCGTCCTCGCGCCGCACCAGGATCGCGTCCTCGCGGTTGGGCGGCCAGACCCCGAGCTTGTCGCTGTCGGGGTAGACGGCGACGGCGGGCTCACGGCTACTTGAGAACATCAGCACTCGGGCCGGCTCGGTTCCGGTGCCGGTGACCGTGTGGGCCCCGTCGGGACCGGGCGGGAAACACACCACCGCGCCGGTCGGCAGCGGCTCGGTGCCCTGCGGGGAGCGCAGTTGGACCGTGCCGGCGAGAACGAGCAGCCACTCCTCCTCGTACTCGTAGTGGTAGGGGCACAGGCGCTCTCCCGGCGGCAGCTCGTACAGGCGCACGTTGATCGCGCGGCCACCGGCCTGGCGGCCGACATCGATCTCCCCGGCGCGGAACCCGGCCGGGGCCTCGTCGTAGGTAAAGCCGTCGTCGTGCAGGTTCGGGCGGGCCATGGCCGGATCCTGGCACCCGGATCGGACGGGCGGTCGGTGGGCGCGGGCGCGGACTCGAGAGAGGGCCGGCGAAGGGGCGGGCGTAGCATCGCAGCGATGGAGAGCGTCTGGGACTATCCGCGTCCCCCCGCGGTGCAGCCCTGCGAGGCGCGCGTCAGGGTGCAGCTGGGCGGGGAGACGCTGGCCGACTCCCGGCATGCCTTCCGGGTCCTGGAGACGAGCCATCCGCCCACCATCTACGTGCCACCGTGCGACGTGGCGATGGAGCGGCTGGGGCCGTCCGCACATCAGCCCACGTTCTGTGAGTTCAAGGGCCGCGCGCACTACCTGGACGCGATTGTCGGGGAGCGCACCGTGACCGCCGTCGCCTGGACCTACCCCAACCCATCCTCCGGCTATGAGCTGCTGCGCGACCACCTGGCCTTCTACGCTGACCGGGTCGACGGGGCGTGGCTCGACGAGCAGCAGGTCGATGCGCAGGAGAGCGGCTTCTACGGCGGCTGGGTGACGCCGGACATCACCGGCCCGTTCAAGGGGCCGCCCGGGACCCGGGGCTGGTAGCCGCTCCGGGGGCGCCGGCCGGTCGGCGGCGGGTTGAGGTGGCGGCCGGGGCCGGTCAGCCGACGATCCGGAACACGCCGCGCATGAACGGGTGGATGCGGCAGAAGAACGTGTACGTCCCGGGTTTCAGCGACGCGGGCGTGGACCACTTCAGCGAGTCCTCGGCGGGGATGCCGAAGCCGAGCTGTCCCGAGTCGTAGTTCCCGGGCCCGTTGGCCAGGGGATAGGAGATGCCGGTGTTCAGGCCGCACGGGTTCTGACATGCGGTCACGGTGTGGAACACCGAGGCCATGTAGGCCTGGCTGGGGTTCAGAGGGGAGCCTGGGTCCAGCGGGCTGGCGTCATAGTTGACGAAGGAGAGGCTGTGGCCGGCGGTGATCGTGGGGATGCAGCGGTTGCCGCCCTTGGCGGTGAAGTCGCCCGGGTTGAACTGAAAGCCCGAGATCGTCACCTGGGAGCGGCGGCAGTCGGGGAACCGGGTCGGGTTGTAGGGCAGGTTGAACGCTCCGCCGTGGTTGTTGTCCTCGGCGAGATGCCCGTGCGTGAGGTGACCGGTCTGGTCCAGGGGATGGGTGAACGGGTCCGTGCCGCCGGTCTGGTCCCACGCCTCCCAGACAACCATGATCCCCATCGACTCGTACCACGACGCCCGACGGGTGCCGTAGGTCGCGCTGATCCGCAGCGTGTCCCCGGCCTTGACCTGCGGGCGCCAGTCAGGGGCGGTCCCGCCCATCGCCATGTCCCAGGAGATCGGTCCGCGCGGATCCCAGTAGTGCGCCTGGGAGCGGAACAGGCGCACGGAGTCGGGCACCGGACCCGGTATCGCGCCGCCGCTGGGCCGCGTGCCCGCCCGGATCAGGTCGAGATCGTCGTACAAGCCGCCGGGGTGCAGATGGCCCGCGGTGGCGATCAGGGTCCCGGGGTGATCGAGCGTGAACTCGTTGAGTGGGGTGCCGCCCGGGTACGGGTTCTTGGCCATGTCGGGGAACGTGTAGCGCCCGTTGACCCCGCTGTAGCGGTGCACGTCGAACACGGGGTAGATGTGGTGCGCCTCGACGTCCATCCAGATCGGGTGCACGGGAGTGATCGTGGCCGCCGCCGGCGACGTCGCCGGGACGAAGTCGATCGTGTAGTCGATGTACACCGAGGTGCGCCGCGGCGTGAGGTTGTGGATCATGTAGTTCAGGACCCAGAAGTCGTGGGCTCCGACCGGATACCCGTACCCGTGGGGGAAGTCGTAGATCGTCTTCTCCTCCCCGGAGGCCATGAACGGATAGAACGGCCCCGAGGAGTTGCCCTCGCCCTCACCGGCCGTGCCGTTGGACAGCCAGACGCCGTGGTGCAGGTGGATCACGTCGACGCGGGGCACCGTGCCGCAGCACGTGCCGTTGGGCCGGGCGTAGTGCAGGTCGGGGATCATCCGCACCATGTAGCCGTCCTCGTGCGGCTTGGGGACCGAGTTCTTGTCCAGCAGGATGAGGTTGGCCCCGGGCGAGACCACGTAGGGGCCGGCGTGGAAGTGCAGGACCTGCATCCCGGGATAGGCGGGGGCAGGGCCGGATGGCGTGATCGCCGAGGCCGGACCCGCGAACAGAGCGCCGGCCAGGCAGGCCAGCACGACAGCGATCCAAAGTCTCTTCATGCGGCCTACCTCGTCCTCGTGACGTTGCGCTCCCGGCAGCCATTGAAGCACGCCGGCGGGGCAGGTCGGGATGAGTTGACGTCGCGCGATCGCGGGGGAGGTCAGGACAAGCTCAGGAGGAACTCACGTTGCGCGCCCGCGGGCGGGTCGAAGCAGGCACTGGGACAGCCTCTGCCCACGCGCCCGACGGGCGCGCACGGGCAAGAGTCTCGGCGGCTCTACCAGGCCTGGCTGTCACCACAGTGCGGGCAGTCGACCGAGGTCGAGACCTGAGCCTCGAACACGTAACCGCAGCCGCAGCTGTAGAGCGCCTGATCCTGGGGAGCAGCGGCCTCACGGCGGCGCCGCCATGCGGTGCCGACGGGATTGGCCGGAGCCGTTCTCTCGGGTTGCCCCTCGCGGCGTCGCCGCCGCGTTTCACCGTTGAGCTTGGGTCTGGTAATCACTATCAATGCCTAGAACGGCCTGGATGGGAAATGGTTTCGCCACAAGGCCATAGATTCCTTGGGGTTAACCCGACGCTAATCTCCCCGGCGGACGGCAGCTCGAGACCGCCACGGGGGCGGCGCCCGGTGCGTTCCGGCGCCGGTCGGCCGCTCGCCCGACGTTGCCCCTGAGTGCCCCGCCGGCTGGGGCTCCGGGGCTCGGTATGGGACAATCCTCAAGACGTATGGATCCCGATCGCAAGCGCGCCATCCGCATGACCCTCGCGCTCACCGTGGCGCTTGTGCTGGCTGCGGCGCTCGTCTACACCAGCTTCACCTCCGGCCGGCAGGAGCTGACCGCGTCGCAGTTGCTCGAGCGCGCGCACCCCGGCCAGTCCTACATCCTCGCCGGCACGGTCATCTCCGATCAGCGCGACGGCGGCGTCCTGAGCTTCCGCGTGGTCGATCCCAAGCTGCACGTCTCGGTGCCGGTCCGCTACACCGGCGAGGTCCCCGACCCGTTTGCCAAGGGCCGCGGCGTGCTCGTCACCGTGCACGAGGCCGCCGGGGCGGCTCGGAGCGCGCCGTTCGTCGGTGAGGCGAACTCGCTGACGACCAAGTGTCCCTCCAAGTACCAGGCCAAGACGTCCTCGGACTGATGCGGAGCGCGGGCTGATGGCGGTCGTCGGCCGCACCGTGCTGGTCCTCGCCCTGCTGGCCTGCCTGTACGGCATCGGCGCGTCGCTGTACGGAGCGCGGGCCGGCGGGCTGGCCTGGGTGGACTCGGGCCGTCGCGCGATGTACGTCGTGGCCGGGCTGGCGCTGTTCGCGTTCGTGATCCTCGACGTCGCCTTCCTGCGCTCGGACTTCTCCTACAACATCGTGGCCAGCGGCTCGAGCACGACGACGCCGTTCTTCTACCGGGCGGCGGCGATCTGGTCCACGCAGCAGGGGTCGCTGTTGCTGTGGGTGACCCTCATCTCCTGCTGGTCGAGCCTGGCGCTGTTCATCACCCGCCGCCGCGTCCGCGACGTGGTGCCCTACGCGCAGGCGGTGCTGTTCACGCTGGCCACGTTTTTCGTTGGCCTGCAGGTGTTCTTCGCCAATCCGTTCGCGACCAGCGCCAACCCGCCCGGGGAGGGCGCCGGGCTGGATCCGCTGCTGCGCCACACGACGATGATGTTCCATCCCCCGATGCTCTACTCGGGGTACACGCTGATGACGATCCCGTTCGCGTTTGCCGTCGGCGCTCTGATCAGCGGGCGGCTCAACGCCGAGTGGATCCAGGTCACGCGGCGGTTCGCGCTGGCCGCGTGGCTGTGCCTGGGCGTGGGGATCATGCTCGGGGCCCGCTGGTCCTACACGGAGCTGGGCTGGGGGGGCTACTGGGCCTGGGACCCGGTCGAGAACGCGGCCCTGATGCCGTGGCTGTGCTGCACGGCCTACATCCACTCGATCATGATCCAGGAGAAGCGGGGGATGTTGAGAGTGTGGAACGCCTCGCTGGTCCTGCTCACCGGGACCCTGGCGATCGTGGGCGACTTCCTGGTGCGCTCGGGGATCCTCAGCTCCATCCACGCCTTCGTCTCTGACCCGACGCTCAACGTCTCCTTCGTCCTGCTCATCTCGGCGATGGTGATCGGCTCGGTGGGGCTGGTCACCTACCGGCGCGACCGCCTGACCAGCGAGCATCGGCTGGACTCGCTCATCTCCCGCGAGGGCGTGTTCCTGCTCCAGAACGTCGTGCTGGTGGCGCTCGCCGCCGTCGTCTTCTGGCTCACCTTCTTCCCGCTCATCTCCGAGGCGATCACCGGCACCCAGACCTCGGTCGGGCCGCCCGTGTTCGCCCGCTTCGTGGTGCCGCTGGCCCTGGTCGTCGTCGCCCTGTCGGGGATCGGGCCGATCATCCCGTGGCGCCGGGTGACCTCGAGCAAGCTCAAGCGCAGCTTCGCCTTCCCGGTGGCGGTGATGGTGGGCGCCTTCGTCCTCCTCGCCCTCGTCTCCGGGGTCACCCAGCACGTCTACGCCTACCTCACGTTCGGCTTCGGGGCCTTCGGGGTGGCCACGGTGGCCCAGGAGTTCTTCCGCGGCACCCGCGCGCGGCGCGCCATGACCGGCGAGTCCGCGGGCGGCGCCCTGGTCGCCCTCGTGCGGCGCAACCGCCGGCGCTACGGGGGCTACCTGGTCCACGCTGGCGTGGCCGTGGCCCTGGTCGGGGTGGCGGGGTCGACCTCATTCCAGCACCAGCGCTACGCGACGCTGTCGCCGGGACAGAGCGTGCACCTCGACGGCTACACGCTGACCTACCGGCGCCCGACGGCGACCGCCAGCGCCCAGAAGATCTCCTTCGGCGCCGAGCTGGCCGTGACCAAGGGCGGGCGCAAGGTGACGACGCTGCACACCAGCTACGGGCTGTACCCGTCGCTCGACGGGATGCATCAGATCGGCCGCTTTCTCAACACCGGCGATGGCGCCCAGACGGAGAGCCGCGTCGGCCTGGACTCCGGGGCGCTGCGCGACCTGTGGGTGGTCATCTCGCCCAACCTCGGTCCTCTCCAGGGCCTGGTCAGCCAGGGCGATCAGCGTTTCGCGCGGGCCATCCTGGCCGCCGAGCAGGCGCCACCGGCCCAGCGCGCCCAGCAGCTCAACGAGATCTTCGACTTGCGCGACGTGTTCATCAACACCGTTGCCCAGCGGTTCGTCAACCACCCGTGGGCCTCGACCTTCCTGATCGAGGTCTCGCCGCTGGTCATGTGGCTGTGGATCGGCGCCATCATCGTCGCGCTGGGCGGGCTCATCGCCCTGTGGCCGGTGCCGCGCCGCTCGCGCCGCGGCACGCTTTCGGTGCGCCGCCTCGGCCGGCTGGCGACGCTGCCGGCGCGCTCGACGCCGCCCGCCGCCGAGCCCGAGCCCGAGCGCGAGCGCGAGCTGGTCTGACCGTGGCCTACGTGCTCGTCCTGGTCGTGCTCGCCGCCGTGGTCCTCGCGATCAGCGGGCCACTGCGCGCGGCGCGGCGGCCCGACGAACCGCCCAGCGCGGCCGCCGAGGTGGCCGAGCTGGAAGCGGCGCGCGACGCCAAGTACCGCGAGATCCGCGACGCCGAGCTCGACGTGCGCACGGGCAAGCTGTCCGACGAG
>DASSZP010000036.1:0-111866 GCA_035713465.1 Solirubrobacteraceae bacterium | reverse complement strand
GCTCGTGCTGCTCGTGCTCTCGTTCGCCTTCGCGAGCCTCGGGGTGCTGCTCGCGCTGCGCTTCGGCACCGGCGAGGCGGTGCAGGGGATCTTCCCGCTGCTGTTCGTCACGCTGTTCCTCAGCTCCTCGAGCCTGCCGCGCAACCTCATCCAGACGACGTGGTTCCGCGAGGTCGCCACCTACAACCCGGTCTCCTACCTGCTCGAGGCGCTGCGCAGCCTGGTCATCACCGGCTGGGACACGCAGGCGCTGGCGCTCGGGTTCGGCTTTGCCCTGGCCCTGCTGGTGATCGCGCTCGGGCTCTCGCGCAACCTGATGCGAACGAGGCTGACGCGGACATGAGGCGCTTTGCCAACGTCGCCCGCGCGGTCGCCTGGCGCTCGATCCACAACACGCTGGTCAACCCGGCCATCCTCGTCCCGTCGATCATCTTCCCGCTGTTCTTTCTCATCGCCTTCGCCGGCGGGCTGTCGCGGATCAGCCAGGTGCCCAACTTCCACTACGCCGCCGGCTACACGGCCTTTCAGTTCGTGTTCGTGTTCCTGCAGTCGGCGGCGTTCGGCGGCGTCTTCACCGGCTTTGCCGTCGCGCGCGACTTCGACTCGGGCTTTGCCCGGCGGCTGATGCTCAGCGCGCCGCGGCGCAGCGGCATCATCGCCGGTTACGTGCTCGGGGCCCTGGGCCGCTGGGCGCTGACCGGGACGGTGGTGACGATCGCCGCGCTGATCGCGGGCATGAACGTCGGCGGCAGCGGGGTGCAGCTGATCGGGCTGCTCGGTCTCGGGATCGCGATGAACCTCGTCGCGGCCCTGTGGGCGGTCGGACTGGCCATGTTCCTGCGCACCGAGCAGGCCGGCGCGGTCATCCAGATGCCCGTCTTCATCCTGCTCTTCCTCGCCCCCGTGTACGTGCCGATCGACCTGCTCACTGGCTGGATCCACGACGTGGCCAGCGTGAACCCGGTCACTCCCGTGCTCGAGGCTGGCCGGGGGCTGCTGGCCGGGTCACCGATCAAGGTCGCGGTCGCCTTCGCCGGGCTGGCCGGAGTGGCGATCGTGCTCTCGGCGTTCGCGCGCCGCGGCCTGGCCTCGGCCGAGCGCGCCGGCTGATCTGGACCAGGGCATGAGCGCGATCGTCATCACTGGATCCACTGGGGTGATCGGGCGCCGCGCCGTCGGCACGCTGCGCGCCGTCGGCCATCGCGTCACCGGCGTGACGCGCTCCCGGACAGGGGGCGAGCTTCTGCAGTCGCTCGGGGCGCGCGCGGTCGAGGCGGATGTGTTTGACGAGGCTTCTCTCCGGCTTGCCTTCGCCGGCACCGACACGGTCGTGAACCTCCTGACCCACATCCCGCCCGCTGACCGGATGGGCGACCCCGCCGCCTGGGCGGAGAACGACCGTGTGCGCACGCAGGCTTCGGCGGCCATCGCCCGCGCCGCCCAGGCGGTCGGTGCGCGGCGGCTGGTGCAGGAGTCGGTCGCGTTCGTGTACGCCGACGGGGGCGACGCGTGGCTGGATGAGGACGCGCCGGTCGCCGGTGGCGGTGCCACCACCACGGCGTTGACCGCCGAGGCCAACGCGCGCGAGTTGTTCGGCGGCGAGACGGTCGTGCTGCGCTTCGGGTTGTTCATCAGCGCCGAGAGCGACTCGGTGCAGGCCGCGCTGGCGGCCGCCCGCGCGGGCGCGTCGGTCGCGCCCGGACCGCCCGGCGCCTACCGCCCGATGGTCTGGATCGATGACGCGGCGAGCGCGATCGCTGCGGCGGTGCAGGTTCCGGCGGGGACCTACAACGTCGTCGACAGCGACCCGCCGACCAACGCCGAGATCGATGCTGCGCTCGCGGCGGTGGTGGGCCGCGATGCGCTGCGGCCCAGCCCGGCCCAGGATGGGCCGCGGGCGCGCTCGCAACGCGTCTCCAACCGGCGCCTGCGTGAGGTCAGCGGATGGGCGCCGAGCCTGCGGGCCGGCATCGAGGCATGGGCCCGGCTCGCGTGATGACAGCGAGATCCCGCGTCAGCGATCGGCGGGAGTCGCCCTCTCCCGCACGGAAATGCCGGCCTCCAACGGAGGTGCCGTGGGGTCGTGCACCTGACCGGGTTCGGCCAGCATCGCGCAGAACGCGTCGACGATCTCGGCGTGAAATTGGCTCCCGGAGCAGCGTCGCAGCTCGGTGATCGCCTGCGCGACCGGCATGCCCGAGCGGTACGCGCGGTCAGAGACCATCGCCGAGAAGGCGTCGCAGACCGCGATGACGCGGGACCCGAGCGGAATCGCGTCGCCGCGCAGGGCGTCGGGATACCCGGTGCCGTCATAGCGCTCGTGGCTGGAGCGCACGAGCTCGCCGGCGGGCGCAAGCGAGGGCGCCGCGCTGATGATCCGCTCACCGATCAGCGTGTGGCGGCGCATGAACGCCCACTCCTCCTCGTCGAGGGGACCGGGCTTGTTGAGGATCGCATCCGGGATCGCGGTCTTGCCGATGTCGTGTAGCTCGGCGGCGAGGGTGGTGAGCCGGAGCTCCTCGCTGGACAGCCCCAGTCGCCGGGCGGTGGCCTTGGCCAGTCGCGCCACGTCTGAGGTGTGGAGCTCGAGGTCAATGCTTCGCTCGCCGAGCACGCGCAGCAGGACATCGGTGCTCTGGCGTCCGGCTGACTTGCGCCCCGATGTCTTCTGCGCGTACATCCGCTGGTCAGCGACGCTCAGCGCCTCCTCCGATGTGCCCGCCTCGGCGGGCAGCAGGGCGGTCCCGTGCGAGCATCCGATGTGAAAGCCCTGACCGTCATCCGACAGCGCCGTGGCCGCCAGCGCGGAGATCGCTTCTCCATCGTCCTGATCCAGGGTGGCGAGCACGCAGAATTCATCGCCCCCCATGCGGTACGCGGTCCCGCGCTGGCCGACCGTGGTCGTGAGCCGGTGTCCGAGGCGGGCGAGGAGCTCGTCCCCGGCTGGATGGCCGAAGCTGTCGTTGTACTCCTTGAAGCCATCGAGGTCGAACAGGCTCAGCACCGACCGTTGCCCGGGGTTCGCCGTCTGGCTGACGAAGGCCGCGTCGAGGTCGGCCATCAGGGCGCGGCGGTTACCCAGCCCGGTGAGCACATCGCTCAGGGCCTCGTCGCGGCTGGCGCTCAGCAGCAGCTCGTTGGCGCGCCCGAGCCTGCGCGACTGCACGTAGAAGACCGCGAACGCGGCCAGCAGGACGAACAACATTGCCGCCGAGCCCACCAGCGCCTGCGTGGTCGCGGCTGAGGCCCGCGCCTGATATTCGGTTCCGGCCGCCGCGAGCGCTCGCCGGACGCCCGCGAAGGCCCGACCGGCGACGGCAGCTTCAGGGCCCACCGACGCCAGCTGGCTGCGCGCGGCGATCTGACGGACCCGCTGCACCGATGCGAAGTTCGCCGCCAGCGGACGCTGTACGGCGCGGAGGTGAGCGGGAGGACCGCTGCGCAGGAGGGTGGCGAGGGTCTGATCGATTCCGCGCTCGGCGGTCGTGATCTGAACCAGCACCTTCTGCGGTGATCCGCCCGCCTTGGGGTCAGCGGCGTAAGGGTACCCCTGCAGCACGCTGAAGGCGGTGTCCAGATGCGCGAGCCTGACCTGGTCATCGCGGGCGTGGTCAGCGCCTCTGTGCTGCAGCGCCACCACGAACACCGTCGCGCCGGCTAACAGCGTCGCCACCAGCAAGACCGCCGCGGTCGCCAGCCGCCGGCGTCCCGCCGCAGCCGCCTGACTCGGGTCCCCGCTCGTCGGCGTGTTTCGGAGCATGCCCACACCTATCGACAGATCTCCGCCCAGCGATAGCTTCTCCGCGCCCAGCGGACATCCGGGGGCGGACCGCTCCGCCGCGGCCGCGCCGGTCGAGGTGTTGGCGCCGTGGCCGCGCCGGCCGGAGCGTGCCGCTCCGACGGTGCGGACCCCGGGGCGTGCGCTGAGAGGGCGCGTGACCAAGCGCGCGGCATCGATGCCGCGCGGGCCGCCGGCGCGCGGTTGGGTGCGCTGGCCGGGGGCCGATCAGCGTCACGGAGGCGTTTCACACCGAGGGGCTGCCCACGACCTGGGGTCTGCCCGAGCATGCCGGCTGGACCGCGGCCGAGGATGCCGTGGTCGTGCAGCGGCTGCGTGCGGCCGGGGCGATCGTGATCGGCAAGACGAACGTGGCCGCGATGCTGGCCGATTTCGGGCAGACCGCGAACCAGCTGTACGGGCGCACGAACAATCCCCACGCGCTGGACCGCAGCCCCGGAGGTTCCAGCGGCGGATCGGCGCCGGGGTGGAGATCGTCCGGGGCTGGCCGCCGGGCATCGACAGCTCGGCCACGATGTCGCGCTTTCAGTTCGCGCTGGCGCGGTTCCGCCTGGGCCCGCTACGTCACCGGCGTCGATGCCTTCCTGTGCCCGGTGAACTTCACCGCCGCGATCACCCACGACGAGCGCCCCTTCGACCAGCGCACCGTGTCCACCGTCGACGGTGTCCGGCGCTCACCCCGACGGTGGTCGGCGAGCGCACCCGTCTCGCTCGCTGCTGAGGTCAGCCGTGCTGGGTGATGGCCAGCTCGCCGTCCGGCGTGACCGGCGCCGCGGACATGGCCTGCAGCCGGCCGTAGAAGGCATTCGCCACCCGGTCGGCATGGCTCTTGGCCAGCTCTGCCCGCTCGCCCGCGAACAGTTCGTCGACGGTCTCGTGCCACAGCCACAGCCACCGCTCGAAGTGCCCGCGCCGCAGCCGGGCCTTCATGTGCAGCGCGGCGTGGGGCGCGAAGGCACCGCCCCGGTAGCTGTGGGCTCCGAGCAGGACCGTCTCCCAGAACGAGGCGATCTTCGGGACGTGCGCCTCGAGGTCCAGGTGCGCGATGTCCGTGAACAGCCATCCGATGATCGGGTCGTGCAGCGCCCGGCCGTAGAACGCGCGCACGAGCTGTTCGCAGTCCTCACGGGTGGAGATGTCGTGGCGGGACGTCACAGCGTTCAGGATATGCGCGCCCGTTGCGGTCAGGCGCGGGAGTGCCGCAGGGTCCTGCTCGTCGTGACCGATCCACTCAGCCTCATCGTGCGCACGCAACGGTGACCAGCGGGTAGGGGAGGGGTGGGAGCGATGGCCGGTTCGTGATCCAGAAGCACGACGCCAGCACCCTGCACTACGACTTCCGCCGGTGTGGCTGGCCGGGACCAAGCTGACCGGGGGCTGGACGCTGCAGCGCACGCACGGCGCTGAGAAGCCGCAGTGGCTGATGATCAAGCGCCGCGACGCGGGCGCCGACGCGCGGCGCCGCCCGCAGAGCACCCAGCCCGAATCGGCGCTCACCGGCCGCAGCATGGAGCAGATCGCCACCGAGGAGGGCGGCGGTGACCGGTAGGGACCAGGCCCTGCGTCCCGTCCGGCGGGCAGTAGGGGGGACGAGGCCCGGCGTCCCGTCCGCGGGCTCACCGACGGCGCGGTGGGGTAATACTCGCCCCGTGGATATCCCGCCGACGACGCACTACACCGATTCTCGCGGCCCGAGCGTGGCCTTTCAGACCTTCGGCGAGGGGCCGCCGTTGATCGTCTGCCTTGAGATCCCGTCGCATCTCGATCTCATCTGGATCGATCCGGGCTACACCGAGGTGCTCCGCCGGCTCGGCTCCTTTGCGACGGTGGTGTTGTTCGATCGGGCCGGCGCCGGGCTCTCGGACCCTGTTGATCATGTGCCGGCGGTTGAGGAGTTCGCCGACGACATCGAGGCCGTGATGGATGCCGCCGGCGTGACCAGCGCGCATCTGTTCGGAAGTGGCACGGGTACCCCTGGATTCGCCGCGTTCGCCGCGCGGGCGCCCGAGCGGGTGAGGACGTTGACGCTGTGGGGCGCCTATCACGCGGGCTACCGTGGCCCGGGACGCGCCGATCACATCGCGCGCTGGGGCCGGGATTACGATCGTGTCGAGGCGGCGTGGTTCCAGGACGTGATCCCGAACTGGGGGAAGGGCCACTCGTTGCGCTTCTTCGCGCCTGGACTGGACAGTGACCGCCTGCGCCGGTCGATGGCCATGCTGGAGCGCGCCTGCGCCGGACCGAAGATGATCCAGGCGATCAGCGCCGCGGCGTGGGAGGCGGACATGCGGGACGTGCTGCCCGCCATCCAGTCGCCGACGCTGGTGATGGCCAGCGCCGACAGTCCGCAGCCGCCCGAGCACTCCCGGTTTGCCGCCGAGCTCATCCCGGGCGCGACATTTGAGGTGTTGCCAGCGTCAACCGAGACCGCGACGCTGGCTGATTATTTCGGCTGTGCCGTCGACGCGATCCAGCGTCTGATCACCGACGGTCTCTCGACGCCGAACACCGACCGCGCTCTCGCGACCGTGATGTTCACTGACATCGTCGGATCAACCGAGCTCGCGGGGTCGCTCGGGGACGAGCGGTGGCGGGTCCTGCTCGACCGCCACGAGCAGATTCTCCGCGACCACGTCGAGGCGGCGGGGGGTCGTCTCGTCGGCCTCACCGGCGATGGGTCGCTCAGTGAGTTCCCCGGCCCAGCTCGCGCGATCCGATGTGCGAGGGCCTTCAGCGCGGCGGTGCGCCGGTTGGATATCGAGGTGCGTGCGGGTCTGCACACCGGGGAATGCGAGAGGGTCGGGGACGACCTCGCCGGCCTGGCGGTCCACATCGCCGCCCGCGTCAGCGCCCAGGCCGGCCCTGGCGAGATCTGGGTCTCCCGGACGGTCCGCGACCTCATCGCCGGCTCGGGCATCGAGTTGCGCCAACGGGGAACCCACCCGCTGAAGGGAGTGAGCGGGGCGTGGGAGCTCTTCTCCGTCGGAGACGCGACAGCCACTCCCACCCTGCCCGACGACGGTCACCAGTCAGCGCTCGCCGACCGGCTTGTCCTCACCGCCGCCCGGCGCGCGCCCGGCCTGCTGCGCTTCGCGGGGCGACTCGCGGGCCAGCGCAGCGCCTCACGGCCGTCACCAGCGGACCGCAGCATGGACTGACCGAGCCGGGCCTCGTTAGATTGGCGGCCATGAGGGTGCGGATCACCGGGCTCGTCGCGCTCGTCACCGGCGTGCTCGGCCTGCTCCCCTCACCGGCGGCCCGCGCCGGGTCTGCTGACCCGGGTTGCACCGGGAACTACGGTGGCGCTGCGCCGGCGCCGGGCGTCCAACCGCTGCGCTTCGGGATCGATCCCGGCCTGGCCGGCAGCGTCGGCGGCGTGCAGCTGCCGGCGGTCCCCGACGACCCCGCCCACGATGTGGCGGCCGCCAGCCAGCTGAGACCGCCCGGGCGCCTGCTCGTCGCCCGTCTGAACCGCCTGTTCTGGTCCGGCGGCGAGCCGCTGATCGATCAGTTCAAGGCGCTCGCCGCCCAGTATGAGAAGGCGGGGCTCGACGTCGAGCTGCAGGTCCGCTACCACCCGCCCTCGGGCGATGACGGAAACCTCGCCGCGTGGACCGCGTACGTGCGCCACGTCGTCGACGTGTTCGGCTCCGATCCGCACGTGGTGGCGATGACGATCACCAACGAGGTCAACGTGACCTTCTCGCCCAACACCTCCGACGGCAGCTACAGCTCCGCGCAGGACGCCCTGATCCAGGGCATCGAGGCCGCGCACGACGAGGCGGTCAAGCGCGGGGACACCCAGCTGCGCTTCGGCTTCACCTACGCCTACCGCTTCTCCCCCGCCGGTGACGCGAGCTTCTTCGCCTACCTCGGCGCCCACGGTGGCAGCGCCTTCCGGCACGCGTTGGGCTTCGTCGGCGTCGACGTCTACCCCGGATCGGTGTATCCGCCGGTGATGGGTCCGACCGACACCTACCGCGGTGACATGGCCCAGGCGCTCGGCACCGTGCGCAGCTGCTTCATGCCGATGGCCGGCCTGGGCGCCTCGGTCCCGATCTGGGTCACCGAGAACGGGATCCCCACCGGAGCGAGCACGAGCGAGGCCCAGCAGGCCGACGGTCTCACCCAGCTCGTCGATGCCGTCCGGGACTACGCCGGGACCTTCCACGTCACCGACTACCGCTGGTTCAACCTCCGCGACTCGGACTCATCGCAGGCCGCCGGATCGCTGCCCGGCGTGGCCACCACGTTCGCCACCGACGGCCTGCTGCACGACGACTACACCCCCAAGCCCGCCTACGCGGCCTACCGCGAGGCGATCGCGCGCTTCGGGGCGCTCACCCCGCCCCCGGCGGTCACGCGCCGCTGCCCCGGGCAGCGCGTCCGCATCGCGCTCCCGCGCGAACGGCGGGCGATCCGGCGGGCCGACGTGTACCGGGGGCACCGGCGCGTCGGGCATGCGTCGGGGCGACGGCTGCGCCGGGTCTCCGTGCCCCGCCTGGACGCCGGACGCGTCACGCTGCGCCTCGTCTTGCGCCTGCGCGGGGGCCGCCGGGTCGTCGTGCGCCGCCGCTACCGCGTGCGCGGCTGCCGGCTGCTCGCCGTGCGTATACACGGCTGACCAGCGGGTAGGGGAGGGGTGTGAGCGACGGCCGGTTCGTGATCCAGAAGCACGACGCCAGCACCCTGCACTACGACTTCCGCCTCGAGGTCGACGGGGTCCTGAAGTCCTGGGCGGTGCCCAGGGGACCATCGACCGACCCGCGCGAGAAGCGACTGGCCGTGCAGGTCGAGGACCACCAGCTCGACTACTACGGCTTCGAGGGCGTGATCGGCGCCGGCCACGGCACCGGTGTGGTGATGGTGTGGGATCTCGGCACCTACGAGAACCTCGACGAGGAACGCTCGATGACCGAGACGCTGGCCGCCGGCCACGCCAAGGTGTGGCTGGCCGGGACCAAGCTGACCGGGGGCTGGACGCTGCAGCGCACGCACGGCGCTGCGAAGCCGCAGTGGCTGATGATCAAGCGCCGCGATGAGGGCGCCGACGCCCGGCGCAACCCGCAGAGCACCCAGCCCGACTCGGCGCTCACCGGCCGAAGCATGGAGCAGATCGCCACCGAGGAGGGTGCGTAGGGGCGAATCGAGGGCGGCTCGACCGGCGCGGGGTCAGGCTTCGAGCTGCTCGGCCCGTGCGGGGATCAGGCTTCGAGCTGCTCGGCGAGCTCGAGCCAGTCCGTCTCGAGTCGCTCGCGCTCGGCACTGGCCGCGGCCATCTCTGCGACCAGCTCCTGCAGGCGCTCGGGCTGGGTCGCGGCGTCGACCATCGCCGCCTCGACCGCGTGCACCTGGGCGGTCGCGCGCTCCAGCGCCCGCTCGACGCGGGTGAGGTCGCGCTGCGCCGCCCGGCGCTCGCGCCCCGGATTGGCGGCCGGGGTGCGCCGGTCCGAGGTGCTTGCCGGTGCGCCGCCGGCCCCGCCGCCGGCCGCGGCGCGGACCTTCAGGTACTGCTCCACCCCGCCGGGCAGGTGGCGCAACCGCCCGTCGCCGAGCAATCCGTAGACGTCATCGCAGACGCGCTCCAGGAAGTAGCGATCGTGGGAGACGACGACGAGCGTTCCCGGCCATCCGTCGAGCAGATCCTCCAGCGCGGTCAGGGTGTCGATGTCGAGATCGTTGGTCGGCTCGTCGAGCAGCAGCACGTTGGGCCCGGAGAGCAGCAGCCGCATGAGCTGCAGGCGCCGGCGCTCGCCGCCGGAGAGGTCGTCGGTGCGGGCCGAGAGCTTCTCGCCGCGGAAGCCGAACCGTTCGGCCAGTGTGCCCGGGGTCAGCTCCTCTCCGCCGCTGGTCGTGACCCGGCCGCGGACCTGGGCCAGCGCCTCGACGATGCGCAGGCCCGCGGGCAGCTCACCGGTGTCCTGGGACAGCTCGGCCAGTTGCACCGTGGCGCCCCGCTGCACCTCGCCGTGGTCCGGCGCCCGGTCCCCGGCCAGCAGGCGGATGAGTGTCGTCTTGCCGGCGCCGTTGGGCCCGACCAGCCCGACCCGCTGGCCGGGTCCCAGGCGCCAGGTGACGCCGTCCAGCAGCCGGCGCCCGCCGAGGGTGACCGACACATCGACGGCGTCGAGCACCATGTCGCCCAGCCGCGCGGTGGCGAAGCGCAGCAGCTCGACGGTGTTGCGGGCCGGCGGCTCGTCGGCGATCAGCGCGTTGGCGGCCTCGATGCGGAACTTCGGCTTGGCCGTGCGGGCCGGCGGTCCGCGGCGCAGCCAGGCCAGCTCCTTGCGCACGAGCTGGCGGCGGCGATCCTCCCGGGCCGAGGCCTGGCGGTCGCGCTCGGCCCGCGCGAGCACGTAGGCCGAGTAGCCGCCGTCGTACTGGTGCACGCCACCGTCGACGACCTCCCAGGTGCGGTCACAGACCGCGTCCAGAAACCAGCGGTCATGGGTGATGACCAGCAGCGTGCCCCGCCGCGCGGCGAGAAAGCCCGCCAGCCAGCTGATCCCCTCCACGTCGAGGTGGTTGGTGGGCTCGTCGAGCAGCAGCAGCGGCGGAGAGCCGAGCAGCGCGCGGGCGAGCATGATCCGCCGCCGCTCGCCGCCCGAGAGGGTCCCGATCCGCGTCTGCAGGCCGTCACTGAAGGCGGTCACGTCGACCCCGCCCAGCAGCCCGTCGAGCACGTTGCGAAACGCGGCGTCGCGCGCCCACTCGTGATCGGCCCGCGTCCCGACGAGCGCGTCGCGGACCGAGTCCTCGGGGCTCAGCTCATCACGCTGGGAGACGAGCACCGACTCGACCCCGGACGTACGGGTGATCGCCCCCGCGTCGGGCTCCTCATTCCCGGCCATGAGCCGGACGAGCGTCGACTTGCCGGCGCCGTTCTCACCCACGACACCAATGCGCTCGCCCTCGTTGACACCGAGGGTGACGTCGTCGAGCACGGTGTGGCTGCCGTAGCCCTTGGCGACCGACTTGAGGTTGACGAGGTTGCGCGGTGCGATGCCCTGATGAGTAGCGGATCCGGCCGGCAACCGTTTCGGCCCAAGCCGCACCGGCCGGCCGGCCGCCCGCCCGCCGGCCGCCCGCCCGCCGGGCCGGCCGCCCAGCCGCGGCCCGGCCGGCCGCGATCGCCTGGGGACGCACCCATCGGTCCCCCCTCCGCTCGATCGCGAGCAGTTTAACCCCCATGAGCGCAGGAAAACTGCTCACGATCGTCACGGCGGGCGCTGGATCGCGGCCCGCTGACTGGCGGGGGCGAGCGGGCTCCGACGCGGTGGAGCCACCGTTGGTGCCGCCACCGGTGAGTCAATGTGCTCGGATAGCTCGATCGCATCGGCCGGGGCACAGGGGTTCTCCGCGGGGCGAAGAGGAGCACACATGCGGGCACTTCGAATGCGCGTAGGACGCGGCGTCGCGGGCACGCGTCCTGATCGCCGGCCCGGTCTCGAACAAACGTCCAGTAACCGACCGGGCCGCTCAAGTCCCGCATCGGCAGACCGATCTGTCCCAAATGTCCACCACGGTGGGGATGCAGGAGATCCGCTTGCGCTGGATCGCGAGCTGTCGGCGGTGCGGCAACGTGCTGAACACCGGCAGCCGGGCCTTCCACGACCCGGCCACCCACACGATGGTCTGCCTGGCCTGCGCCTACGCGGAGTCTCCGTCGGCCACCCCGTCGGCTCGTGAGCCCGCAGAGTCGGCGGCACCGGCGCGCGTCTGATCCCCGATACCCGGCCCGCGCCTGATCCCGGCGAGCCGCCCGCGCCTGATTCCCCGCTGGCCGCTCGCGCATCGCGAGGGCCACCTCGTGGCGAGGTGACGAGTAGCGTGCCGTCCTGGGCCGTGCATGGCGGCTCGCCACCGTCCGGGAAAGGACCGCATGGACTTCGAGATCTCAGACCGCGCCAAGGACCTGCAGCAACGACTGATCACCTTCATGGACGAGAAGGTGATTCCCGGCGAGCGGGCCTGGGCCGAGCAGGTCGCCCAGTCCACCCAGGCCGGCCAGCCGCATTGCCACCCGCCCGTGATGGAGGAGCTCAAGGCCGAGGCTCAGCGGCGCGGGCTGTGGAACCTGTTCCTGCCCGACGAGACCCACGGGGCGGGCCTGACCAACTGCGACTACGCCCCGCTGGCCGAGATCATGGGCCGCACGAAGATCGCCTCAGAGGCCTGCAACTGCTCGGCCCCGGACACCGGGAACATGGAGGTGCTGCACCAGTTCGGATCCGAGGCTCAGAAGCAGCGGTGGCTGCGCCCGCTGCTCGACGGTGAGATCCGGTCGGCGTTTGCCATGACCGAGCCGGAGGTGGCCTCCTCGGACGCGACCAACATCGCGCTGCGGATCGAGCGCGACGGGGACGAGTACGTGCTCAACGGGCGCAAGTGGTGGACGACCGGCGCGATGCACCCGAACCTGGGCGTGATGATCGTGATGGGCAAGACCGATCCGTCGGCCTCCACCTACCAGCAGCAGTCGATGATCCTCGTCCCCGCCGATACCCCCGGGATCGAGGTCCTGCGCAGCCTGCCGGTGTTCGGCTACCACGACACCGAGGGCCACGGCGAGCTTCAGTTCACCGATGTCCGGGTCCCGGCGGAGAACATCATCGCCGGGGAGGGGATGGGCTTTTTGATCGCCCAGGCGCGGCTGGGGCCGGGGCGGATCCATCACTGCATGCGGGCGATCGGCGCCGCGGAGCGCGCGCTTGAGCTGATGTGCGAGCGCGCCGATGCGCGCGAGACGTTCGGCAAGCCGGTGTCGGCCAACGCGAACATCCGCGACTGGATCGCCGAGTCACGCATCGGGCTGGAGATGGCGCGCCTGATCGTGATGAAGACCGCCTGGCTGATGGACACGGTCGGCAACCAGCACGCACGGATCGAGATCTCGGGCATCAAGTTCGCCGTCCCCAAGATCTGCCTGCAGATCCTCGATCGGGCGATCCAGATTCACGGCGGCGCGGGCGTCAGTGATGACTTCCCGGTCGCGCAGATGTACGCCTACCTGCGCACGCTGCGCCTGGCCGACGGCCCCGATGAGGTCCACAAGCTGTCGCTGGCCCGGCAGGAGCTGCGCCGTCAGCGTGCGCGGCGCGAGGCGCGGACCGGCTGACCGCCTGGGTGGTGGAGATCCCGGTGGACCGGGGGCCGGGGGGTTACTCGGTGGCCAGGGCCGCGTCGCCGATGGCCGGCTCGCGCTCGGGCTTGAGCCGCGCCGGGAAGACGACCAGCGCGACGAGCAGACCGACGGCGAAGATCCCGCTCGCCCACCAGAACGCCGTCGTGTAGCCGTGGATCATCGCCGCCGCCTGCAGGCCGGGGGCGCGGGGGTGCGAGCGGGCAAAGGCGACCGCGGAGCTGGCGAACAGCGTGGAGAGCAGGGCGGTGCCGACCGACCCGCCGACCTGCTGGGAGGTGTTGACCATCGCCGAGGCGACCCCCGCCTCGCGGCCCGACACCCCGAGCGTCGCCGTTCCGAACGCGGGCGCGAAGATCGTGCCCATGCCCAGCCCGAGGATCAGCAGCGAGGGCAGCACGCCGTCGGCGTAGCCCGAGCTCGGGCTCAGCCGCGTGAGCAGCAACATGGCGATCAGGCCCAGCGTCATGCCCGTGATGATCAGCGGCTTGGCTCCGGTCCGGGGGAGGATCTTGGTCTGCGAGAGCGTCGACGACGTCACGATCAGCGCGGTCATCGGCATGAAGCCCAGTCCGGTGGCCAGCGGCGTGAAGCGCAGGTTCTGCTGCATGAAGTACGTGAGGAAGAGAAACACGGCGAAGACGCCCGAGCCCGCGAGCACGATCGACGCGTAGGCACCGCCGCGCGCCCGGTTCCAGACGATGTGCAGCGGCAGCAGCGGGCTGCTGTGCCGCTGCTCGATCAGCACGAAGGTGACGAGCAGGACCACGCTGAGGGCGAGGGCCACGATCGTCAGCGGTGCGGTCCAGGTGTGCGTCTCGGCGTTAGAGAACCCGTAGACGAGGGCGAACAGGCCACCCGTCGCCGTCAGCACGCCGGGCACGTCGATCTTCGGGCGGTCCGGGTGCGCGTGGTTGACCAGCAGCCGCAGCGCGACGAACAGCGTCGGGATCGCGATGACCAGGTTGACGTACAGGCACCAGCGCCACGACAGCGACTGGGTCAGCGCGCCGCCGAGCAGCAGCCCGAGCGACGCGCCGCCACCGGCGATCGCGCCGAAGATCCCGAACGCCTTGGGCCGGTCCGGGGAGTCGGCGAAGGTGACGGTCAGCAGGGACAGGGCCGAGGGCGCGAGCAGAGCGCCGAACACGCCCTGTAGCGCTCGCGCGGCGACGAGCATCCCGAACGACTGGGCCAGGCCCCCGAGCGCGGAGGCGAGCGAGAAGCCGGCCAGCCCGGCCACGAACGTCCACTTGCGCCCGAACAGGTCACCGAGCTTGCCCCCCAGCAGCAGCAGGCTGCCGAAGGCCAGCGCGTAGGCGGTGACCACCCACTGCCGGCTGTCGGTGGAGAAGTGCAGCGACCGCTGAGCCGAGGGCAGCGCGATGTTGACGATCGTCGCGTCGAGCACGACCATCAGCTGCGCGACACCGAGCAGGGCGAGGACGGCCCACCGGTTGGGCTCGGGGTGGGCAGCGTTCGCAGAGGGCATCAGTCCAGCCTAGGACGCCGCTCCTTGGCGACGGGATCGGGACGACGGGCTGCCCCGGCTGGCCAGACGCGTGTTTCCGCCGGCGATCAGCCGGTGACCGTGACCGGCTCCTCCCCGGGGTCGGCCGGCTGCGGCGCGCGCGCGTGCGCGGCGCCGGGCGGCCCCGGAGCAATCCGCAGCAGCAGCACCCCGAGCAGCGCGGCGGCGACCGCGAAGGCGGCCCCGGCCAGGAAGGACACGTGATAGCCGCCGGCCAGTGCGCTCAGCTGGCCGTGTCCGCTCGAGACCAGGCTGCTCGTCCGCGACGCGGCGAGACTGGCCAGCACGGCCAGCCCCAGTGCGCCGCCCATCATGAAGGCGGTGTTGACGATGCCCGAGGCGAGCCCGGAGTCCTGCGGGTCGACATCGCCCATCGCCGCCAGCAGCATCGGATTGAAGGCGATGCCGGCGCCGAAGCCGAGCAGGATCATGCTCGGCAGGACGTCGATCGCGAAGTGACCGCCGACCGGCGCGCGGGCGAACAGGAGCAGCCCGGCCGCGGCCAGCAGCAGCCCGATGCCCAGCGGCCGCTTGATCCCGAAGCGCATGACGATCTTGGCCGACAGGCCGAGCGAGAACGCGCCCATGATCAGGTTGGCGGGCAGGAAGGCGAGACCGACCTGCAGCGGGCTGTAGCCGAGGACGAGCTGCAGGTACAGGGCGGAGAGGAAGAACCAGGCGAACATCGCGCCCGCCCACAGCACGGCGGCGACGTTGGCCACGGCCACGTTGCGCAGCGCGAACAGGCTGAGCGGCATCAGCGGCACGGCGACGCGCGACTCGATGCGGATGAACGCGGCCAGCAGCACGAGCGCTCCGGCCAGCAGCCCGAGCGTCTGAGCCGAGATCCAGCCGGCCGGGTTGCCGTTGACGACCGCGTAGACGGCCAGCATCAGCGCCGCGGTGACCGTGACCGCGCCGGCGATGTCGATCCGCTCGCCGGGTGTGCGCGCGCCCGAGCCGGCCGGGAGCACGCGCAGGGCGAGCACGCACACGCCGATCCCGATCGGGACGTTGACCAGGAAGATCCAGTGCCAGTCCAGGACGTCGGTGAGCACGCCGCCGAGCAGCACCCCGAGGCTCCCCCCGCCGGCCGCCACGAAGCCGAACACGCCCATAGCCTTGGCCCGCTCGGCCGGCTCGACGAACAGGGTCATCATCAGCGAGAGGGCCACGGCCGAGACGACGGCGCCCCCGAACCCCTGGACCACCCGCGCGGCGACGAGCAGCGCCTGCGCGTTCGACGCGCCGCAGGCCAGCGACGCCACCGTGAACAGCATGATCCCGCCGAGGAACAGGCGCCGGTGCCCGAACAGGTCACCGAGCCGGCCGCCGAGCAGCAGAAAGCCCCCGAAGCTGAGCAGGTAGCCGTTGACGACCCAGGCCAGGGAGGTCGACGAGAAGCCGAGATCGCGGCGGATCGAGGGCAGGGCGACGTTGACGATCGTCGAGTCGAGCACGATCATCAGCGAGCCCAGACACAGGACGATCAGGGCGAACCAGCGGGTGTCACGTTGCGTGGTCATGGGGGGTCGGGTCCTTTCTCCGCGCTCGCCGGCGTCAGGTGGGGTCCACCGTAATGACCGGGGCGACGAGCCGTTCTCATCGCCGGCCGCGGATCAATTAGGGTGCCGCGGATGCGCGCCGCCGTCTTTGACACCGCCACCCGCCGGCTCGAGGTCCAGTCCGTCGCCGATCCCCAACCGGGCCCGGGTGAGGTCGTCGTCGAGGTGCAGGCGTGTGGGATCTGCCTCTCCGACGTGCACCTGATCGATGGGACGCTGGCCAGCCCGCTTGAGCGCGTCACGCCCGGCCACGAGCCCGCCGGCGTGATCGCCGCGACCGGCTCCGAGGTGCCCGCCCACTGGCGGGCGGGGATGCGCGTGCTGATGGCCGCCGGGCGCCCGTGCGGGCAGTGCGTCAACTGCCTGCGCGGCTACCCGGCCTCGTCGTGCCTGGCCACGCAGATCATGGGCTTTGCCTTCGACGGCGCGTGGGCCGAGTACGTCGTCGTCCCCTGGCAGGCGCTCACCGCCGTCCCCGACCACGTGCCGATCGAGCAGGCGGCGATCCTCGCCGACGCCGTCTCGACGCCCTACGCGGGGCTCACCGAGCGCGCCGGACTGCGCCGCGGCGAGTCGATCGGCCTGTGGGGGATCGGCGGCCTCGGCGTGCACGCCGTGCTCATCGCGCGGCTCGTCGGCGCCTCGCCGATCATCGCCTTTGATCCCAGCCCGGCGGCGCGCCAGCGCGCGCTGGACCGCGGCGCTGACCACGCGCTGGACCCGACCGATGAGAACCTCGTCGCCCAGGTGTGGGAGCTGACCGGCGGCCTGGGCCTGGACGTGGCCGCCGATCTGTTCGGAGCCAACCGCGTGCTCAAGCAGGCCAACCAGTGCCTGGGCCGCTACGGGCGGCTGCTCATCATCGGCCTGACCCCGGAGCCGATCGAGCTCGGCCCCAACGTGCTCTTCGGCGTCACTTCGCACACGCTGCTCGGGCACCTGGGCTACGACAAGAAGCACCTCGATGAGCTGATGGCGCTGGTGGCCAGCGGCCGGCTGGACGTGTCGGGCTCCATCTCCGACGTGATGCCGCTCGACGATGTCGCCCACGGCGTGGCGCAGCTGGCCAGCAAGGCCGGGGATCCGATCCGGCTCATCGTCGCGCCGTAGCTACATCCCTCTGCCGCTGCTGACCGCCGCGCCGTAGCTACACCCCTGTGCCGCTGCGGACCGCCGCGCCGTAGCTACACCCCTCTGTCGCTGCGGACCGCCGCGGTCTACGCCGTCATCGCCTCGGCGGCGGGCTCCGGCGACTCGCGGATCGCGGCGAGCAGTGCCGAGTAGGAGCCGATCAGCTCCTCGCGCTCGCGCGCGATCAGCGGGCTGTCAAGTCGGCAGCCCTCGGCGACCCACCGGTCGGAATCGCGCATCGCGCGGGCGCGCTGCTCAGCGGCCGGCAGCAGTTCGGCCTCCGGAGCGCCGTAGACGTGGGCGTACAGCCGGGCCAAGGCGTCAGCCAGCGACTGCTCGTCGTCGCGGGTGGCGTCATGCTGGTTGACGCGGTGGATGTGCCACCACTCGACCTCCAGTGCGGCCGCGCGGGTCGGCTCGAAGGCGTCCCCGGACTGGCGCTGAATCACGCGGTAGAAGCGCTCCATCGCGCGCTGCGCGCCGGTCCGGTCGTTGTCGGGGTATGGCGCCCACATCTGCGTCGCGCGCAGCACGAGCCAGGAACAGCGCAGCGTCGACGGCCACGACAGAGCGAACACGCGGCGGCTGAGGGTGATCGCCGCGCGGGCGAAGGCCAGCCACTCGCGCCGGTAGTAGTGCACCCATGCGTCGGTCTCGAGCGTGCCGAGCGCGACCGGATCGAAAGAACGGTGGGGCTTGAGCTCGGGCGGCTCTGGCGGGGTGTGTCGTGCCGCCGGCCGACTGCGGGCCCATGCGCGAGGCCGCGGGGAGGCGATGCTGGCGTGCGATTCCATCGAAGGACATCCTCATGTGTGTCGAAGTCTTGTATAGATCCTGCCTCAGTGTACGGGAGAGGTTTCCTTGGCTTGTCGAGGGACCGTCGAAGTAGCATGAACAGGATGGAGACGCCCCAGGGGACGCTGCGCATCGGAGAGCTGGCCCGGCGGACCGGGACCTCGCCGGCGCGGTTGCGCGCGTGGCAGCAGCGCTACGGCCTGCTCGAGCCCGATCGCTCAAGCGGGGGCCTGCGCCTGTATTCGGCCCGCGACGAGATGCGGGTCCGTGCGATGGTCGCGCGCATGGCCGGCGGCTTGGCCGCGGCCCAGGCGGCTCATGCGGTGCTGTCCGCTGAGGCGACGGCGGCCGCGGTGAGGCCCCCGTTGGCCGGGTCCGCGGCCGGTGCGGATTCCGAGCTCACGGTGCAGAATGGGCGGCTGCGCGACGCCCTGCGCGCGTTGGACCGTGATCGCTCCCGCGGCGCCCTTGACCGCCTGCTCGCGGTGTTCGCCTTTGAGACCGTCGCCCGGCAGGTGCTGCTGCCCTATCTGGTCGACGTCGGCGCGCGCTGGGAGGCGGGCGAGCCGACGATCGCCGAGGAGCACATGGCCACCCAGCTGCTGCGCGCGCGGCTGCTCGCCCTTTCCGACGGTCTTCCCTCCGCCCCGAGCGCCCCGCGCGTGGTCCTGGCCTGCGCGCCTGACGAGCACCATGACATCGCCCTGACGATCCTCGCCGCTGCGCTCGAGCGCCAGGGGGCTCGCGTCACCCTGCTCGGCGCCAACACCCCGGTGATGACCGTGCTCCAGGCCGCCGAGCTGACCGGCGCTGACTGCGTGGTCGTGGCGGTGACGCTGCCGGGACGGATCGATCCCGTGCGCGACGAGCTGCGGCGGCTGGCCGCGTCGCGGCCGCTGTTCCTCGCTGGGCCCGGGGTGGACGCACGCGTCGCGGGACGCGTCCACGCCGAGCAGCTGACCGGTGACCCGGTGAGCGCGGCGGGACCGCTGGCCGCGCGCTTCGCACACCGCCGCAACTAGCGTGGACGCGATGGCCACTACTGCGCAGGGCTCCGAGGGTGAGCGCTTCCCCTTCCGTTTCACCCCCGCCTACCGCTGGGCGGCGCGCCCGTTCGGCGTCCGGCCCGATCGCGCGTGGGTCGATCTCGACGCCATGACGCTGCGGGCGCGCTTCGGTCCATGGCGGCTGCACACGCCGCTGGCCAACATCAGCGCGGTGAAGGTCACCGGTCCGTACGCCTTCATCAAGACGGCCGGGCCGGCCCACGTTGGGTTCACCGATCGTGGGCTGACCTTCGCCAGCAACGGCGACCGAGGCGTGCTGATCACGTTCCGCACCCGCGTCCCGGGTATCGAGCCGAGCGGGCTGCTCCGCCACCCTGAGCTTACGGTCACCGTGGCCGACGTCGACCGGTTCGCCGAGCGGCTGCGCGCGCTGGCCGGTCTCTAGCCCACGGCTGCGCGCGCTGGCCGGTCTCTCACCCGCGGTCCCGTCTCGCTCCCTGGGAGGTGTGAGTAGGGAAAACGCTGACTATCAGGCCTGAAGAGACTCACCCCCCGGGGCGGAGGGGGCACGGCGGCGGCCCGGCGGGCCTGTGCGTGGAGGGCGTGGGGGGCGGGGGCGTGAGGAACGTGCGTCGCCGGGGTGCCTTCGGGCGTGCGCAGGGGGCGTGTCGCAGCCACCGAAAATGTAGTTTGGCAACTAATGAATTGGCTGCTAAAGTTTCGATACCTAATGACTTCTGCCCAGACCACCTTCCTGCAACCGCGTTCCTCCTCCAAGCTCGAGCCGCACGTCAAGCGCGTCGCGATCGTCGTCGTGATCGGAACGATCATGTCCGTGCTGGACACGACGATCGTCAACGTCGCCCTGCATGACCTCTCCGGCGACCTGCACGCCACGCTGGGCCAGATCCAGTGGGTCATCACGGGGTATCTGCTCTCGCTCGCCGCGGTCATCCCGCTCACCGGCTGGGCCGTGCGCCGCTACAGCGCGCGCCGCCTGTACCTGATCGCGCTCGTCGTCTTCACGCTCGGCTCGGCCCTGTGTGCCCTGGCCGCGACCAGCGGCGAGCTGATCCTGTTCCGCGTCATCCAGGGCGTCGGCGGCGGCATGCTCACCCCGATCGGCCAGATGATCCTCGTCAAGGCCGCGGGCCCCAAGAACATGGCCAAGGTGATGGGCGTGATCGGCGTGCCGATCGTGCTCGCCCCCGTGTTCGGCCCCACCCTCGGCGGCCTGCTGCTGCAGAGCGTCGGCTGGCAGTGGATCTTCCTCATCAACCTCCCCGTCGGGATCCTCGCGCTCGTGCTCGGCCTGCGGCTGCTGCCCCACGACGAGGCCAGCAGCGAGCACGCCGGCAAGCTTGACCTGATCGGCCTGGCCCTCGCCGCCCCCGGTGTGGTCGGCATCACCTACGGCCTGTCCGAGAGCGAAACCGCGGGCAGCCTGACCGCCTCCTCGGTGCTGCTGCCGGTGCTGGCCGGTCTGCTGCTGCTGGCCCTGTTCGTGGTCCGCGCCCGCCGGATCGCGCGGCCGTTGCTCGACCTCAAGCTGTTCGCCAACCCCGCCTTCCGCGCGGCCTCGATCACCACCTTCTGCCTCGGCGCTGCGCTGTTCGGGGCGATGATCCTGCTGCCGCTCTACTTCCAGACCGTCCGCGGCGAGGACGCGATCAGCACCGGCCTGCTGCTCATCCCACAGGGCCTGGGCGGCGGGGTGGGCATGTTCCTCTCCGGCCGGCTGACCACGCGCCTGGGCGCGGGCCGCACCTCGCTGCTGGGCGGACTGATCCTCGCCGTGGCCACGATCCCGTTCGTGCTCGTCACCGCGACGACCTCCTTTACCCTGATCGGCGCGGCCATGGCCGTCCGCGGCGTCGGCGTCGGGCTGGCCATCATGCCCGCGATGACCGCGGCCTTCTCGGTCCTCACCCGCGAGCAGATCAACGACGCCAGCCCGCAGCTGACCGTGCTTCAGCGGGTCGGAGGCTCGCTGGGCACCGCGATCATCGCCGTCGTGCTCGAGGGCCAGACCAGGCACGTGCACACCGCCGCCGCGGCCGCGACGGGCTTTGGCAACACCTACTGGTGGGTGATGGGCGCGACGCTCATCGGGCTGCTGCCGACCCTGTTGCTGGCCCACATCGAGCGCCAGGCCAAGCGCACTGCCGCCGGGACCCCGCAGACGATCGCGCGCGAGCCCGAACCGATGCTCGAGGCGGCATGACCCCGGCCACGCCCTCCTCGGCCGCCGCGTCGTCGGCCGCGCCGTCGTCCGCCGCGCCGTCCCCGGCCGCCCCGTCGCGCGAGACGATCGAAGCGCTGCGCCACGCGCTGGCCCGCATGTCCGGGGCCGAACGGCGGCTGCGCAGCCGCGACCACGGCCGTCCCGGTGAGCTCACTCATGCCCAGCTGCGCGCGATCGCCACGCTCGGACGCGAGAAGGAGATGACCGTCGGCGCAATCGCTCGCAGCGCCGAGCTCACCCCGGCCACCGTCACCCAGCTGATCGACCACCTCGAGGCGGCGGAGATCGTCCAGCGCGTGCGCAGCACCGAGGACCGCCGCGTCTGCAATGTGTCCCTGACCCCGGCGGGGTGGAGCCTGCTCGAGGAGAAGCTGAGCCGCTGGCAGGCCCGATGGGAGCGCGAGCTGGCCGAGGTCAGCGACGCCGAGCTGGCCACCGCCCTGCGCGTGATCGAACGTGTGACCGCGATCTATGACTCGGTCACGCCGCCGACCGGGGACTGAGCCCGTCGTACCGGTCGTCGCTGAGCGCCTCTTCGTCAACTTTCATCTCAAACCCCTAGCGTCCGGGGTGACATGACTGGACCCAAGCATCTGTGGTCCGGCGACTGGGAACGGGAGTCAGCGGCGCGAACCGGCGGCACGGCCGGCCGAAGCCCCGCCGAGCAGGCGACACCCGGACCGGGTACGCCGGCCCCCGATCCCGAGCCGGATCGCCCCAAGCACCGTCGCAATGCCCTGCTCGCCGGAGGCCTCACCCTGGCCGTACTGGTGATCGTCGCGATCGTGATCGCCTCCAGCGCAGGCTCTGATCCTCAGGCGCCGACGACGGCGGCCTCGGCCCCGACGGCGACCACGCAGCCGAGCCCGACCCCGTCGAATCCGATCCCGACGCCGACCGTCCCGACCGTCCCGACGACCCCCACCAACCCGACCACGCCCACGAATCCGACCAACCCGACGACGCCGACCAACCCCGGGAACCCGACGACCCCCACCAGCCCGACGACCGCGGCCCCCGCGACCACGCCGACCGTGCCCCCCCAGCCGGTCAATTGGCTCGGCATGGAGGTCATCACCGTCCCCAACGGGACCGCGGTCGTGGACACCGTGACCCCGGGCGGCGCCGGCGACCAGGCCGGTCTGAGCCCGGCGGACCGGATCACGGCGATCAACGGGCATGCCGTCACCGGTTCGGCGAGCATCGCTCGCGCCGTCCGCGGCGTGCGCAAGGGCGCGACGATCACGCTGACGATCGATCGCGGCGGGACGACGCTGCATCCACAGGCGAAGTTCACGGGTCCGCCGACTGCCTATCCATGAGCTTCGCCGCACCGCTCGCCCTGATCGCCCTGCTGGTCATCCCGGCGCTGGCGTGGTGGTACGCCGGTGAGCAGCGCCGCCGGGCCCGGGCGGCGGCCGCGTTCTCCACCGCGGTACTCGCGGACTCGGTCACCCCGCGGCGGCCGCGCTGGCGCCGCCACGCGCCGGTGGCCGTGCTCGCCCTGGCCCTTGCCGCGCTGATCCTCGCCGCGGCCAAGCCGCAGACGACGGTGGCCGTTCCCGTGCGCAGCGCGGCCTTCATGCTCGCCAACGACATCAGCGACTCGATGAAGGCGACCGACGTCGCCCCGTCGCGCCTGGAGGCGGCCAAGCGGGCCGCGCTGCGCTTCGTGGCCGATCTGCCTGCCGCGGCGCTCGTCGGCCAGATGTCCTTCGCCCGGCGCCCGGTCGTGCTCCAGGCCCCGACCTCCGACCACGCGCTGACCCGCTCGGCCATCCGCCAGCTCACCGCCGGCGGCGGCGGCACAGCCATCGGGGAGACGATCACCACCGCCACGCAGGTCCTCAGCGGCCTGCGCACGGCCGGCAACCGCCGACCCCCGAGCGCGATCCTGCTGCTCTCGGACGGCACCTCGAACGTCGGCCCCTCGCCGCTGGCCGCCGCCGCGCAGGCCAAGGCGGCGCACATCCCGATCTACACGATCGCGCTGGGCACCGCGCGCGGCGTGATCAGCCACGTCAGCCACGGCCGCACGGTGACCAGCGCGGTGCCTCTCAACGCCTCGGAGCTGCGCGCGATCGCCACCGCTTCCGGCGGCCGCGCCTACACGGCCGGCGATGCCGCCCGTGCGAGCGCCATCTACCGCCGGCTGGCCGCGCGCCTGGGTCACCGGCAGGTCAAACGCGACCAGATCGCGCTGTTCGCCGGCGGTGCACTGGCCCTGGTGCTGCTGGCCGCCGGGCTGTCCCTGGCCTGGTTTCACCGACTCATCTGACCGCGACACGGAGAACGACATGAACGACAGCCACGACACCGGCGCCCGCGCGGCGCAGGCCGACGCCCGCGATGCCCTGCAGCGCGTGCTGCATGAGATCAAGCGGGTGATCGTCGGTCAGGACGCGATGCTCGAACGCGTCCTGGTCAGCCTGCTGGCCGGGGGCCACGTGCTGCTGGAGGGCGTCCCGGGCCTGGCCAAGACACTCACCGTCAAGACGCTGGCGCGCGCGCTGGGCGGCTCCTACGGCCGCATCCAGTTCACGCCCGACCTCGTCCCCGCCGACCTGGTCGGCACGCGCGTCTGGCGCCCGGACTCCGGACGCTTTGACACCGAGCTCGGGCCGGTGTTCCACAACTTCCTGCTCGCCGACGAGATCAACCGCGCTCCGGCCAAGGTGCAGTCGGCGCTGCTGGAGGTCATGCAGGAGCACCAGGTGACGATCGGGGGCACCACCTACGGCGTGCCCGAGCCATTCATCGTGCTCGCGACGCAGAACCCGATCGAATCCGAGGGCACCTATCCGCTGCCCGAGGCTCAGGTCGACCGGTTCCTGATGAAGATCCTCGTCGACTACCCCTCGGTGCAGGAGGAGGCCGCGGTCGTCGGGCGCAGCCTCGTCCCCGCGCCGGAGATCACCGAGAGCCTGTCCCTCGAGGACCTGCGTCGCCACGCCGAGACCGCGCGCAGCGTCGAGGTCGATCGTGAGACGATCGCCTATGCCGTCGCGCTGGCCGACGCGACGCGCAATCCGGGCCGCCACGGGCTGGCCGAGCTCGCCGGCCTGATCGAGTTCGGGGCCAGCCCCCGCGGCCCGATCGGGCTCGTGCAGGCCGGTCGGGCGCTCGCGCTGTTGCGTGGCCGCGGCTACGTCGAGCCCGGCGACGTCCGCGACCTCGCCGCCGACCTGCTGCGGCACCGCCTCGTGCTCTCCTACGACGCGCTCAGCGACGGCGTGACGGTCGACCAGCTGCTCGAGAAGGTGCTCGTCACCGTCCCCGAGCCGGGCGCGCAGCGGTTGACCCGCAGCGGCTCGGGCCCAGTGCGCGGCGAGGGTCTGCTCGGGGCATGACCGAGCCGGTGCTCGCCCCCCCGGCCGCCCGCCAGGGCCCGGGACCGCTGCTGGCCCCGCTCGTCGATGCGCTCGACGTCGCCGTCAACCGGCTGGTGACGCGCATGCTGCCCGGGGATCGGCGCGCGTCGGGCGTCGGGCTGGGGACCGAGCTGGCCCAGATGCGGCCGTACGAGCTCGGCGACGACGTGCGCCACATCGACGCCGCGGCCAGCGCCCGGACCGGCGCGCCCCACGTGCGCCTGCACGTCCCCGAGCGGGCGCTGACCACCTGGATCGTGCTCGACGTCTCCCCGTCGATGGCCTTCGGCACCGCGGCGCGGCTGAAGGCCGACGTGGCCGAGGGGACGGCGCTCGTCTTCGGGCGGCTCGGGGTGCGGCGCGCCGGCAGCGTCGGCCTGGTCACCTTCGGGGCCGGGTCGGCCCGGATCCTGCCCCCGCGGGGCTCGCGGCCCGGCATGGTCGCGCTGCGCCGGGCCCTGCAGGACGGGGTGGCCGGCGACGGGGTCACCGACGCGGGTGCGCTGGCCGATGCGCTGCGCCGCACCGGCCAGCTGGCCGGCCAGCCCGGGCTGGTCGTGGTCATCTCGGACTTTCGCGACCAGCACGCGTGGGAGCGCCCGCTCGGCTCGCTGCGCGTCCGCCACTCGGTGATCGCGGTGGAGATCGGTGACCCGCGCGAGGGCGAGCTGCCCGCGGTCGGTCATCTCACCCTGATCGATCCCGAGACCGGCGAGCGGGTTGAGATCGACACCTCACAGGCCCGCGTGCGTGAGCGCTTTGCCGTGCTCGAACGCCAGCGGCGCGAGCGCATCGCGACCGAGCTGCGGCGCCTGCGCGTCCCGCACCTGACCGTCGCCACCGATCAGGACTGGCTCGTGGAGCTCGGCCGGCAGCTGTAGATGGGTTTCTCGGCCCCGATCTGGCTGCTCGCGCTGGCTGCGGTCCCGGTCGCCGTCGCGCTGCACCGCCTCAACGCCCGGCGCTCGCCGCGGTACGCGATCCGCTTTCCCGCCGCGGCCAGTGCGGCCCGCGCGGTGGGGGCAGCGCCGCGCTGGCCGCGTCATGTCCCGGCCGCACTGCTGCTCGCCGGGGTCGCGTGCCTCGCCCTGGCGCTGGCCCGCCCGCATGTGCCCCATCGCGTTCCGACCAATTCCGCTTCGCTGATGCTCGTCACCGACCACTCGCTCTCGATGCAGTCCGACGACGTCAGCCCGACGCGGCTGGCCGCCGCCCAGACCGCGGCCAACACGTTCATCGATCAGCTGCCGAGCACGGTGCGGGTCGGCGCGATCGGCTTCTCCACCGTGCCCGACCGGGTGCAGGGCCCCTCCACCGACCACCGCCTGGCCCGGCGCACGATCGACGCCGAGACACCCGGCGGCGGCACCGCCACCGGCAACGCGCTGGCCCTCGCCCTGCAACTGCTGCGCGGTGCCGACCCGCACCACCCGCCGGCCGCGATCGTGCTGCTCTCCGACGGGGCCGCCAACCAGGGGCAGGACCCCGTGCAGGTCGCCCAGCTCGCCGCCCGCGAGCGCATCCCGATCTACACCGTCGCGCTGGGCACGCCCAGCGGTGTGCTCGTCGTCCCCGGCCAGGTCGTACCGGTCCCGCCCGACCCGGCGCTGATGGCCCAGATCGCCCGCACCAGTGGGGCCCGCGCCTTCAACGCGCAGAACTCCGACGCGCTGAGTGCGATCTACCAGCGGCTCGGCTCAGAGCTCTCGACGGTGATCCGCCCGCGCGACATCACCGTCGTGTTCGTGATCGCCGGCGCGTTGCTGCTGCTGCTCGGTGCCGCCGCGTCGGTGCGCCGCTCGGGCCGCCTGGTCTGAACGCCTGTGGTGGACACGATGGGTCCGCTGCGGGTGTGGACACAACGGGTCCACGGTCGGTCCGCCCACCCTTTGCCTCGCTGCATGAGCCCCTGAGTGGCTGCTTCCGTGGGGTCCCGTCGCGGCCGGTGCGAACACCGCGTGCAACCACCGCTATGTCGCTCGGCGGGGGGAGACGCAGGAAGATGACGCGATTGCGGTGGTTGTAACCGCCACGATGTCGCGCGCGGTCCGGCGGAGCACATCAAAAGCGTGATTTGTGTCGCGTCCGGCGCCCGGAGCGCGGCGGACTGGCGCGCCCCGGAGGGCGGCGGACTGGCGCGCCCGGAGCGCGGCGGACTGGCGCGCCGTGGATGCCGGCGGACTGGCGCGCCGCGGAGGACGGGAACCGGGAAGGGGGGCGGACCGGAGGAGACCGCGGAGAGCGGAGAGCGGAGAGCAGGCCGGCCGGAGCCGGAGGCCAGGAGCGCGTCAGCGCCCGAGGTAGGCCGCCGCGCACTCGCGCACGACGCGGTTGAGCCGGTACAGGGTGAGGTCGCCCATCGGCGTGGTCAGCGAGCCGATCCGGTTGGTCACAAAACCCAGCGAGAGCCCGATCGCCGGGTCGGCCCAGCCGCCTGAGCCCCCGTAGCCGTAGTGGCCGAAGGCGCGCGGAGCGATGTCTCCGGAGCCGAAGGCCTGGTGGTAGCCCAACCGCCAGCGCATCGGCAGGCCGAGGACGCGGTCGCGGGTGCGCAGCTGGACGCGGCCGATCTCGCGCACGGTGCGGGCCGTGAGCAGGCGCGGCCCACCCGGCTCGGCACCGCCGTTGGCCAGGGCGCCGTACAGCTGGGCGAGACCATCGGCGGTGAACAGCCCGTTGACGGCCGGCATCTCCGCGTGCCAGATCGGCGGCTCGGAGCCATGGAAGAGGCGGTGAAAGCCCGGGATCAGGAGCGCCTCGTAGCCGATGCGCACACGCCGGGTGGCCGAGAGCAGGGGGGAGGCGAGGCGCGCGACGGAGCCGATCTGCCGCAGGGCCGATCCGACCGGCTGGGCGATTCGGCCCTCGGCACCGGACGGCGCGCCGATGTTCAGGCCGTCGGTGGCCAGCGTGTCGGCCAGCTCAGAGCGCACGAGCTCGCGCATCCCCCGGCCGGTGACCCGCCGGGCCAGCCCCGAGAGCAGCCAGCCGTAGGTGATCGCGTGGTAGGCCGAGCGCGCGGTGGGGGCGCGGACGCTGCGCGCGGCCAGCCGCTCCTCCATCAGCTCGTGGTCGAGCATCTCCTCCGCGTCGCGGGCGACCGCCTGCACGCTGGAGAGCCCGGCGCGGTGGGTGAGCACCTCCCGCACCGTGACGGTCCCCTTGCCGCCGGCGGCGAACTCGGGCCAGTGCGCGCACACCGGGTCGTCGTAGCCGAGCAGCCCCCGCTCGACGAGCCGGTGGATGACCGTCGAGGCCGCTCCCTTGGTGGTGGAGAAGCTCACGCCGAGCGTCTCCGGCGTCCAGGGCCGTGTCCGGGCCCGATCGGCCCATCCGGTCGAGAGCGCGAGGACCGTCTCACCGCGCAACCGCACGGTGATCGACCCCCCTCCCGCGCCATCCCCGAGCAGCCGCGCGAACGCGTCGGTGACCGGCGCGAACGCCTCGATCGCCGTCCCCGATGGGCCGAAAGCCGAAGCCACCCCATAAGGGTAGGCCCGGAGCCGGACCGCCCCCGGGTGCACAGCTGCGCGCGGCCGGGCCCTCGTCAGGTTGGGTGGTGCCCGCCGGCGACCACGCGCTCCGGCTGCGTCAAGCGCCGGCGCCGCGCGAGGCCAGCCACCGCGCGTGCTCGGCCCCGAGCGGCGTGACGGGCTCGCTGCCCTCGATCAGCTCCTCGACCAGTGGCCCCCAGTCGGCCTGCGCACGCAGGATCGAGGCGGTCTGAAAGAGCAGGCCCTCCATCCGCCGCAGCAGCAGCGCCTCGGCCGGCACGGTCATCCGCCGCAGCTGCGCCATGTGATCGCGGCCGCCGTCCTCGCGCAGCACCTCGGTGCTGCGCCACAGGTCCTCGGGCCCGAGCCGCAGTGGCCCGTCGGTGCGCAGCCACCACGACACGCGGCGCATGTACTCCAGCAGCAGCGCGCCGTCCCAATCGCCGGGATCACCGGGCAGGTAGCCGAGCGCGTGCATGCCGGCCACGACAGCCGCCTCATCGTGCTCGCGGACGGCCCGCTGGATGACCGCCTCGCGCGCGAGGTAGTCGGCGGGCAGGTGGCGCATCATCCCGAAGTCAAAGAAGGCCACGCGGCCGTCGGGGCAGAGCAGGTAGTTGCCCGGATGGGGATCCCCGAGGGCCAGCCCGAGCAGCGAGACCGTCCCGTAGAAGAAGCGGTAGACGATCTCGGTGTAGCGATCGCGCACGGCGTCCGGCTCAGAGCCGACCGAGGCAAAGCCCTCGCCGTCGATCCACTCGGTGACGAGCACGCGCCGGCGGCTCAGCTCGGTGTCGATGGCGGGCACGCGGATGAAGGGATGTCCGCGCCAGGCGCGGGCGATCCGCCGGTGGTTGGCCGCCTCGAGCTCGTAATCGCATTCCTCGACGATCCGCTCGCGCAGCTCGCCGAGCACCGCGCTGACCTCGAGGCCGGGCATCATCCGCCGCAGCAACGGCGCGAGCAGGCCGAGGTTGCGCATGTCGGACTCGACCGACTCGGCGATCCCCGGGTACTGGACCTTGACCGCCAGCGCCTGCCCGTCGTGGCCGGTGGCACGGTACACCTGCCCGATGCTGGCCGCCGCGGCGGGCTCGGGGTCGATCTCGGCCAGCCGCCGCTCGGGCCGCTCGCCCCACTCCTGCTCGAGCACGCGGCGCATGTCCCTCCAGGCCACCGGTGGCACGTTGTCGCGCAGCGCGGCCAGCCGGGCCTGCAGGTGCTCGGCCTGGTCAGCGTCAAGCCCCGGGAACTCGACGGTGGAGAGGACCTGACCGGCCTTCATCGCCGCTCCGCGCATGGCCGCGAGCTGATCGACGAGCGCGTCGACGGTGGCCACGAAGCGGTCCCCGCGCCGGCGCTTCTGATCCTCGGGAGTGCCACGCACGTCGATGCGGTCACCGGCCCAGCGCATCGCCCCGCCCACGGCCACGCGACCCAGCCGTGCGGTCCGCGCGCCGCGGCCGGAGGAGGGCGCGCGGCCTGCGTCGTCCTCGGGAGCGGGTCGGTTGTCGGTGGAGGCGGGCATCGAAGGGCGGGTTGGGCGCGGCGGGGTCGGCCGGACCGTGCCCAGGCCGGCGGTGTCGCTCAAGCTTCAACGGACTGTAGAGGCAACCCCAACACGATCGGGAAACCGCGGTTCTCCGGAGGCCTCCTCGTTGGGGAAATCCGGTCCCCGGGGGCCTCCTGATTCAGAACGCGGTTCGTTCGGTGGCCCGGCTCACCGCCTTGTTCCGCGGGCCGGCCGGCCATCCCGCACACGGCCGGCCGCCGCGCCGCACGGGCTATGCTCGGCCCCGGGCGATGAGCAGCACGGCGACAGGCGAGCCGACGGCATCAGGCGGCAACGACGCACGGCCCGTCGTCCTCCTGCTCGGAACGCTGGACACCAAGGGCGCCGAGTACGCCTACGTGGCCGACCGTCTCAGGGCGCTCGGGGCCGAGCCGCTGATCGTCGACGCCGGGACCGACGAGCCGCGCGGACTCACCCCCGACATCTCCCGCGAGCGACTCGCCGAGGCGGCCGGCACGACAAGCGCGCAGCTGGCCGCGTCCGGTGACCGCGGGACAGCGGTGTCGGCGATGGCCCGCGGCGCCGCGGCCGTGGTGGTCGAGCTGCACGCCGAGCGCCGCTTTGACGCGATCCTCGCGCTGGGCGGATCGGGTGGCTCGTCGATCGCCGCCGCCGCGATGGCGGCCCTGCCGGTCGGCGTGCCCAAGCTGCTCGTCTCGACGATGGGCTCAGGCGACGTGCGGCCCTACGTCGGCGCGCTGGACGTGATGATCATGAACTCGGTCGTCGACATCGCCGGTGTCAATTCGGTCAGCGCCCGGATCATGGGCAACGCCGCGGCGGCGATCGCCGGCATGGCCGGTGCCCCCGCCCCGCAGATCCAGGACCGCCCGACGGTTGCCGCCAGCATGTTCGGCGTCACCACCCCCGCCGTGACCCGGGCCCGCGAGCGGCTCGAGCAGCTCGGCTACGAGGTGCTCGTCTTCCACGCCACCGGGACGGGCGGCCAGTCGCTCGAGGCCCTGGCCGCCGACGGCTTCCTGGATGGGGTGCTCGACCTGACCACGACCGAGCTGGCCGATGATCTCGTCGGCGGCGTGCTCTCCGCCGGGCCCGACCGCCTCACCGCGGCCGGCCGCGCCGGCGTGCCCCAGGTCGTCTCGCTCGGCGCGCTGGACATGGTCAACTTCGGCCCGCGCGAGACCGTCCCGGCCCAGTTCGAGGATCGCCAGCTCTACGTCCACAACCCCACCGTCACGCTGATGCGCACCACGCCCGACGAGTGCCGTGAGCTGGGTCGGCGGATCGGGGCAAAGCTGTCGGCGGCGCAGGGGGCAACCGCGCTGTTCATCCCGCTGCGGGGCGTCTCGCTGATCGACGTGGAGGGTCAGCCCTTCCACGACCCCGAGGCGCTCACCGCCCTGCGCGACGGGCTCGCCGAGACGCTGCAGGACGGCGTCGAGGTGCACGAGATCGACGCGGCCATCAACGACGACGCCGTCGCCGACGCGATGGCGCAGCGGCTGCACGAGCTGATCACCGAGCGGGGTGACCGGACGTGAATCGCGACCAGGCGCTCGCGCGGCTGCGCGCCCAGGTCGACTCGGGCCGCCCGATCATCGGCGCCGGAGCCGGGACCGGGCTGTCGGCCAAGTGCGCCGAGGCCGGGGGCGCCGACCTGATCATCATCTACAACTCCGGCCGCTTCCGGATGGGCGGCCGCGGCTCGCTGGCCGGCCTGCTGCCCTACGGGGACGCCAACGCGATCGTCGTCGACATGGCCCGCGAGGTGCTGCCGGTGGTCCGCGAGACCCCCGTCCTGGCCGGGGTGTGCGGGACCGATCCCTTCCGCCTGATGCCGCAGTTCCTCGATGAGCTGGTGCGCATCGGCTTCAGCGGCGTGCAGAACTTCCCCACGGTCGGGTTGATCGATGGGCAGTTCCGCGCCGACCTCGAGCACACCGGCATGGGCTACGGCCTGGAGGTCGAGATGGTCGCCACAGCCCGCCAGCGGTCGATCCTCACCGCCCCGTACGTATTTGACCCCGGGCAGGCCACCGACATGGCGCGCGCCGGCGCCGATGTGCTCGTGCCCCACATGGGGCTGACCACCGGCGGCACGATCGGGGCCCAGGCCGTCAAGACCCTCGACGACTGCGTGACCCTGATCCAGCAGATGCGCGACGCCGCCGTGCGCGTCAACCCCGAGGTCATCGTGCTCTGCCACGGCGGACCGATCGCCGAGCCCGACGACGCCGCCTACGTGCTGGAGCGCACCGAGGGCGTGTCGGGGTTCTTCGGCGCCAGCTCGATGGAGCGCCTGCCCACCGAGACCGCGATGACCGAGACCATGCGCCGCTTCAAGGCGATCGAACCGTCCGGGCGCAGCTCATGAGCCGCCCCGGCGAGCGCTGACCCCTTCACCGGCGACCGCCCCGCCGTGACCAACGCCGAGCTGGCCGATCGCCTGGAGGCCTTCGCGGTCCTGCTCGAGCTGGCCGAGCGCAACCCGTACACGATCCGCGCCTACCGCCGCGCGGCGGCCACCGTCCGCGACGCACCGGCGCCGGTGGCCGAGCTTGTCGCCACCGGGCGGGTCCAGTCGCTGCGGGGGATCGGGCCCGGAATCGCCGGGCGGCTGCAGGAGCTGGTCAGCACCGGGCAGATCGCCGAGCTGGCCGAGCTCGAGCGCGTGCTCTCGCCCGAGATGGTGGGGATCGGCCGCTACCTGGGCCTGAGCGCCGAACGCTCGCTGTCGATCGCGCAGACCCTCGGGGTACGCACGCTGGCCGAGCTGCGAGCGGCCGCCGCCGAGGGCCGGCTGCGCGAGGTGCCGGGGATCGGGCCCAAGTTCGAGGCCCGGATCCTCAGCGCGCTGGACCGTCCGCGTGACCAGCGCGAGCGCGCGGGGCTGATGCTCGACCGAGCGCGGGCCCTGGTGACGGCGATCGCCACGGCGCTGGGCGGCGAGATCGCCGGGGACCCGCGACGCTGGCGCGAGACCTGCGCCGAGCTGGCCGTCGTTGTCGCCGCGCGCGAGCCAGGCCCGGTGATCGCGCGCTTCGCCGTGCTGCCCGAGGTGGTGGCGGTGATCGACCGCGACGAGCGCAGTGCGCGCGGGGTGACCGTCGACGGCGTCGCGGTGGCGCTCACCGTGGCCGCGCCCGAGGCATTCGGCACGGCCTGGGTGCGCGCAACCGGCTCGGCCGAGTACGTCTCCGCCCTGGGGCCGCTGCCCGAGGCCGAGAACGAGGCCGCCGTCTACGCCGGGCTCGGTCTTCCCTGGTGCCCGCCGGAGCTGCGCGAGGCGCCGGGCCCGCCCGCGCCGCTGCCCGCGCTCATCGAGCTCGAGCAGATCCGCGGCGATCTGCACGCCCACACCACCTACAGCGACGGCCGCTTCAGCGTCGCCGAGATGGGCCGCGCCGCGCGCGAACGCGGCTATGACTACCTGGCCATCTGCGACCACACACCGGCCGTCGGAGCGGTGCGCGGGCTCACCCCCGAGGACCTGCGCCGCCAGGCGCAGGAGATCGCGGCGGCCAACGCGGATTTGGCCCCGTTCCGCGTCCTGCGCGGGATCGAGTGCGACATCCTGTCCGACGGCTCGCTCGACCTGCCCGACGCGGTGCTCGATCAGCTGGACTGGGTGCAGGTCAGCGTCCACGGCGGTCAGCGGATGCCGCGCGCGGAGATGACCCGGCGCGTCACGGCCGCGCTCGAGCACGATGCGGTGAGCTGCCTGAGCCATCCCACCGGTCGCCTGCTCGGCCGCCGGCCCGAGAGCGCGCTGGATCTCGATGCCGTGTACGCCCTCGCGGCGGCGCGCGGCATCGCCCTGGAGGTCAATGGCCTGCCCGCGCGCCTGGATCTCAGCGCCGAGCACGTCCGTCGCGCGCTCGCCGGCGGCGTCCGGATCGTCTGCTCGACCGACGCCCATTCGCTCCGCGGTCTGGGCAACATGGAGCTGGCCGTGGCCACGGCGCGCCGCGGCGGGGCCACCGCGGCCGACGTGGTCAACACCGGGCCTGTCCCCGAACGGGCGTCCCGTTCGTGGTAGGGCTGGCACCGATCGCCCTTCCAAGAAGGCCGGCATGCAGTACGCGATTCTCATCTGCCACGCTCGGGGTACCGACGAGTCGCTGGCGCCCGACGAGCTGGAGTCCGTGATGGCCGAGTGCTTCGTGATCGAGGTGCACGACTGGACCGCGCCCTGCAGTTCGCGGCCCGGATCCCATCGGCCCGTCTCGGCGGCTCGATCGAGGTGAGGCCGGTCGTCGCCCGCGGTGCGCTGGAGACCCGCGCCGAGGCGTAGCCCTGCTCGACCGGGTCCCCAACGCGCGGCCACATTGGGGCCCGGGACTCAACACCCGGGCTGAGGTGCCGATACGTCTGCATGCCTCCGGGCGAGCATGCGGCGCTGGCCGATCCCGCCGGACCGACTCCACAGGAGCGCTTGCTGCTGCCCCGGCTGGCGCGGGCCGCCACCCTGTCCGCCGCCCCGCTATCGGCGGCCGAGCACGCGCTGCTGCACGCCTACGAGCTCAAGCGTGACCTCCAGGACGGGCGCTCGGTCACCTCCGAGGACGTCGAGCGGCTCATCGCGGAGGCCGACGCGGCCGGATATGCGGAGGCGGTCCGTGCCGGGTTGCTGCTCGACATCGTGCGTGACTTCTGCGAGACGAGCGTCTGGCCGTGCGTCAGCGGGATCGAGCGTCTGCTGGAGCGCGCCGCCGCCGACGGCTCGACCACGGGCACGGCGCTGGCCCTCGCCCTCCGCGGCCAGCTGCCCGCCCAGCAGGAGGACACCGGATCTCTCGGCGGACCGGACGACGACCTGACGCGCGCCTCGGTCATGCTCGAGGGCCTTGAGGGCCCATCGATCGAGCGGGCCAGCGCTCATCTGGAATGCGCCCGCGGCTACCTCAACCGGGGCCTGTGGGAGCTCGAGCTCAGGCATTACGAAGCGGCCGAGGCTGCGCTGGTCGGCTGCGCGGGGGCGCAGTTCGTGATGCCCGCGATCCTCTTTAACCGGGCCGAGACGCTGATGAACTGGTGCACGTTCCTGCGCGAGCGGGGGCCGTGCGAGCTGCCCGCCGACCGTGTCGCCTCGGCGCGCGCCGCGCTGGACGAAGCCGACGTCGATCTGGTGCCCGCGTCCTGGCGGACCGAGCTGCGGATCTTCGGCGCGCTGCTGGATGCGATCGTGGACCCGGCGCTGACGCCGGTGCCGTCCGAGCCCGATCCCGACCACGAGTACGCCGGCCACGTCCACCTCACCCGGGCGCTGATCGCCTGTGACCGGGAGCACGGCTCGCGGGAGGTCGCGACCCGGGAGATCGGGCTCGCCCTCGAGCGCATCGATCCCAACGAGGCGAGCCACGCGCACCGGCTCGCGCTGTGCATCGCCGCCGAGATCGAGGCCGAGGGGCTCGGCCGGCCGGGCGCCGGCCTGCACTATGCCCGCGTCCTGGTCGAGATGCGCTGGCAGACCCGCCTGGCCGGTCTGGCCGCCATGCGCTCGCGCCTGGACGTTGAGCGGATGCGCGAGGAGCACGCCCGCCTGGACCGCCACGCCCACCTGGACGAGCTCACCGGCCTGGCCAACCGCCGCGCTCTGGGCCGCTACGTCGAGGACCTGACCGAGCGCGGCGTCGACCAGGTCTCGTTTGCCGTTCTCGACCTCGACTGCTTCAAGGGCGTCAACGATCGCTACGGGCATCACGTCGGCGACGAGATGCTGCGGCATGTCGCGCGGATCCTGCGCGGCTCGATCCGCGAGCAGGACATCGCCGTCCGGCTGGGCGGCGATGAGTTCCTGCTCGTCATGCCCCACCTCTCACCCGAGATCGCCCATCGCCGCGGCACCGAGGTCGTGGCCGCGATCGCCACCGCCGACTGGGGGCAGATCGCCGCGGGCCTCGCCGTGACGTCGAGCCTCGGCCTGGCCGCCGGCCATCCGCGCCAGGCGCAGGACCTGATCGTCGCCGCGGACGCCGCTCTGTACCGAGCCAAGGCCGCGGGCGGCAACCGCGTGCTGCGCTGATCGGGCCCTCCCCAGCGCCGCGGTCCGCGCCAGGTCCCAATACGCTGTAAAGCGTTACAGAGGCCACCGAAGCGGAGGAGCGCCCTGCCGGTCAGCATTCGTGATGTCGCCCGGGAGGCGGGCGTCTCGGTCGCCACCGTGTCCCGTGCCTTCAGCACCCCCGAGACGGTCGCGCCGGTCACGCGTGAGCGGGTCCTCGCCGTCGCCGCCGCGTTGCGCTATGCCCCCAACCGCGCGGCCCGCGGGCTGATCACCGGGCGCACCGGCAACGTCGGGGTGATCGTCCCCGACCTCGCCAACCCGTACTTCCAGGCCGTCCTGGCCGGGGCGCAGGGCCGGGCGCGCCAGGCCGACTACGCCGTGTTCGTCGCCGACAGCGGGGAGAGCGCGACCGAGGAGGCGGCGCTGATCACCGCGATGGGCAAGCAGGTCGACGGGATCGTGCTCTGCTCCTCGCGCCTGGCTGAGCCGGCCCTGCGGGCGCTGGAGCCCGAGCCCGCGGTCGTGCTGCTCAACCGCCGCGTGCCCGGTCGCGCCTCCGTGCTGATCGATTCAGCGGACGGGATGCACCAGGCCGTCACCCACCTGGCCGCCCTCGGCCACCGGCACTGCGTATTCGTGGCCGGCCCGCGGCGGTCATGGTCCAACCGCCAGCGCCTGAAGGGGTTGCGCGCCGCCGCGCGCGAGCACGGCCTCGTCGTCGAGACGGTCGGTCCGGTCGCGCCGCGCTTTGAGGGCGGCGCGCACGCCGCCGAGGCGGTGCTGGCCACGGGCGCCGGCGCGGTGCTCGCCTACAACGACCTCGTCGCCCTCGGCATCCTCAGCCGCCTGTCGGCGCTCGGCGTGGCCGTCCCGGCACAGGTCAGCGTGGTCGGCTTCGATGACATCCCGGTGGCCGCGATGGTCACCCCGGCGCTGACCACGGTGGCGCTGCCCACCGCGCAGGCGGGGGAGGCGGCGGTCGACCTGCTGCTGGCCGCGCTCAGCGGGACGCCGCCCGCGCAGGGCCCCCGGGCCGTGCCCGGGGACGACGGCGGGCCGGGCCCCGCCTCCGCTCCCCGGACGCTGCCGGCCTCCGCCGCCCGGACGCTGCCCGCCTCCGCCCCCCGGACGCTGCCGGCCTCCGCCCCCCGGACGCTGCCCGCCCACCTCGTCGTCCGCGCGAGTACCGCCGCCCCCGGCGCCTCCCGGGACCGGCTCTGAAAACCTTTACACTCGTTACCGCCGAACGCTCTCCGAGCACGATCCCCGACCGCAAAGGAGCCCGCGATGCGCACGCTGGCCGCCACGGGCCGCGACACGGCCCATATCGATCTCGCCCTCGCCGACCTCGCCGACGGGGAGACGCTCGCGCTCACGGCCGGACCCGAGCGGGCGGCGGTCATCCTCAGCGGCACGGTCGAGGCGACCGCCGGCGACGTCGCGCTCGGCCGCGCCGGTGGGCGCAGCTCGGTGTTCGAGGGTCCCGGGTACGCCGTCTACGGGCCGCCGGCCATGGCGCTGACCCTGCAGGCGGTCGACGGGCCCGCCCAGGTCGTGATCACCGCCGCGCCGGCCGACGCCGAGGGGGCGCCGCCGCCGCGGATCATCCGCCCCGAGGACCAGCGCATCGCCGAGGTGGGGGAGGGGAACTGGTCGCGGACCGTGCGCACGATGATCGGCCCCGAGCACCCGGCCAACCGGCTGCTCGTCGGCGAGACGATCAATCCTCCGGGGAACTGGTCGTCCTATCCACCCCATCGCCATGACCGCCACGACCCGCCGCGCGAGGCCGAGCTGGAGGAGGTCTACTTCTTCCGCGTCGACCCGCCGGGCGGCTTCGGCATCCAGGTGCGCTACGAGGAGGACGGCGCCGAGGAATCCTTCCTGGTCGGAGACGACGACATCGCCGCGATCCGCTCGGGCTTTCATCCCGTGGTGGCCGCCTCGGGCTACACCCTCTACTACCTGTGGGTGCTGGCCGGCCGCGGGCGCGAGATGATGCCCTACATGGATCCGCGCCACGCGTGGGTGCAGGAGGGCGCGTGACCGCGTGAGCGTGCTCGCGCACACCGGCCCGCTGTTGCGGCTGCACCCGGAGGATCCGGTGGCCGTGGCCCGGCGTGATCTGGCCCCCGGTGAGCACCTCACCGCCGGTGGTACCGCGCTGAGCATCCGCGAGCCGGTTCCGCGCGGACACAAGGTCGCGCTCACCCCGCTGGCCGCGGCGCAGCCCGTGCACAAGTACGGGCAGGTGATCGGCATCACCACGCAGGCCATCGCCGCGGGGCAGCACGTCCACGACCACAATCTGATCTCGCCCTCCCGGCGGGCGACGCTGACGCCCGCGCCGGCATCGCGGTACGGGGCAGCACCGCCGCCGACCCCGGTCGACGCCCCGGCCTCGTTTGCCGGCTACCGCCGGGCCGACGGCCGGGTCGGGACCCGGAACTACGTCGCGGTGCTCAGCACCGTCAACTGCTCGGCCACCGTGGTGCGCCGCATCGCCGCCGCCTTCTCGGTCCCCGGCGCTCTGGACGAGCATCCCGGCGTCGACGGCGTGATGGCCGTGACCCACGGGACCGGGTGCGGGATGAGCGCCGACGGCGAGGGTCTGGCCGTCCTGCGCCGCACGCTGCGCGGGTACGCGAGTCACCCCAACGTCGGCGGGGTCGTCGTCGTCGGGCTGGGCTGTGAGGTCAACCAGGTCGCCGGGCTCGCGTCCGAGCTCGATCTCGCACCCGGGATCCCGATCGTCCACATGACGATCCAGGGCGTGGGCGGTACCGCGGCGACGATCCGAGCCGGCGTGCAGGCGGTGCGCGAGCTGCTGCCGATCGCCGGTGCGGCCCGGCGCAGCCCCGTGCCGCTGTCCGAGCTCGTGCTGGGGCTCAACTGCGGCGGCTCGGACGCCTGGTCGGGGGTGAGCGCCAACCCCGTGCTCGGCGTGGCCGTCGACGGCCTGGTCGCCGCCGGCGGCACCGCGATCCTCGCCGAGACGCCCGAGATCCACGGCGCCGAGCACCTGCTCACCAGCCGGGCCGTGTCGGCCGAGGTCGCCGCGGCGCTGATGGAGCGCGTGGCCTGGTGGGAGCGCTACGCCGCCGCCGACGGCGGGAACCTGGACAACAACCCGTCCCCGGGCAACCGGGCCGGCGGGGTGACGACGATCGAGGAGAAGTCGCTGGGCGCCGTGGCCAAGGGCGGCAGCTCGCTCCTGCGCGCCGTCTACCGCTACGCCGAGCCGGTGACCGAGCGGGGCCTGGTCTTCATGGACACCCCCGGCTATGACCCCGTGTCGGTGACCGGGATCGTGGCCGGCGGGGCCAACCTGGTCTGCTTCACGACCGGCCGCGGCTCCGTGTTCGGGGCCAAGCCCGCCCCCAGCCTCAAGCTCGCCACGACCGCGGAGCTCTACCGGCGCATGGCCGATGACATGGACCTCGACTGCGGCCCGGTGCTGGACGGCAGCGCGAGCGTCCAGGAGCTCGGAGCGGCGCTGCTGCAGCAGATCGCCGCCGTGGCCTCGGGCCGGCCGACCAAGAGCGAGGAGCTTGACCTCGGGGACGAGGAGTTCACGCCGTGGCAGCTGGGCTCGGTGATGTGAGCGTGGCCGGCGCGAGTGAGAGGTGGCTCTGCCCGTGACCTCCCGTGCGCGCCTGAGCGCCACGCAGCTGCCCCGTCTCGACGCGCAGCTGCGCCCACCGATCGAGCCCGGTCAGCTGCGCACCCGGATCGTCCATCTCGGCCTCGGAGCATTTCACCGCGCCCACCAGGCCCTCTACACCGAGCAGGCGGTCGCGGCCGACGGCGGCGACTGGGGCATCTGCGGCGTGACCCAGCGCAGCCCCGCGGTCCGTGACGCGCTCGCTCCCCAGGACGGGCTGTACTCGGTCGCGGTGCGTGACGCCGACGGCGAGCAGCTGCGGGTCGCCGGGGCGATCCGCGAGGTGCTGTTCGCGCGCGAGCAGCCCGACGCGCTCACGGCCCGGATCGCCGATCCCGCGGTGGCGATCGTGACCCTGACCGTGACCGAGAAGGCCTACCGCCGCGACGAGAGCGGACGCGGTCTCGACCTCCGCGACGCCGAGGTGGCGGCGGATCAGGCCGACGGCGGCAGCCGCACCGTGGTCGGACAGCTCATCGCTGGGCTGGCTCGCCGCCGTCGCGATCACGGCGCTCCGCTCACCGTGCTCAGCTGCGACAACCTGCCCGGCAACGGTCCGATCCTGGCCGGTCTGGTCGGCGAGTTCGCGCAGCGGCGCGATCCCGACCTGGCCGACTGGATCAGCGCGCACGTGCGCTTCCCGGCCACGATGGTCGACCGCATCGTTCCCGCCACGACCGCCGAGGACCGGGCGCACATCGCCGCGCGACTCGGCCTCGAGGATCAGGCCGCGGTGATCACCGAGCCCTTCACGCAGTGGGTGATCGAGGACGACTTCACCGGGCCGCGGCCCGCCTGGGAGCGTGCCGGCGCCCTGCTCACCGCCGATGTCGCCCCGTACGAGCAGATGAAGCTGCGGATGCTCAACGGCAGCCACTCGCTGATCGCCTACCTCGGGCAGCTCTCCGGTCACGCCTATGTCGCCGACGCGGTCGCTGCCGCCGGAATCCGCGCCGCCGCCGAGGGCCTGATGACGGTCGATGTGCCGCCCGACCTCGACGTGCCCGACGGCTTTGACCTCGATCATTACCGCGGTGAGCTGCTGGCCCGCTTTGCCAACCCCGCGCTGCACTACCGGACCGCGCAGGTCGCGATGGACGGCAGCCAGAAGCTGCCCATGCGGCTGTGGGCGACCTCGGCCGACCGGCGGGCCGCCGGCCAGACGCCGGTGTTCGCCGCCCTCGGGCTGGCGGCGTGGATGCGGGTGGTCAGCGCCCGCCTCGCCGAGGACGGCCGCGCGATCCCGATCGACGATCCGCTCGCGGCCGCGATCAGCGAGCGGCTCGCGGGGAGCGAAGATCCGGGCGCGGTGGTCGGTGCGCTGCTCGGGATGAGCGAGGTGGCGCCCGCGGCGCTGGCCGAGGACCCGCCGTTTCGGGAGCTGCTGACCGACCTGCTCGGCCGGCTGGCCGCCGACGGGGCCGAGCGGACGGCGGCCGCGGTCGCGGAGCGCAGCGCGGCATGAGCGGCCAGTTCGCCGGCGAACGGGGCCTGAGCCCCGAGCGCGCCGTGCCCCCAACCCGCGGCACGATTCCCGCGCCGCTGGCGCAGACCGGCGTGATCGCCATCCTGCGCGCATCGGCCGACATCCACCTGGAGGCGGTGGCCACCGCCCTGGCCCTGGCCGGCGTGCGCTGCCTGGAGCTGACCATGACCACCCCCGGCGCGATCGACGGGCTCCGCCGCCTGCGGGCCGCGCTGGACCCCGCGGTCACGGTGGGGATGGGGACCGTGACGACCGCGGCCCAGGCCTGCGCGGCGCTGGACGCGGGAGCCGAGTTCCTGGTCAGCCCGGCCGTCTGCCCCGAGGTCGTCGGGGCCGCGGTCCGCGCCGGGGCCGGCGCCTACCGGGCGCGCTGACCCCCACCGAGGTGCTCGCCGCCTGGGACGCGGGCGCCACCGCGGTCAAGCTGTTCCCCGCCTCGGCCGGCGGCCCGGCGCTGGTCGCCGACCTGCGCGGGCCGCTGCCCGAGATCCCGCTGATCCCGACCGGCGGCGTGGCCATCGAGCAGATCGGCGATTACGTGGCCGCCGGCGCGGTGGCGGTCGGGCTCGGCGGGCCGCTCACCGGCGACGCCCTGGACGGCGGCTCGCTCGACGCGCTCGCCGCCCGGGCCCGGGCCGCCCTGGCCGCGGGCCGGCCGGCTGATCCGCCGCGAGCTGCGCGCCGAGCACGTCGAGGTGCTCGCCCCGCCGGACCGCGCGCCGACCGGCCTGATGACCCGCTGGCGCCCGGCCCCCGGCCGCGCCCGCGTCGTCTATCACCGTGGCGGCAGCGCCGGTGCGCAGCTGCAGGCCGCCGACATCCCGCGCGAGGTGATCGCCGGCGCGGCCGCGGTCCACGTCACCGGCATCACCCCGGCCCTCGGAGACGGGCCGGCGGCCGCGGTGACGCGCGCGGTCGCCCTGGCCCGGGCGGCCGGCGTGCCGGTCAGCCTGGACGTCAACTGTCGCCAGGCGCTGTGGTCGCGTGACCAGGCCGCGGCCGTCATCGGCGCGCTGCTGCCCGGCTGCGACGTCGTGTTCGCCGGCCGTGACGAGGCCGAGATGCTCACCGGCGAGGCCGACCCCGAGGCGGCGGCGCGGGCGCTGGAGGCGCGCGGGCCGGGCCAGGTGATCATCACCCTCGGCGCCGAAGGGTGCCTGGCCCGGATCGGCGGCAGCACCCTCGCCGTCGCGGCGCTGGTGGTCACCGTGATCGACACGGTCGGGGCCGGCGACGCCTTCGTGGCCGGCTACCTGACCGAGCTGATCGAGGACCGGCCGCCGGCGGTCCGGCTGGTCACCGCGGTCACGGCCGGCGCGCTCGCGGTCACCGCGGCCGGGGACTGGGAGGGCATGCCCGACCGCGACGCGCTCGCGCTGCTCGCGGCGGTCGAGCCCGTCAGCCGCTGACCCGCGCCCGATTGGCACAGACCTGTGACACGCCCCGGGGGAGGGAGGGGCCGCCCGGCCGGCTCTGGACAGCATGGCCCGCACCGCCGCCAGCGCCGCTGCTCCCGACCCCGGCCGCCGCCCCTCCGGGCGCTCGGGGCAGATCGTCTCGGTCCCGGAGTTCCGGCGCTGGATGGCGGGCCTGGATCGCGACGCCCGCAGCCGGGTGATCGCCCTGGCGCAGCGCGTCCACGCCGACCCGGCGCGGCATCACCGCCCGCTGGTCGACACGCTCAAGGGCTCGCGGATGGCCAACCTCAAGGAACTGCGGGTCGGCCCCACCGCACGGGTCCTGTTCGCCCGCGATCCGGCCCGCAACACGGTCATGCTGTTCGGCGGCGACAAGGCCGGCCAGACCAGGCGCTTCTACCGGGAGGCCGTGCCCAGGGCCGAGCGCAGCTATGCCCGACACCTCAACCGCATCGGAAAGGAGGCTCCGTGGCAACACCGCAACCCCCCGACCCGCCGCCCGCCGAGCCAGGAGCGCTAGAACCGCCCCCGCCCGACCCGCCGCCCGCCGAGCCCGGAGCGCTGGACGAGGCCCGGATCGCGGTCTACACGCGGCTGCTCGACGCGCAGGACACGATCGCGCAGGACCGCTACGCGCACGGCGTCGGCGACGAGGCCGTGCAGGCCGCGCTCGACGCCGCCGACCAGGGTCCGAGCGCGGCCGAGCGGCGTGAGGACCTCTACGTGTCCGCGCTGGCGCACTACGTCCGCGCGCTGGGCGGCCGGCTCGAGATCCACGCCGTGTTCGCCGAGTCGGCGGTCGTGCTGGACCCGGGGCGGCCCGAGAACTGAGGCCGCCACGCCGGGGGATCGTCGGGACGGGCATCGGTGACCCCCTCCAGCGCCTCCAGGATGTTGCGCAGCCCGACGAGCAGCGCTCCGGCCACGGGCCAGAAGCCTGCGGCGAGGGCGGGGACGGGCAGCTCGCCGGCGAACCGCTGCAGATCGAGCCGGGCCGTCCGCAGACCGTCGCCGTCGCCGTCGCGCACCGCTGCGCCGGCGCGGGCGACCAGCGCGCGCCACGGGTCCCGGAAGGTCTCGTCCCATGCGGCCGGCGGGGTGTGGGCCAGGGCGATCGTCCGCGCCATGCTGCGCGTCTCGGCCACCGCCTGGGCGAGCGCGTCCAGCGCGGGCCGGAAGTCGTCCTCGGCGGCGCGCATGCGCCGGGGCGCGGCGCGGCGCGGGTTCAGTCGCCCACTCTCCCGTGCCTCGGCCAGGTAGCGCCAGGCGGCGTCCAGATCGTCCTCCAGCCCGTCGCTGCGCGTCACCCACTGCTGCGGGCCGGCGGTCTCATCCCCGCGGCAGAGATCGCCGGCGACATCACACAGCAGCGCGCCGAGCCGCGTGCACACGAGGTTGATCTGCCGAGCGACGCTGCGATCGCGCAGGGGCGGCCAGACGAGCAGGTTGACGAGCAGCCCGACGGCGATCCCGATCGCGGTGTCGGCCAGCCGCGCCCAGAGCATCGTGCCGTTCTGGCTCGAGCCGGTGGTCAGCACGACGATCGCCGTGGCCGCCGCCGTCGTGGTCTCGGTCCGCAGCGCCGGGGTGGCGCCCGCGGCGAGACCGAGCAGCACCGCCGCGCCGAGCGCGAGCTCCCCGACGCCGAACAGCTGACCGGCCCCGAACGCGAACAGCACTCCGAGCACGGCCGCGGCGGCCTGCTGGGCGCCGCGGCGGGCCGTGCCCGCGACCGTGGCGTGGAAGGTGAGCAGCGCCGCCCACGGGGCCAGGAACGGCTGCGCGATCACGAACACGCGCACCGCCAGCAGCCAGGCCAGGACGACCGCGAACGCGGTCTTGAGCAGCTGGGCCAGGTTGGTCCAGGTGATCGGATCGCGGAGGCGGCGCGCGAGTGGGGCGAGCACGGCAGCCGGGATCTTTCCACGGTTGCCGACGCGCGCACGTGGGTAGGCGGGAGCACGTCCACGTGAAGGAGTTGTGCATGCGCCGCCCCACCCCCGACGGCGGTCGCCACCGGGACCGGCGCCGGGGATTCTCAGCACCCGGGACCTGCGCACCTACCGGACCGCATCCAGGCACCGACGCGGGTCCGCTCCCGGGGGCTTGCCGTCTACGGGATGGCGCCGCCGTCCAGTGCCGGCTCGACCGGGGGTGAGATCCTCAACATCCTCAACGGCGACCGGCTCGGCTCAGAGCCCGCGTGACGGCGCTGTTTCAGTACCGGAGGCCGCGCGGCTGGCCTATGCGGGCCGCAACCGCTACGTCCAGCCGCGCTTTTGCCACAGCGGCCCGGCCCGGCAGCTGACCAGCCGCTACGGCGAGAAGTTCACGCTGGCCACGGGACCGGTCCTGCCGCTGGGCAACTACCCCGGAGACGCCACGGCGCTGCAGATGCTCGGCGGCGGGCGCGCCCAGGCGGTGGCCGGGGGGTACCGGCGGGGCGGCGGCAGTGCGCTGGGGATCGACCGGCCCGGTCCGGCGCGGCGGCGTCGCTGCTAGGACGCCGGGTCACCGGGCCAGAGCAGGGCCCGGCGCCGGCTGCGGGGCAGCGAGGCGACGATCAGGTCATAGGAGTCCTCGATCATGTCGGCCACCATCCGCGCCGGGAGGCCGCCGTCAAGCGTCACCGTGTTCCAGTGGCGCTTGTTGAGGTGGTAGCCGGGGACGACCTGGGGATGGGCGGCGCGCAGCTGCTCGGCCAGCAGCGGGTCGCACTTCAGGCTGACGGTGAGCGGCTCGGCGCTCGGTCGCGAGAGGGCGAAGATCTTGCCCGCCACCTTGAACGCCGCCGTCTCGGGTCCGAACGGGTAGGTCTCCTCACTGCCGAGATGACCGAGGCACAGATCACGGAGCTGAGGCCAGTCCATGCCCACATCGTCGTGCACCTCCCGGCGCACGCCACGCCCTCGTGTCGCGCGCCCGCGGGCCGGCGACGCTGCGGCGGCGTCGCGCACCTCCCGGCGGGCGAGTGATACTGCGGCCATGATCGGCCTGCCCACGGTCCTGTCACCGGTGACGGTCGGACCCGTGACCGTGGCCAACCGGATCATCTCCAGCTCGCACCAGACGAGCCTCGTCCACGCGCACCTGCCCACCGAGGACCTGATCGCCTACCACCGGGCGCGGGCGGCCGGCGGGATCGGGGCGATCTTCCTCGAGGCCACGGCCGTGCACCCGTCCGGGCTGCTCACCGCGCACACGCTCGGCGGCTATCGGCCCGAGATCGTGCCCGCCTTCGCGCGGCTCAGCGACGCGGTGCACGCCCACGGCACGCGCCTGTTCGTGCAGCTCTTCCACGGCGGGCGCGAGCAGATCTCCTCCGCCCCCAAGGCCCCGGCGGTCGCCCCCTCAGCCGTGCCCAGCCTGCGCTTCAAGGCCGAGCCGCGCGCGCTCACCGTGCGCGAGATCGCTGAGCTGATCTCCGGCTACGCGATCGCTGCCGCCCACGCTCGCGCGGGCGGGCTGGACGGCATCGAGGTCTCGATGGCCCACGGCTACCTGCCCGCCCAGTTCTTCTCCGCGCTGAGCAACCATCGCCGCGACGACTACGGGCTGGGCGCCCGCACGCGCTTCGCCGTCGAGGTGCTGGCGGCGATCCGCGCCGCCGCCGGTGACCGTCTCGCCGTCGGCGTGCGCCTGTCCGCCGACGAGCTGACGACCGGCGGCCTGACCGCGGAGGACTGCGCCCAGATCGCCGCCGAGCTGCACGGCGAGGGCCTGATCGACTTCGCCTCACTCGCCCTCGGACACTCGGCCGATCCCGCCGCCTCGACCTGGATCGCGCCGCCGCCGCCGGTGGCCCGCAACGCGATCGCCGAGCCGGCCGCCGCGGTGCGCGCGGCCGTGCCCGGGGTGACTCTGATCGCGACGACGCGGATCACCGAGCTTGCCGACGCCGAACGGGTGCTGGCCGCCGGCACCTGTGACCTGGTCGGGATGACCCGGGCGCAGATCGCCGATCCGGAGCTGATCGCCCGCGCCCGCGAGCCGGGAGCCGGGGCGCCCCGCGGCCGGGCGCGCGATCCGGCAGCGGCGGCGGGCATCGCCTGCGTGGGCGCCAACGCGTGCATCGCCCACTACCACGCGGGCACGCCGATCGCCTGCGCGGTCAACCCCCGCACCGGGCGCGAGCGCATGCTGCCGGCCCCCGCGCCACACGGCCCCGGACGCCGCGTGCTGGTCATCGGCGCCGGCCCGGCCGGGCTGGCCGCCGCGCTGGAGGCGGCGCTGGCCGGTGACACGGTCACCGTGCTCGAGCGCGGCGAGGCGATCGGGGGTCAGCTGCGGCTGGCCGGACTGGCCCCGGCCCACGCCGAGCTGTGGACGCGCTACCGGGACTCGATCAGCGCGCGGCTGGACGCCGCGGGCGTCGGGCTGCGGTTCGGGGTCAGCGCCACCGCGGACGACGCCGAGGGGGCGGATCTCGTCGTGCTGGCCACCGGTGCCCGGCCGTACCGCCCCCCGGGGCTGCTCCCCGGGCACACGTCGACGCCGGGGGATGCGCCGGCCGCCGTGACCGCGTGGGCGGCGATCACCGCGCCCGAGACGGTCACCGGGCCGGTCCTGGTCGCCGACTGGGGCGGGGGCTGGGAGGGCCTGGACGCGGTCGAGCGGCTGGCCGGGGCGGGACACACGGTCGGCCTGGCCAGCGCCGGGACGATGCCGGGGGAGACGCTTCACCAGTACCAGCGCAACCTCTATCTCGCGCGCCTGGACACGCTCGGGGTGACGATCCGGCATCACACCGCGCTCGCGGCTCCCGGTGTCCTGCGCCACATCTACTCCGGCCGGCAGGCACCGTGGCCCGAGGTGGCCACCGTCGTCATCGCCCACGGCCGCGAGCCCGACGATGCGCTCTGGCCCGCGCTCGAGGACCATCCGGCCGTCGTGCGGGCTGGGGACGTGCTCGGGCCGCGCACGCTCGAGGAGGCGGTGCTCGAGGGCACGCTCGCCGTCCGGACACCGACCCCGGCCCCCGCGGGGGCGTGAGCGTGCGCACCGGCGGACGGCTGGTGGCCGAGAGCCTGGCCGCGCTCGGCGCCCAGGCCGTGTTCGGCGTTCCCGGTATCCACGCCCTGCCCATCTGGGAGGGACTGCGCGAGAGCGAGCTGAGGCTGATCGGCGCCCGGACCGAGCTGGGCGCCGGCTTTGCCGCCGACGGGTACGCGCGGACCAGCGGGCGCCCGGCGGTGCTGCTGCTCTCGACCGGGCCCGGCGCGCTCAACGCGCTCACCGCGCTGATGGAGGCGGCCAGCGCCCACGTCCCCATCGTCGCGGTGGCCAGCCAGATCCCCTCGGCGCTGCTCGGCACCGGCCGCGGCTACCTGCACAAGCTCGACGGCCAGCGCGACGCCGTCGCGGCTGTGGTCAAGCACGCCGCCCGCGCGCGGACCGCGGCCGAGATCCCGCAGCGGCTCGCCGAGGCGTTCGCGATCGCCGCCGCGCCGCCGTCCGGTCCGGTGTTCGTGGAGATCCCGGTGGATCTGCTCAGTGCCGACCCGGGACGCGCCGAGCCCCCACGGCCCCCGACCCCGGGCGGCGCCCCGCCCGCCGGCTCGGAGGCGGTGGCCGAGGCGGCGCGCCTGCTGGCCGGCGCGCGGCGCCCGGTGCTGTGGGCCGGGGGAGGGGTGCTGCGCTCCGGCGCCCAGGCCGAGCTGCGCGCGCTCGCCGAGCGGCTCGACGCTCCCGTGGTGACGACCTTCATGGGCAAGGGCGCGCTCGGCGACGAGCACCCGCTGGCCGTCGGCTCGGGCTGTGACGAGGCCGCCGTGCAGTCGCTCATCGCCGACGCGGACGTCGTGCTGGCCGTCGGCACCGAGCTCGGGGCCGACACCACCGCCCAGTACGCGCTTGCCCTCACCGGCGAGCTGATCCACCTCGATGCCGCGCCGCAGCGGATCGGCGCCAGCTATCCCGCGCTCGGGCTCGTCGGGGACGCGCGGGCAACGCTGGCCGCGGTGCGCCAGGCGCTGCCCGATGCGCCGAGCGCGGCCGCCGAGCCGGGAGCGCCGCGGGCCGCGGCGGTCCGCGAGCGGATCCGCACCGGGCTGATCGCGCAGGGCCGCGGCGACGAGCTGCGGCTGCTGGCCACCGTCCAGGACGCCCTGCCCGCGGGGGGCATGAGCACCTGGGATATGACCATCCTCGCCTACTGGGCGGCGGCCCACCTGCGCCTGCGCAGCGGCCAGCGCTTCCACTATCCGCTCGGCTCGGGAACGCTCGGCTACGCGTGGCCGGCCGCGCTGGGGGCGGCGGTGGCCGAGCCGGGGCGGCGGGTACTCGCCGTGTGCGGGGACGGCGGCCTGGCCTACGGGCTGGCCGAGCTGGCCACCGCGCGCCAGCACGATCTCGACGCGACGCTGCTCGTCGTCGACGACGGCGGCTACGGGATCCTACGCGAGTACCAGCGCGAGGACTACGGCCACACCGTCGCGGTCGACCTCGTGCAGCCCGACCTGGCCCGCGTGGCCGACGCCTTCGGGGTGCCGGTCAGGGCCGGTGGGCTGGACAGCGCGGCCGAGAACCTGCGCTGGGGCCTGTCCGCCGACGGACCCGCGGTCGTGGTCGTGCGCGCTCGGCTCGCCGCGCCCGCTCCGACGCCCTGATCGCGGCTCCGGTGCCGTGATCTTTGCTCCGGCGCCGTGATCTCTGCTCCGGCGCCGTGATCTCCGCTCCGGCGCCGTGATCTCCTGTCACCCGCCCCCGGGTTGACGGCGCCCTCGCGGCCGCATATAAATGGCCGTTCAGAACCATCGTTCAAGATCGACGCCACGTGAGCCCGCCCCGCACCCGACCCGAGCCGCGCCGCCCCCGCGGGCGACGTGCGGCGCGCGCGGTGCCGCCGCGGCCCTCGGCGTCGGTCCGCCGGCCGGAGATCCTCACCGCCGCCGTCGAGCTGCTGCGCGAGCAGGGGCTGTGGAGCGTTCGCGTGGCCGACGTCGCCGAGCGGGCCCACACCAGCGCGGCCGGCGTCATCTACTACTTCGGCACCAAGCACGAGCTGTTCCGCGCCGCCATCGATACCGCCGACTCGGCCTTCTACGCCGAGCTGGCCCGCGAGCTAAAGGCTCTGCCCAGCGCCCGGGCGCGGCTCGCCCGGCTCATCACCGGCGCCAGCCGGACCGACTGGGTGCTGTGGATGGACCTCTGGGTCTACGCCCGCCGTCATCCCGAGCTGCGTCCCGCCCAGCGCGCGTTCAGCCGCCGCTGGCAGGAGACGATCGCCGCCGTCGTGCGCCACGGCGCCGAGCGCGGGGAGTTCGCCACCGCCGACCCCGAGGCGTCGGCCGAGCGACTGGCCGCGCTGACCTCGGGCCTGGCCGTCCACCTCGCGCTGGAGGAACCGGGTCACACGCCCGAGCACTTCGTGGCCATGGCGCTGGACGGAGCCGCCGCCGAGCTGGGCTGCCCGCGCCGGACCCTGCGGGCCGCCGCGGCGCGGCTGGCGCCGTGACCGACGGGCTGCAGAGCCTGTTCACCCCGGCCTCGGTCGCGGTCGTCGGCGCCTCCGACGACCCGGCCAAGTGGGGGCACTGGCTCGCCCTGCGGGCCCTGCGCGGCGAGCACCGCCGCGCGGTGCACCTGGTCAACCACCGGGCCGAGACGGTGCTCGGCCGTCCGGTGCTGCGCTCGCTGCGTGAGCTGTCCGAGCCGGTCGAGCTCGTCGTGGTCAGCGTGCCCGAGCCGGCCCTGGACGCGACCGTCGACGACGCGCTGGCCGCCGGGGCGCGGGCGATCGTGGCCATCAGCGCCGGGACCACCGGCACCGGCCGCGAGGCCGAGCTCGCCGCGCGCGTGCGGGCGGGCGGGGCCCGGCTCGTGGGGCCCAACTGCCTGGGCCTGTTCGACGCCGAGGCCGAGCTCGAGCTCGTCTCCAACGACCTGCCCCCCGGATCGGTCGGGCTCATCTCCCAGAGCGGCAACCTCGCGCTGGAGCTGGGAGCGATGGCCGCCGGCGCCGGGCTGGGCTTCTCGCGCTTTGTCTCGATCGGCAACCAGGCCGACGTCAGCGCGGCCGAGCTCGTCACGGCGATGGCGGCCCATCCGGGGACGCGCGCGATCGCCCTCTACATCGAGGACTTCCGCGACGGCCGCGCCTTCGCGCGGGCCGCCGCCCGGGCTGTGGACGGCGGCACCCCGGTCGCGCTGCTCACCGTGCCGCGGGTCGGCGCCACCACCCGCGCGATCCGCTCGCACACGGGGGCGATGGCCAGTGACGCCGCCGCCGTGGGCGCCGCCTGCGCGGCGGCGGGGATCGAGCCGGTGCGCTCGCCGCGGGAGCTGATCGACGTCGTCGCGGCGCTCGTGCGCTGCCGCCCGCTGCGCGGCCCCCGGGTCGGCGTGATGGGCGACGGGGGCGGTCACGGGATCATCGCCGCTGCGCTCGCCGCCGAGGCCGGCCTGGACGTGCCCGAGCTCACCGAGACGACCCAGGCGCGGTTGCGCGCGCCGCTGCCCCCGGCCGCGTCGGTGGCCAATCCGGTCGACCTGGCCGGCGGGGGCGAGGCCGACCTGGGCAACTTCGTCCACGTGGCCGGCACGCTGGCGGCCAGCGGCGAGGTCGACGCGGTGCTGCTCACCGGCTACTTCGGCGGCTACGCCGAGTACGGCGAGGCGCTGGCCGCGCGCGAGCTCGCGACCGCGCACGCGCTGGCCCGGCTGCCGGCCGAGACCGAGGTGGCGCTCGTCGCCCACACGATGTTCCCCGCCGGGGCGGCCGCGGACGCTCTGCGTGCCGACGGCGTTCCCGTCTACGGGGCGGTCGAGCACGCCGCCGAGGCGCTGCGCCGCCTGGCCCGCGCCGGCCGGCACACGGGCTCGATCCCGGCCCTGCCGGCCGCGGCCGCCCCGATCACCGACTCCGGCTACGTCGCCGCCCGCGCGCTGCTCGCCGCCGCCGGCATCCCGTTCGCCGCCCAGGCCACCGTGTCCAGCGCGGCGCAGGCCCGCCGTGCCGCTGACCGGATCGGCTACCCCGTCGTGCTCAAGGCGCTCGGGCGCCTGCACAAGTCAGACGCCGGCGGGGTCGCCCTCGGCCTGGCCGACGCCGGCGCGCTGACCGCGGCGCTTGAGGCGATGACCCACCGGCTGGGCGCGAAAACCTTTTCGGTCGAGGCGCAGGCCGACACCGCGGCGGGCGTCGAGCTGTTGATCGGCTCACGGCGCGACCACCGCTTCGGGCCGCTCGCGCTCGTCGCCCTCGGCGGCGTGCACGCCGAGATCCTCGACGACACCGCCGTCGCGCTCGCCCCCGTCGACGTGGCCGAGGCCGAGGCGATGATCGGCCGGCTGCGCGCCGCGCCGCTGCTCACCGGCGCGCGCGGGCGACCGTGCCTGGATCGCGCCGCCGCCGCGCACGCGCTCGCCGCCCTCTCCCGGGTCGCCGCCGCGCACCCGGAGATCGCCGAGCTCGAGATCAACCCCCTGCTCGTCGCGCCCGAGGGAGTCCTCGGCCTCGACGCCCGCATCGTCATCGAGTGACTGAGAGAGAGGACGGGATGGACTTCACCTACAGCGACCACCAGCGCGAGCTGCGCGATCGGGCCGACGGGCTGGCGGCCACGATCATGGCCTACGAGGACGCATGCGAGGCCGGCCGCGGACTGGACGAGAATGCCCACGCGGCGATCCGCGAGGCCGTGCTCGCGGCCGAGCTCAACGCGATCAACATGCCGGCTCAGTGGGGCGGCCAGGGACTGTCGGTGCTCGATCAGGTGATCGTCCAGGAGTGCCTGGGCCGGCTCACCAACGCGCTGTGGGACACGGTGTGGCGCCCGGCCAACGCACTGCGCCACTGCGACGAAGCCCAGCGCCAGCGCTACCTGACCCCGGCGATCGCCGGCCGGCGCCGGGACTGCTTCGCCGTCACCGAGGAGGGCGCCGGCTCCGACCCGTCGCTGATCACGACGGTGGCCGTCCGCGACGGCGCCGGCTGGCGGCTGTCGGGGGAGAAGTGGTTCGTGACCGTCGGCGATGTGGCCGACTTTTTGATCGTGCAGGCGCTGGCCGGGCCCGAGCGGGCACCGACCCTGTTCCTGGTCGACCGGGCGCTGCCCGGCGTGCGGGTCAAGCGCACGCCGGCCTACATGCACACCTTCGTCTACGAGCACCCCGAGTTCATCTTCGAGGACGTCGCCCTGGGCCCCGAGGCGGTGCTGGGCGAGATCGGCGGCGGCTACGAGCTGACCCGCGACTGGTTCGTCGAGGAGCGGCTGATGATCGGCGCGCGGGCCACCGGCGCGGCCGAGCGTGCGCTCGAGCTGGCCAGCGAGTGGGCGGGGTCCCGGGAGCAGTCGGGCGCCGTGATCGCCTCCCACCAGCTGATCGCGGCGATGATCGCCGACAGCGTCTGCGACGTGGCCCTGTGCCGCGCGCTGACCCATCAGGTCGCCTGGGAGGCCGACCACGGTCTGCCCCGCAAGCAGCTGCACGCCAAGGCGGCGATGGTCAAGCTGACCGCCTCGGAGGCGGCGGGCCGGGTGATCGATCGCGCCGTGCAGATCTTCGGGGGCCGCGGCTACATGCGCGAGAACCCCGTCGAGCGCCTGTACCGCGACATCCGCGTGGACCGGATCTGGGAGGGAACCTCGGAGATCCAGCGGCTGATCATCGCCGGGGAGGCGCGCAAGCGTGGGCTGGAGGGGATGCTCGCCTTCGGGAGCGGGAGCGGGAGCGGGAGCGGGAGCGGGAGCGGGAGCGGGAGCGGGAGCGGGGGCGGCCGTGGCGCGGAGACCATCGATGCCTGAGCACGCCGGCCGGTCGATGCCGATCGCGCTCACTGACGAGCAGCGCGCCATCCAGGAGCTGTGCCGCGACTTCGCCGCGCGGGAGATCCGCCCCGCCTCGCTGGCCGTCGACGCCGCCGACGGCCAGGTGCCGTGGGAGCTGTGGCGGGCCGCGGCCGGGCTCGGCCTGACCGCGTTCATGCTCCCGGAGGCCTACGGCGGCGCGGGGCTCACCGACTGCCTGACCTCCTGCGTCGTGCAGGAGGAGCTCTCCTGGGGGTGCAGCGGGATCGGCAACATGATCACCGCCAACGGCTTCTTCGCCGAGCCGGTGCTCGTGCTCGGCTCCGAGGAGCAGAAGCAGCGCTGGCTCTCCCCGCTGGGGGGCGAGGACCCGCCGATGACCGCGCTGGCCACCACCGAGCCCCAGAGCGGGTCCGACGCGGCCTCGATTCGCACCCACGCCAAGCGCGTGGACGGCGGCTACGTCCTCTCCGGGCAGAAGGCCTGGATCTCCAACGGCGGCGTGGCCGCCGCCTACGTGGTGTTCGCGACCGTCGCCCCGGGCCAGGGCCACCGTGCGATCACCGCCTTCCTGCTCGACGCCGAGGATCCCGGCCTGCGCTGCGGGCCGCCGATCCCGAAGATGGGGCAGCGGGCGATCCCCAACACCGAGCTGTTCCTCGACGACGTGTTCGTGGCCGAGGACCGGCGCCTGGGCGCCGAGGGCGAGGGGTTCAGCGGGCTGATGCAGACCTTTGACCGCAGCCGCGTCACGCTCGCCGCCTCGGCCACGGGCCTGGCCCGGGCGGCGCTGGAGTACGCCGTCGCCTACGCCCGCGAGCGCGAGCAGTTCGGCCGCCCGATCGCCGAGCACCAGGCGGTCGCCTTCCGCCTGGCCGACATGGCGCTGCGCGTCGACGCGGCGCGGCTGCTCACCTGGCGCGCCGCCGACATGCTCGACCGGGGGCTGCGCGCCACCACCGAGGCGGCGATGGCCAAGCTGCACGCCTCCGAGACGGCCATGTGGTGCACGTGGGCGGCGGTGCAGACGCTGGGCGGCTGGGGCTACAGCCGCGAGTACCCGGTCGAGAAGTGGATGCGCGACGCCAAGCTGGAGGAGATCGAGGAGGGCACCAGCGACATCCAGCGGCTGATCATCGCGCGCGGGCTCACGCGCTGAGCCTCGAGTGGTGCGCCGTTTCCGCCTGGAGTCAACGCCACCTCCGGGCTCGCGCCCGCGGGCCCCGCAGCCCCCGTCCCCGGCGCTCAGGCGTCGTGGATGACCGCGCCGGAGGCGGCCAGGGCGTCGAGCGCCGCCCGCGCGTCCTCGGGGTCGATCCCGCGGATCGCCCCCGCCTCGACGGTCACGAGCAGGCCCTCGCGCAGCGCGTCGGCCGCGGTGTGGCGTACGCAGTAATCGGTGGCCAGTCCGGCCACGGTCACCGCCACGACGTGCTCCTCGCGCAGCAGCTCGCGCAGGATCGCGGACTCAAAGGCCGAGTAGCCGTCGGCGTCGGCGGTCGTCCCCTTGTCGATCACCACGTCGATGTGGGCGCGCTTGAGCCGGTCCGACAGCTCGGCGCCCGGGGTGTCCTGCACGCAATGCGCCGGCCAGGGGCCGCCCGCGGCCTGAAACGACGCGTGATCGGGCGGATGCCAGTCCCGCGTGGCCGCGACGACGTCAAAGCGCGGATCGGCGGCCAGCGCGTTGACTGGCGCGATCACCGCGTCCCCGTCCGGGACGGCGAGCGCGCCCCCGGGCAGGAAATCGTTCTGGACGTCGACGATGATCAGGGCCTGCGCCATGCCGTGAGCGCTACCCGGCGGGCCCGGCCGGCAAAAGCCCGGCGGTCACGGAGTCCAGTTGTCCAGCGCGGGCGTGACCTGGAGCTCGTGGGTCATCGCTCGCGGGCTCTGGGAGGCCAGATAGGCGACGGCGGCAGCCAGGCTGGCGGGATCGGCCGAATCGCGGTCCTGGGAGTCCGAGCGGTCGATGCGCGCGTCGACGATCAGCAGCGCGACGTGGATCCCGTGCTCGCGCAGCTCGAGCGCCGCCGACTGGGTCAGCGCCCGCACCGCGAACGCGCCGGCCGCCCACAGCCCGCGGCCCGGCATCGCGCGCCGGGCCGAGCCGCCGGTGACCTGCACGATCGTTGCGTCGCCGCCCTGCTCGCGCAGAAAGCGGGCGCTGGCGCTGAGAAACGAGAACGCCCCGCGGGCGGGCAGCGCGGCCCAGCTGTCGAACGCCTCCGGCTCGGCCTGGGACAGCGGGCCGCCGCCGAACGGACCCTCGCGGCGGCCACCGTAGGGGGAGGCGGCGTTGACGACGAGATCGACCCGGCCGCTGGCCGCAGCGGCGGCGGTCAGGGCGGCTCGCACCGACTCGGGATCGAGCACGTCGGTCTCGACGGCCTGCGCGCCGGCCTCCCTGACCCTGGCCAGCGTGTCGGGGGATCGGGCCCCCGCGGTAACCTCCCAACCGTCGGTGAGCAGGCGCTCAGCGATCGCGAAGCCGAAGTTGCGCGCTCCGATGATCAAGGCCGAGGACACGGCTCGAATCTACCCCGTGAGGACCGGAACATTCCCAATCGCCCCTGAGGCTGCGGTGGCGGCGGTAGGGTCTGAAGGCTCATGAGCCCGCACGCTGACCTCATCTCGCTGCTCGACGCCGATCCCGACCTCGGTGAGACGCTGGACCCGGCCGAGGTCGAGCGCGCCCGCGCGGCCGCCATGACCCGGGTCACCCGCCTGCCCGCCGGGACCTGGGACGTGCGGACGGGGCTCGTGGCCGACGTTCATCATCACGGCTTCCTCGTCGCCGACGGGCTGCTCGCCCGCGAGGTCGAGGTGCTCGGCCGCCGCTGCGTCGAGCTGATCGGTCCCGGCGACGTGCTGCGACCCTGGCGGTGGGACGACTCCGGGTCACACGTGCAGGCCGAGGTCGACTGGACGGTGCTTGACCCCACCGCCCTCGCCGTCCTTGACCACGGTCTGGTCGAGCGGATCGCGCCGTGGCCGGGCCTCGGCTTGGAGCTGTTCGCGCGCGGCACGCGACGGGCCCACGCGCTCGCCGTCACGCTGGCCATCTCCCACCATCAGCGCGTCGATGACCGGTTGCTGCTCACCCTGTGGCATCTGGCCGAGCGCTTCGGGCGGGTCGGCAGCGCCGGCATCTCGGTGCCCATCCCGCTGCCGCACCAGCGCCTCGGTGATCTGATCGGCGCCCACCGCCCGTCGGTGACCACCGCGATCGGCGAGCTCACCCGGGACGGCAAGCTGAGCCGGACCGACCGCGGGGTCTGGGTCCTGCACGGGCCGCCGCCGGGCGAGCTGGGCGATATGCCCTTCGCCTCGGCGGCGTCCTCCTAAAGCGCGGGGCGACACGCCCTTCGCCTCGGCGGCGTCCTCCTACAGCGCGCCCGGGGGCTGCAAATCCCGACGAGTGGGATGCCACGACCCATTTTGGGTCGTTTCATCCCGACCCTCCCGCCGCGTCACGGCGGTCCCCGCCTTTAGTCCGCCAGCCGGCCGCGCAGCGCCTTGCGGTCGATCTTGCCCACCGGCGTGAGCGGGATCGCGTCGATCACCCGGACCTCGCGCGGGTACTTGTAGCCGCCGATCCGCTCGCGCGCCCAGGCGACCAGCTCCGCGGGCTCGGCGCTGGCCCCGCCGGCCAGCGAGACGTAGGCCACGACCTCCTCGCCGTGGCGGGGGTCGGGCCGGCCGACGACGCCGGCCAGGGCCACCGCCGGGTGCTCGAGCAGTGCGTCCTCGACGTCGCGCGGATAGACGTTGAAACCGCCCCGGATGATCAGGTCCTTCTTGCGATCGACGATGTACAGGTAACCGTCGGGATCGCGATAGCCGATGTCCCCGGTGTGCAGGCGACCGTCCCGGATCGTCTCCGCGGTGATCTCCGGCGCGCGCCAGTAGCCCTGCATGACCCCGGGGGAGATGGCGGTGATCTCCCCGGGCTCCCCGTCCGGGACCGGATTCCCGTCGTCGTCGACGATCACCACCTCGCAGCCGGGGACAGGGATGCCCACCGATCCGGCACGCTCGCGGCCCACCGGGCTTGACGAGATCAGCGCGCCCGTCTCGGTCAGTCCGTAGCCCTGGCGGATCGTCGCCGACGGCACCCGCCGGCAGAACTCGGCCTCGACCTCAGGGGGTAGCGGGGCCCCGCCGGAGGCGATCGACCTCAGTGTGGACAGGTCGTGGTCCTCCAACGGCTGCCCGAGCAGGATCTGCAGCATCGACGGCACGACGGCGGTGATCTGCAGGCCGTGCTCGGCCACCATCGCGCAGAAACCGGCCGGGTCAAACCAGCGCAGCAGGACGGCGAAGCCGCGCTCGGGGTTATGCAGGCCCGAGATCGTGACGAGGATCCCGTAGGCGTGGGAGAGGGGCAGCGTGGCCAGCCCGCGGTTGACCCCCGGGATGTGGGCCGAGGCGTGGGCGGCGGCCCCGGTGTAGTGCAGGTTCGCGTGGCTGAGCATCACGCCCTTGGCCCGCCCGGTCGTCCCGCCGGTGTAGAGCAGCGCGGCCAGATCGTCGTCACCGCGCGCGGCGATCGGCGCCGCGCCCCCGGTCTCCAGCTCGGCCATCGGCCGCACACCCTCGCTGCCCGGACCGGTGCTCACCACCGCGCGGACGTGATCCAGGCCGGCCGCCGCCGCGCTGACCTTGTCCTCAAACTCAGGCGTCGTGCAGACGACAGTGGCCCCGCTGTCGGCGATCTGCGCGCGCAGGTCCTCGGTGGGGAGCAGGAAGGTGGCTGGGGTCACGACGGCGCCGGCGCGCCAGATCGCGTTGTAGAGGATCCCCACCTCGGGGCAGTTGGCCATGCAGACGACGACCCGATCACCCGGCCGCACACCCAGCTCGGCGAGGCCGCCCGCAACCCGGCAGGCACGCTGGAACAGGCTCTGGGCGGTGTGGGTGACGCCTTCGAACAGCAGCGCCGGATGGTCGCCCCGGGCGGTGAAGGCCGCCTCGGCCAGGCGGGCCAGGTTACGCTCTCCGACAGCGCTCACGGACGCGGACCCTAGTAGGTCGCGCCGCGTCTTCACCCGCCACCGGATGGTTACGATGTGTAGAGAAATGTGGTACGAGATGTTGAGGTTGCTGGAGTGAGCCCTCGGGTGCTGGTGACGGGGGCGACCGGCTTCGTCGGAGGCCAGCTCGCGCGGCGCCTCACGCACGACGGCTACGACGTCCGTTGCCTGGTCCGTGACGCCGGCAAGCCCGCCGCGCGGGAGCTCGCCGGGCTGGGCATGGAGCTGTGGGTCGGGGATGTCACCGACGCCGCGTCGCTGCGCGGAGCCGGCGAGGGTGTCGGTGCCGCCTACTACCTCGTGCACGCGATGGGCCGGGGCGGGACCGGCGACTTCGAGGCGCGCGAGCGCCATTCGGCCGAGGCCTTCGCGCAGATGACCAGGCGCGAGGGGGTCGAGCGGGTGCTCTACCTCGGAGGCCTCGGGGACCGGCCGGAGTCAAAGCACCTGCGCAGCCGTCATCAGACGGCGGTCATCCTGCGCGAGCAGGGCCCCGCGCTGACCTACTTCCGCGCCGGCATGGTCGTCGGATCGGAAAGTGAGTCCTACCGGACGCTGCGCTACCTGGTCGAGCGGCTGCCGGCGATGATCGGTCCCGCGTGGCTGGAGAACGAGACCCAGCCGATCGCCATCGCGGACGCGATCTCCTATCTCGTTGCCGCGCTGGACATTGACGCGACGGCCGGCCGCGAGATACAGATCGGCGGTCCCGACGTGCTCACCTACGCGGCGATGCTCGACCGCATGGCTGCGGTGCTCGGCCGCCGGCCGCGGCCGCGGGTGCCGGTGCCCTTCATCACCCCGTGGCTGTCCTCGTTGTGGATCGGCCTGGTCACGCCCGTCGACGCCGGGGTGGCGCGCCCGCTCGTCGAGGGCCTCGCCGTCCCGACCGTGGTCAGCGATACGTCGGGCATGGCGCTGTTCCCCGGCGTCACCCCGATGGGCCTGGACGACGCGCTGCGGGCCGCAGTCAGGGCCGACCGCGAAGCCAAGGGAGCGGGCCGGGCCTGAGCCGCCCGGGGGCGCCGCGGAGCGCTCTCAAGGGCCGCCCGCTACGGAGCGCTCTCGAAGGTCCGCCCTGCCGCGGTGAGGTGGCCGCGCCCGTCGAACAGCGAGCCGAGGCGGCAGTCGGGATGCGTCCAGCAGTCGTCGGTGAACCAGGCGTAGCGCTGGACGTAGGGCAGCCCGTCGAGCAGCGCGAACAGCCGGCGCATGTACGCCGTCGCCCCGGCCGGGGTCGGCGTGCCCTGCATCGGCTCGTGCCAGGCGCGCAGGTCGATCGCGCCGATCTCGGTGATCCACAGCGGCCGGCGGTAGCGACGGTGCAGCGCGGCCAGCTGCGCGTGCAGCGCGGTGATCGCGTGCGGGTCGGTGATGTCCTGGTAGTAGTGCAGCGCGATGAAATCCACCCGCAGGTGCCGGCGCGCGGCGATCGCCATGAAGCGCGCCAGCCAGCCGTCGGTGGGAACCGCCGGGGCCGGGGACCCCAGGCGCAGGCCGGTTCGCTCAAGCGCCGGCCACAGCGCGGCGGCGCGCTGCGGGCTCAGGTCCGACTGGGAGGCCGAGTCGGGCTCGTTGAAGCCGAGCAGCGCGTGGGTGCGGCCGGTGCGCCGGGCTGCCCGCAGCGTGCGCAGCGCGCCTGGGGTCAGCGAGCCCGCGCCCCAGAGCATCGGCACCCACTGCGGGCCCCGGCCCCCCGGGGGCGGGGTGGCCGACCAGTCATACGCCCAACCGGCGCCGATCCCGGCCAGCTTGGCCGGCGCACGGGCCAGAAACCGGGCCGAGGCGACACCGCGCTTGGTGAAGCGGGGGCCGCCCACCGCGGCACCGCGGGCGCGGTCGGCGCCGGGACCGGCGATCAGCGGGGCGGCCAGCAGCAGGGCGGCGAGCAGCAGCGCGCCGAGCAGCAGCGCGGGCACGGCTCGCCGGTGACGCGCGGGTGGCGGCACGCGCCGATGATCGCCGATCAGCGGCTGCGGACGTAGCGGGTGATCGTGCCCGCGACGGTGCGGACACGCAGGCGGTAGACCCCTCGGGGCACCCTGGTCCAGATCGTGTCGCTCCAACAGGGGCGAAAAGCATCCGGGGCAAAGCCCGCACCGCGGCGAGCGCTCAGGGAGCAGCGCAGCCGCGCCCCGGCGGGAGCGGCGATGCGCAGCTCGAGGCGGCCGCCGTGCACGCGGACGGCGGCGTGCAGAGCGCGGCGGTCCCGGCGAGACGCGCGGGCGTGGGCCGGGTGCGCGGTACGGCGGCTCCGGCGAGACGCGCGGGCGTGGGCCGGGTGCGCGGTACGGCGGCTCAGGCGAGACGCGCGGGCGTGGGCCGAGTGCGCGGTGCGGCGGCTGAGCTGCGCCTGGCCGGAGAAGGCGGCACTGACCGTCGCCGCGGATGCGCCCGGGATCAGGGTGCAGGTGCGGCGGGGCCCCGTGCAGGCACCGCCCCAGCCGGCGAAGGTGCCGTGCCCGGTGGCGTGGGCGGTCAGGCGGATGGGATGCCCCGGCGCCTCGCTGAACGTGCAGGTGGCGGTCCGGCAGGCGTGGCCGGCCTGATCGACGACCGCGCCGGTCCCGTGCACGCTGACGGTCACGGTCACCTTCGGGGGCGCGGGCGTCGTGCCGGTGCCCGCCCCGGTGCTGCTCGCATCGCCGGCGGTCGTGCCGGCAGCCGCAGCGCCGCCGGCGCCCGCGGCCAGCGCCTGGGCCCAGGTGTATGTGTAGGCCGGGTGGTAGGTCGCGGTGTCGCCCTGGCCGAGCAGCATCGCGTAGCCCGGGGTCCCGCTGGGGTCGGTGCCGCTGGCCACGCCGGCGGCGAGCGCGCCATTGCCGCCGAAGGACCACAGCACGTCATGGCGATGTCCCCAGCAGCCCGAGCTGGTGCGCGAGGTGCAGTCGAGGTTGCCGCTGCCGGGACCGTCGTCGTACATCCACGCCTCGTAGGCGAGAACGACGTTCTCAAACCCGCCGGCCCAGTTCGCCGTCCAGTAGTTGAACGTGGTGTCGGTCGGCTGCGGGTCGTTGTCGGACTGCACGCCGCCCATCGCGTCCTGGCTGAGGCCGGCGGTGATGCCGGTGATCGGCGGCAGCCCGTACAGCGTGCGGTCGAGGTTGGCCAGCACGAACTCCTGCACGGCGGGGGTGAGCGAATCGAAGTTCGAGGGCAGGGCGTAGGGCGGCTGGCCGAGGTTGGCCCGGGCCTGGTTCAAAAAGCCGACCGAAACGTTCAGGCACGCCGTGGAGGTCGGCTGGTTGCAGACCGAAGGCAGCGTGTTGACGGGGAAGTTCTGGGTCGGGTCGGGGCCCACGGGGCCATCGGCGGCCAGCGCGGTGCCGCCGCTGAGGCACACGAATGCGGCCGCGAGGCTCAACAGCCGGGTCAGACGGGCCATGCCTCCTGTGTCGACCCCCGGCGACGGGGCGTTGATCAACGGCGACGAACCTGGACATCTGGATGACCCGCAAGCCCATGCCCAGACCGCGGATCGGTGCCACGGTACGCTCTCCCGTCCCGCCTGCCCGTATCGCAAGGAGACCCCATGGACGCCGTCAACCACCAGATCCGCCTCGCCGCGCGGCCGCAGGGGCTGCCCACCGACGAGGTCTGGGACCACACCGAGGAGCCCGTCGGGGAGCCCGGCGACGGCGAGGTGCTCGTCCGCGTGCAGTACATCTCACTGGACCCGGCGATGCGCGGCTGGATGAACGACGCCCGCTCCTACATGCCGCCGGTCGGCATCGGCGAGGTGATGCGGGCCGGCGCGGTCGGCGAGGTGATCGCGTCGCGCAGCGACAAGGTTTCCGTCGGTGAGCACGTCACCGGCACCTTCGGCGTGCAGGAATACGCGATCGCGCCCGCCGACGGGGTGATGAAGGCCGACCCCGATGTCGCGCCCCTGCCCGTGTGGCTGGGCACGCTGGGCATGCCCGGGATGACGGCCTACTTCGGCCTGCTGTCCGTGGGCAAGATGGCCGAGGGCGACACGGTCGTGGTCTCCGGCGCGGCCGGCGCCGTCGGCAGCGTCGTCGGCCAGATCGCCAAGCTCAAGGGCGGCCGCGCGGTCGGCCTGGCCGGCGGTCCGGAGAAGTGTGCCCATGTGGTCGAGACGCTCGGCTTCGATGCGTGCATCGACTACAAGGCCGAGAAGGTCCCGGCGGCGCTTCACCAGCACTGCCCGGACGGGATCGACGTCTACTTCGACAACGTCGGCGGCGACATCCTCGACGCGGCCCTGGCCCAGCTGCGCCGCGGCGCCCGCGTCGTCATCTGCGGCGCGATCTCCCAGTACAACGCGACCGGCCAGATCCAGGGCCCGGCCAACTACATGTCCTTGCTCGTCAACCGGGCCACCATGACCGGCTTCCTCGTCTTCGACTTCCTGGACCAGTACGCCGAGGCGGCCAAGGAGATGGCGGGCTGGCTGGGCTCGGGCCAGCTCAGGACGTTCGAGGACATCGCCACGGGCGGTGTCCAGGCCTTCCCGGAGACCTTCCTGCGGCTGTTCCGCGGCGAGAACCTGGGCAAGCTGGTGCTCGAGGTCTGACCAGGCCGGGTGGGACTGGATCCGCGGCCGGGGCAGTCTGCTCACGCCGCGGCCTGCGGTCCGGGTCGTCGTCCCCCCGGGCCGCGCTCGCGCTGGTTCGCGTCTTGGCGCCCTGCGTTGCGCCGGACCCCGTCCTACCGGGGGCGTGCGTAGGGAAACCGCTGACGTTCAGGTGTCAGGCGACACACCCTCTTTCTGCGGGACGTGATCGATCCCGTCCCTGCCGGGGTGTGTCGGCAAATCGCTGAATATCAGGCGTCAGGTGACCCACGCCCCTGCCGGGGCGTGTCCGGCGGCGCAGGTCTGCGGGGTGTGTCGGCAAATCGCTGAATAACAGGCGTCTGGTGACTCGCCACCAGGGGCGCTGCGGCGGGGCGGGCCACCGAGCGCCGCCCACGGCCGCCAGGTCAGGGGAAGCTGCGCAGAAAGCGCCGCGCGGCGGCGCGGGTGCGGACCAGCGAGGCCGTGGCGATGCCGATCTCCTGGATCATGCCGTGGCGGACCTTGAGCACCCCGCGGCCGCGCCCGTCGGCGACCAGGTACCAGGTGTTGCGCCCGACGCCGTAGGGCCGCCCGAGACGCAGCCGGCGGGCGACCCGGGACAGCCGCGTGCCGGGCCGCACGCCGCGCAGCGCGTAGTGCCGGCTGGCGGTGAGCACGAGCACGACTCGGCCGCGGCGGTAGCCGACCCGGATCCCGTGCCGGGCGGGGCAGAAGAAGTCCATCGTGCGCCGCCCGCGCGTCGAGCCGCGCGAGAACTCGCGCCGGGTTGCGGCGCGGGTCGCGCCCAGGCGCACCGGCCCGAGCCTGCGCGCGGTGAGACGGCCGGTCGGCTGCGCGCAGGCGAAGCGGTGCGCCGCCGCGGCTGTCGAGCCCCGCGTCAGCACGATCACGGTGCGTCCGGCGTGGGTGGCGGCGGTGAACCGCCCGTCGCTCCCGGCCGTTCCCGCGCGCGTGCCGTCGACGGTGACCACGGTGCCGGCGGCCAGGCCGGTGAGGCCCAGGCGCGCCGGGCCGTCCCCGTCGACGTCGATCACCCCGAGGCGCAGCCGCGCGGCCGCCGCGTCGACGGTCAGCGCGCTCACGTCGGTCAGCGTCAGGGTCATCTGCGGCCGCGGCCGGGGACGGGCGCCCAGGGCCCAGCTCAGACGGGTCTCGGTGCCGGGCAGCGGCTGGGACACGGGGGAGGGGCCCGAGCGCTGCACGGTCACCGCCGGGTCGGGCCGCGCGGCGTCGACGGCGGTCACCGTGGCGATCGTGCCAGGGCTGGCGCTCCGCGCCGACAGGCCGCTCAGCCAGTAGTCGCCGGTCGCCCCGATACCCAGCCGGGCCGAGTCCAGGCTCGGGTACCAGCGGTAGGTGAAGCGCCCGGGGTCGGTCGCGCGCACCGGATTGCCGAGCGCGGTGACGACATCGGAGAAGCGGTCCTCGACGGAGAAGCCGAGGTGATCGGCTCCCGTGTGGATGAACAGGTCATAGCGCTGGCCGAGCGCATCGAAGGCCTGGGCCTGGGCGATCACGCCGGTGGTGGGGACGAGCTCGTCGGCGTAGGTCTGATCGATCACGTAGGGGATCCAGCGGGCGTTGGCGACCAGCGGCGCCGACTGGCCGTCCTGGGCGCAGCCGGGGTCGCCGGAGGAGGCCGCGCCGCTGGCTCCCGGGTAGACCTCGACCCCGCAGACCACCGGCCCGTCCAGGGAGAGCGCGCCGGCGAAGTCGTCGGGGTGCTCGAAGGCGAGCTTGTATGACGCCCAGCCGCCCATCGAGTAGCCGGAGATGACCGTCCGCTCGGGGTCCAGCGGGTACGCGTCGGCCAGCGAGCGCCACACCTGCCAGAAGTCGGTCTCGGCCTCGTTGTAGTACCAGCCGGCCGGGCCGAACCCCTCGGTCGTGGCGCAGATCGAGTGCCGCGCCTGACAGAGCTGCGCCAGCAGCTGCGGGTCATAGCCGCCGTACTGGTTGTAGTTGACCTCCAGCGAGTGCAGGATCCAGGTCAGGGGCATGCGCGCGCCCGGCGTCTCACCGGTGGGCACGTAGACGGCGTAGGGCTGGACCTGCTCCAGCAGCGTCGGCTTGAAGTTGCCCTCCGGCCCGTCGTCGCTGATCTGCCCCGCCCCGGGGTGCAGCCGCGACACGTACCAGCGGGCGCTGTAGCCGGTCGGCGCGGGCTCGGGCGTCGTCTGCGCCGCGGCCAGCGCGGACCAGTCGATCGTCTCGGAGAACTTCGAGACGTCGCCCCCGGCCAGCGTGTCGGCCTGGTCGTCCTCCATCCAGAAGTTGCCGGTGATCATCCGTGTCGCGCCGTCGGCGCCGAGCGCAGCCCCGACCGGGTTGGCGGCCAACGCGGCCTGGGCGGCGGCGACGAGGCCGTCGGTCATCCCGTCGGTGTAGACCGGGGGCTCCTGGGCCTGGCTGCGGAAGGTGATGTTGTAGAGCCGCTCGGCCCCGGACAGCAGCCCGCCGGTTCCGCTCGCGGGGACGTCGGGGGCGGCGAACGACTGCCCCGACGGGTCGGCCAGCCCGGCGCCGAGCCGCACCCGCCAGGTGCCGCTGACCGGCAGCGCTGAGGTCGGGATCCGGACGATGAACGACTTGGCGGTGGGATCGATGGTGAGCGCACCGCCGAGGTCGGCGACGTTAGTGCGCGCGCCCGTCACGGTGTCGATCAGCCACGCCCCGCGGCTGGAGACCACCAGCGCCTTCTCGATCCCCGGGCTGCTCACGCCGGCCGAGGCCGGCCAGGCCGAGGCGCCGGTGGCCGCGTTGTTGTCGGTGTCAAACGTCCACTCGGCGAGCGGCACCGCCGGGTCGGCCAGCGTGACCCAGTCCACCCGCCAGTAGCTGTTGCCGCCCTTCAGCCCCACTCCGGCGCGGAAGATGTCCGCGCCGTTGTTGTCCGCGGGCCCGGCGGGGAAGGCGTAGCCGCCCTGACGGGGGGCCAGCCCGGAGCTGCCCGCGAACGCGGCGTTGGGCAGAGCGCCGGGGTTGGTGGCGCCGTAGTCGTCGTAGATGAAGTCGCTCCACAGCGCGGCCCCGCCGGCCAGACGGCCGATCCCCGACGTCTGGGGAAAGTCGGCCGGGAACGGCCACGCGGCGGCCGAGGGCTCGGGGAGCCGGGGCGGCGCGGTGCTCGCCGCCGCGGGCACGTCGGCGGGCAGGCCCGCGGGGACGCCGGCCATCGCAGCCCGGGTCCGAACGCCGGCCCTCGCGGGGCCCGCCGCCACGCCGGCCGTTGCCGTCCCCGCCCCGGCCACGGCCAGTGCCGCCCCGGCCATCACGATGATCATCACTCGCCGCACGCGCACGCCTCCCTTCGCATCCGGCCGCACACGCTAGTCAATATCCCGGTGCGATGTGCCGGCTCCCGCCCGGGTCAGACGACGCGCACGTTCAGGCCGGCGCGCCGCAGCCGGGCCGCCGCTGGGTGCGAGCGGGCCCGGCGCAGCGGCCGGCGGCGGCCGGGGAGCAGGATCAACGCGATCCCCGCCCGGGCCGCCCAGTCCGACAGCGGTGGATCGGCCCGCGCGCGCAGCATGACCTGGCGCGTGGCGATGCCGCGGGCGTTGAGCGCCGCGGCGGACTCGGCGAGCTGGCCCTCGGCGGCCTCGCGCACGGCGGCGTTCAGCGGCTCGGCGGACATCGTGCAGGCCGAGTTGTCGGCGTGGGGCAGCACCGCCAGCAGCGTGACGTCCAGCGGTCCGTCGCCCGCCTCGACGGTGACGTGCGCCGCCGCCGCTCCGCCGCGCCGGCCGCCCTCGACGAGCACCGCGACGGCGACGCGCGGAACCGGCGCCGCCGAGCCCTGCACGGGCACATTGCCCTTGCCCATGTGAGTCATCCTAAAGACGGCGCACCGCGTCCCGCCAGGATGCACCGGGGGTAGGGTGATTGGTGTGCTGGTGTTCATGATCCAGTGGGGCGGTTCGCGCTATCACCCGGGTCCGGTCAACCTGCTCCAGCCGCTGCTCCTGATCGCCGTCAGCATCGTCTCGGGCGTCCTGATCGGCTGGCGGGCCGACATCACCGTGTTCGAGCATCCCGGGGGCGGGAGCGAGGGCGCCACCGGCCCGGACCGGCTTGGTCGTGATCGCGTCCGTCTGCGCTGGACCGAGCTGCGCGACGCCGCCGGCGCGCCCGCGGTCAGCCGCGAGCTGCGGGCGCCGACGGTGGCCGGCGCGCTGGAGGCGATGGTCGCCGACCGCCGCACCGATCAGACGCTGGAGGCGATCGAGCAGGGCGCCGTGTTCAACGGCGTGCGCTGGCCCGAGGATCAGCCCTAACGGACTGGGCCATCCGCCCTGGCGCCTACGGCGGGGTGTCCGGATCGGGCGGGGTCTCGATCCGATCACGCTGCGCCCATTCGAGCAGCGGTTCCAGTGAGAACGCGCGGTCGTCGATGCCGGCGTGCAGATCCCCGAGGCGGGCGAAGCGGGCCGGCACCGTGGCGATCGTCAGCTCGGCCGGCTCCACGTCTGCGACCTCGTCCCAGGTGATCGGGGTCGAGACCGTCCCGGCGCTGTGGCCACGCACCGAGTAGGCGCAGGCGATCGTGTGGTCCCGGGCGTTCTGGTTGTAGTCGACGAACACCTTGGCGGGGTCGCGGTCCTTGCGCCACCAGGTCGTGGTCACGTCGTCGGGCGCGCGGCGCTCGATCTCGCGCGCGAAGGCCAGCGCGGCCCGGCGCACCTCGGCAAAGCTAAAGCGCGGCTCGATCCGCACGTAGGCGTGGATGCCCGAGCCGCCCGAGGTCTTGGGCCAGCCGGTGATGCCGAGCTCGTCCAGGACCTCGTGCACGACGCCGGCCACGCGCCGCACCCGGTCAAAGGGGCAGTCGGGCATCGGGTCGATGTCGATCCGCCACTCGTCGGGGTGCTCGACGTCGGGCCGCCGCGAGTTCCAGGGATGGAACTCGACCGTCGACATCTGCACCGCCCAGATGACCGCGCCCAGTTCGGTCACGCACAGCTCATCGGCGGTGCGATCAAAGCGCGGGAAGTGGATGCGGACGGTCTCGATCCAGTCCGGCGCCCCGGGGGGCAGCCGCTTCTGATGGACCTTCTCGCCGTCGACGCCCCGCGGGAAGCGGTGCAGCATGCACGGCCGCTCGCGCAGCGCGCGCACGATCCCGTCGCCGACGCTGAGGTAGTAGTTGGCCAGGTCGAGCTTGGTCTCGCCCCGGTCAGAGAAGTAGACGCGGTCCGGGCTGGAGATGCGGACGGTGCGTTCGCCGACCTGGAGCTCGACGGCGTCCGCAGCCACCGCGGGTCAGCTCCGGTGCAGGACGCTGGGCAGCCTGGTGATCAGCCGCGGCAGGTCGCCGCGGGCGTGATCGAGCGCCCCGGCCAGGGCCGCCGCCGCGCCGGTCTGGAGCGCCGGGCCGTGGCCGACCAGCAGCAGCTCGGGCGCGTGCCCGGACAGCGCGCGACGGGGCGGCATGAACCGCTGCATCGGATGCATGCCGGCCGGACGGCCGAGCCCGAACAGCGGCGCGGTGCCGACCGACTCGGCGATGACCAGGGCGCGGGTCTGCGGGGCCCACAGCGCGACCTCGTGCCAGATGCGCCGCTCGACGACGGGGATGACCTCGAGCTCGCTGTCCGGTACTGCCCGCGGGACCCGGTGCAGGGGGATGTCGAAGCTGCCGGCGATCTCCGAGCAGTCGCGGTTGTGGCGGTCCAGGAGCTGGATGACCCCGGCCAGTGGGGGCAGCTCGCTGAGCGAGTCGCGGAACTCGGCGGCGTGGAACGGGTCGATCAGCCAGGTGCGATCGCCGTCGCGCAGCGCGTGCATCGCGCGGCCGAGACCGGTCGTCTCGTGGGCGGTGATCCCGGCGGGGTGGTGTTGGATGGTGACGGCCATGGTGTGGGTGGGACCTTGACAGATCGGCCTGCGTGGATGGCGCCGGGGCGAGCCTCCCGGGTGCGGACACGGGTATCGGGGCGAGCCCCCCGGGTGCGCAGATGGTGCCGGGAGAAGCCTCCGGGTTCTCTACGCTGATGTGTCATGCCCGAGCTGCCCGAAGCCGAACGCGCCCGCAAGACGATGGAGCGGGTGGTCGGGAGGCGGATCACCGCCGTTGACGACGCCGACACCTACGTCTGCCGCCCCCACGCGCCCGGCGAGATCTCCGACGCGCTGGTCGGTCACACCGTCGCCTCGGCTCACCGGCGGGGCAAGTTCCTGTGGCTGGAGACCGAGGACGGCCCGACGCTCGGGCTGCACCTGGGGATGGCCGGCCACATGGTGATCGACGGGTCCGAGCCGTCCAACCCGCGCTGGGACCGGTTCGCGCTGGAGTTCGCCGACGGCAGTCGCCTCGCTCTGCGCGACAAGCGGCGTCTGGGCCGGGCCGTCGTCGACCCTGACTTCAGTCACGTCGGGCCCGACGCGGCCGACATCTCACGGTCGCTGTTCCGCACCCGGATCGGGACCGGGCGCGCGCCGATCAAGGCGCGGCTGCTGGACCAGAAGTGGATCTCCGGGGTCGGCAACCTGCTCGCCGACGAGGTGCTCTGGCAGGCCCGGATCGCCCCCGACCGCCGGGTCGACACGCTCAGCACCGAGGATCTGGACCGGCTGCGCGTGCAGCTGCGCAGGGCGATCCGCTCCGCCCACAGCAAGGGGGGCGTGCACACGGGCCGCTTCGCCGGTGCGCGTCGGGGCGGCGTGTGTCCCCGCTGTGGCCACCAGCCGCTTCAGCGCGCGACGATCGGGGGGCGCACCACCTACTGGTGCCCGGTCTGTCAGGTGTGAGGGGCCCGCAGGGCCGGTGAGACCGGGGAGGGGCGCGCGGCGGGGGGCAGGGCCGCAGGATCGCTCCGGCGGCGGGGGCAGGGGCCGCAGGATCGCTCGTCCGCCGGGCAGCAGGCGGCGCTCAGCGGCGGTGACGTCGGTGATGCGAGGAGGGAACGCGCAGGGTCACGGTCCGGCGGGTGGTCGTGTGGGTCCTGCCGCTGGTCAGGGTCACCGTGAGCAGCGCCTTGAGCGAGTGCGTGCGCAGCAGCACCCGGCGCCCGGCCTGGGACAGCTTGACCACGATCGCGGTCCGGTGGCCGGCCCTGAGCCGGAAGCGCGCGGTTCCCAGGGTGATCCGGTGCGCCCGCCGGCGTGACCGGGCCGCCGAGGCGGCCTCCGGTTTGGCGGTCCGGAGGGTCAGCGTGCCCGTGCAGTTCTTCGCCGAGCGCAGGGAGACGACCACGACGGTGGCGCCGGGGCGGACCGCCGCCGTGACCGAGCTCAGCTTGATCGCCTGACCGCCCCCGCCGGCCGGGGTCGGCGTCGGGGCAGGGGTCGGGGTCGGCGCGGGCGTCGGGGTGGGGGTGCTGACCGGAGGCGCCGGGGGGGTCGCGGTGGCCAGCGCGAGGAGATGGTCGTGCACCGCCGTGCCGTTGGGCGCGGCTGGTGTACCCGCGTGGTCGCTGGTCAGGAAGTAGGCGCTGCAGCCCTGGTTCTGGATGTCGGTGGGCGAGAGCAGCTCCCAGCCCCAGGCGAGATAGCCCACCCCGTGCTGGTCGGCCCAGTTCATGTAGTCGGCGTCGAACGTGGTCGGCGTCGAGTTGCTGCAATACGGCGTGTTCTGGAAGTCGTCCTCGGCGAACTCCCCGGTGACCACCGGCACGGTCGCAGCGACACCGGCGATCGTGGAGTTCCAGCACGCGGCGTTGTCGCAGCTCTTGCCCTGGTAGTTGTGGAACGACGCCGCGAGCTGATGCTGCGGGTCACTGGGCTCGTGGGCCGTCCACTGGGTCAGGTCGTTGGCGTAGTCCAGACCGCCGAGCAGGATCGGCTGCGTGGCCCCGGCCGAGCGGACCGCGTTGATGAGCGTCTGCATACCAACCACCTGATACTTCGAGGTTGGGTTGCCGCTGTCGTCGTAGGCCTGGGTGTCACAGGGCGAGCCGCCCGGGGTGCCGTCCTGCGTGCCGGCCTGCCAGCAGTTCCAGGTGACCTTGTCCGCGGCGGTCGTGTCCGAGCCGGACCTCGGATCGGTCGGGTCGTAGGGCTCGTTGAACAGGTCGAACACGACCGCGGGGTTGTCCTTGAACGTGGAGGCCACCGAGGACCAGAAGGCGGCGGCGTGACTGGCGTCGGGCATCGGCTGCTGCTCTAAAGCGATCTGGCCGCCCGGCGCGCTCCAGTGCAGGTCGAGGATCGCGTAGAGCCCGTGCGCGTTGAGCGCGCTCACGTAGGCTTCGACGGCCTGCTGGTAGCCGGCCTGGGTCAGGGGCGGGCTCGCCCCCTGCGAACTGTTGGGCTGCCCGTTGATGCCCAGCCAGCAGTCCTCGTTGAGCGGGACCCGGACCGCGTTGGCGTGCCAGGCGGCGATCGCGGCCGCATCGGCGTCGGTCTGAAAGCCGTCGTTGTAGCCGTAGCCGTCCACGCACGCATACTCCGAACTGGCGTGGTTGACCCCGAGCAGCCGGATCGTCTGCCCCGCCCCGTCGACGAAGTGGTTGCCCGAGACCGAGATCGCCAGCGATGCCCCTGCGGCTCGGCTCGGCGGCTGGAGCAGCAGGGCAGCCAGAACGGCGACCGCGATTGCGGCGAGCACCGGTCCACGCCACGCGTGATGCCTGTCAAGCCCCAGTCCCATGGTGCCGGCGGGCGGCCTAGCCGAGACCCGCCCCGCAAGGCAAGCCAAAATGTGGTGGGAGCCCGATGGACGCGGCGTAGCGCGCGCGGGTCGTCAGCCCCAGAGGCGCGCGCGCAGGCCCGAGGCCCGGGCGACGGGACGCTGCACGGCGGCCCGGACCGCCTCCTCGGTCCCGGCGATGATCAGCCGCCGCCGCGCGCGGGTGGCGGCCGTGTAGAGCAGCTCCCGGGTGAGGATCCGCGAGCCGGGGTCGGGCAGCAGCACGGCGGCGGCGTCGAACTGCGAGCCCTGGCTCTTGTGGATCGTCATCGCGTACACGGTCTCGATGCTGCCCAGCCGGCTGGGGCTGAAGGTCACGGTGGCGCTCCCGCGCGCGAACGCGGCCTGCACGCGGCCTGCGTGGGCGAGCACCACGCCGGTGTCGCCGTTGTTGAGCCCGAGCTCGTAGTCGTTCTCGGTGACGAGCAGCGGTCGCCCGACGTACCAGCGCTCCGCGGTGGCCAGCCCGCCGCGCTCCTCCGCAAGCCAGGACTGCATCCGCGCGTTCCAGCTGGTCACGCCGTGGGGGCCGCGCCGGTGCGCGCAGAGGATGCGGAAGTCGCCCAGCGCGTCCAGCGCCCCGGCGGCGTCACCGTCGCGCGCGGCGTCCATGACCGCGTGCGCGCAGGCCAGGGCGCCGTCCCGCACCGGGCCGAGCGCAGCCTCCTGCGCGACGTCGGCCTCGATCCAGCTCACGTCGCCGCCGGCGCGCAGCCGCTCGAGCACCGCGTCGGCGTCCCCGCGCCGGATCGCCGTGGCCAGCGCGGCGATGTCACCGCCGAAGCGGTGCACCCGGTCCAGCACGACGATCCCCTGCCCGAAGCCCGAGGCGGTGCTCGGCGCCGGGGCTTCTGCGGCCGGGCCGACGATGTCACCGAGCACCGCGCCGGCCTCGATCGAGGCCAGCTGCCCGGGATCGCCGACGAGCACGAGCCGCGCGTCATCGCGCAGGGCCTCGACCAGCCGGGCCATCAGCGACAGGGAGACCATCGAGGTCTCATCGACGATGACCACGTCGTGGGCCAGGCGCCGGCGGCGGTCGTGGCGGAAGCGGCTGTTGCTGCCCGGCCGCCAGCCGAGCAGGCGGTGCAGGGTGGTGGCCGAGAGCTCGAGCAGCAGCTCGCGCACCTCGCCGGAGACCGTGATCTGGCCGGTCTCCTCGCGCACCGCCTCCTGCAGGCGGGCGGCGGCCTTCCCGGTCGGGGCGGCAAGCGCGATCAGCGGCAGCGGCCGCCCGGCCGCCTGGGCCTGCTCGGCGAGCAGGGCGACGATCCGCGCGACCGTGGTCGTCTTGCCCGTCCCCGGACCCCCGGCCACCACCGCGAAGCGCTGGCGCACCGCGGCGCGGGCCGCATCGGCCTGGCGGCCACCAGTCTCCCCGGGGAACATCCGCTCAAGGCCGGCGGCGAGCAGGTCCGGGTCAGGCTCCGGTGACGAGGGTCCGGAGCGGTGCAGCAGCGCGTCGGCAACGGCGATCTCCTCGGCCCAGTAGCGATCCAGGTACAGCCAGGAGCCGCGCAGCCGCAGCGGCCGCACGGCGCTGCCCTCGGCTCCCTCGCAGGCGACCAGCGGGCTGGCCGCCACCGTCTCGGCCCACGTTTCGGGATCGGGCCAGGGCAACTGGTCCAGATCGATCGGGTCCTCGGTGTCGATCGCCGCGGTCCCGCGGATCGCGGCCAGATCGACGTGCACGTGGCCGAGGCGCGGCCCGCGGACAGCCAGCGCGGCGGCCAGCAGCACCGGCTCTGAGGACTCCCCGGCCAGCGCGCCGAGCCGGCGGGCGACGTGCACGTCGGCGGCCGACAGCACGCCGGCGGCGTTGAACTGGCGCAGCAGGCCGGAGGCCTGGGTGGCGATCCGGGCCGCGAACGGGTCGGGATCGGAGATGACGGCCTCCAGGCTCACGCGCTGCCCCGGTCCAGCGCGTCGGACAGGGCCGCGACCAGCCCGGGCACCGGGCGCCAGCCGAACACGCCGTAGGGACGGTCGCCATCACACGGCGCCGCGGCGCCGTCGCACCCGCGCACGAACAGGTACACCGCCCCGGCCAGCTGGACGTCGGGATCAAAGCCCGGGACCCGCCAGCGCAGAAAGCGGTACAGGGCGACGAGGTAGAGAAGCGCCTGCAGCGAGTAGTGGCGGCGGTGCATCTCGGCCGCGATCAGGTCCGGGTGGTAGTCGGCCAGGGTCAGCGGCTGATCGAAGTCACCCAGCCGGTTGGTCTTGTAGTCCAGGACGGCAAAGCGCACCGCATCCTGGTCCCGCACCCGGACCACGAGGTCCAGGCTGCCGGTGAGATAGCCGCGCACGTTGGCGCGCAGCCCGGCATCGCCGAGTCGCTCGGCGTAGGCGGCCATCGGGTCGCCGGCCGGGAGATGGGCGCGCAGCACGGCGGCGATCCGGCCCGGGCCGGTCGTGCCGGTCGGGGTGTCCCCGCCGACCAGCGGCAGCTCGAAGCCGAGCTCGTCCAGGCGGTCGCCGCGGCCGATGTCGGCCAGTCGCCGGCCGCCGAGCACGGACCCCAGGGGGGTCTCGATCGCCGCCCGCAGGCCGGCCACCACCGCGGCCGGGTCCCCGATCTCCACGCCGCGGCGCACCCGCTCCGCGGCCACCCGCTGGGTCAGCTCGAGGGTCAGATCGCCGGCGGCGAAGTCGGTCGCCTCCAGGACGCGGTGCACGAAGGTGCCGACCTCGGTCCCGGCCGGCACCGCGGCCAGGGCCGCGGGCCGCGAAGCGGGCCCGTCCGGCGCCCGCTCGCCCGCGCCGGCGTCCGCGCCGGCCCGGGCGGCGGCGTCCGGGCCGAGGTCCGCGTCGGCGGGCTCATCGTCGATCAGCGGGTCCTCGGGCTCTGATCCGACCCAGTTCTCGTGGCTGGCCGCGGTGATGTCGGAGTAGGACGTGCGCCGCCAGCCCCGGTCCAGGCGGCGCGTGAAGCGCGCCGCGTCCAGCGTGCCGGGCGGCACGGACTCACCGCTCCAGCCGACGGCCAGCCCGCGCGGGACGACGGTCTCGATGCTGACGCAATCGCGCGCCGCCGCGGTGATCGCGGCCATCCGCTCGGCCACCGCGGTATCGGCGGGCACGGTGCGGGCGGTGGGGGCGATGTCACCGTTCTCGCTGCGGCTGAACAGCAGCCGGGTGAGCGGGCCGTTGGCCGACCCCCAGGCCCCGGCCCACCACAGCACGACCTGATGCCGGGCGCGGGTGAGGGCGACGTAGGCCAGGCGCAGATCCTCGCCGCGCTGCTCGGCCAGGTAGCGGGCGCTGTGCTCGCGCCATTGCGGACCGTCGATGCCCACGTCCAGACGCTGCGCATCCCCGGCGGACGGGTCGTGGAAGAACACCGGCTCGTGCTTGGGCTCGCGCGCTCCCGCCTCCCACATGAAGGGCAGGTACACGACGGGGAACTCAAGACCCTTGCTGCGGTGGATGGTCAGCACCTGGACCGCGTCGGCGTCGGACTCCAGGCGGCGGCTGCGCTCCTCGTCGGCGGCCTCGCGGGCCTGCGCGATCTGAGTGCGCAGCCACGAGGTCAGCGCGGTCGTGCCGAGTTGCTCGAGTGAGGCGGTGGCGTGCAGCAGCTGACCGAGGTGGCGCAGATCGGTCAGCCGCCGCTCCCCCTCATGACCGGCCAGGACGCGGGCGGGCAGCCCCTCGGCCAGCGTGATCGTCTCCTGCAGCGCGGCCACGCCCCGGTCGCGCAGGACCCGTGCCCAGTCGTGCAGCCGCCGGTGGACGTCCTCCCACGCCCACGGATCGGTCTCGGCGGCGACGATCTGCTCGGCCGTCCAGCCGAAGAACGGGGTCAGCGCGACGGCGTGCGCGCGCAGGGCCGAGGCGGGGCGCTCCAGGGCCTGAAGCAGGGCCAGCCAATCGCCGGCGGCGTCGGTGGCGAACACGCTGCCCGCGCCGTTGATGACCGCGGGGACGTCGCGGGCCTGGAGCGCCGCGCGGATCATCTCGGCCTGGCGGTTGGTGCGCACGAGCACGGCCAGGTGGCCGGGTGCGACGGTCTCGGTCCGGCCGGACCCGTCGCGCCGCTCGATCTCCGCCCCCGCGCTGAGCAGCGCCACGACCTCGGCGGCGAGGTCCGAGCAGATGAGCGCGCGCGCGCTGTCGGTCTGCGCGTAGCCGGCCTTGGCGGTCACGGTCAGCTCCGGGTGATCGCGGTGAAGGACCCGCAGGCGCAGCGGCGCCGCGTCCGGGGCGCCGCGCAGCCGGGAGCCCTCATGGCCGGCGGCGGCGCTCACCTGGCGGTAGGCGATCAGGGGATGGCCGAGGCGCACGCCACCCAGCAGCGCATCCAGCGCCTGCACGAGCGCGCCGTCCGAGCGCCAGTTGACGGTGAGCGTGCGCCGCACGCCGGCGGCTTGGGCGGCTTCCAGGTAGGCGTACACGTCAGCGCCGCGGAAGGCGTAGATGGCCTGCTTGGGGTCGGCGATCAGGACCAGCGTCGTCTGATCCCCGGCGAAGGCCATCCGCAGGATCGCCCACTGGTCCGGGTCGGTGTCCTGGAACTCGTCGACGAGCACGATCCGGAAGCGGCGGCGCAGCTGCGCGGCGGCGGCGGCGCTGCGGTCGGTCTGCAGCGCCTGCTTGAGGCGGATGACCAGGTCGTCGAAGGTCATCACCCGGAGCCGGCGCTTGCGGTGGTCGAACTCGAGCCGGGCCCGCTGCGCCAGGCGGCCGCGCATCGCCCCCAGGCCGACGTCTTCAGCGAGAATCGGCACGCTGGGGTGGTCGATGGCCGCGCGGGCCACGCGGCCGGCGTGGGCGCGATCGAAGGCGGGCGCCGCGCCCTGGGTGAAGCGGCGCACGTAGAGATCGTCGATCACCTCCTCGGCCAGCGCGGAGAGATCCTCGACGAAGGTCACGTCGGACTCGAAGTCCCCGGCGATGCCGAGCCCGCCGAGCACCTCCTGGCAGAAGCCGTGCGTGGTGGCGATCGTCGCCCCGTCGAAGCTGGCCACCGCCCGCGCGAGGTTGCGGTGGCGCGCCTCGACGGCGGCCTGGGGACCGTCGGCGAGCAGATCGACGAGCCGGTCGGCGCCCGGAAGCATCCCGTCCAGGATCGCCCGCAGTCCCTGCTCGGCGGTGACCATCCGCTCGCGCACCCGGTCGCGCAGCTCCCCCGTGGCGATCCGCGTGAAGGTGACGAGCAGGAGCTCCTCCAGCGGCACCCCGTCGGCCACGTAGCGGGTGGCCAGCGCGGCGATCGTGTACGTCTTGCCCGTCCCCGCGCTGGCCTCGAGCACGGTCACGCCGCGGGGCAGCGGCCCGTAGATCTCAAACGGCTCAGGCGTCTCCAGGGCGGGGGCGGCGCCGGAGCTCACCGGGTGCTCACCTCCTCGTGCTCGAGCAGGTCTGACCACAGCCGCACGGCCAGCCGGCCGAGCCGCGTCGTCTGGGTGCCGTCCCAGCCAGGGCCGTCCTCCCCGGCGGCCGGCGCCAGCTCGAGCAGCTGCGCGAGCGCGAGCTCACCGCCGAGCACGAGCAGATGCGACGGGTCCCGGTCCTCGTGGTCGAAGTTGAACTCCGACTTCCAGCGCTGCTCGGCGTCGGGCACGGGATCGCGGCCGCCCCGGGCCGCCTCGGCGTAGGCGGCCGACGTCTCACAGAACAGGGGCAGCGGCTCACGCATCCCGCGGTCGCGCAGATCGATGATCGCGCTCAGCGCCTCGGTGGCCCACGCGCCCCGCGCCGCGGCATCGGCCCCGGGGACCCGGGCCACCGCGACGCGGACGTCGTCGTGGCCGGCCCGGCCGATCGTGACCGCGGTGAGCTCGCGCTCGGGGTGGGCCGCCACCACGGCCAGCAGCCGCACCCAGGCGGCGATCCGGTGCTTGGGCGCGACGCGTGAGTAGGTGGTGGTGAGCAGCACCTCGCCGCAGGCCCCGGAGACGGTTCCGGCCAGGCGCCGCCCGTCGCCGAGCAGCAGCCGCACGTCGATCGGCTCGTCGGTCGCGCCCGGCGCGACGAACTTCCGCGCCTCATCGACGATGTGAGTGACCATCGGCAGCACGTCACGGATCACCGGATGGCCGAGCATCCCCGGCGGCAGCAGCCCGCGGGCGATCTCGGCCCGGTAGGCGTCCTGGCCGCCGACCCCGGCCAGCCGCGCCTCGAGCAGGCGCTGCCCGACGCCCCAGCGCTGCAGCCCGTCGAGCTCGATGGCCAGGCCGTCGGCGATCTCATCGTCCTCACCACGCAGCGCGATCCCGAGCCGCTGGCGCAGGAAGGCCCGGACCGGGTGCTCGACGAAGCGCACGAGGTCGTCGAGCTCGAGCACCGGCTCGGCCGGCGCCGGCAGCGGTGCCCGCAGGAAGGGCGGGCGGGGATCGCGCGGCGCGCTCATCGCCCGCGCCCCAGCCAGGGTGACCCGGTCATAGCTCCAGGGCTCGGGACTACCGAGCCGCCCGGGGACGAAGTTGCGGGGATCGAACGGCTGCAGGGGATGGCGGATGAGCACCTGATCACGCGCGGTGCGGCCATCCGCGGTGGGCGCCCCCGCGTGCACGGTGGCATCGATCGCCTCCAGCAGCTCGCCGACGGGAACGGCGGGGGGACGCTCGGTGTTGGTCCGCTCGTCGTTGCCGGTGTAGGTGACGATCAGCCGCTCGGTCGCGGCCAGCAGCGCGTCGAGCAGCAGCTGGCGGTCCTCCGAGCGCGGGTCGCGCTCGCCGACGTGGGGATGGTCGAGCATCAGGTCATCGCCGTCCCGCGGTGCCTTGCGGGGGAAGGCCCCGTCGTCGAGCCCGAGCAGGCAGACGACCCGATGGGGCACCGAGCGCATCGGGACCAGCGTGCACACGGTGAGGTGGCCGGTGCGGAAGTTGGCCCGCGTCGGGCGGCCCTCCAGCCGTGAGGCGAGCAGCGCGGTGACCTCGGCGGGCGCCAGCGGCGCCTCGGCCGCCGGTCCCGCGTCGGCCACCAGCTCGTCCAGGATGCGCTGCAGCTCGGCGCGCTGCCAGCGCTCCAGCGGGGCCGGGGCGCTGAGCAGGTCGGCGGCGGCGCCGATCGCCGCGGCCCACTCGGCGATCGGCTGCGTGCGGCTGAAGGTGTCCAGCACCTCGTGCAGGCGCGCGATCAGCTCGGCCAGGCGGCCGGCGAGGTCGATCGATCGGCTGTCGACGTCGTCCAGCGGCAGCACGCCGTGGAACAGGCGCCGGTCGTCCTCGGTCATCGTCACGCCGAGCAGCAGCCGGTCAAGGCCCGCCGACCAGGTGCCCTCGAGCACGCCGTCGAGCTTGTAGCGCGCGCGGCTGGGTGCATCCAGGCCCCAGCGGACGCCGGCCTCGGAGACCCAGTCGCGCATCCGCGCGAGGTCGTCGTCATCGAGCCGGAAGCGCCGGCGGACCGGCGCCCGGTCGGCCAGGTCGAGCACCTCGGAGGCGGTGACGCGGCGCGGGGCCAGCTCGAGCAGCTGGGTGACCACGCCCAGCAGCGGGTTGGTCTGGCGCAGGGAGCGGTCGGCCAGGCGCACGCGCAGGTCCGCCGGGTTGGGCCCGGAGGCCGTCGTGACCGCCGCGGTCCCGGTCGGGGCGGCGCCCAGGCCGGTGGCGTCGGCCGCGCTCTCCTCGGCGGCGACCTCGCCGGACCCGAACGCGGCCTCGATCAGCGGCGCGAACACCTCGACGTCGGGGCACATGATGATCACGTCGCGCGGCTCGAGCTCCGGGTCGTCGCAGAGCGCGTGCAGGATCGCGTCGCGGATCACCTCGACCTGCCGGGCGCGGCCGTGGCAGGCGTGGATCTGAACCGAGCGATCATCGGGGTCCAGCGCGGCGCGCCGGTCCGGGTGGTTGGGCAGCGGTGCCCCCGGGGGCCGGCGGTCGGCCCGCACGTCGGCCTGCAGGCGGCCGAGCAGTCCGGGCGCGACCCGGCCGGCGGGGTACACGTGATCCTCCAGCGGCTCGGCCGGCTCCCCGGCCTCCCGCCCTGCCCCGGCCAGCACGAGCTGCAGCTCCCGGGCGTCCTGGCCCCAGGAGGCGAGCAGGGGATGGTGAGGGATCTCGGCCGTCGGATCCGCCGAGCGGCGGGCGACGGGAACGGCGCCGCCGAGTCGCTGCGCGACCGCCTGCCACAGGCCGTCGGAGGGGTGCAGCAGGAACAGGTGCACGTCGCGCCCGCGCGCCAGCGCCCGCAGGATCTCCAGATGGCCGGCGGGCAGGCGGGTGAGCCCGAACAGCGACAGCCGGGCGGGAAGGGCGACCAGCGACGGGTCCTCGGTGAGCCGCTCCCCGGCCCGCCGCCGCCGCTCGGCCGGGCCGGGCAGGCCGATCCGCGCGCGCAGACGGCGCCACAGCTCGGCCTGCCAGCGCGCGCCGGGGTCCAGCGGTTCCCCGAGCGCGTCGCAGTCCTCGCCCCGCGCCCAGGCCTCGATCATCGCCGGGCGGTGCAGGGCGTAGTGATGAAACAGGCCGGCCAGGTGACGGACGATGGTCAGCCGCCGGTCGGCCTTGATCGGGTCCGGCGGATCGCCGTCGTAGCCCAGGAAGTGGGCCAGGGTGGCCAGCCACGGCTCGTGCAGGCCCTCGGCCACCACGTCGAGCAGCGGCCAGGCGGCCCGCTCGGGCAACCAGGGATCGTGCTCGGGCTCCACGCCCGAGGCCGCCGCCACGGCGTCGCCGAGCAACCGGGTGGGGAAGGGGAACGCGACCCCGGCGCAGATGCCGTCGCCCCGGCCGGCTCCCGCGCCCAGCCGTGACGACATGCGCTGGGTTAGCCAGCGCTCCATGCCGCGCGTGGGCACTGCGACCACCTCGGCGGCGAAGGGATCGTCCAGCGGGTGCGCGAGCAGCTGCGACAGGGCGTCGGCAAGGCGATCGGCGCGCTCGGCTCGGTGGACGTGGAGCATCGACGTCCGATTCTCCCAACCTCCCCCGTCGGCTTGTGCCGATGCGCTCGGCGCGCCCGCGCGGCGGGCGCCGAGGTGTCAGTACAGAAATCCACACGTTCGGGTTGCAAACATCCGCGGGATCGGCTAGGTTCACCTGCGACGTAGGAGTAACGCAATGACCCGATCCCTCTCTGACATCCGCCGCTCGTCCGCCGCCCAGGCCCCCGTCTCTGTGGGCACTGGTGCCCGCGCGTACGGCTTCGTCGTGCCGACGCGGATGACCGCCCACCCTGCCCTCGCGTGGAGGACTGCGCCGTAACCCCTGTGGCGACAGCTTTTCCACCTCGCGAGGGCGGTCCCCAGGGACCGCCTTTTTTGTGCCCAGACTCGAGCTTTGAGGTGACCGATGACCATGAACACACGCTGATCGCCGTACCGCCGTAACTCCATCCCGCTCCGAGTCGCGCCGCCGAACCGTCACCTGACAGGTGAGGGTCAAGGCTGGCCTGACACGGCCGGATGACATGACACGTCAGCTGTATTAACCCGTCACTTGAGGGAGACTGACCCATGCTGTTCGACTCAGATGAGTACATCGTGCTCAGCCGCAGCGGACGCGTGCCCTTATCGCGCACGCGGCCCGTGCGCCCGCCGGCCCCGACACCGCCCGAGCCCGCCCGCCGGCGCCCGCGCGGCCGCGATGTGGTCAGGGGCCGGGTGCGCGTCCTCCGGGATCTGCGCGGAGGACTGCGCGCGGCCTGGACCGCGTTTGGCCCGGGCAGCGCCGAGCTGTGACCCCGGCCAAGGGACAGGGGCGGACGGTCGCCAACGCGGCCGCCCGCCCCGCCGGGTCGCCGCGCGGCCGCCCGCCCCGCCCAGGCGCCAGCGCGGCCGCCCGCCCCGCCCAGGCGCCGGCGCGGCCGCCCGCCCCGCTCGGACCCGGTCCCTCCGCGCCGGCGTCTGGTGAGCAGAAGCGCCGCCGAACGGGTAGACCCTGAGTATGGCCCCCTGGGACGACGATGACGACTGGGTGGGGACCCCGCCGGAGGGTCGCTACTCGCGTGACCGGGCCCGCCCCGATTACTGGCGCAACCGCTGGCCACTGGCCGGAGCCGGCCTGATCGTGGTCGTGCTGCTGCTCGTGATCGTTGTCATCCTGCATTGATCGGCCGGATCGGCCCGGCGATCAGCCATCATTGAGGGGACGGGGCGCCCGCCGCTGCGGCACCCCGCGACCGCCGCCCGACATGCCCCACGCACCCGACCTCTCCGGAAGCGCCCTCGAGGACCGCTACGAGCTCCACGCCGTGATCGGCGAGGGGGCGTTCGGACGGGTCTACCGCGCCGTGGACCGGCGGCTGGAGCGGACCGTGGCGGTCAAGCTGATCAAACCCTGGTGGGCGGAGGATCCCGAGTGGGCGCGCAGCTTCGAGCGCGAGGCGCGGATCCTCGCCCGCCTCAGCGACCCCGGGATCGTGCAGATCTTCGACGTGGGGCAGGGCCAGGAGGGCCTGTACTACGTCTCGGAGCTGATCGACGGGGAGAGCCTGGCCGACCGCCTGCGCCGCGGGCCGCTGGCCCCCGCGGTCGCGGCCGAGATCGCGGCCCAGCTGTGCCGGGCGCTGGCCCGCGCGCACGCCGAGAACGTCGTGCATCGCGACGTCAAACCGGCCAACATCATGCTCACGCGCGACGGCCGGGTGAAGGTGGCCGACTTCGGCGTCGCCCGCCTGGCCGAGGGCTCCAGCGACGGGGTGGGGGCGACGATCGTCGGCACCCCCCGCTACATGTCCCCCGAGCAGGCTCGCGGTCATGCCCCGACGCCGGCCACCGACGTGTACAGCGCCGGCATCGTGCTCTACGAGATGCTCGCCGGGACGCCGCCGTTCACCGAACGGGCGGCGGTCGAGCTGGCCCTGCGTCACCTCCGTGACGCGCCGCCGGCCCTGCCGCGCAGCACGCCGCCCGCGCTGGCCGCCGTCACCCGGCGGGCGCTGGCCAAGGCGCCGGCCGACCGCTTCCGCGACGGGGCCGAGATGGCGCAGGCGATCGAGGCCGCCGTGCCGACCGCCTCGGCGCGTCCGGCCCCGGCCCCGACGCCGGCCCGGCTCCCGCCCCCGCGCCGCGCCAGCGCCCCGGCTGCCCCCGCGCATCCCCGGATCCGCTCTGCGCCCGAGCGCACCCGCCGTGCGGGGCGCCTGAGCCCTCGCCACACCCACAACCCGGCCGGCCGGCGCCGCAGCCTGGCCGCGCTGGCCGCCGCCTTCCTGCTCATGGGGGCGATGCTCGCCGCCGGCCTGATCGCCGGCAGCGGCGACCGCGTACGCGTGCCGCGCCTGATCGGCCTGCGGGCGCACGCGATCCAGAGAAAGGCGCGCTCGCTGGCCGTCCGCGTCACCCTGCGCCACCGCTATTCCGGCCGGCCGCGCGGCACCGCCATCGCCCAGACCCCCGGGCCCGGCCGCCGTATCGATCAGGGCGGGCTGCTGACCGTCGTGCTCAGCAGCGGACTGCGCCCGGTGAAGGTGCCCGAGCTGGCCGGTCGCCCGCTGGCCGACGCCGAATCGCGGCTGGCCGCCAGCCACCTCGGCGTCCGCGTGCACACGATCGTCGCCCCGGGCGTTCCCGGCGGGACGGTGACCGCCCAATCACCGGCTCCGGGCTCCCGCACGCCGCCGCACTCCGTGGTCCGGATCGACGTTGCCGAGACGCCGCGCTGGCAGACCGTCGCGACGCTGAGCGGAGGCGACCACGCCGTCTCGGTCCCGTTCACCGTGCGCGGCTCGCACTGGCGGGTCGTGTACACGATGAGCTTTCAGGGCACCTGCACCTGGATCGTCTTCTGCTCGGGTCCCACCGCGACGGTGACCGCAGCGGCCGGTGGCACGCGCTCCTTCGGGCTCTCGGACGGCGGGCGCCACAGCCAGCCGATCGCGGCCGGGCCGGGCCGGTACACGCTGCGGATCGACCCCGGCTCGGACAGCACCCGCTGGACCGCCTGGATCCAGGACTGGTACTAGGGGCCGGTCGCGCCTTGACGGGTGCAGGGACCGGCGCAGGTCGCGCGTTGACGGGTGCAGGGACCGGCGCAGGTCGCGCCTTGACGGGGTGGTGACCGCCGCAGAGAATGGACGACCACTCCAGGGAGGCCCCGTTGCAGACCTATGACTACGTGATCGTCGGTGCCGGCTCGGCCGGCTGCGTGCTCGCCCACCGGCTCAGCGAGGACGAGGACGTCCGCGTGTGTCTGGTCGAGGCCGGGCCGCCCGACGTCGCCGATGAGATCCATCTGCCCGCCGGCTGCCTGGCCCTGGGGCAGAGCAAGTACGACTGGGCGATGCTGTCGGACCCCGAGCCGGCCTTCGCCGGGCGCCAGCGCTACCTGCCCCGGGGGCGCACGCTGGGCGGCTCCTCGTCGACCAACGCGATGGTGTACATCCGCGGCGCCCGCTCGGACTACGACGGCTGGGCCGCGCGCGGCCACCAGGGGTGGTCCTGGGCCGACCTGCTGCCCTACTTCCAGCGCGCCGAGGACAACGAGCGCGGCGCCGACGCGCTGCACGGCGCCGGCGGACCGCTGTCGGTGATCGACAACCGCTCGCGCTACCGCACCTGCGAGGCGTTCATCGAGGCCGCGGTCGCCGACGGGATGCCGGCCAACGAGGACTTCAACGGCGCCGAGCAGGACGGTGTCGGCTGGTATCAGGTCACCCAGCGCAACGGGATGCGCTGCTCAGCGGCGGTCGCCTACCTGCATCCCGTGCTCGGCCGGTCCAACCTGCACCTGGTCACCGACGCGCACGTCACGCGGGTGCTGCTCGACGGGAGGACGGCGACCGGGGTGGAGATCGACCGCGGCGGCGAGCTCTTAGAGCTGCGGGCCGAGCGCGAGGTGATCCTCAGCGCCGGGGCCTACCAGAGCCCGCAGATCCTGCTGCTGTCCGGGGTCGGGCCGGCGGACGACCTGGCCCTGGTGGGGATCGCCGCCGTGCACGAGCTGCCGGTCGGCCGCGGCCTGCACGATCACCCCGCCACCTGGCTGACCTACACGACGACCGAGGCCTCGCTGCTGTCCGCCGAGAGCGAGGAGAACCTCGGCCTGCTCACCACCGAGGGCCGCGGTCCGCTGACCTCGAACTTCGCCGAGTCGGGTGGCTTCTTTCGCACCCGCGACGGCCTGCCGGCGCCCGACATCCAGATCCACACGATCCCGATCCTGTTCCCCGAGGCGGGAGCGGGGGAGATCCTCGTCGACGGCTGGGCCACCTCGGCCTGCCTGCTGCGTCCCCGCAGCGAGGGGTTCGTCAAGCTGCGGTCGCGGATCCCCACCGCCAAGCCGCGGATCCTGCACAACTACCTCGTCGATCCCGACGACATGCGGGCGATGGTGCAGGGGGTGCGCCGGCTGGCCCAGGTCGCCGAGCAACCGGCGCTGCAGGCGGTGAGCACGGGGCGCTTCGCCGCTCCGGGGGCCGACGCCAGCGACACGGAGATCATCAGCCACATCGAGCGCAACACGACCACCCTGTATCACCCGGTCGGCACCTGCGCGATGGGGGCGGTCGTCGACGATGACCTGCGGGTGCTGGGCATGCAGGGCCTGCGCGTGATCGACGCCTCGGTGATGCCGACCCCGGTGAGCGGCAACACCAACGCCCCGACGATCGCGCTGGCCGAGCGGGCCTGCGACCTGATCCGGGGCCGGGCGCCGCTCACCGCGCAGCCTCCCGCAGCCGTGTAGCGATCAGCCTCCGTCGCGGGAGCGCAGCGGCCGGCCGCCGTGTCAGCCGCCGTCGCGCGAGCGCAGCAGGTCGGTCACCTGGCGGCCGTTGAGGCGGACGTGCTCGCGGGTCCGGGTGGCCGCGGTCCGGCGGTCGCCGGCCTCCAGCGCGCGCAGGATGCAGGCGTGCTGCTCGACGAGGTCGGCGGGGCGCTCGGTCTCGTTGTAGGCGACCGAGAGCGTGGCCAGGTAGTAGCGAAGCTCGCTGCGCAGGCCGGCGAAGTACTCGTCCAGCCGGGCGCTGCCCACCAGCCCGACGAGCGCGGCGTGAAAACCGAGGTCGCGCTCCACCGTCGCCTTGACGCTGCCGTGGTGGGCGGCCTCGTCGAGCTCGGCCAGCGCCTGCCGCACGGGTGCGAGGTCAGCGCCCGCGGACGCGCGCACGCCGGCCAGCTCGAGCGTCTCGCGGGCCCGGTAGAGGTCGGCGACGGTCTCGATGTCCAGCGCGCGGACGATCATGCCGCGGTTGACCTCATGGTCGATCAGCCCCGACCGCTGCAGGATCAGGACCGCCTCGCGCACGGTGTTGCGGCTCACGCCGATCTCGCTGGCCAGCGCGCTCTCGCGCAGACGCGCCCCCGGCTTCAGCCGTCCGGAGACGATCGCCTCCTGCAGCGCATCGGCGATCTGCTCCGAGACGCGTGACCGGGTGATGATGAAGTCGCGCAGAATCGGCGTGGGCAGGTCAGCCATGCGGGGCGTCACCGCCGATGAGGCTCCCGGCGAGGCTCGTGGCGAGCGCGGGTACGTCGGTGATGATGCCCTCGAGCTCATCGCCCATCCGCTCGGCGAGCCCGAACGGGGCGTTGACCGTCCACACCCAGGCGGCCAGCCCCTCCGTTGCACAGGCGCGCAGGGCCACGGGCGTGGCCAGCTCGTCCTCCCACAGAATCGCGCTGGCGCCGCAGCGCCGGGCCGCACGGACGGGGTGGATGGTCACCGGGGCCTCGACGATCAGGCCGGTCCGCAGCCGGGGCGCGTGGCGCCGGACGGCGAGCAGGGTCTCGGGATCAAACGCGGTGATCATCAGCCAGCCCGCCCAGCCGCGGACCGCGTCACAGGTGGCCTGGGCGGCCGCCGGCTCCTTGATCTCGAGGTCCAGGCCGATCCGGCCGCGGGTCATGGCGAGCAGCTCGTCCAGGCCGACCAGGTTCGTGTCGGACCCGGTGACCGGATCGTGGGCGAGCACGAGGCGCCCGTCGGGGCCCTGGCGCACGTCGGTCTCGATCACGTCGGCCCCCGCGGCGATCGCGGCCTCAAACGCGGCCAGGGAGTTGTCGGGCAGGTCCGCGCTGGCGCCCCGGTGCGCGCAGATGAGGGGCCGCCGGGCGGTGGTCATGCCGGCTCGGCGGCGGTCGGGGCGGGCTCGTCGATGCGGGGTGCGTCGGCGATCAGCCGTTGCGTGTAGGCGTCGGCCGGGTGCTCCAGGACGTCGGCCGTGGGGCCGGTCTCGACCACCCGGCCGTCCCGCATGACGATCACGCGCTGGGCGATCGAGCGCACGAGCGGGAGGTTATGGGTCACGAACAGGATGCTCAGGCCGACATCACGCTGGATGTCGCCGAGCAGGGTGACGATCGCCGCCTGAACCGAGACGTCGAGCGCGCTGGTCACCTCGTCACAGAGCAGCACGCGCGGCTCGCAGATGAGCGCGCGCGCGATGGCCACGCGCTGACGCTCACCGCCGGAGAGCTGATCGGGGTAGCGCTCGGCGTAGGTCGCGGGCAGGGCCACGCGTTCGAGCATCTCGTGCACGCGCCGGGTCACCTCGCGCCGCGGCACATCGAGCAGCGTCAGGGGCCGCGCCACGGCCTGGCCGACGTTGCGGCGCGGGTTCAGCGAGCCGTACGGGTTCTGGAACACGTACTGGATCTCGCGCTTGGCCTGCCGCGAGCGCCCGCCGACGCCGTGGGAGAGCAGCTCGTCCCCGACCCGCACCTCGCCCCGCCATTGCGCGTGCAGCCCGGAGATCGAGCGGGCGATCGTCGTCTTGCCGCTGCCCGACTCGCCGACCAGCGCGACGCACTCGCGGGGACCGACGGCCAGGCTGACGTCGTGCACGACCTCGTGGCCGCCGTACGCGGCGCTCAGCCCGGTGACCGACAGCGCCGTGCCGGTCGGCTCGGGCTCCCCGCCGGTCACGTTGACCTTGGTCGCGGGGGCCAGCGCCCGCGACTGGGCGATCCGGATGCAGCGGGCCTCGTGCTCTGGGCCGACCGGTTCGGGCGCCGGCAGTTCGCGCTCGCAGGCGTCGATGCGCAGGTCGCAGCGCGGCGCGAACGGGCACCCCGGCGGCCGCCGGCCGGGCGAGGGGGCGCGGCCGGGGATCGCCGACAGCGTGCGGGCGCTGTCCAGCCGGGGCACGGCGGCCAGCAGCAGCCGGGTGTAGGGGTGAGCGGCGCAGCGAAACAGCTCATCGGTCGGGCCCTGCTCGACCAGCCGCCCGGCGTACATCACCGCCACCCGGTCGGCGAAGCTGGCCACCACCGACAGATCGTGGGAGACGTAGAGCGCCGCGGTGCCGCCCTCCCGGGTCATCCGCCGCACCGTGCGCAGCACGTGCGCCTGGGTGGTGACGTCAAGTCCGGTGGTCGGCTCGTCGAGCACGACGACGGCGGGCTCACAGGCGAAGGCCATGGCCAGCGCGACCCGCTGCTGCTGGCCCCCGGAGAGCTCGTGGGGGTAGCGGGCCAGGAAGGGCGGATCCTGGGGCAGCGAGACATCGGCGAGCATCGCGGTGACGCGGGTCCGGCGGGCCGGCTCGCCGCCGCCCCAGTCGTGCACGCGCAGCGCCTCCAGCAACTGGACGCCGATCCGCCGCGCCGGGTTCAGGGACGCGCTGGGATCCTGCGGCACATAGGAGACGAGCCGGCCGCGGGCGCTGCGGCGCTGGCCGGCGTTGAGGCTGAGCATGTCCAGCTCGCCGACCTGCACCTGGCCGCCGGCCACGGTCGCCCCGCGGCGCTGGTGCCCGAGCATGGCCAGGCCGACCGTCGTCTTGCCCGAGCCCGACTCGCCGACCAGTCCCAGCACCTCTCCGGGGGCCAGGCGCAGCGTGACCTCGTCGACGATGTCGTCGTGGGTGTCCGACAGCTCGATCCGCAGGTCCTGAACTGCGATCGCCGCCGAGCCCATCAGCGCCCCCGGTCCAGCCCGGCGGTGGCGCGAGCCAGGCCGTCGCCCATCAGCCCCATGCCGATCGTCAGCAGCGCGATCGCGGCTCCGGGCACCAGCGACGCCCACGGCTGCAGGATGAGCGCGCTGGCCGACTGGGAGACCATCGTGCCCCAGTTGGGCGCGTCGGCGCTGGTCGACAGGCCGAGGAAGGCCAGCGCGGCGATCAGCTGGATCGCGTAGGTGAGGCGGAAGGTCGTCTCCACGACGAGCGTGCCGATCACGTTGGGCAGCACCTCGACGAACAAGATGCGCGCGTGGCTGTCGCCGATCGAGCGCGCGGCGGCGACGAACTCGCGCTCGACCACTCCGGCGGCGGCCCCGCGCATCACCCGCACGGTGCGCGGCATCGTGGTCAGCGCCACGGTAAGCACGATCAGCCACGCCTTGGGCCCGACCGTGGCCATCGCGATCAGGGGCAGGAAGATCTGCGGGAAGGCGAGCAGGATGTCGGTGAGGCGCAGCATCAGCGCGTCCCACCAGCCGCCGGCCAGCGCCGCCGAGAGGCCGATGACCAGGCCGGCGCCGACGCCGAGCAGGGTGGCCAGCGCGGAGGTGAACAGGATCGAGCGCCCGCCGTCCAGGAAGCGCGACCAGACATCCTGCCCGAGCTGGTCGGCGCCGAGCGGCAGGGCGCCTCCGGCCGACTGAAACGGCGTGCCCACGAACTGGCTGGGGCTGTGCGGCGCCAGCGCGGGGCCGAAGATGGCCAACAGCACCAGCAGCGCCGTGATCGCGATGCCCAGGCGGGTGCGCCACAGCCGCAGCGCGCGCCGCCACACACTGCCCTGGCGCGGCCCGGCCGCCGGCGCCGCGGCCGCCCCGACCCCGGGGACCGAGGCCTCAAGGCTCGCCGTGCTCATCTACAGGCGCGTCCGCATCCGCGGGGTGACCAGCAGCGTGGCGACGTCAGCGAGCAGGTTGGTGAGCACGTAGACGGCGGCGATGATCATCGTGATCACCTGGGTGGTGGTGAAGTCGCGGTTGAGCACCGCGTCGCGCAGGGCGACGCCGATCCCCGAGTAGGAGAAGACCGACTCCACGACGATGATCCCGCCGGCCAGGTAGGCGAGGTTGAGCGCGATGACCTGAAAGGCCGGTCCCAGCGCGTTGGGCAGGGCGTTGCGCAGCACGACCTGACGCTCGGGCACGCCCTTCAGGCGGGCCATCTCGATGTACTCGGACTCGAGCACCTCGACCATCGAGGCGCGCATGATCAGCGCGATGTTCGGCGTGACCACGGCGACCAGCGTCAGCGCGGGCAGCCAGATCTCCGACAGGTGATCCCAGGGGGCGTCGCCGGGAGGGATGATCGAGATGGCCGGGAACAGCCGCAGCACGCTGGTTGCGAACAGCGCGATGAGAAAGAGGCCGATCACGAACTCGGGGATCGAGGCCAGCGTACGCTGAAGAAACGCGGCGATCTCATCGATGATCCCGTCGCGCCGCAGGGCGGTCAGGCAGCCGATCAGCAGCGACAGCGGGATCGAGATCGCCGCCGCGACCAGGACGAGGAAGCCCGAGTTCTCGATCAGCGGCGACAGCGACTGCGAGATCGGCCGCCCGGAGGTCAGCGACGTCCCCAGGTTGCCGCCCAGCAGCCCGCGCGCCCAGTCCCAGTACTGCTGTATGGCCGGGTGGTTGAGGCCCAGCTGGACCCTCAGGGCCGCGATCGCCGCCGGGGTGGCCTGCTTGCCCAGCTTGGCCCGCGCGGCGTCACCGGGCAGGATCTGCGTGGCCGCGAAGACGATGATCGAGATCGCGATCAGCGTCACCACGGCCAGCACGAGCCGCACGGCCAAGAACCGGATCAGCCCCCGGTTGATCGTGCGGCGCGGCCTGGAGACGGCGCTCCCGTCAGACGAAGTAGACGTCGGCGAAGTGGCGGCCATAGTAATCCAGGTTCAGCGTCCCCCGGTTCTTGGCAAAGCCGCCGACCTTGGACGAGTACGCATCGACGAGGTTGTCAAAGAACGGGATGATGTAGCCCCCGCTCTCGAACTCCTGCTTCTGCATCGCGTGCAGGATGTCGGTCCGCTTGCCCAGGTTCTGCTCGGCCAGGGCCTGGTTGTAGAGCGAGGCGAAGGTCGACCCCTTCGGCGGCCAGTGGCACTCGTTGTAGGGGGCGCCCTTGAGCTCGGACTGGGCGACCTGGGGCAGGTACAGGCGCGTGCCCCAGAAGTCCGGCGAGAACGTCCATTTGCCGAAGCCGTTGTTGAACGTCGTCGCGTCGAGCACCTTGACGTTGACGGTCACGCCCGCCCCCTTGGCCTGCTGCGCGAACACCTGGCACATCTCGTTCAGGCCCGTGGCGACCTCACTGGTCTGCAGGTCGATGGTCAGGTTCTCCTGGCCGGCGGCCTTGAGCAGTGACTTGGCCTGCTCGAGGTCCTGGGTGCGCTGCGGCGGGTTCAGGTAGGAGGGGTCAAACGGCGCGTAGAGGTCGTTGGCGACGCGGCCGAAGCCCGACAGCGCCTGCTCGAGGATCTGCTGGCGGTCGGCGATCAGGCGGAAGGCCTGGCGCACGCGGACGTCGGTGAAGGGGGCCTGGTCGATCCGCATGCACAGCGTCAGCCAGCCACCGCCCTCGTTGTTGAACAGGGTCAGGTTGGGCTGGGCGGTGATCAGCTTGGTCTGGGCGTAGGGCACGTCGGCGATCGCATCGACCTGGCCGGAGATCAGGCCGTTCATGCGCGCGTTGGCGTCGTTGATGTCGATGATCGTCACCTGATCCAGGTACGGCTTGGGCGCCTGCCAGTAGTTGGCAAAGCGGGTGTGGACCGACTGCTGCCCGGGGTTGAAGGACTCCAGGCGGAAGGGGCCGGTGCCGATCTGGCCGTCCTTGTACGAGGTCCCCTTGTTGGTGTAGCCGTCGGGCACGATCGTGCACGTGTAGGAGGCCAGCCCGTAGGGGATCGTCACGTCGGGCTGCGTGAGCCCGATGCGCACCGTGTACTTGTCCAGCTTCTTGATGTTCTTGGGATCGACCGAGGTGACGCTCGAGCCGCCGTCCAGGCCGAGCTTCTTGTTGGTCAGGCGCTGCAGCGAATAGACGACGTCGTCGGCGGTGAGCGTCTTGCCGTTGTGGAACTCGATGCCCTTGCGGACGCGGACGTCATAGGCCAGCTTGCCGTGCGGCTCCAGCGATTCGGCCAGCCCGGTCATGGTCAGCTTGAAATCGCGGTCGTACTCCAGCAGCGGCTCCCAGCCGGTGACCAGGCGGGCCTGGTCGATCTTGGCCAGGTCGTTCTGGGCGTCCATGATGTCCTTGAGGCCGTTGCCCTCCACGGCGACGCGCAGCGAGCCGCCGCGCTTGGGGGCTCCGGCCGCCGAGGTGGCGGCGCTGGAACTGTGGCTGGATCCCCCGCCGCAGGCGGCCAGGGTCAGCCCCACGGTGGCGGCACCGCCGGCGGCGAGCGCCTGACGGCGGGTCAGGCGGGCATCGGCAAAGGGCACAGGCTCGTCGCTCACGGCGGCAGTCTCCTCGTCAGTGGTTCGGGGCGACACGACGCGCCGGACCCACGGCGGGGTTCCGTCGGACGTGCATCCTGCGTTTCGGTCCGGCGCTGATCCCGAGCCGCCGGGATCCCCCCGGCTCGAGAACTGCTCAACAGTTGACAGCGTATGAGCACAGCCAGACGGTGTCAACGCCGGCCACGAGATGTTCACGCGACGGCGGCCGGCACCCCGCGTGCGGCCGCCGCGCGACGCGCGCTCAGCCCGCGACGGCGTCCAGCGCCGAGGCCAGCGACCCGGCGATCTGCTCGAGGTGCCCGTCGTCGATCACAAACGGCGGCGAGATCTGCACCGTGTTGTTGGTGATGATGCGCAACAGGACGCCCTGCTCGATGCAGTGACGGGCGACCGCGTCACCGGAGACGTCGGCGTTCAGCTGCAGGCCGGCCATCAGCCCGGCGCCGGTCCGCAGCTCGGTGACCAGCTCGTGCTCGGCCAGCGGCGCGAGCGCCGCGGCCAGCTTCGGGATCAGCTCGCCCACTTGGGCCACGAGCTCTTCCTCCTCGAGCACGTCGAGGTTGGCCTGGGCGACCGCGCAGGCGGTGGCGTGTCCGGCGTAGGTGACCCCGTGGCGGAAGATCGGCGCGTCGGGGGCGGCGAACGGCTCCCACACGCGGGGGCCGATGAGCACCCCGCCGAGTGGGGCGTAACCGGAGGTGATGCCCTTGGCCATCAGGATCATGTCGGGCGTCACCCCGAAGGTCTGGGCGCCGAACATCTGCCCGGTGCGACCGAAGCCGGTGATCACCTCATCGAGCACGAACAGGATGTCGTGCTCACGGCAGAGCGCCTCGGCGCGCTCGAGGTAGCCCTCGCTGGGGAAGAAGACCCCGCCGGTGCCGACCACCGGCTCGGCGAACACGGCCGCCACCCGGTCGGGCCCCAGGCGCAGGATCGTCTCCTCCAGCGCGTCGGCGTCGTTGGTCGGGACCCGCGCCGTCTCGGGGATCAGCGACTCCGAGCCGTATCCCTCGCGGTTGAACGGGATCCCGGCCAGGCTGGTCCCGTACGCGTGCAGGCCGTGGTAGCCGCCCTCGCGGCTGATGATGATCCGCTTGTTGCTCTGACCCTCGAGCTGCCACAGGCGCCGGGCCAGCTTGGCGGCGGTATCGACGGCGTCCGAACCGCCGCTGCCCCAGAAGACCTTGGCGTTGTCGATCGCGCCGTAGGCGGCCACGCGGTCCGCGAGCGCGAGCGCCTGGTCGTTGCTGATTCGCCCGAACGTGTGGTAGGTCTCCAGCCGGCGCATCTGCGCCGCGGCGGCGTCGGCCAGCCGCTCGCGCCCGTGGCCGATGTTGGCGTGCCACAGGCCCGCGGTCGCGTCCAGCAGCGTGCGGCCGTCGTCGGTCTCGATCTCGGCGCCGTGGCCGCGAACGATGATCAGTCGGTCACCGGGCACGGCGGCCATCTGGGCCTGGGGGCTCCACATCGCGTCCCCGAGGTGTCGGTCAGTGGTGGTGGTCATGGCATCCGTCCTGTCGTCATGGGTGGGGGAGGTGAACCTCGAGCTCGCCGAGCGCGCGGTCCAGAGATTCAGCGAAGTGGTCGGCGTCGTCGGTGGTCACGCACAGCGGCGGCTTGACCTTGAGCACGTTGCCGTGGTCGCCGGTCGGCTGGACGATCACGCCGAGCTCGCGCATGCGCTCGCTGATCGCGTGCGCCTCCTGCGTGGCCGGCGTCTTGGCCACCGGGTCGCGCACCAGGTCGACGCCGAGGTACAGCCCGCGGCCGTGCACGGCCCCGACCAGGCGGTGGTCGGCCATCACCGCCTGCAGGCTCGCGCGCAGGTGCTCGCCCACGGCCAGCGCATTGGCCTGCAGGCCCTCGTCGGCGATCACGTCGAGGACCGCGAGCCCGATCTCGCACGACACCGGGCCCCCGCCGGTGGAGGAGAAGAAGGCGGCGCGACGCCCGAGGGCCTGCGCGAGCTCGGGCCGGCAGACGACCGCCCCGATCGGGTGCCCGTTGCCCGCCGCCTTGGCGATGCAGACGACGTCGGGTTGCGCGCCGGAATGCTCAAAGGCCCAGAAGGTCTCGCCCGTGCGCCCGTAGCCGACCTGGATCTCATCGGCGATGCAGAGCCCTCCGGCCTCGCGGACCCGCGCGTAGGCGCCGGGCAGAAACCCGGCGGGCGGGACGAGCGCGCCCTGGTTGCCGAGCATCGCCTCGGAGATGAACCCGGCCGGACCGGCGCCCCCGCTCCCGGCGCGCGCGCACGCCTCGCCCACGGAGTCGATGTAGCCGCCGGCATCGGCGCCGTAGAGCCCGCGGTAGGGATCGGGCTGGGAGGCGAGGTGGACGAAATCGGGCTTGGTCTCGGCCCAGAACGGGTTGTCGGCGGGGGACGTGCAGGCCTCAAAGACGCCGGAGGTCCACCCGTGGTACGCACCCTGCAGGGCGACGATGTCCTGGCGGCCGGTGGCCACCCGGATGATCTGCAGCGCCAGGTCGCACGCCTCGCTGCCGGAGTTGACCAGGAACACCTGATCCAGGCCGTCGGGCAGCAGGTCGGCCAGCCGCTGGGCGTACCGTGCCATCGCGTCGTACAGGAAGCGCGAGTTGGTGTTGAGCAGGCGGAACTGGCGCCGCGCGGCCTCGGTGATCCGGGGGTGGGAGTGGCCGACCACCGCGACGTTGTTGATCATGTCCAGGTAGGGCCGGCCGGCCGCGTCGTAGAGGTACTGCCGCCATCCCCGCACGATCGCCATCGGCGCGTCGTAGTACAGGCCCTGGGCGCTGGCCACCGCGGCGGCGCGGCGCGCCCGGCCCGCGTCGGCGTCGACCGAAACCGGGGCGGCGAGCTCGGCCCCGAGCAGCGGCGAGGGATCCGGGCACAGCGCCTGCCAGGCGGTCCGGTCGCGCACCCGGCCGGTCCGTGGCTGGGTCGGATCGGTGATCAGCTGCACGTGCAGGGGTGCGCTCGCGGTCGCGCCCAGCGTCGCCCCGGCGGCCACCTCGGCGCCCGCCTCGAGCACCGGGTCCACGCCGTCCAGACGCAGCTCGATCCCGGGCTCGGGCAGCCGCAGGCGCAGGGCGCCGGGCGCCGCCTGCACGACGCGTGCGCTCAGCGGGGCGCGGACGGGCGTGCCGCGCGGTGCGTGGACGGTGATGCCGAGGCGCAGCGTCTCGGCCGCGTGGGGGCCGGGGTGGCCGGCCTGGGTGAGGGTCACCTCGCCCCAACGCGTGGCGCTGACCGGGCCGGCGGCGGCCGCCAGCATCGCCTCGGCCCCGGGGTCGAGCCAGCCTCCGTCCTCGAGGTCGTCGCTGGCCACGCCGAGGTCGAGCGCGCTCACCGGCTCGGCGATCAGGGCCACGGGCGCGGCGGCGCGCAGGCGAGCGGGCAGGCCGAGGGTGTCAGGCGCCGGGTGCAGTCCGGTGAGGCTGCGGAAGACGGCCGTGGGCAGTCGCCCGGGGAGGGCCAGCAGCGTGCGCAGCGCCTCGACGTCGCCCTGGTGCATGCCGACCATGTACGGCGCGGTCTCGTCGCGGCCGAGATGGTGGGCGCTGAGCGCCGCGCACGCCGCCGCGCGGCCGAGGATCAGCGGCCACAGCGCCTCGATCTCGGCCTCGCCGAGGGGGTTGCGGCCGTGGAATCCGGCCAGCACGGCGCGCATTGCGCCCAGCGGGTCCGCGGGCGCGCGGCTGGCCGTGGCCACGCACGCACAGGCCAGCTCGCAGACCCGCCAGGTGTGGGTGACGTCGCCGAAGTCGATCAGGCCGGTGACCGGCAGCTCGCCGCGCGCGCCGGGGCTGGCCAGCGCGTTGTAGTCGCTGATATCGCCGTGGATCATCTGGCTCGGCAGGGCCGCGGCGACCTGCGGAGGCAGCGCATCGAGGGGTGCGATCGCCGTCTCGAGGTCTGCGGCCATCGCTCCCTGGGCCAGATCGGTCGCGTCCAGCAGCTCGCGCACGACGGTGACGGCGAGCCGCGGGTCCCACTTGGACTCCTCATCCGGTTCCAGCGCGAGGTCGGCCAGAGCGGCGGTCGTCAGCCCGGCCAGGCGCCCGAGCGCGGTCACCGTGCTCGACGCCAGGTAGGGCACCTCGGACAGCGGCAGGCCGGGGACCCACATCAGCAGGTGGGCGCGGGCCGCGCCGGCCGGGACCGAATACTGCAGATCGCGGGTCGGCAGGGGAGCCGGGACGCCGACCTCCAGCTCGCGGCCGGCCAGATGGGCCATCACCGCGTGCTCGCGCGCGATCTCCTCGGCCGAGCGCTCGCAGACCTTCAGCAGGGCATCGTGGTCCCCGCGGCGCACGCGGTAGTTGAGGTCCTCAAAGCTGCCCACAGGGGTCAGCTCGCCGCTGATGCCCCAATGGCGTTCCAGCAGCTCGCCCGCCTCGGCGGCCGACAGGATTGGCGCGCTGTTCTGGGTTGCCCTCACTCCCACGGGGGCTGAGCCTAAACCACGCCCTCCAGAAACCGGAGGGCACGTTGCCGTCCGCCATTGGACGCAGCGGCGTAGCCCGGCTTCAGTGCAGGACGACGCGCAGCGCGATGACCAGCAGCCCGAGCAGGGCCCCGAACACGGTCTGCTTGACCAGCTCATGTCCGGTCACGCCGGCCCGCACGCCGATCACCAGCTCGAGCACGACGACGGTCCCGGCGGCGGTCCAGATCGCCACCAGGACCGCGCTGTCCAGGCGCGCCCCGGCCGCCCATCCGCCCAGCAGCACGAGCAGCGGGATCGCCGCTCCGAGCACCACGGCGAACTCGTGCCCGGCGACCCGGGCCAGGCTCCCGTAGGTGAAGTGCTCCTCGTGCTCGAGCCGGTGTCCGGCGTACTCGGCGTAGGCGTGGGCGAGCCAGTAGAGGACGAGCGTGATCAGGACACTGCCCACCGTGCGGATGTACGTCTCCTGGCGCGCGCTCTCGGCCGCAAGCAGAGCGGCGACGGTGACCGTGCCGTAGACCAGGCCGGCGGGGTTCTCGGGCACGCGGCGATTGTGACTGAGCGCGCGTCGACGGGCCGGCCCCGGGATCGGTGACCGCGCCCGCCGGGGTGCTCAGCGGAGCGGGTGCGTGCCGCAGCGGATGAAGTACGGCAGCGTGGTCAGCCCGGCGGCGACGGTCTCGGAGCGCGCGCCGTGCACTATGCGCCCGCCGTGCCGCGGGCGACCGCCGGCCGTGCGCCAGCACCCCGGCGGGAAGAAGACGGTCCGCGACGTCGCGCCCCGCGCGACCACCGGGGCGACGAGCACGTCGGGCCCGAGCATCCACTCCTGATCCTGGCGCCGGGCCCGGGGGTCGCCGGGGTCGGCCAGCCAGAGCGGGCGGGTGATCGGCATCCCGGTCGCATCGGCCGCGCGCCACAGGCGCAGGATGAGCGGCGCCGCGCGCTCGTGCAGTCGCGACAGGCCGATATAGGCCCGCACGGTCTGCGCGTCGTAGGACCAGGGCGTGTGGGTGCCGTGCAGCCCGGAGCCGTGCAGGCGGAAGACCGGGCTGAGCGCGGCCCACTCGGCCCAGCGCAAAAACAGCTCCCTGGTCGTCGCCGGTGTGGTGATGTCGTAGTAGCCGCCGATGTCGGTGGCGAACCCATAGGCCCCGTCGACTGCGCGCCCGAGCATGTCGGAGGTCAACGAGGCCAGGCCCGAGGCGTGCGAGAAGTCGGTCGTCTCATCGCCGGGGAAGTTGGCGCTCTCGTACGCGGCCGATCCGGGCAGTCCGGAGTACCCGGCCCGGTCAAAGAAGAAGATGTGGCGGCCGGGGTGGCGGTGCTCGTACCGCGTCACCGCCTCGCGGGTGGCGCGGGCGTAGAGGACCGCGTAGGCGTTGTGCATCGTCGCGCCCGTCTGCCCGTCGTGGAAGTGCATCCCGAACAGGATCTCCTCGCCGAAGTCCTGCATGAAGCCGTCGGCTCCGAGGTTCAGTGCCCGCGTGACCTGGGCCTGCCAGAAGCGCACCGCCCGCGGGTTGGTGAAGTCGAGCATCTCGATCGTGCCGCCGGTGGTGGTCGTCGTGTCATAGGGCGCGCCGGACGCCGTACGGGCGACCAGACCGTCCCGCGACGGGGCCGAGCCGGGCACGATCCAGGGCCGCAGGTAGAGCAGCGGATGGATATGACGCCGGCGCAGGGCGCCGATCAGCGCCGCCTGGCGCGCTGGGGTCATCTCGGCGTGCAGGGTGATCCCGTTGGCGGGGCCAGGGAACCCCCACCCCTCGATCCGGTAGGCGGTCAGGGGCAGATGGGTGCGGTCGATCTCGCGCAGGTCGGACTGGGTCTGGGCCTCGTAGTCGGCGACCGTCTCCCCGGCGTTCTTGACCAGCCGGTCGAGCATCGGGCCCAGGGCCCAGCGCGCCGGCGCGGGCTGGCGTCCGCTGAGCCGGGTCAGGGTGGCGATCGCCTTCGGCGCGGCGCCGGGGGCGACGATGTAGTCCAGGTGGCGCGCGGTCGCGCTCACGCTCCAGGCCTGCGCGGTGCCGGCGTCGAGGCGAAAGCGCGCCAGCTCGGGCTGCGCGAGCAGGAAGCCGTAGGGGCGGGTGGAGAAGAACTCGGGCTGCGGGTAGTAGGCCGCGGTATTGCCGTTGGGGTACATCGTGCGCCTGCCGTTCAGTCCGTCGAGGTTCTCCTCCGCGACCCAGCTGGAGAGCACCTGGCCGTGCTGATCGACCGCGTTGTGCCGCCCGCCGAAGCCGAAGAACCCCTCGGCGGCCGAGGAGGCAAACGCGTCGGAGACCTCGGCCACGCCGCGGGCCGGCACAGGCGCGGCGGTCACCCGGACCGCCCCGCCGGGCAGGATCCGCAGCCGCACGTCGAGCCGGCGGCCGGTCGGGTCGTCGGTGGCCAGGGTGAGGCGGGCGCCGCCGGCGGTCCGGTGCACGCTCAGGACACGCCGGGCCGAGTAGACGACCCCGGAGCGGATCCCGTGCCGCAGGTCACCGCCCCAGACGCCACCCTGGTACTGGTTGAGCTTCTCGGTCCCGACCAGGAAGGTGAGCGGGGCGTACAGCACCGGTCCGGTGCTGCGGTCAAGACCCGAGCCGAAGGGGTCCTCCTGGGTGCCGATCGACAGCGGCCGGACGTGCGGATCGGCGACCTCGGACAGAGCGCGCCGGCCATCGGGCAGCGCGATCGTCATCCGGTAGTGGCGACGGTCGATGGTGACCCGGACGGCGGCGGTGCGCAGCGTCACGGCACCGCGGCGGACGGTGAGCACGGGAGCGCGCGCCGCGGCGGCCGGCCCGCCGGCCAGCAGCGCGGCGCCAGCGGCGAGCAGGATCGCGGAAACCGGGCGGCGGGTCACCCCCCGGATGCTCGCAGACAGGGCGCGCTCAGGCCGAGGGCATGGCCGTCGGAGTGGGAGTGGGCGCGAGCTTGCGCGTCATCAGCTGCTCGTCGGCCCGGGCCAGCAGCGCGGCCGCGGTGTCGCCGTCGGCGGGGAAGACCGCCCAGCCGACCGTCGCCCCGACCGAGTCACCGGCGAACTGCACGCGGCTGAGCCGGTCGCGGATCCGCGCGGCGAGCATCGCCGCGCCGTCGCTGTCGGTCCGCGGCGCGAGCACGGCGAACTCGTCCCCGCCCTGGCGCGCGACGGTGTCCTGACCGCGGACGGCCTCACCGAGCGTGGCCGCGACCCGGCGCAGGATGTCGTCGCCGGCGGCGTGCCCGCGGCGCTCATTGATGTGCTTGAAGTGGTCGAGGTCGATGGTCAGCAGGGCGAAGCTCGCGTGCTCGCGCTCGTGACGCGAGATCTCCTGGGCCAGACGCTGGTGCAGGCAGCGGTAGTTGCCCACCCCGGTGAGCGGGTCACTGGCCGCCAGCTCGCGCAGCTCGGCCGCCGAGCCCTCCAGCAGCGCCCGCATGTAGGCGATCGCGGCCGTGGAGACGATCAGCACCAGGCCGGTGATGACCGTCAGCGAAAGCGCGCCCACCGCGACCTGCTCGCGCAGCAGAAACGACAGTGTCATGGCCAGGAGGATCAGCCCGACGTGCGCGGCGATCACGCGCTGATCGCGGAATGCGTACCCGGTGGCGGTTCCGGTGAGCAGGTAGAAGGGCAGAAGGACCGTGCCGTGTCGGCCGACCAACACGACGGCGACGGTGATCTCGATCGTGGCCAGAACGGCGACGGCGCTGATCCAGCGCTCGCTGAGCCGCGCCCAGGGCAGGCGCAGGCAGATGAGGCCCGAGATCAGGCCCAGCACGACGAGCGTGAGCGCCAGGGGCAGCTTCGGGGTGTGAAGCAGCAGCTCGCCGACGGGCATGATCGCCGTCCCGGCGAGGATCAGCCAACCGCCGAGCCGTCCCATGGCGACGTGGTGGCGGCGCTGGGCCGCGTCGCTGTCATGGCCCGGCGGCGCAGCGGCCCGCCGCGGCGTGATCGTGATGGCCTGGTCGCGCTCGTAGCTGTCGCGCAGGCGCTGGAGCGTCGCCGCCGGCGGTTCGGGGCGCGCGAAGTGAAAGCCCTGGGCGTAGTCGCAGCCCAGCCGGCGCAGGACCTCGATCTGCTCGGCCGACTCGACCCCCTCGGCGACGATCGTCATCCCCAAGGCGCGGGCCATGTCGATCGTGGCGGCGATGATCTTGGCCGGGCGGGCCTCGCGGGCGAGGTCGGTGGTGAACGAGCGGTCGAGCTTGAGCTGGGAGACGTGGAAGCTCGAGAGGTAGCGCAGCGACGAGTAGCCGGTTCCGAAATCATCGAGCACGATCGCGACGCCGAGCTGCTCCAGACCCGCCATCACCGAGCGCGCGACGTCCTCGTGCTCGATGAGCAGGCTCTCGGTGATCTCCAGCGCCAGTGAGGAGGCCTCGATCCCGTTCTCCTCCAGCGCGGCGGCGACGATGTCGATCAGCTGCGGCGAGAGCTGGCGGGCCGAGACGTTGACCGACACGCGCACGCCCAGCTGCGCGGGATGCGCGTCGCGCCAGCGGCGGATCTGCGCGCAGGCCTCTTCGATCACCCAGGTTCCGAGGGAGACGATCAGCTCGCTCTCCTCCGCGACGGGGATGAACTCGCCGGGCCCGAGCAGCCCCCGGGTCGGGTGCTGCCAGCGGACGAGCGCCTCGACGGCGACGAGCGTCCCCTCGACGACCGTGACCACCGGCTGGTAGTGCAGCCTCAGCTGTCCGGTCTCGATTCCCGCCCGCAGGTCCTTCTCGAGCGCGACGCGGTCGAGCAGGCGAGCTCGCATCGGAGCGTCGAAGATCTCGTAGCGATCGCGCCCCCGCTCCTTGGCCCGCGACAGGGCGACGTCGGCATCGCGCAGCAGCTGGTCGGCGTCCAGGCCGGGCGCCGCCTCGGCGATCGCGATCCCGACACTGGCCGTGAGACGGATCGGTTCGCCGTCGACGAAGACCGGGGCGCGCACGGCGTCCTGGATCTGCTCGGCGACGGTCACAGCGTCGCGTTCGCTGCTCATCGACTCGGCGAAGACGATGAACTCGTCGCCGCCGGGCCGGGCCAGGGTGAAGGCCCGACCAGCGTCGGGCTGCAAGGTCAGGACCGAGTTCAGGCGCTGGGCCAGCACCACCAGCAGTCGGTCCCCCCGCTGGTGGTCGACCGAGTCGTTGACGTGCTTGAAGTTGTCGATGTCGACGAACATCATCGAGATAAAGCCGGGGCGTCCGGGCCGGGCCTGGGCCAGCGACCGTTCCGCGCGCTCGCGCAGCAGGTTGCGGTTGGGCAGGCCGGTGAGGGCATCGTGCAGCGACTGGTAGGCCAGGTCCCGCTCGGCCCGCTTGCGCTCCTGGGTCTCGTGTTCCGCCTGGCGACGCAGCTCGGCCTCGGTGGCGGCTCGCTCGGCGATCTGCAAGTGCAGTTGCAGGATGCCGGCCGCACCCTCCAGCAGGTCCAGCTCCGGGCGGCCGTAGGGGCGATCGCTGCGGCTGGCGATGATCCAGCTGCCGGGCGCCGACAGCGACGCGGCGGCCACGTGGGACGGGCCCGAGGCTCCGGGGAGCGACACGCGCACGGTGCGCTGTTCGGCCGCCTCGAGCAGGCGACGCGCCAGCTCGGCCGAGACCCTGGCTCCCGCGGCGGCGACCAGACCGCCGTCGTGCAGGACCACGACCAGCTCCGACGCAGCCGCGGCCAGCAGCGATTCGCTCGCCCGGACGTACGCGTGCTCGGCCGGAACGCTGCGCAGCACCTCGATCACGGCCAGCAGCCGATCGCCGGCAGGGGCGTCAGCGGATGTGGTCGGTATCGACGGGGCGGTCGGTGTCAGAGACAACGGGCTCTAAAGAAGGGAGGCGTGGGAACGGCCAGGGTCGGGCCGCACGGGGGTTATCGGCAGCTAGCCCGAGCGCCTGAACGTATTGCGGTAGCGTCCTTGCCGATGCCGCGACCGCGTGACCTAGCCGGCCCGTTCTTCGTCGTCGCCGGTCTGATGCACTTCGTCATCCCGCGCGTGTACCGCCGCATCGTCCCACCGTGGATTCCGGCCCCGATGGCGATGGTCTACGCCAGCGGCGTGGCCGAGGCGGCGGGTGGTGTGGGGCTGATGATCCCCGCGCGCCGTCGGCTGGCCGGCTGGTGGCTGATCGCCACCCTGGTCGCCGTGTTTCCCGCCAACCTGCACATGGCCCTGCATCCCGATCAATACGACCAGGTGCCCGGGGGAGCGCGGACCCTGTGGGCCCGTCTGCCCTTCCAGGGGGTGTTCATCGCCTGGGTGGCCGGTGCGATGAGGCGCCCGTGATGGCGATGAGGCGCCCGTGAGGGCGATGAGGCGCCCGTGAGGGCGTATGAGCGCCCGTGACGGCGTATCCGGCGGCTATGAGAGCGATGAGGCGCCCGTGACGGCGACCCGGCGAAGATGATCGGTCAGCGCGTCCGCCGGCGCGAGGACCCGCGCTTGATCACCGGGCACGGCCAGATCGTGGCCGAGTACCTGGGCCTGCCCGTGGAACGGGTCACCGTGCTCGAGGGCGACACCGCCGAGGCGCCGCGCGGTGCCGGCACGTACGGATCCAAGTCGACGCAGATCGGCGGCGTGGCCGCGCGCGGTGCCGCCGAGGAGGTGCTCGAGCGCCGGATGATCTCCGTCGACGACGCCGGGCGGATCATCAACGCGATGATCGCCGACGGCCAGATCCACGGAGGGGTCGCCTCGGGCATCGCCCAGGCCATCCACGAGGAGAGGGTCTACGACGAGGGCGGCAACCCGAGCAACGGCAACTTCGTCACCTACGGGATCCCCTCGGCGTCCGAATTCCCCGCGTTCGAGCTGGTGCGGAAGCAGACCCCGACGCCGGTCAACCCGCTCGGCGCCAAGGGGATCGGCGAGTCCGGGACGATCGGCTCGACCCCCGCTGTCCACAACGCGGTGCGCGACGCGCTCGCCCATCTCGAGGTCCGCCACCTCGGCATGCCGGTCAACGGCGAGAACGTGTGGCGGGCGATCGCCGATGCGGCGGCTGACCGGTCATAGACGGACCCGCCGCTCGTCGTGGCGCATGCCTTCAACGAACTGCACGCTCCCCTGCCGGGGGGCCGTGCCTACTCCCACGGCCGGCGGCCGGGCTTCGCGGACTGCGCCCCGTCGGGACGCATGCGCCTGGACGCGATCGCCGATTGGCTGCAGGACGTCGCCTATGCCGACGTCGAGGACGCCGGGCTGGCCCAGGCGGCGGTCTGGGTGGTGCGGCGCACGCGGATCCGCGTCCACCGCTTTCCGCGCTTCGGGGAGCGCTTCCAGGTGACGACCTTCTGCAGCGGCCTGGGCCGGATGTGGGCCGAGCGCCGGACCGACATCGCCGCCGAGGGCGACGATGCCGCCGCCGTGGAGGCGGTGTCGCTGTGGGTCCACCTGGCTCCCGATGACTGGCGCCCGGTCCCGCTCACCCAGGCCGAGCTCGACACCTACGGGGGGCCGATCACCCCGCGCCGGGTCACCGCCCGCCTGCGTCACGGGCCGCCCGAGGACGGCGCGGCGGCCCGGCCGTGGCGGTTTCGGCTCAGCGAATGCGACATCGCCGCGCACGTCAACAACGCCGCCTACTGGACGCCGCTGGAGGAGGAGCTGCTGGGCGGCGAGGACCCATCCGGCTTTGACGCCGAGATCGAGTACCGCACGCCGGCGCAGGCGGGCGTGCATACGATCCTGGCCGCCGGCCATCGCCGCTGGATCACCGGTCCCGGCGGGGAGCTGCACGCGAGCGCGGTGATCGGCGTTGCCTGATCGCGCGGTGTCCGGCCGTGCCTGATCGCGCGGTGTCCGGCCGTGCCTGACCGCGTGACCTTCGACGCCGAGGCGGCCCTGCGCGCGGCGCGTCGTCCCCTGGTCATCGGGATGGGCGGCGGCGGCGACGTCGTCGGCGCGCTGGCCACCGCTGAGCACTGCGCCCGCTACGACGGCGCCGAACCGGTGGTCGGCGGCCTCAGCTGGGAGCGGCGTCCCGTGGACCCAGTGCCCGGACCGCGCACCGAGGCCGAGATCGACGGCGGCCGGCGCCTGGCTCCGGGCGTGCTGCTGGCCGGTCCGCACACGCGGGTGCGCGGGCGTGAAATCGTTTTCGGTGAGTCACACATGGCCGCCTTCACGGCCCGGCCCACGGTGATCGTGACCCTGGAGGGGGGAGCCCCGGGGATCGCCGACGGCATCGCCGGCGCTGCGCGAGAGCTCGGCTGCGACCTCGTCGTGCTGATCGACGTCGGCGGGGACGTGCTCGCGCGGGGCGATGAGCTCGGGCTGCGCAGCCCGCTGTGCGACGCCGTGCTGCTGGCCGCCGGTGAACGGCTGGCGGCGGCCGGCGTGCCGGTGCTGCTGGGCGTCTTTGGCGTCGGCTGTGACGCCGAGCTGACCGAGGCCGAGGTGCTCGAGCGCTTTGCCACCGTTGCCGCGGCCGGTGGGTTCGGCGGGGTGCGCGGGCTCACCGGACCGGTGGCCGAGCGCCTGGAGGCGGCGATGGAGCATGTGCCCACCGAGGCCAGCGCCCAGGCCGTGCGCGCCTTCCGCGGCGTCAGTGGTCTTCAGACGATCCGCGGTGGCGCCCGGTCGCTGCAGCTGACCACGACGGCCGCGGCCACGTTCTACTTCGATCCGCGCATCGCCTACACGGCCGCGGCGCCGCTGGCCCAGGCGGTGATCGACTGCGCCGGGCTCGAGCAGGCCAACGCCGCGCTGAACGCGCTCGGGGTCCGCACCGAGCTCGATCTCGAGCGCGAGGCGGCCGCGGATGACCCGCCCACCCCGGCCGTGGGCTGAGCCGTCTGCTCCGGCTGTGGGCTGAGCCGTCTGCTCCGGCCGTGGGCTGACCCGTCCGCCCCCGGCGATGCGCAGGCGCAGCGTGACCGTGTTCTGACCTGGGCGAGCGTTTGACCGGCCCGGGTGGCGGTAAGCCCTACCGGTACACGCTGTAAACGATTTCAGACCAGAGGGAACACCGATATGCCCGACGTACCCACCATCACGCTGAACGACGGCCGCGCGATCCCGCAGCTCGGCTTCGGCGTCTTTCAGATCGATCCTGACGAGACCGCATCAGCGGTCAGCCAGGCGCTGGAGATCGGTTACCGCCACATCGACACGGCCGAGATGTACAAGAACGAGGCCGGCGTCGGCGAGGCGATCCGCAAATCGGGCCTGGATCGTGACGAGATCTGGGTGACCAGCAAGCTCAACAACGGCTTCCACGCGCCTCAGGACGCTCGGCGGGCGATGACGGGAACGCTCGAGGCGCTGGGCATGGACGCGGTCGATCTGTTCCTGATCCACTGGCCGCTGCCGACCCGCTACGACGGTGACTTCGTCTCCACCTGGAAGGTGATGGAGGAATTCAAGGCCGACGGCCGCGCCCGCTCGATCGGCGTCTCCAACTTCCAGATCCCCCACCTCGAGCGGCTCGCCGCCGAGACCGACACCGTGCCCGCGGTCAACCAGATCGAGCTGCACCCGTACTTCACCAACCATGAGGTTGCGGCCTACTGCGGCGAGCATTCGATCGCCGTGGAGGCCTGGTCACCGATCGCCCAGGGCGCCGTGCTCGACGACCAGGTGATCACCGAGATCGCTGAGCGGGTGGGCAAGAGCACGGCGCAGGTCACGCTGCGCTGGCACATCCAGCACGGCTACATCGTGTTCCCCAAGTCGACCACGCCGGAGCGGATCAGGGAGAACTTCGAGCTGTTCGACTTCGAGCTGACCGGCGAGGACATGGCCGCGCTGGACGCGCTGGACAAGGGTGAGGACGGCCGCACCGGCCCCAACCCTGATCGCTTTGACTACATCCCCGACTGACCCCAGCCGGTCAGAGCGCCCGCCGGTATGTCTGCGGCCGGCGGGCGCGCCCCGGTGATCGTCGGCACGGAGCTGCGTGCCCACGGGGGCACCGGCCCCTGGCCGCCGTGGTCCCCGGCCGGGCTCAGGTCGTGAAGACGATCTTGCCGGCCACGTCGCCGTCGAGCATGGCCTGAAAGCCCTCTCGCGCATCGGCCAGCGCGAACTGCGCCGACACGGTGGGGCGGATGTCGCGCTCCAGGCAGAAGCGGATCAGCCGCTCGAGCTCGTCCCGGGTCCCCATCGTCGAGCCGACGACCGAGAGCTGCAGGAAGAACACCCGCGTCAGCTCGGCCGGCGGGGCGTCGCCGGAGGTCGCCCCCGAGACGACCAGCGTGCCGCCGGGCTTGAGCGAGCGGATCGAGTGCGACCACGTCGCCTTGCCGACCGTCTCCATCACCGCGTCGACCTTCTCCGGGAGCCGGACCCCGGACTCAAACGCCTGCTCGGCGCCGAGATCGAGCGCGGTCTGGCGCTTGTCCTCGCTGCGACTGGTCACCCACACGCGGACGCCGGCCGCCCGGCCCAGGACCACGAGCGCGGTGGCCACGCCACCAGCCGCGCCCTGCACGAGCACGGTCTGGCCGGGGACGACCCGGCCCCGGGTGAACAGCATCCGGTACGCGGTCAGCCACGCGGTCGGCAGGCAGGTGGCGTGCTCGAAGGAGAGCTCTGAGGGCTTGGCGATGACGTTGCGCCGGGGCACGATGACCTTCTCGGCCAGGGTTCCCTGGTGGCGCTCGGAGAGCAGGGAGCGGCGGGGGTCCAGCGTCTCGTCGTCGCGCCAATCATCGGAGGTGATGACCGAGTGCACGACGACCTCATTGCCGTCCTCGTCCAGTCCGGCGGCATCGCAGCCGAGGATCATCGGCAGCCGGTCCTCGGGAAGGCCGACCCCCCGCAGGGACCACAGGTCGTGGTGGTTGAGCGCGGCCGCCTTGACGGTCACGGTCGTCCATCCCTCGGGCGCCTCGGGCTCGGGGCGCTCGCCGACCTCCAGGCCGGAGAGGGGGTCGTCGGGGTTGATGGCGGTGGCGTAGACAGCGAGCATGCGGCGACCCTAGCGAGACGGGCCGGTCGGGCGTTTGGAGGCGGACATCACGCGCTCGATGTGCTTGGGGGCCAGCGGCGGCGTGGTCACGGAGATCGCGGCGGGATCGGCGCTCATCCCGCGCAAGGCGATCTCCAGGTAGCGACGCCACAGCTCGGGGGCCACGTCGCGGGCAGTGTCCATCAGCGAGCGCAGCATCACCTGGATCAGCGGGAGGTCGGTGGCGACGATGTCCTCGCGCAGCTGTCCCGCCTCCTGGGCGCGGCGGACGAGCCTGATGGCCAGCGGCTGCAGGCGGGCGCGAACCCGACCGACGCGCTGCAGACCGTCGGGCATCGCGGTGACGAGCTCGCGCAGGCCCTGGTCGGAGGCCTGGAGGAGCAGCGCCTGCTCGAGGAACGTGGTGATCCCGTGCCACGGATCCGGGTCGTCGGCGGACGCGCGCAGCAGATCCTCCATCTCGGCCAGGCGCTCCTCGAACATCGAGTCGATCAGATCGGCCTTGTCCGGGAAGCGCCGGTAGACGGTGCCGACCCCGACACCGGCGTGATGGGCGATGTCGTTGAGCGTCACCCCGAGGCCGCGCTGCGCGAACAGGTTCCGCGCGGCGTCCAGGATGCGCCGCCGGTTGCGCTCGGCGTCCGCCCGCAGCGGCTTGGCGCCGGGATCGGGATCTGTGATCACGGACACATCGTAGCGAAAGTGGATTGAAAGTATCCGTTTATCTGCTAACGTGCCCGGCCGTAAGCGGATACGACCTCTCCATTTACCTCTCTGGAGCTCACATGAACCACCCCGATCCTCATCACTCCCGCCGCTGGGCGATCCTGGCCATCCTCGGCATCGCCCAGCTGATGGTTGTGCTCGACGCGACCATCGTGAACATCGCTCTGCCCTCGGCCCAGAGGGCGCTGCACTTCTCCAACGACAACCGCCAGTGGATCATCACCGCCTACTCGCTGGCCTTCGGCACGCTGCTGCTGCTCGGCGGCAAGCTGTCTGACCTGCTCGGGCGCAAGTGGACATTCGTCACCGGGCTGGGCGGCTTTGCGATCGCCTCCGCGGCCGGCGGCGCTGCGCAGTCCTTCGCGATGCTGGTGACCGCCCGCACTTTCCAGGGCGCGTTCGGCGCGCTGCTGGCGCCCGCCGCGCTGTCGCTGCTGACCACGACATTCACCGACGGGTCCGAGCGCAACAAGGCGTTCGGCATCTTCGGCGCGATCGCCGGCTCGGGCGCGTCGATCGGCCTGCTGCTCGGCGGCGTACTCACCCAGACGCTGAGCTGGCGCTACGCGATGTACGTCAACCTCGCCTTCGCTGCGGTGGCGGTCGTGGGTGCCCTGACCCTGCTGACCAACCAGGCGCCGGAGGAGCGCCCGCGGATCGACCTGCCCGGGCTGTTCACCGTCTCCGGCGGACTGTTCGCCCTCGTCTACGGCTTCAACCACGCGGAGACGACCAGCTGGGGCAACGGCCTCACGCTGGCCATGCTCGCGGGCGGCCTTGTTCTGCTCGGCCTGTTCGTGCTGGCCGAGCGCCGGGCGTCATCCCCGCTGCTGCCGCTGCGCGTGCTCACCGACCGCAACCGCGGAGCCTCCTTCATCTCCATCGCGCTATCAGCCGCGGCGATGTTCGGCGTGTTCCTGTTTTTGACCTTCTACCTGCAGCAGAACCGCGGCTACTCGCCGATCACCACCGGACTGGCCTTCCTGCCCATGACCGGGGTGATCATGGTCACCGCGATCACCGCCACCGTGAAGCTGCGGGCGATCTTCAGCCCGCGCGTGCTGGTGGTCGCCGGCATGACGCTGGGCGCGATCGCGATGCTCATTCTCACCGGTCTGAACCTGCACACCAGCTACGCCGGCGGGATCATGCCCGCGCTGATCCTGATGGGTGTCGGCCTGGGCCTCGTGTTCTCGACCGCGATCAACAACGCGACCCTCGGGGTCGTGGCCAATGACGCGGGCGTGGCCTCGGCGACGGTCAACGCCTGCCAGCAAGTCGGCGGCTCCCTGGGCACCGCGCTGCTCTCCACGCTGGCGGCCAGCGCGACGACGAGCTTTATCACCGGGCTGCACACCCCGCCGACCGGGGCGGTCATCGCCCGGGCCGCGATTCACGGGTACACGACCGCGTTCGCGGTCTCGGCCGGGCTGTTCGCGGCCGCGGCAGTGCTCGCCCTGATCGTGTACCGCGGCGGCATCCGGGCGGACGCAACCGCGATGCAGGCGTCCTCCGGGGATCCGGTCCCCGCTCTCTGAGCCAGTGCGGCCTGTGGTGATCCGGGCTATCCGGACCGAGTTGCCCGGCTGCCTTCGGCCGTGCGGCGTCTGGGCTTCTCGGCCGCTCGGCCGCCCCAGCACGCGCTCGGCGGCACGCGAACGGTGCGACCCCTCGGTCGATTCGACCGTGCTCTGCCCGGAGCGACCTCGCCCGCCGACAGGGACTGGAGGCGACAAGAACCTCGCTCGCTGTCGACCCTTCGCTGAAGCGAGCGACATTTGTGCGGTTTCGACGACAAGAACTGCCCTCGGCGTTCGGCCACGCTGCGGAAAGCGATCAAGTGGTTGTTCGCCGTGGCCGACACGAGGGGTCTGCGCCCAGGCTCAGCGCCCAGCCCGGCGCACAGCGCGGTGGAGAGGATCCGTGCAAGCGCAGGCCGGCCCTCAGGCCGGCGGGACCTGGTTGTTGACCTGCGTCCCGTGGTACAGGTGACGCTGATCGCGGCAGCTGGCCGGGAAGAAGAACTGCACGCTGTCTGAGCGCACGTTGTTGTAGCTGGCGAACAGGGTCACGTGCCCGACCGTGCCGACCGGGCACAGGCGGTCGTAGCTGCGCGTCACCTTGACCGTGATGTGCATGATGTTGCCCGGATAGCCCCACATCTGGGCGTAGTGCGAGTGGTAGCCGAGATGGTGCTCGACGGTCATCACGATCACGCGGTCGGGCTGATGGCGCACCCGGTCGACCTTGCAGATGAGCCCCGAGACGGTGTTCGCGCCCAGGTTGATGTTCCCGTGACCGCGGGCGTAGCTGCCGGTCGCGGTGCTGATCGGCGCGCCCGTGTGAAAGCCCCACGGGGGGATCCCGTACCTCAGCACCGGGATCTGCGGGCAGTAGTCGACGGGGTAGCTCCCCGCCGAGGCCGGCGTGACGGCACCGGTCGCACCGAGCACAGCGGCGGTGACAGCGGCCAGAGGAGCCGCGCGGCGAAGCAGGCGAGAGCGCATCGCGCCGATGATACGAGAGGCGCCCCCGGGCGATCGCCGGCGCGCCGGGAAGGTCTGGCTCGCAACCGCGGCGCGCCCGGGAGGGTCTGGCCGCGATCGCGGGCGCGCGGGAAGGTCTGGCCGCGGCCGGCGTCCTGGGGATCAAGCGTCCAACCCGAAGGAGAGACATGTCCCCGTCCCGTCCGTTCCCACGCGTCGGCCTGCACCGCCGCCTTGTCATCACCGCCGTACTCGCTGCGGCTGCGCTGGTCGTGATCGTCGTGGTGGCTTTCGCCGCCGCCAAGGCCCTCACGCTCCAGATCGCGGCCGCCGGGCGGGTGGTCAATACCTCCGGGGCGAGCACCTCCGAGCCGCTCGCGGTCACCGGATCCGGCCGGGCCGTCTACTTCCTCAGCGGCGAATCGCCGCGGCACCCCAAGTGCACCGCGAGCTGCCTGCAGATCTGGCTCCCGGTCACGGTCCCCGCCGGCACGGCGCCGAGCAAGGCATCCGGTCTGCATGGTGCTCTCGGCGTGTGGCACCGCGGCAAGCTGCGCCAGGTCACCCTGGCCGGTCGTCCGCTCTACACCTTCGCGGCCGACCATCGCGCGCACGTCGCCACCGGCGAGGGGATCGCCAGCTTCGGCGGTACCTGGCACGTGATCACGACCCGGCGGACTGGCTCCCGCGCGCCGGCGCCCATGACCCCGACCACGAGCACGACGGCGACGACCAGCCGCCCCTACGGATACTGAGGCCGTCCCGGGAGGGAGGCGGGCCCGCCGGTCACCCGCGCCGCGCCGCGGCGGTCAGTTCCAGCCGCCGCTGGGCGCGGCGATCTGCGCCTGCGCGGCCGCGATCCGGGCGATCGGCACCCGGAAGGGCGAGCAGGACACGTAGTCCAGCCCGGCCCGGTGAAAGAACGCGATCGACTCAGGGTCGCCGCCGTGCTCACCGCAGATCCCCAGCTTCAGGCCGGGGTGGGCCTCGCGGCCGACCCAGGCGGCGAGGCGCACCAGCCAGCCGACGCCGGGGGTGTCGATCGTCTCGAACGGGGAGCGGTCGATGATCTGGCGCTCCAGGTAGGCGGGGACGAACTTGGACTCGACGTCGTCGCGCGAGAAGCCCAGCGCGGTCTGGGTCAGGTCGTTGGTCCCGAAGGAGAAGAAGTCGGCGAACCGGGCGATGCGATCGGCCACGAAGCAGGCCCGGGGCAGCTCGATCATCGTCCCCACCGTGTAGTCGTCACCGACCGCCAGCCCCTCCTGCTCGCCGACCCGCACGACCAGCTCGCGCATCAGCTCGAGCTCGTGCTCGTAGTCGACCAGCGGGATCATGATCTCCGGATGCGGCGGCGCGTCCGCGCCCTTGGCCGCGCGCATGATCGCGTGGACCTGCATCTCGTAGATCTCGGGGTAGAGGATGCCCAGCCGGCAGCCGCGCGTGCCGAGCATCGGATTCTCCTCATGGATCTCCTCGGTGCGCGCGAGCAGCTGCTCGAGCTCGTCAAGATCGTCGGTGTCCTCGATCCGGGCGCGCTCGACCTGCGCGCGCAGATCGGCCAGGTTGGGCAGGAACTCGTGCAGGGGCGGGTCGAGCAGGCGGATGGTCACCGGCAGCCCCGCCATCGCCGCGAAAATGCCGGAGAAGTCCTCCTGCTGGAGGGGCAGCAGTTCGGCCAGGGCCGCGCGCCGGTCCTCGGGCCCGTCGGCCATGATCATCGCCCGCATCTTGGGCTGGCGGTCCTCGGCCATGAACATGTGCTCGGTCCGGCACAGTCCGATGCCCTCCGCTCCCAGCTGGCGGGCGCGGGTCGCGTCCTGCGGGGTGTCGGCGTTGGTCCGCACGCCGAGACGGCGGACCTCGTCAGCCCAGCCCAGCACGGTCTCGAAGTTCTCGTCGACGGTCGCCTCGATCAGCGCCAC
>DASSZP010000035.1:0-63565 GCA_035713465.1 Solirubrobacteraceae bacterium | reverse complement strand
TCGACCCCCACGGGCGTTCGCCTAAGCGGGCTTGCATAGGCAGCCTGGATCCCCGACCCCAATGACCTAAGTTAGACGGGGGGACATTGGCGCGTACCCTGTCCGGTCGTCTGGAGATGCCGCGGACGGGGCTAGCTAAAGCTAGGGCGACGCAACGAGTAGCTCAGGGTTTTTCCCCGATGCGGAGACGCGCCCTGGAGCGGATGCTGCTTGCTATGAGGGGCTGCAGCCGGCTGATCGGGGCGATCGGCGTGTTCATCGCGTGGCTGGCGATCGGGGCCGCTGCTGCCAGTGCGGCGCCGGTGACTATCAGCTTTGAATCCGGCGCGAGCGCCGGCCAGCAGGTGACCAACGAGTACGGTCCTCCGGGTACGCCCGCGGGGCCGACGTTCATGAAGTCGACCGACGCTGGCTTCACCGACAACGGCAACCCTGAGGGACCGAACTGCAGCCCGCCCGTCCTCGATAACACCGACCCGGCGCACTCGGGCACCAATTCGATCAAGCTCAACGGCTGTCAGAACGGCGAGTTTTGGCCGACGGCGACCTTCTTCGCTCTCGGCTACTCGACCGACTCGGTTGGCTTCTGGGTGTCGATCGTCGCCGGGACCGGCTCTTCCCACGTCGTGACGACGGCTCTCGATGCCAGCGGCAACATCGTCGACCAGCAGGTGACGGCGTTGCCCACGCAGGCCGGGGCCTACGCATATGCCCAGGTCACCTCGACGACTGACAACATCGCCTTCGTCGCGATCGAGTACGGCGAAGTGAGCCAGCAGTACGGCTGGAAGCTGACCCACGTCGTGGACACAACCAGCACTCAGAACCTCCTGGTCGACGACCTGACCTATGAGCCGCCGTCCTCGCCGCCGGCGTCGAGCTTCCGTCTCGGCGCGAGCCCGACGGCGATCGCCGCCTACGTCGGCGGCCAGGCGACGGTCAACCTCCCGATCACCTGGACCAACAATCCCAACCCGTCCGCCAGCCCGGTGTCACTCGAGGTCTCGGGCCTCCCTCAGGGCGTGACGGCCTCCCTTTCACCCAACCCGAGTACCGCCGGGAGCTCCGCTCTCACGCTCTCCGTGGCCACGAACGCGCCGGTTCCGGACAAGCCCACCGACATCACCGTCACAGGATACGTCGACAAGGGGCTCCCCTCCCAGAAGGAGGCCAGTGTCCAGATTTCCTTCAGCGAGTATCCGGCCTTCACCATCGCCCAGCCGCCCGCGGTAACGCTGGCGCCCTGCACGCCCGGCCAGGTGAAACTCGAAGTCGACACCGCGAACACATTCACCCAGCCGCTGACCGTCTCGGTAAATACTGCCGACCAGCGCGCCGTGGTCATCACCGGGATCTCCGGCGGGACGGTCTCAGACCCCAGCGACGCTAGCACGACGGTTACGCCCAGCAACGGCGTGGCTACCGTTACTCTCAGCCTGTCCGTGCCGGCTGGGACCGCGCCCGCGGGTCCGGCGCCCTATTTTGTCACGGCCGTCGCGAGCGGATATGACCTTGCATCCGGCCCGTGGGGCAAGCTGGCCATCGAGGCCGGCCAGGTCGACCATGTCATCCAGACCGGCACGGTGTTCACGCCGACCCTGGTGTCGTCCCCTGCCCTCGCCCAGCCGGGTACCGAGATAACGCTTCGTGGGGCCGGCTTCTGCCCCGGGACCGGCGTTGCCATCGGCGACCCGAACAACGTATCCACGGCGACGTCGATCTCAAGCGACGGAACCTCGCTGAACTTCGCGGTGCCCCGCGGCGCGACCACCGGACCCATCCACGTGCTTCCCCCGGGCGGCGCAGGCTTCGATGGTCCGAGCCTGGCCGTGCGGACGTTCCGGAACACCTACGGATTCAGTTGGACGAACGACAGCTACGGGACGCCGTGGACTACGGACATGGTCGATGAATTGTTCGGCAAGGACGAGACGAATTTCCTGGTGCCGCCGTTCTTCTTCTCCGTCCGCAAACCCGAGGCCTACCTCTTCTACGGCCTCACGAGCAAGCACATCTCCGGCGGCCTGTGCTTCGGGATCGCCTACTCGAGCCTGCAATTCTTCGACTTCCCCTCCAACACGCTCCAATTCCCGAGCACCGGCGGCACCACGCCGTGGCACCTCGACAGCCCCACGGCACCCTCGAGTGCGCTGCTGCGCTTCGTGACCGAGCGCTTCTCGCTGCAGTTCACCGATCAGCTGATCCCGGTGGCGCTCAACGCCGCCATCGGCATCCACGGCCCCGCCGACGATCTGAACGCCATCAAGGCCGAGCTGGCAGCAGGTCATCCCGTGATGGTGGGGCTGGTGAAATGGAGCGGGCTCAAGGTAGCCGGTCACACCGTCCTCGCCTACGACACGCATCCATTGCCGGATGGCAACACGGCGATCGACGTCGTCAACTCCAACGTGCCCTACTCGACCGCGGAGGAGAGCAATCCCAGCGGGCACGACACCGCCGAGTTCACGAACTCCCAGATCATCTACGGCCCCGATGGCAACTGGTCGTTCCCTGAGGGCAAGGACTTCCAGGGGTCAAACGGTCAGCCATGGACGGGGTCCGAGGCCGACATGGTCGTCTACCCACACTCCCAGCTCCCGATCCTCAACGGCCAGAGGCCCAAGCTGCCCAACGTCTTTACCGCGACCGCCTTGGTGGTCTTCGGTTCCTCGAGCGACGGTGTCGCCCAACTCAGCGGATCGGGCGGCTCGCTATTCAAGGGCGGCCAGCTGGCGCCGCAGCACTCGTGGCCGGCTGGCGTCGCGCCCATCCCAGGCTTCGCCGGGGTGCCGCGTCCGCTTCAGCTGGTGTCTCTCGATCCGCGCCGCGCCGGTCTGCTGACAGCCACGGTCGAGCGCCACCCCGGCGGCGGCGCGATGAATGTGCAGTTGCCGGGGCTGGAAGCAGCGCTCCAGGGCGGCTCCCAGAAGGGGCAGGTCGACCACGTGAGCGTCAACCCGCACACCGACACGATCGGCTACCGAGCAGGGGCTCCGTCTCCGTTCAGCGGGTCGCTTCTCTCGGCGCCGGGCGCCCAGGCAGCGGCGGCGGGACCGGCGGGCGAGCTGTCCGATCGGGTAGTGCAATTCCAGACCAGCAACAGTCGCGGCGGTTCGGACACGCTTGCCTTCCCGTCCGGGCGCCAGCTCGTAATCACCCACACCGGCAGCCCAGCCGCCCTGTCGCTGAAGCTCTCGGCCTTCACCGCGCAAGGGTTGCCGATCGCAGTTCAGCTCCCGACCGTCCGGTTGGTCGCCGGCGAGAAGCTGAAGGTCGCCCCCACCAGCTGGCGTGCCCTTGGCTCGACGACTGTACGCCTGACAGCCAGCGTCCACGGCCGGACGGTGGTCAAGCGGGTCCGGGGGCGGCTGATCGGAAGGCGCTTCGCCACTCTTACCGGGGCCCATCTCGTCCCCTTGGGCGGCGGTCGCTACGGTGTGGCGCTCGGCCTCCGCGTCCGCCGCGCGCCCTCGCAAGCGTGGATTGCCATCGCGGCCACGCTCGTGCAAGGTCGGCGCCAGCTACAGCGGGCGCTCCCGGTCCAGCTCTCGCGCGCCGCGCTGAGGAGCGGCATCGTCCATCTCACGCTCCCGGGAAAGGTCGCGCGGGGCCGGTACGCGCTGGTCATTCGCCTGCTCGAGACGACCCCGGCGGGGCTCGCTCAGGACTCGGCGCTGCTGACCAGCCGCGTCAACACGACCGTCCGCTGAAGTACAGCTCCAGCGCTTGGCCCAGCCGCGCGCACCCGCCGCCGTGCCGGAGCACGGGCCTTCAAGCTTGCGCATCAAGCTGCTCGGCGCCTGGCGCGCGTGCCCGACGATCCGCGCAAAGGTTGCCCGCGGCATCGCGCGGCTGCCACGGACCCCTCAGGCGCGCGTCGCCAAGGCGATCCTCAAGCGAATCAACGAGATCTACCGCGAAGAGATCGAGCTGCTCGCCGAGATCAAGGTGCTCATCGAAGTTCAGTGCCCGCAACTACTACCAGCGTGCGCCAACCCGCCCGCGCCAGGTAAGTTGCGGCAACGAAGGCGTTCTGACCGCCTCCGATGAGGATCGCGTCGTACGACTCGATCGGGCAAGCATAAGGCCGCGTAGAGTTCGCGTCGTGAGCAGTGGCACCCCACCCCGGGACCCCGAGGAGCTCGAAGCCGCCGGCGCGCCAGCGCGCGCAGAGCTTCCACCTGCGACCACGGTCGGCGCCGTCCACCTGACGGTGTCCGACCTCGAGCGCTCGCTCGACTACTACGGTCGCGCGGTCGGGCTGACGGTCCTCGCGCGCGACGGGAACTCGGCCTCCCTCGGCGCGGGCGGGCGCGAGCTGCTCGTGCTCGTCCAGGAGCCGGGAGCGCGGCCGGCTTCGGGGCATACCGGCCTCTACCACTTCGCCCTGCTGCTGCCCGAGCGCGTCGATCTCGCGGGATGGCTGGCCCACGCCGCCCGTGACCGCGTTCCCTTGACCGGCCTATCCGATCACTTCGTCAGCGAAGCGCTGTATCTGAGCGATCCCGACGGGCACGGGATCGAGATCTACTGGGATCACCCGCGTGAGGTCTGGGAGGGTCAGGTCTCCGAGCGGATGACGACGCTGCCGCTGGACGTCGACAACCTCCTCGGAGAGCTCCAGGAGCCGCAATCGGCGCCGTTCGAGGGTCTACCGGCAACGACCGTCATGGGACACGTGCACCTGAAGGTGGCGCGGGTCCCCGAGACGATCGCCTTCTACCGAGACGTGCTCGGCTTCGCGCTGATGGCGCAGCTTGGCCCCTACGCCGCGTTCCTCAGCGCCGGGGGCTATCACCACCACCTCGGCGCGAACACGTGGGAGAGCGCGGGCGCATCGCCGCCACCACCCGGCGCCGCTGCGCTGCGTCACGCATCGATCCTGCTGCCGGAGGCGGCGGCGCGAGACGCGGTGATCGAGCGTCTCGAAACCGCCGGTACTCCCGTGCGAGCCGAAGAGGCCGGGCCGATGATCGACGACCCGTCCGGGAACGCGCTGCTGCTCGCGCTCGCCTAGCGAGCGCGACCTGGGTCGGCTGTCATCCGTCCGCCGGGATCCCCAGCCGGCGGCCGCTGCGCTGCCCTCGTCGTCGCGCCCGGGCACGAGGAACGCTTCGCCATCGGCTCGGATTTCCACGTCTGGGCCGGTGCCCGGGGGACCTGACTCCGGCGACGATTCTGCCGTCAGCCCGAAGTCCACGCGCTGGATTGCGGCGCTGACGGGCAGTGCGGCCTTTGACTTTCCGCGGGCATCGACCGCAACGCCGCGGACGGTGACCTCAAGTGCGACTGGCTTGGTCACGTCACGGATGGTCAGCTGCGACTCGACGATTCAGCGGCCGTCGCCCGCATGCCTCAAGGTGCCGCCGCGGAGCACCAGAGCGGGGAACGTCTCGGCGTCGAAGAATCTCGCGCTGCGGAGATCGTCGTCTCGCATCTCGACCCGCGTGTCGACGCTCGCCGCCGCGAACGCGACCTCGAACGGCCCGAACAGCCGCTCCGGTCTTCGACGATCGTCAGCCTGCGAGTCCAACGTCCATCCACCCTGCCGACGAGGAGATGGCGCGTGCCGAACTCGACGAACGTGTGGACCGGGTCGATCTGATCACCCCCGGCGACGGGATCGCCTGCCCGCTCTCGACCGTGTTCCGGCAGCCAGCCTGCTCCTCGGCCCGTTGCACAGCCGCGAGCTCCCGGTGGAGGTCCTCGAGGCGGCCTTGGTTGAAGTTCGTCCTCGTAGAGATCCTCGGAATCCTCGTCGCCGGGCGCTCAGCGGTCGGACCCTTCCAGTGGGGCCTCCCCACTCAAGCGCGGCGATCGCCTCCTCGACGCGTTCAGCGCTCGATGGCCGGCAGTTCACGCGCCCGCTCAGGGTCCACGGGCACAGACCATGCCGATCGTCGGGCCCGCGAGCAAGCCGACGGTTCCACCGCCTGTGGTCAAACGCCCCAAATCGCTACTCCGGCTTGGCGAACTCCCGATACGCCGCCAGCGCGCGCGGGCCCCAGACCGTCCCCGGCCCGCCGTTCATCAGGACAACGACTCCCATCGCCTCCGCAACCTCAGCCTCGCTCGCGCCTTGGCGAGCCGCCCCGCTGGCGTGTGCCGCGATGCAGCCGTCGCATTCGCGCGTGGCCGCGATCGCGAGGGCGATGAGTTCCTTGACCTTGGCGGGGAGGGCCCCGTCGAGCATCACCGCCTTCTGCATCGCGGCATAGGCTCCAATTACCTCCGGGATGCCTTCACGCAGACGCCTTGCCGGCTCAGCCAGGTCCTTCCTCACCTCGTGAGCGCTTGCCATGACTGCTCCTTGTCGGTCGATTATTTGAGTGGATCCTGCCACGGCTCGCGGTCGCAAAACCGGATTCGGTCCGGTCAGTCAGTCTGGTGCGTGCATCACGCGCAGGATGACGCTCCTGGGCGCGCGGACAACTGCGGCAAGGACCGCCATGAGCTCCTCCTGCCTGACCGACTCCGCCTCCTCGACGAGGATCACGAGCGGTTCGAACCCGCCGCCGGCCCGGTCGATCACGCGCCGGACCTCATCAGGCTCCGCGGCGAGCGCTTCCGGCGAAGACACCGCCAGCACGACCTGACCAGCCGGTGCAACGGAATGCCGGCCCGCCCCATCCGACGGCAGTCCCCCGATCACGATCTCCGCATGGGCGCTGGTCACCGGACGCCTGATCGCGACCCTCGGGAGCCCGTCGACCTCGTCGCGGCCATCCGCCAGGGCCCCACCACCGACGACCAGCTCGCGGTCGATCCTGTCTGCCAGATGGTCGTCGACCCCGGGCACTCCGCAGGCCGTCTCGTGTACGACGGGGTGGCGTACTGCTTCTGCACGCTCACCTGTGCGGGAGCGTTTGCGAGTCATCCGGAGCGGTTCGTGCCGTAGTCCGGGGGCGGGTCATCCCGGCAGAGCGGCCTGGCAACGCGAGGGGCCATCGCCCGGTCAGGCGCAAGGATGGCCCCACTCGATTGGTTGAACGCTATGTGGCGATGGGGAACGAGCCCGATCCGGCGGCACGCCGGTCGATGGTGCGCGAGCTATGGGCCGCGGAGGGCGAGCAGATCCTGCAGCCGCCGCGGGAGATGCTCGATCAGGCGCGCCGGGTCGGGTTCATCAATCCGGTTCTCGCCGCTCGCGGGCACGATGAACTCGAGTTCCGGGTCAACCAGGCCCACGACGAGTTCATCGCGCCGGGAGAGTTTCGCTTCCGCCGCCGCGGGGACGCGACGCAGCTTGGCGAGGTCGTCACGTTCGGACATCGAACAATGAGCCGAGCCCCGATGAGTCATACCGGCTTCTCCGGTCTCACCCGTGGAGGGGGTGGCGCAGCGGGCGCCCTCCCACGAAACCCAGGAGCGACGATGCATTCGACGGTTGACGTGTTCCGCACGCCCGACGGCGTCAGGCTCGGAGTCGAGCACTTTGGCGATGCGGCGGCTCCGCTCGTGCTGCTCGCCGGCGCCCCCACGATGCTCGCCTGGCCCGACGCGCTGTGTGAGGCGCTCGCTCGGGGCGACCGTCATGTCGTGCGCTACGACCTGCGTGACGCCGGCGCGTCGACGACCGTCGACCCGGCGGCGCCGGCGTACACGCTGCGCCATCTCGCCGCCGATGCGGCCGCCCTCGCGCGCGGCCTCGACGACCGGCCGGCCCAGCTGGCGGGGATCGGCGTGGGTGGGATGGTCGCCCAGGTCGCGGCCCTCGACCATCCGGACGCGTTCTCGGCTCTGACCCTCGTCGGAACGCGACCGGTTGCGCCGGGCCCGGTCGACGATGATCTGCCCGACCACCACCCCGCGCTGATCAAACGGCGTTCCGCGTTCACGATGCCCGACTGGTCCGATCGTGACGCCGTAGCGGAGTTCGCGGCCGCCCGCGCGGAGAGCCTCGGCGACGACCCTGTCGCCGCGCGCGCGACGGCCGAGCGCATCTTCGACCGCACGCCGGACACGGCACCTGCGGTCCAGATGGCCAACCAGCTGGGCCTGGTCTTCTCCAAGCTCAACTGCAGGCCGCGCTGGCGCGAGCGGCTACCCGAGCTCGCGCTTCCCGCGCTGGTCGTGCACGGTCGCCGCGACCGGTTCTTCCCGGTCGGCAACGGCGAGGCGCTCGCGCGCGAGATCCCCGGCGCGCGGCTGCTCGCGCTCAAACAGGCCGCGACCGCGATCCCCGACGTGGCCGTCGATCAGATCGCCGCGGCCATGCTCGCGCTGTAGGCGACGGTGGGGCCGCCGGGCAGGCGACGGTGGGGCCGCCGGGCAGGCGCTGCAGCCCGACGATGCCGGCGGGCTCGCCACCACCTTTGACCTCGCAACCCGGCGGGACAGCTGACGAAAGACGCACCCCGCACCGTCCGGATTGCGGCCGTTGGGGTAAGAACACCACGGGACCCGGCGCTAAGGCGCGGATGAGCACAACCCGACTCGAGCTCCAGGGCAACGGACATCATTGGCCCAGCCCCCGCGGCGCCGGGGCCGAACATGGCCCCGGCACGCGGAGCGAGTCCCCGAGTCTGACCGGAGGAAGAGTGCGATGAGCGAGACGACATACGTGATCGTGGGCGCGAGCCTCGCCGGCGCCAAGGCGGCCGAGGAGCTGCGCAACCAGGGGTTCGATGGGCGGGTGGTGCTGATCGGGGCAGAGGCGGAGCTGCCGTACGAGCGCCCGCCGCTGAGCAAGGACTATCTCCGCGGCGAGTCCGAGCGGGAGAAGACCCGCGTTCAGCCGGAGGCGTTCTACCGCGAGCATCAGATCGAGCTGCGGACGGAAACGACGGTGACGGCGATCGATCCGGGCGCGGGCCGGGTGACGCTCGAGGGTTCCGGCGAGCTTCAGTTCGATCGGCTGCTGCTGACGACCGGCTCCGAGCCGCGGCGGCTTCAGATCCCGGGAGCCGAGCTCGAGGACGTGCACTACCTGCGCACGCTGGCTGACTGCGAGGGGCTGCGCGAGCGCATCGAGACCGGCGGGCGGCTGGCCGTGATCGGTGCCGGCTGGATCGGCTCCGAGGTCGCCGCCTCCGCGCGCCAGAAGGGCTGCGCGGTCACGTTGATCGACCCGCTCCAGCTGCCCAACGAGCGGATCTTCGGACGGGAGATCGGCGAGTTCTACCGCGACGTGCACGCGCAGCACGGCATCGAGCTGCTGCTCGGGGAGGGGGTCGAGTCCTTCGAGGGCGACACCTCGATCCAAGGTGTGCGCACCGCGTCCGGCGCCCGGGTCCAATGCGACTTCGCGGTGGTGGGTGTCGGCGTCGTCCCGCGGGTTGCGCTCGCGCAGGCCGCCGGCTTATCGCTCGAGAACGGCATCGTCGTCGACGGCGGGCTCCGGAGCTCGGCTGACAACGTGTTCGCGGCCGGTGACGTCGCCAACGCCTGGCATCCCTTCTACGAGCGGCGGATCCGGGTCGAGCACTGGGCCAACGCGCTGAACCAGGGGCCCGCCGCCGCGCGGGCGATGCTTGGCCAGGACGTCAGCTATGACCGGATCCCGTATTTCTTCTCTGACCAGTATGAGGTCGGCATGGAGTACTCCGGGTATGCCACCGAGTGGGACGAGGTCATCTTCCGCGGCGACCGTGACGCGGGCGAGTTCATCGCCTTCTGGCTGCAGGGCGGCCGGGTCGTGGCCGGGATGAACGTCAACGTCTGGGACGTAAACGAGCACGTTCAGGCGCTGATCCGCTCACGCCAGCCGGTCGACCGCAGCGCCCTGGCCGACCCCGACACGCCGCTCGAGTCACTCGTGGGACCGCAGGACAGGAGGTGATCGACGTTGACCGCGAACCCGAATCTCCAGCGGCTGCACGACTCGGGCGTCTCGATCTGGCTCGACACCCTCTCCAGGGAGCTGCTCCAGACGGGGTCCTTCGCGCAGCTGATCCGCGAGGACAGCGTGACCGGCGCGACGTCGAACCCGACGATCTTCGCCAAGGCGATCACGGGCTCTGACCGGTACGACTCAGCGCTGCGCGAGCTGGCCGGCACCGGGCAGCGCGATCTGCAGGAGCTGTTCTTCGCGCTCGCCCTCGATGACGTCCGCGAGGCCGCCGTCGCGCTGGGCCCCAGCTTCCGCGACAGCGACGGTCGCGATGGGTTCATCTCGTTCGAGTGCACCCCGGATCTCGCCGACGACACCAACGGCACGATCGCGCAGGCCATCGACCTGTGGCAGCGGCTGGAGCTCCCGAACGTGATGATCAAGGTCCCCGGCACCGAGGCCGGGCTGCCGGCGATCGAGGAGCTGACCCGCCGGGGCGTGAACGTCAACGTCACGCTGCTGTTCTCGATCGATCGCTACGAGCAGGTGATCGACGCCTATCGGGCCGGGCTCACAGCACGAGCACAAGCCGGCGAACCGCTGGAGCAGATCCATTCGGTCGCGTCGTTCTTCCTCTCCCGGATCGACACCGTGGTCGACAGGCAGCTCCCGCCCGACTCGCCCCCGCGCGGTCAGGTCGCGATCGCGAGCGCCCGAGTTGCGTACCAGCGCTACCTGCGCAAGTTCGCCGGCGAGGAGTGGAAGCGTCTGGAGGCACTGGGCGCCAACCGGCAGCGGCCGCTGTGGGCCAGCACCGGGACCAAGAACCCTGACTACTCAGACACCCGGTACGTCGCCGAGCTGATCGGTCCGGGCGTCGTCAACACCATGCCCGCCGACACCCTGCGCGCGTTCGCCGACCACGGCGAGGTGGCACGCACGCTCGACGCCGATCCTGAGGCGGCAGAGCGCACCCTGGCCGATGCGCAGGCCGCCGGTGTCGATCTGGCGCAAGTGACGGCCGAGCTCGAGCGCGAGGGCGTCCGGTCGTTCTGTGGCTCCTACCACGAGCTGCTCGACTGCCTCGAGGGCAAGCTCGCAGCGGTCGCCGCCTCGTGATCAACGCCCGCCTCGGCCGTCATCCTGCGCCCCGCCGACGGGTACCGACGGACGCCGCCGCCGGCGCGCGCATGTGACCATCACGGACCATCGAGGCTGAGACGCGCGGCGTGCGCCGCCGATCAGCCGTCCGCTGACGACAGCGTGACGCCGATCAGGGTCGGCTCGGGTTCGAGCGTGACGGCGAACGCATCGCTCACGCCCCGGCGGATCTCTCGGGCCAGCGCGAGCAGCTCGGCCGTGCTCGCCCCGCCGCGGTTGACCAGCGCGAGCGTGTGCTTGGTCGAGATCCCGACGCGGCCCTCACCGTAGCCGCGCGGGAAGCCGGCGCGCTCGATCAGCCACGCGGCCGAGGTCTTGGTTGCGCCGTCGCGCTCGGGCCAGGCGGGCGGGCTGACCGCCTCGCCGAGACGGTCTTTGACGCGCCGCTCTAACGCCGCGAACGCGTCGGCGGGCAGGATCGGGTTCAGGAAGAACGACCCGGCGCTGACCGAGTCCGGGTCGTGAGCGGACAGGACCATTCCCTTGGTGGCTCGCAGCGCGAGCACCGCCTCGCGCACCTCGGCGAGCGGCGGCCGCTCGCCCGGGCCCACCCCCAGCGCGCGGGCGAGCTCGGGATAGCGGAGCGGGCGCGCCCGCACGGAGCGCTCGAGCTCGTAGGTGACCTCCAGCACCACGAACCGCGCGTCGCTCCGGAAGCGGCTGGTGCGGTAGCCGAAGCCGCAGTCGGCGGCGGCCAGTTGCACCACGCATCCGGCCCTCCGGTCGTACGCGCGCACGGCAACGACCGTGCTGGCCACCTGCTGGCCGTAGGCGCCGACGTTCTGGATTGGCGTGGCTCCGGTCGACCCCGGGATCCCCGCCAGGCACTCGATCCCGGCGAGTCCGTCGTGCGCGCTGCCTTGCACGAGCTCGTCCCACGGCTCACCGGCCGCGACCGTCATGCGCACCCGGCCGCCAACCTCGCGCGCTGCGACGCCACGGGAGAGGATCCGGATCACCGTGCCGTCGAAGCCGGCGTCGGCGACGACCAGATTCGAGCCGCCGGCGATCAGCAGCAGCGGCTCGCCGGCGGCATCGGCGCCGGCCACCGCTTCGATGATCTGATCGTCCGCCGTGGCCTCGATCAGCCGGGTCGCCGGCCCTCCCAGGCCGATCGTGGTCAGGCCCGCGAGCGGGACGCCGCGCCGCAGCAGCGGCACGCTGTTCATGATCGCGCTTCTTCGGTCGTGGACGTCGTGGCGTCGTCGCCGGTCACGTAGAACACCTCGGTGTGCACGCGCTCGCGGCGTGCCCCGAGCGCGTCCGCGGCGGTCGCGCACGCCTGGACGAACCCGGGCGCCCCGGCGACGAACAGCTCGTGCTCCGAAAGGTCGCGGTAGAGCTCGGGCAGCAGCGCGGGGATCCGTCCGCGCGGCGGCGGGCCCGGCCCGCCGGTCAGGGTGCGGATGAACCGAAACCGCTCGTGTTGCGCCTGCCACTGCGCGAACCGTTCCCGGTCGATCACGTCCGCCTCGGTGCGCGCCGAGAAGATCAGCGTCACGGTGCGATTCGCGCCGTCGCACAGCGCCGCCTCGATCAGCCCGCGGACCGGCGCCAGGCCCGAACCGGCCGCCAGGAGCAGCATCGGCGCGGTCGCGCCGGGATGGTCGACGAACGTCCCGTACGGGCCCCAGACGCTGACCGTGTCCCCGACCTGCAGCCGGTCGTGCACCCAGATGCTCGTCCCTCCGTGGGGCACGCGCGTGACCAGCAGCGAGATCACACCGTCCGTCCGGGGCGCATTGGCCAGCGAGTAGGAGCGCGGGGGCACCGTGTGGTGCGCATCCTCGAGCAGCACGTACTCACCGGGGAGATAGGCCATCATTTCCTCGACCGGTCGGAGCCGCAGCTCGACGATCGTCGCGGTCCGGGACTCGATCGCCATCACCTCGAACGGCGCCTCGACGCACAGCGGAGCCGGCACCGCGGCCACCGATGGATCGAACCGGCCGTCAGCCATCACGCACGAGCTCCGCGATCACGACGGCGTTGTTGTGTTCGGAGTCTCGCGCGGCGTAGACGACCGTCAGGCGGCCGCTGCGCGCGCGCTCGCGCAGCTGCTCGAGCGGCTTGACCTGTTCGGTGAGCTCCGCCCGGTAGCGGCGGCGGAACTCCTCAAAGCGCTCCGGCACGTGATCGAACCACCGCCGCAGCTCGTCGCTGGGCGCCAGCTCGCGCGCCCACTGGTCAAGCCGCGCGCGCTCGCGCGAGACCCCGCGCGGCCAGATGTGATCCACCAGCACGCGATAGCCGTCGTCGTCCTCGGCGGGGTCGTAGACCCGCTTGATGCGCACGTCCGGCGCCACGCCCGCTCAGCTCCCGTCCAACTCGAGATGGGCGGTGCGCAGGTAGCCGATCACGGCCGGATCGACCGTCTCGCGGCGGTCCATCGGTTCGCCCGTGCAGGCGCACATGTCGACAACGGCGTGATCGGCTGAGATGTCGATGACCCGCCAGTGCGCGCCGGACAGGACCCAGCGCTCGAGATCATCGATCGTCAGCTGAGTGCTCATCGTGGCTCCATTCGTGGTCATTGTCGGCTCTCAGCGTCGATCCTGCGGCGCGTCTTACCTCGGACCGGCACGCGCTGGGATCTGTGACCAGCGGTAAGAAGCCAGCGGGACCCGACGCCGAGGGGTCATGCCAGGGGTCACACCGGCGCCGGCGCGACCCGGTTCCCGGGGCGCACTGGAGCGCTACTACGTCGGGCGCCGCCCGCACGACACCGAGGTGTACGTCGTCACCGGTTCAGCGGTCGACCGGCTCGAGCACCCCGGCTACCGCAGCGACGCGGACTTCGACTGGGGCTCAGCGACGCCCGGTGCGCTCGAGCTCGCGTTCGCGATGCTGGCGCACGCCACCGGCCGTCGCCCGCCCGAGCAGGTCTGCCGGATCTTCCAGGCCGAGGTCGTCGCCGGCCTTGATCGGGCCGGCTTTGTGCTCGGCGACGGAGACATCGCCCTCTGGCTCCTGACCGCGCTTGACGAGCCCGGCGGACCCTGTGACGGATCGGCCCCCGGCGGGCCGCCCTACCCCCGCAGCCGCCTGGCCCGCTGGCTGCGGTCACGACTGAGGCGCTCATGACCGCGCGCGGGCGAACCGCCACGGTCGCCCGGTGCCTTCAGCCCTCCCCGGAGGTCACGGAAACGGTTTCCCAGCGGTTGTCCCGAGACCTCCGCGGTGGTACTGTTATTTACAGCGCCATTGTAAAAAGAAATTGAGGCCCAAGATGAGCGCCACAATCCATCCCGCGCCACCGAAGCCGAGCCCGTCGCGTGCATGCGGACCCGCCCCGGGACGGCAACCAGCTGCGCCGCGCTCCCACCAGCCCACCGCCCCCAGCCCGGACCGGCACGGTCGCGGAGGACGAGTGCTGTTCGAGGTCCCCTTCACAAGCGCGATGACCGATTCCGACCTCGCGGTGCTGCGACGCTTGCTCGATCTCTCGACCCACATGCACAAGAAGCTTCCGGCCGATCCCAACGGTCCCGGCGTTCGGCGGCTTGACCACTTCTCCGGCCTGTTCCTAAAACGAGGGGCACGCGAGGGACGCTGGGTGCTCGAGGCCCGAACGTGGGGCGATCCGGCGCCGGGGCGCGTGCACGAGTGGCACCTGCTGGCGGCTCTGGCCGCCCGCCAGCTCGACCCGACCGTGAACCCACCCGAGCGCCTCGAGCCGCATCGGCCCGAACTCTCCCAGCGGCCGGTGGGCCCGACCGAGAATCGACGGATCGCTCGCGTCCGCCGCCACGTCGCGGGGCTCCCGTGAGTGCCCCGGTGAGAAGCGCAGCGGCGCGACTTGACGCCGAGTCGCGCGCGTGGCTCGGACAGCTGCAGGGCGAGGGCCCGATCCGTGACGCCGCGATCGGCCGCCTCCACGCACTGCTGGTGCAGGAGGCCCGCTACGAGGTCCGGCGCCGCACCGCGGCCCTCGTGCACCCCTCGGGCCGTGACCTCGACGACCTCGCCACACAGGCCGCCGACGATGCGGTCGTCGCGCTCCTGGCCAAGCTCGACGACTTCCGCGGTGACGCTCGCTTTACGACCTGGGCGCGACGATTCGCCGCGCTCGAGGTCCCCGGCAAGCTCCGCCGGCGACTCGGCCACACGCGCGAGACCCCCAACGACGGTGATGGCTGGCTGGCTGTCTCCAGCAGCTCCGAGGATCCGTCGCGCGTCACCGAGGCCGGTGAGCTGGCGCGCACCGTCGGACACCTGATCGCCGACTCACTCACCCCCCACCAGCGCGAGGTGCTGCTCGAGCTCGCGATCAACGAGGTGCCGACGGCCCAACTCGCGCTGCGGCTTCACTGCACCCCCGGCGCCCTCTACAAGACGCTGCACGACGCGCGCGCCAAGCTCCGGCAGCAGCTTGCCGAGCACGAGGGCGACGAGACCCCGGCGCGAGGCGGCCTGGCCTCCGCGTCCCCCTCGCATCCCGTTGCCTGCGCCCCCGTCGTAGCGCGATGAGGCTCTGTCCAGCGGCGAGGCGCCCGGACGACGGCGGCTCGCGTTGCCAGAGTCCGTGCTCCAGGTGGTGAACGGTCATGGCTGACTTCCTTTCCCTGCGTCGATTTCATCGTCGGCGGCCCCGGAGGCGCCGAGCCAATCCTCGAAGGTCATCGCGGTGATGACCGCTTCGTCGCCGGGGAGCAGCGCCTCGCCCGCCATCTCGGGGCCGAAGAGACCGCGCCAGGTCGGCTGCAGCCGCAGGCTCTCGCCCCGGGCGGCGAGCGCACGCCGGGCCATGTCGACGAGATCCTGCGGCTCGGGACCGGCGACCTCGATCATGCCGCCGGCCTCTCCTGCGGTGGCGAGCGTGGCCAGCACGCGGGCGAGATCGCGGGGCGCCAGAGGCTGGACGAGCAGCGGCGGCAGCTGCGCGCCGTCCCCGCTGCGCGTCCAGCGCACGAGCATCTCGGCGAACTGAAAGAACTGGGTCGCGCGAACGATCGTCGCGGGCACGCCGCTCTCGCGGACGGTCTGTTCCTGGAGGCGCTTGCCCGCGTAGTGGCCGTTGCCTTTAACCCGGTCGAGCCCGACGATCGAGAGCACCAGGTGATGTTGCACGCCGGTTGCCCTTTCGGCCTCGAGGAGGTTGCGCGTCACGCCGCCGAAGAACGCGCGGGCCGTATCGGGATCGATGGCGGGGGTGTTCGTCACATCCACGACCGCCTCGACGCCCTGCAGCGCGTCGATCACGTTCTCGCCGGCCAGCAGGTCGACGCCCGCTGACCGTGAGAGCACGACGGGCTGATGGCCGGCCTCCCGCAGTTCGTTGACCAGATGACGGCCGACCAGCCCCGTTCCGCCGGCTACTGCAACTCGCATCTGCACTCCTTTACTGGTTGTGAGACCAGTAATATAGAGTCGTTGGCGCCACGACCGATGGCACGCTCCCGCGAGCCAGGCCCCGCGCGAACGAGGGATCAATGACCGAGACAGCAGACAACCTCGCAGTGACGGAGCGCTTCTACGCCGCGCTCGCGGCGGCCGACGCCCGGGCGCTGCTCGAGCTGCTGGACCCGAGCTTCCGGGCCGAGCTGACGGATGGCCTGCCGGAGGGATGGGGCGGTGTCTACACCGGTGCGCACGACATGCTCGAGCGGGGCTGGGGGCCGATCTTCCGCGTGCTGGACTCCCGGCCGGTCGCGCAGGAGTATCTCGCGTGCGGCCCCGATCGGCTCGTCGTGCTCGGCCGCTATCAGGGCAGGCACCGCGGGTCCGGGCGCGCGCTCGACGCTGCCTTCGCTCACGTCCTCGACCTGGCCGGTGGCCGCATCCGTTCGCTGCGTCAGATCACCGACAGCGCCCGCTGGCACGACTGCGTCAGGGGTGACGGAGATGAGACGCGCTGAGCCGCGGTTCGCGGGGGGCCCGGGATGCACGTGATCGTCGTCGGGGGCGGGATCGGCGGGTTGAGCGCCACGATCGCGCTGCGCCAACGCGGGCACACCGTCGATGTGCTCGAGCGAGCGCCCCAGCTGGACGCCGTCGGCGCCGGCCTGACCCTGTTCGCCAACGCGATGCACGCGCTGCGCCGGCTCGAGCTCGGCGACGCGGTGGCGAGCCATGGCGCGGCGGTTCGCCACAGCGCGGTTCTGGACCGCGGCGGACGCGAGCTGGCCTGCATCCCGGAGGATCTGGTCGCGGGCGCGTACGCCGTCCATCGCGCCGACCTGCAGCGACTCCTCGCCGACGCCGTCGGGGAGATCCATCTCGATCACGATGTCGTCGCCGTCGAAGAGCGGCGCGATGCGGTCCTCGCGCGCACGAGGGCCGGCCTCGAGGTCGGCGGCGACCTGCTCGTGGCCGCCGATGGCGTCCACTCGGCCATCCGCAGCACGATCGACAGCGCGGCCCCGCGGTACGCCGGCTACGCGGCCTGGCGCGGCGTCGCTGCGGTGCCGGTTGAGCCGGGGCGGCTCACCGAGTCCTGGGGCGTCGCAGAGCGGTTCGGGCTCGTCGACATCGGTGGCGGCCGCACGTACTGGTTCGCAACTCAGAATGCTTCGCGCGAGCCTGGCCTCGGGCCCAGCGTCCGATCGCCGGACATCCTGAAGCGGTACTCCAGCTGGCACTCACCGATCGCCGCCGTCATCGCCGCCACCGAGCCGGCGCGCATCCTGCGCAACGATGTCTATGACCTGGAGCCGCTGCCGCAGTGGAGCCGCGGCCGGATCGTTCTGCTCGGTGACGCCGCCCACGCGACGTCCCCCGGAATCGGTCAGGGCGCCGCGATGGCCATCGAGGACGCCGTCGTGCTGGGCGAGCAGCTCTCGCACCACCACGCGCTCACCGATGCTCTGAAGGCGTACGAGGCGAACCGGCGGCCCCGTACGCGCGCCGTCCTGACCCAGTCACGCCAGGTGGATCGGGCCGCACAGATGCAGAACCGCCTCGGGTGCCGCCTGCGGAACATCATCATCGCCGCCGCCCCGGCCGTTCTGCGCCGCCGGCAACTCGCGCCCATCGTGCTCGAGCGCGTCTAGCCACCCGGCCTGCCGGCTGTGACGCATAACCGCGTCGCGGCGGCCGCCATCTCACCTGCCGTGCGCGACCGGCCGCTTGGCTTCGCGCGCTATGCCGCCGAGGCCGGCCGGCTGCGCTCATCGCGCTCGGCGAGGGTGCGAAACGTCATGAGTTGCCTGCGCATCATCACCAGGTCACCAGCCGGCAGGAGTGCGCGCACGAGCCGACCGGTGAGGGTGGCCGGGTAGGCAATGCGCAGCTTGGCGACCAGCCGGCACCGATCCGGTTGCTCGGGGACGATCAGGTAGGTGATGGCAACCCCGCGAACGAACACCGAGGATCTCGCCAGCTGCAGCGTCAGCTGTCGATCCGGCTCGAAGTCCGCGAGCCGGAACACCCTGGCCACCGGCTGTCCGAGTTCGAGCTCCTCCAGGCCCGGGGTGAGCCGATCCGGGCTGCGGCGACCACGATTGTCGATCCAGTCATAGCTGTACGGCGCCGCCCGCAGCTGGCAGAGCCAGCGGTACAGGATCGGCGCGGAGGCGTGCACGGAGATCGCGCGGTACAGCGCGTCGCTCGGCCCGCTCAGCACCCGGTCGCAGGCGAACTCGAGCGTCCGTTCCGACGGCCGCGTGCCCCATTCGCTGATCGCCCTCACCGGGCAGCTCTCGGCTCGACGCCGCCATGGACCGGCGCGGTGCTGTGCAGGCACCAGTCCAGGATGCCCGGCCAGGGGCCGTAACCGTCGTCGACGCTCAGGTGGCCGCCGCCGAGCAGACGGTCGGCCTGGATCCGCAGCGGCTGAGCGTAGAGGCGGTCGGCGCCTTGCGGGCAGTAGGGATCGTTGTCGCTGTGGATGATCCGAGTGCGGTCAGCGGCGGCTCGCAGGCAGCCGGGCGTGAGATCGGCCGGCGGGGCGAAGCGGGCGACCTCGGACCAGAGGATCTCCGGGCTGGGCGGGCTGACGAGCAGCACCCGGTCAACGCGCAGGCCGCGGTCGGGATCGTGAGCGTGGTGGAGCCACACGAGTACCGAGAGTGAATGACAGACCACGATCCGCTCACCGGCTCCGAGTTGCGCGAGTTCGGCCCGGACGAGTCCGAGCCACGCCTCCAGGCGGGGGCTGTCCGGGTCGGGGAGTTGCGGGTAGAGGACAACCTCCTGGCGCCGTCGCAGTTGCTCGGCGAGCCAGTGCTGCCAGTGCTCGCGGGGACGGTGGTTGCCCGCGCCGTGCAGGATGAGGAACCGCCGCTCGCGCCGGCTCATCCGGATCACGGCTCCCTGCCGCTCGGCTCAGGGTCGCTTTCAGCCTGGAGCAGGACGTTGACCGCGCGGGCGAGGCTGGGCAGGGCGCGGACGCGATGCGTGCTCAACTGGCGTTGCCAGGCGCGCAAAAAGCAGGCGCCCACGAGCAGCAGCGCCGCCGCATCGGCATCATCGCCGCCACCGGTGCGCTCGGCCTGGCTCTTGGTGACCCAGCCGGCGACGAGCGACACGGCCCGGTGGGGTCCGAGGTCGTTGAGGGCGAGCTTGGGTCCCAGCTCACGGCGCAGCTGTGGATCGCTCTGGACGGCGACCAGCAGGGGAATCAGCTCGTCGTAGAAGCTCTCCAGCGCCGCCGTCAGCTGCTCCAGCGACTGAGCGGGCTGCCGTGCCGCTCCCAGCACCTCCCGCGCCCGGCTGCGCAGCGACCCCACCGCGGCCAGAATCGCCTCCTCCACGAGCTGTTCCTTGCCTCCGAAGTGGTAGTGGATGCTCGCCTCGGACGTTCCGGCCCGCTGGGCCACCGCGCTCGTGGTCACGCCGGCCAGCCCCCGCTCACGGATCAGCTCGGGGACCGCGGCGAGGATCGCCTCCCGCACCCCCCGGGACGGCCGACCTCGAGGACGCGGCGCCGGCCCGGCATTTTTTGACTGCATGGCCAGTATTGTATCCGCGCCGGACGGCGGTACGCCGCGATGCTGGCGACGCCGGCGCACCTCGAGGCCGTGGACGGCTGTCGGCGACCGGCGGGGACTGCAGCTGGCCGCACGGGCTGTGCCCGTCATCGGACCCGCAGCACCGCCTTGCCCCGGAGCTCACGGGCTCGCAGCGTGTCGATCGCGCGTGCGGTCTGTCCCCAGTCCCCGATGAACCCGATCTCAGGGTGCAACCGGCCCCGATCCAGCAACCCCACGAGCACGGCGAGGTCGGTCGCGATCGTCTCATCGGAGTCCTCGTAGTGAAAGTGGGTGACTGAGGCTCCGGCCTGCGCGAAGAGCGAGAAGAAGTCGAGCGTCACCGGTTCACGGCTCGCCTGCCCGAACCAGATCAGATGACCGTGCGCGCGCAGCGATTGCAGGGCGCGGGGAAGTGCCGTGCCCCCGACAGATTCGAAGATGACGTCGAAGCGGCCCTGGACGTCGGCGAGGCTGGTGACGATCGATTCTGCGCCCAGCTCGTGCAGGCGGGCGCCGCGCGCCTGGGTCGCGGTCACGCACGTCATCCGTGCGCCGGCGCCGGCCGCGAGCTCAGTCAGATAGTGGCCGACGCCCCCGGAGGCGCCGGTGAGCAGCACACGTCGGCCGGCCAGCGGCGGGGCCGCACGCAGCAGCCGAAGCGCGGTCAGGCCGGCCAGCGGCAGCGCGGCCGCGTGCTCGCTGGTCACGCCCGGCGGCAGCGGCGCCATCGCGGTCGTCGCCACGGCCACCCGCTCGGCCCAGCCACCGAACGGGGGGTGGGCAACGACCCGGGTGCCGGCGGGCCATCCCGAGCCGTCGGCCGCGGGCTTGAGGATCGTCCCCGCGAGATCCTTGCCCGGCCGCAGGTCAGGCCTCGGTCGCTCCAGCAGGAACGTCTCTCCCCGGTTGAGCGAGTACGCCTGCACCGCGACGATCGCTTCGTGGGCCGCGGGCGCCGGTTCGGGACGCTCGCCGAAGGTGACCATTGGCGACGTGCCGTCGGTCGGGATCAGTGCGCGCATGGCGGTCGACGGTACGTCCGCGCGGGCGTGCGGCCAACATCATCTCGGCCCGCGGTTATCTCAAGCTGCGCTGGCGATCCATCGTGCGACCACGGCGGCATCGCAGATGGCGCGGCGCGTCCGGAGCATGTGCGGGCGGGTCTCATCAGGGTGCGACAGCAACGTGACCTCGATCCGCGGGCGGACGCGCAACGGTACGTACCTGAGGCCGGCCGGCAGGCCGGCCGCGGCGGACTCGCCGACGACCGCGACCGCCGCGCCACCGGCGACGACCCCGAAGCTCTGGTCAAAGGGTGCATCCCGATGTGCGATGCGCGGCTCAAACCCGGCCGACCGGCAGACGCCCACGATCAGGTCGTAGTGACCCGGGTTGGCCTCGCGATCGTGAAGCCACAGCGGCTCGTCGCGGAAGTCGAGCGGTTCGACCGCGCCACCGTTCGCAAGCCGGTGATCCGCGCGCACGACGAGACCCAGGCGCTCTCTGCGCACGACATCAGAACGCAACCGCACGTCCGGGAGGGCACAGCGGGCGAGACCCAGATCGACCTCGCCCCGCACGACCGCCTCGACGAGCCCCGGCGATGGCAGCACCGTGGCGGCGATCGTGATCTCCGGGAGGCGCTGGCGAACGGCGCCGATCAGCGCCGGGGCGGTCTCGTAGCCGAGGCTGATCGAGTAGCCGATGGCCAGCGAGCCTCGGACGCCCGCGGCGAAGCCGTGCGCCACGTCCCAGAGCCCATCGGCATCACGCAGCAGGACCGTCCCCCGCTCCCACACGGCCGCGCCCGCGGCCGTCAGCTGAACATCGTGCGTCGAACGCGCCAGGAGCTGGACACCCAGCTCGCGTTCCAGCTGGCGGACCTGGCGGCTGACCGCGGACTGAGCCACCAGCAGTTGCTCGGCCGCTCGGCTGAAGCTGCGACTTTCGGCCACCGCCACGAAGTACCGAAGGCGCCGGAGGTCAAGCACAGCCCGATCCTAGAGGCGCGCCGAGAAGCGGCGGCCGCGGTCATACCGAGATGCGCTAGCGCCTTGCTGATCCGGCGTTGTCCCGGTGGCCGCCGAGAGCAAGAATCGGCGCCCCGAGCAAAGGAGCGATCTGCATGTCGACCGTATCCGCGAACCCCACCCGCGCGATCGTCGAGGCCTACGTCGCAGCGCTGCAGTGCGGCGACGAGTCTGCGATCCGTGACAGCTTCACCGAGGACGCCGAATGGACCCTGACCGGCGAGTTGCCGCTCTCCGGCACCTGGAAGGGTCGCGACGTCATCTTCGAGGAGTTCCTCGGCGGTGCGCTGGCCAGCTACGCACCGGGCTCGATCTCCTTCGAGGTCACCGAACTCGTCGCCGACGGCGACACGGCCGCGATGGAATGGATCACCCGCGGCCGCAGCCACGCGGGGGCGCCGTACGAAAACCGTTACCTCGGGCTGTTCAAGATCCGCGACGGCCGGATCGCCTCGATCCGCGAGTATCTCGCCAGCGCCGCGGCCGCCCAGGCGCTCTTCGGCCGTACACTTGGCCCACCGTGCACGTGACTCGTGACGCTCCGGCCTCAGGACAGCGGATCCCCGCTCGATGGTGATCGGGACCACGGCGGCGGCCGGCATGGCGCTGACGGCGCTCGGCATGGTGCTGACGCCGGGGCCGAACATGCTGTACCTCGTCTCGCGCAGCATCAGCCAGGGCCGAGCGGCTGGGTTTGTCTCGCTCGCCGGGACCTTCGTCGGTTTCCTCGTCTACATGACGATGGCCAACGTCGGCCTCGCGGTGGTCTTCATCCTCGTCCCCTGGCTCTACATCGCGCTCAAGGCCGCCGGCGCGATCTACCTGGGGTTTTTGGCCTGGCGGGCGCTGCGGCCCGGCGGCCGCGGCCTGTTCGAGACTCAGGAGCTCCCGCGTGACTCCAACGCGAAGCTGTTCCGGATGGGGCTGATCACCAACCTGCTCAATCCCAAGGCCGCCGTCATGTACCTCGCGCTGATTCCCCAGTTCATCCAACCGGCACTGGGACACACCGTCGCGCAGGGCTTTGCGCTGGGAACCGTGCAGATCACCGTCAGCATGGTCGTCAACTCGCTGATCATCGTCGCGGCGGGTTCGGTGGCCAGATTCATTCGCAGCCGCCCCCGGTGGGAGACCTGGCAGCGGCGCATCACCGGCACGCTGCTCGGGACCGTCGCCGTGCTGGTGGCACGGGAGATTCCCCAGCGCGCCCGCGTGTAGGTCACGACCCCCCAGGCCAAGACGGCGGCGGCCGGCCCCAGCCCCGCCTGCTCGCCCAGCTCACCCCCGAGCAGGTCGCCGAGGCGGTGCTCGATGCCGTGCTGCGGGGAATGGGGGTCAGACGGATCGCCGGCGACGCCGATCTGGACCCGCCGCGACGACTTCCACGACCGCATATTCGGCCGCCGGTCGCCCTAGGGCCGGGCCCCGGCCCGTCGCGTCGGACGCCCGGCGCGGGAGCCGCTGCGCCGAGCGATCAGCCCCGCAAAGCCCGCAGCGCGTTGAGGATCACGGCCAGGTCGATGACCTCCTGCAGCAGGGCGCCGGCCACGGGCGGCAGGTACCCGGCGGCGGCCACGGCCATCGCGGCGATGCTCAGTCCCATGCCGGCCAGGACGCTCTGCCGGGCCACCGAGAGCGCGCGCCGGCCGATGTGGACGGCATCGGCGACGCGATCGATCCGGTCGACGGTGATGACCGCGTCGGCCGTTTCGGAGGAGACGGTCGCCCCCGCGGCGCCCATCGCGATCCCAAGGTCGGCGATGGCCAGCGCCGGTGCGTCGTTGATCCCGTCGCCGACCATGATCACGGGCCGCAGCAGCGGATCGGCGCCGATCCGCCGGACGACCTCGAGCTTGTCCTCCGGGGCCTGCTCGGCGTAGACACGGTCGACCCCGACCTGGCGACCGACGCGTTCGGCCACCGACCGTCGATCACCGGAGATCATCGCGACGTGTCCGATCCCCTCGGCACGCAGCCGCTCGACGATTCGGTCGGCGTCCGGGCGCAGCTCGTCGGCCATCACGATCACGCCCGCGACGCGGCCATCGACCGCGACGACGACGTGCGCCTCGCCCGATCCGCGTGTGCGCCCCAGAGCGGCGGAGGCGCGCTCGGCATCCGTGATGCCCCGCGTGCCCATGAAGGCCCGGCTGCCGACCGCGACGCGATGGCCGTCGACCGACCCCTCGATGCCCTGGCCGGGTTCCTCGTGGACATCGTCGGCCCGGCTCAGCGGCACTCCCGCATCGGCGGCCGCGGCGACCAGCGCGTCGCCCAGGACGTGAGCGGAGAGACGATCGAGCGAGGCGGCCAGGCGCAGCAGCTCGTGGGAGCTGAACTGGTCCTGGGTGAAGATCTCGCGCACCTCGGGCGTGCCCACGGTTAGCGTCCCGGTCTTGTCGAACAGCACCGTGCGGGCTTCGCCGAGCGTCTCGATCGCCCCGGCGCCCTTGACGATCACCCCGGCGCGAGCGGCGCGCGAGAGGCCGGAGACGAGCGCGATCGGCGCGGCCAGGATCAGCGGGCAGGGCGTGGCGACGACCACGACCGCGAGCGCCCTGACCGGGTCACCGCTCACCGCCCACGCCGCTCCCGCCAGCAGCATGGTGGCCGGGAGGAAGAAACCGGCGTAGCGGTCGGCCATGCGCGTGAACGGCGCGCGCTGGGTCTGGGCCTGCTGGACCAGCCTGACCAGCGCGGCGTAGGCGCTCTCACCGGCGGGACGGTCGGCGCGCACGTCAAACGGGGCGCCGGCGTTGGCCGAGCCGCTGAGCACCGGCGTCCCCCGCGAGGCGGTCTGCGGCAGCGGCTCGCCACTCAGGGTGCTCGTGTCGATCACCGCCTCGGGGCTGAGGATCGTCCCGTCGACGGGCACGACCTCACCGGTCCGCACGACGATCACGTCGCCGGTCTGCACGCGGTCGACCGGAACCTCCTCGAGCCGGTCGCCGACGCGCAGCTGGGCGACCTTCGGCGCGCGCTGGATCAGCGCCGTCAGCTCCCGCTGCGCGCGCCGGGACGCCACGGCTTCGAGCGCGGCGCCGCCGGAGAACATCAAGCCGATCACGACCCCGGCCAGTTCCTCCCCGAGGGCGAGCGCCCCGACCATCGCCACCAGCGCAATCGTGTCCACCCCCAGGCTGCGCTCCACGACGATGCTGCGGCCGACCTCGACAGCGAGCCCGGCGGCGAGCAGCCCGACCGCACCGGCCCAGACCGCATCCCCGGCCACGGCGGAACCGAAGGCGTGCAGAAGGCCGCCGACGAGGATCGCGGTGACGGCGACGGTCGCGAGGACCTGGGCACGATGGTCGATCAGCCAGGCGAGCGGGCGCCGGTCGCGGCGCGACGCGTCGCGGCGTGGGTCACCGGGTCGCGCGATCGTCGGAGCCGGCGCGGTGCTCATCTCACCGAGGCTCCCCGTCGACGGCGCTCGTGCGCGCCGAGTAGCCGCACAGCGCCAGCGCGCCGATCGACCCGGCGCCGGCGAGGATCGAGAGCGCCACCATGCCCGGCGACGGGACGGTCAGCGCGAAGAAGGTGCGGGTGGCCGGGAGGATCAGCGCGAGGACGTACAGCGCCGCCATCACCGCGCACATCCCCGCCACCAGCGCGGAGCGTTTGCGCGAGCCGCCCGCCTCGAGCGCGAGCACGAGGTAGAGCCCGCAGACGACGAGCGTCGTCAGCGCGACGGTGCGCGAGTCACCGAGCGAGAGATCGAGATCGTGGCGGGCGAACACGTAGCCGGCGACGAGGCCGGTGCCCGTCATCACGCCCGCCGGGACAGCGAAGCGGGCCACCTCGCGCACGAACCGCACGGGTCGCCAGGGACCGCTGCTCGGCGCCAGGGCGAGGAAGAAGGTCGGGATCCCTATGGTGAGGCTCGCGGCCAGGGACAGGTGCCGCGGCAGCAGCGGATACGCGTCGGAGCTGATGCCGATGGTCAGGATCAAAAACGCGGCAAAGGCCGACTTGGTGACGTACAGCTTGGTCACGCGCTGGAGGTTGCGCAGTGCCCGGCGTCCCTCGGCGACGAGCGGCGGGACACTGGCGAAGTCACCGTTGATCAGGACCAGGTCGGACACGCTGCGGGCCATCTGGGTGCCGCTGCCCTGGGCGATGGCCAGCCGCGAGCTCTTCAGCGCCGGCACGTCGTTGACGCCGTCGCCGACCATCGCGACGTAGCGGCCCTCGTCCCGCAGCGCCTGGACGACGGCCTGCTTGCCCTCCGGGGAGATCCGCCCGACGATCGTCGCCTCAACGGCGAAGCGCCGCCGGGCATCCGGATCATCGGGGATCGCCGCGCCCTCGACGACACCGCGGACCGGGATGCCGACGTCGCGCGCGATCGCCGCAACGGTCTGCGGGGAGTCACCGGAGAGGACCTTCATCTCGATCCCCTGCGCCAGCAGGAAGGCCACCGTGTCGCGCACATTGGGCCGCAACTCCTCGGCCAGCACGACCAGACCCAGCGGCCTCAGCCCGTCCGGCGGCAGCTCACCGGCCTGCGCGGGCAGGGCCTGCGCCGACGTGGCGACAGCGATCACGCGACGCCCCTCGCGCTGGCGCTGATCGGCCAAGGGCGCCAGCTCACCGACCGGGATCCGGCCCGGGGCGCCGAGATAGGAGGTCCCGGAGGCCACCTGCACCGCGCTCCAGCGACGCCGGCTCGAGAAGGGGACCTCGCCGAGCAGCGGCTCGGCCTGCGCCGGGTAGGCGGCGGCGATGGCCTTGAGCGTGAGGTTGCGTGAGGATGCGCTCGCGGCCAGCGTCGCCAGCGCTCCGCGGACCGTGGTCTCATCGACGCCGGCGGCCGGCACCAGCTCGACGACGCGCAGCGTCGCCTCGGTGAGCGTGCCCGTCTTGTCCACGCAGATCGTGTCGACCGAGGCCAGTGACTCGATCGCGTTCAGCTGCTGGGCCAGGACCCCGCGCCGGGACATGCGGACCGCTGCGGCGGCATAGGTGAGGCTGACGAGCACCATCAGACCCTCCGGGACCATCGTCACCACGCCCGCGGCCGATGTCGCCACCGCGGTATGAACCGGGACGTGACGGTGATAGAGCGAGTACCCGAGCAGCCCGCCGAACACGACCACGAGCGCGACCAGCGCGTACAGCAGCCGGTTGACCGCGCGCTCCAGCGGCGAGCGCGGGTGCCGGAACGACCGGGCCTCCCCGGTGATGCGCGCGGCGAAGCTGTCCTGGCCGACCGCGGTGACGCGGTAGGCGCCGGTTCCCTGCACCACGAACGCGCCGGAGCGGATCTCGTCCCCGGCGGCCCGCCGGGCGGCCTGCGATTCACCGGTGAGGATCGACTCGTCGAGCCGCAGGTCGGCGGCGGTCAGGACGGTCCCGTCGGCGATGATCTGATCGCCGGGCGCGACCACCACGACGTCGTCGACCACGACCTGTTCGACCTCGACCGGGCGCACGGCGCCGCCGCGGCGCACCTTGGCGTGCGGCGCCATCAGCAGTGAGAGGCGATCGAGCGCCCGCTTGGCGCGGATCTCCTGGCTGATCCCGATCGTCGCGTTGGCAACGATGATCCCGAGAAACAGGGCGTCACGCGCATCCCCGAAGATGAGCGTGAGGATGCCGAACGCCGCCAGGATCAGGTTGAAGACGGTCAGGACGTTGGCCCGGACGATGCTCGCGTAGGAGCGGCTCGCCGCCGGCTGCGCAGGCCCCCCCGCGCGCTCCAGCCGCTGCGCGGCGTCCGCGTCGCTCAGCCCCGGGTAGGAGTCCTGACCGGCGCCGAGCGCCGGCTCGCTGAGATCCAACCGGCTCACCGGAGCCACGGCACAGACGTTCAGCCGGGCGGCGGCGGATCGTGCGGGCCGGCCAGGATCCGCTTGCGCTGCTCGTAATCCTCGACGGTGATCTCCCCCGTGGCCAGACGGCGGTCGAGGATCCGCAGCGCAGGCTCCTCCTCGGCGCCGCCCACGCCGCGGTCAGCGCCGCCCAGACGGCGGTCAGCGCCGCCCACTCCGCGGTCCCCGGACCCGGCGTCGCGACCGGTGGTCCGGACGGCGAGCCAGACGAGCAGGACCAGGACGGTGATCAGCACGAGCGCCATCACGATCCACCCACCGGAGGCCATGTCATGATCGTGCCACACGGGTATCACGCACTCAGCGCGGTGACGAGGTGCCCGATCGCGAATCCGACGGCCGCGCTCGCCGAGCCGATCAGCATCACCTGCACGCCCGCCCGTCGCCAGGCCTGGCGCGCGATCCGGCCCTTGGCCACGCCGAGGGCGAACAGCGCGACCAGCGTGCAGACGATGCTGGTGACCAGGGCGGGCGCCATCAGCGGCAGCAGCAGGTAGGGCCAGAGGGGCACGACGGCCGCCCCCAGGTAGGTCAGACCGACCACGAGGGCGTCCCCCATCGCCGCGCCGCCGACGTCCGGGGAGAGGCCGAGCTCCTTCTGGACCTTCGTGCGCAGGAACACGGTGGGATTGGCGGCCAGGCCGTGAGCGACCCGTTCCGCGGCCGCCCGCGGCAGTCCCTCGTCCTCGAGCACGAGGGCCAGCTCAGCGATCTCGCGCTCCGGCTCCTCATCGATCTCACGGCCCTCATCGGCGATCTCGGCGGCGTACAGCCCCTCCTCGGCCTCGCTGGCCAGGTAGGAGCCACCGCCCATCGCGATGCATCCCGCCACCGCCTCCGCGATCCCGGCGACCAGGATCGCGCTCCGCCCCGGGTTCGCGGCGGCCATGCCGGTCACGACCCCGAGCGGCACGAGCAGGCCGTCCTGGGCCCCGAGGACGAACTCGCGCACCCGGGAGAGACGATCGATGCGCGCCGCCTCGGAGAGAGCGTGGTCACGGATGTGCTCCCGCGCCTGGTCGCGGGCCGCGTCGCTGACCGCCGCCTCAGCTGAAGCCAACGCCGTTTCACTCTTCATGCCACTGACGGTAGGTCGCCCCGCGGCCACCATCATCCGAGCAAACCCCCACGGACGGTCCGTGGGCGCCCCTACCCCCGGTTAGTGCCTGACGTCGCGGCGCTCGAACAGGACGGCGCCGGCGGCCATCAGCAGGACACCGGCGGCGGCGAGCCCGATGAAGGACGCCGGGTCGATCCCGTCCTGGATCGGCGCGCCGTAGTAGTGAAACGCCGACACGTAACGCAGCGCGTCAAGCGAATGGGCCAGGCGCCCGGCGAGGTCCAGGGCGTACATCGCCACCAGGGTGCCCATCGCCAGCCCGCTGGCGCTCAGGGATCTGCGCAACGCCCCGGAGGCGAACGCCGCAAGGCCGCCCGCGAACAGCGCCAGGGGGAATACGCCGGCGACGCCGGCCGTGATCAACCCCAGCGAGATGCCGGTGCCGGCCAACCGCCCGACGACGAACGTCGCGATGCCCAGCAGCGCGAGGATCGCCGCGGAGCTGAGCGCCGCAACGATGCACGCGCCGGCCATCAGGACGGTGCGCCGCAGCGGCAAGGAGAGGATCGTGTCGAGCTGACCGCGCTCCTCGGCCCCGACGATCGGCGTCGTCACGGCGCGCACCGCGAAGTAGGCGATGCCCAGCGGCACGATCAGGCTGAACAGCTCCGCGTGCACATAGCCCTCGACGGTGCTCATCGACTGCACGCCGAACGCCTGCTTGAGCCCGGATGGGTAGCTCTTGGCCACCTGCTCGATCGAGCTCTTGATCGTGGGGTAGATGGCGGCCATGAACGCGCCCAGCGCCCCCAGGGACCCGCCCCAGACCGCGATCGAGCGCCGCCGGTCGAGCAGCCCCTGCCGGACGAGCGCCGACAGGCCCCGTGACCAGGAGGGGGCCGGCCGACTGGCCGGCAGCACCCGACGGCGGGCGGGTGAGACCTCGACACTCACGCCGCACCGTCGCGGCCGTAGAAGGTGAGAAAGATCTCCTCGAGGCTGGGCTCGGCCACCTCCAGATCCTTGACCGTGTGGTGGGCTGCCACCTTGACCACCGCATCCAGATCACCGAACGCCTTGAACGACACGCGGCGGCCGTCGGTCTCGATCCCGCTGATCCCGGGCAGGGCGCTGAACTCGCGCTCAGCCACGGGCGCGTCGAACTCGATCGAGACGTGGTGGTAGGCGCGCCCGCGCAGCTGCGCGACGTTCTCGACCGCCGCGATCCGCCCGTCACGGACGATCGCGACCGTCTCGCACACCCGCTCGACCTCATCGAGATCGTGGGAGGACAACAACACCGTGCCGCCGCGATCCCGGTACTCGCCGATCACGGTCACGAACTCCTCCTGCATCAACGGGTCAAGACCGGTGGTGGGCTCATCGAGCAGGAGCAGCTCGGGCTCGTGAAAGAGGGCCTGGATCAGTCCGACCTTCTGCCGGTTTCCCCGGGAGAGATCGCCGATCCGGCGGTCGAGGTCGGCCTCGAAGCGCTGCGCCAGGGTCTGCGCCGAGCCGAGATCGTCCATGCCCCGGGCCAGGGCACAGAACCGCAGGAACGCGCGGCCGGTGAGCCGCGGATCGCAGCTGAAGTCACCGGGCAGGTTGCCGATCCGCGCTCTGATCTGAAGGCTGGCGCGGTGGCTGTCGAGCCCGAACACGAGCGCCATCCCGCCGGTCGGGTGAAGCAGATCGAGCAGCGTCCGGATCGTCGTCGTCTTGCCGGCGCCGTTGGGGCCCAGAAAGCCGTAGATCTCACCGGCCTGGACGGCGATCGACACATCCTCGATCCCCCGCGCGGATCCATAGCGCTTGGTCAGACCATGGGTTTCGATCAGTGCGGTCATCGCCGGGGCTCGGCGGACTCGTTCGTTGCGCCGTCGCGGTGGCTCTGCGCCATGGCCCGAAGTCAAGCGCAGGACGGTCAGCGCCGGCATCGGGGCATCCCCGCGGCTCGGTCCGTAGTCTGCGCACATGGCCCGCGCCCCGCTGATCTGCCCCAAGTGCCAGGGCGAGATGGTCACCCGCGAACGCGACGGCGTGCTGATCGATGAGTGCCGCAGCTGTGGCGGGCTGTTCCTGGACCGCGGCGAGATCGACCGGCTGATCGAGGCGGAGAACCTCGCCGAGCCCGAGGAGACCGAGGGCAGGCCCCGGGCCCACGCGGCCCAGCGACGCGCGCGGGCGAGCAGCGCGATCGCCGACATCCTGGTCCTGATGGCGGCCGAACCCCAGCACGCTCACCGGCGGCCCTCTGAGCCGCCGGCGAGTCGTGCCCCGGACGCTGACGCGACCTGATCGCGCCGCGGGAGAGTCGTGCCCCGACGCTGACGCGACCTGATCGAGCCGCGGGAGAGTCGTGCCCCGACGCTGACGCGACCTGATCGAGCCGCGGTCAGCGGTGCTGGGGATGGGGCTGTTCAGGAATGCCCGAACGTGACCTCGGGCAGGATGCGGCGGGCCCACCTGGGCAGGTACCAGGCCGAGCGTCCCATCAGGCGCAGCAGGACCGGCAGGAGCAGGAGCCTGACCAGCGCGGCGTCGAGCAGCACGGCGACGCCGAGGATGATGCCCATCTCCTTGGGCGGGAGCGGGCCCGACAGGGCGAACGTGAAGAACACGGCCACCATCACCGCGCCGGCGGCGAAGATCACGCGCCCGGAGTGAGCGAGCCCGCCGACCATCGCTGCGCGAGCGTCGTGGGTGTGGTCCCAGTGCTCCTTGGCCGCCGAGAGCAGGAACACGGTGTAGTCCATCGAGATGGCGAAGATCATCGCGAAGAAGAACACCGGTCCCCAGGCGTCCAGGAACCCCTGCGGCGCAAAGCCGAGCAGTGAGTGCGCCTTCCCGTCCTGAAAGACCCACTTGGCCACGCCGAACGCGGCGCCGGTGGCCAGCAGGTTGGTGAGCACGCCGACGGCGGCGAGCAGCGGCGCCTGCAGGGCGATCAGCAGCAACAGGAATCCGAGCGCCAGCACCACGCCGATGACCAGGGGCGTCTTGGCCGACAGGGCGACCTGGAGGTCATGGTTCTCGGCGACGGCGCCGCCGATCCGTGACCCGGTGGGCAGGCTGGCGCGCAAGCGGTCGATCGTGCGACCGACCGCCGGATTGGACGGATCCTGCTTCGGGATCGCGGTCAGCAGCGCGTACCCCCCGCCGGTCTGGGTTGGCATCAGGCCGGCGATGCCCGGATCGGCCTTCGCCGCCCGGGCCGCGGCCGGCGCCTGCCGGACGGAAGTGACGATCTGCAGCGGGCCGGTGGAGCCGGGCCCGAACGCGTTCTGCACCTGGTGGTAACCGATGTAGGACGCGTCGCTGGTCGGGACGACCTTGATCGAGGGCATCGCCGTCTTGAGCTGCGTGATCGGCAGCGCCAGGCCGACGAGGATCGCCGCCGCGACGACGCCGTAGCGCAGCGGCTGCTTCCACAGCCGCTCGCCCCACGCGGCGAAGCGCGCCGATCGGTGCTCGCCGGAGTGCGCCCAGGGGAGCGCCATCCGGTCCACGCGCGGGCCGAGCTTGGCCAGTACCGCGGGGAGCAGCGTGAGCGTGGCCGCGAGCACGAAGATCACGGCGAGCATGATCCCGAGGCTCATCGAGCGGAAGGCGGGGCTCGGGACGAGCATCACCGCCGACAGCGAGATCAGCACGGTGATCCCGCTGAACAGGACGGCTTTGCCGGCCGTGTCCATGGTGACCGCGGTGGCCTCCTCGGGTGAGAGGTCGTGTCCGAACAGAGCGCCCCGGAACCGGTGCACGACGAACAGCGCATAGTCGATCCCCAGGGCGAGCGCGAACATCAGCGCGAAGTTCATCGCCCAGATCGAGATCGGCATCAGCTGCGTGCCCAGGAACAGGAGGCCGGCCGCGGACGCGAGGCCGATCATGGTCAGCATCAGCGGCAGACCGGCCGCGACCAGCGAACCGAACGCGAGCAGCAGGATCCCGAGCGTGACCGGCCAGGAGATGACCTCGGACTTCATCATCGCGTTGCGGTTGGCCGTGTTGAAGTCAGACCACATCGCCGACGCGCCGGTCAGGTGAACCTGGACGCCGTTGGCCGACAGTCCGGCGAGCCTGCCCTTGATGTTCTCCGCGGCCTTGACCATCGCATTGGAGCCGCGGGCGGCGCCGGCCTGGACGATCGCGGTGTGCCCGTCGCGGGAGATGGACACGCCGGGCGCCGGTGCGATCACGCTCTTGACCGCGGTGTCGGCCTTCAGTGTCCGCTCGACGCGCGAGACGACCGCCTGGAAGGCGGGGTCGCTGACCGTCCGGGTCGGTGAGTGCAGCACGGTCATCAGCGAGTAGCTGGACAGCCCGGCGAAGTTGCGGTCGATCAGCTGCCGGGCCTGCACCGAGGAGGACCCGGAGGTCTCCCAGCCCGCGCCCGACAGCGCGGTCTCCACGCGCGGCGCGAAGAAGCCCAGCCCGACGGCGACCACCAGCCACCCGATCAGTACGACCCGGAAGTGGGTGGCGGTATAGCGGCCCAGCCGGCCGATCGGGCCGACGTTGACCGCGTGCGGATACTCCTCCGCGGGACCTGCAGTAGCGGGCCTGGGCTCGCGTTCGGCGATCGCCATCAGACCGTCACCTCCTTCTCATGTGTGGTTGGGTGGACGTGCGGGGGCTGCAGCCGTGCGGCCGCGCGAGCGTCCGGGACGGGCGCCGGCTCGGGCGCGTCGCTCAGCGAGCGCAGCTTGCAGGTGCGACGCAGCACGATCGACGCCGGGCAGGCGCCGAAGGCGACGTACAGCCACTGGTTGACGCCGACGAACGCCGTCAGCAGCAGGAACCATTTCGTGACCGTGGCCGCGAGCAGGGCGGAGATCAGGGTGACGCTGCCCGCGAGCGCGAACAGCACGCGCTCCAGCGGCCACCGGGGTGTGGTGACGTTCACGCTGCCTCCTGTGCGATGGCGGCGCCGGCCGTGTCGGCCGCGAGCCGGTCGAGCGCCGGCACGAGCTGGTCGGCCCCGACCAGCCCGGACTGAACGGCGATCGGCTCGCCGTCGCGCAGCACGAGCAGCGTGGGGATGGACTGGATGCCGTAGCGGGCGGCGAGCACGGGCTCTGCGTCGACGTCGACCTTCGCGAAGCGGTACGCGGGCCGCAGCGCGGCGGCACGCTCGAGCTGGGGAGCCATCGCGCGGCAGGGGCCGCACCAGCCGGCCCAGAAGTCGACCACGGTGATGCCCTGCGCGGTGGCGTCGGCGAACGTGGTCTCGGTGAGATGCTGAATGGTGGTGTCCATGGTCATGTTCCTTCTCGTGGTTCAGTCAGGGTCTGAGGTCAGAGGACGAGGGCGCCGCGCTTGCGGCTGGTGAGGAAGATCCGCTCGAAGGCGAGCTTGGCCCAGTGGGCCTGAGGGCCGGCCATCACGTGCGCGGTCGGCGTCTTGCCGTTCGCGTGCCCGTTGCGGGCCAAAACGTGGTCGGCCTTGAAGATCACGCCGTTGTTGCCGGCGTCCAGGACGCAGACGGCGCTGAGGTCCTCCAGCGCCATCCGGTCGGTGCCGGTGCCGTCCAGGTCGGCGGCGATGTTGTGCGCGGCGACCTTGGCCATCGACTCGGTCATCTGGCCCGTCTTCGGCACTCCAGCGGGCACCGGCGTCGGATCCGGGGGCGCGATCGCGATGGCCACGCCGGCGGCGAACACGTCGGGATGATCGGGATGACGGAACTGCGCGTCGACGGGCACGAACCCCATCGGGTTGGCGAGGCCTTCGGTGCCGGCGATCGCGTCGACGCCGGCGAACGGGGGCACGATCATCGAGTAGGCGAACGGGAGCGTGCGGCCGCCCTTCAGCGCGATCTCGCCGTCGCGGACCTCCTCGATCACCGTGTTGGGCAGCCCCTCGATCCCGTAGCGGGCAAAGAGCTTCTCGACCAGCGGCCCGGACCGGCCGACGCCACCAAGGCCGAAATGACCGAGGAACGGCTCCGCGGTGATGAACGTGACCGGCGCGACATCCTGCAGGCCGGCCTTCTTGATCCGGTGCCGGACGTTGAAGAGGAACTCGTAGGAGGCCCCGAAGCACGAGCCGCCCTGGGCGGTCCCGATCACGACGGGTCCCGGGTTCTGCAGGAAGCGCTCCCACTCCTCGCGGGCCAGCAGCGCGTGGTCGAGGTTGCAGACCGACTGCGTGTGGCCGCCGAGGGGACCCAGCCCGGGCACCTTCTCAAAGGCCAGCCGCGGGCCCGTGCCGATGAACAGCTTGTCGTAGCTCAGCTGCTCGCCCGATCCGGTGGTGACCAGATGTGCGTCCAGATCGATGCTCGCCGCCGCCTCGTTGACGAACCGAATCCCCTTGCTGGCGTACATCGGGGCGAGCGGGAAGGTGATGTCCTCGGCCTCGCGGATCCCGAAGGGCAGCCAGATCAGCGAGGGAATGAAGGTGAAGTCCGGGCGCGGATCGAGGACGACGATCTCGTGCCGATCGCCGACGCGCTTGCGCAGTTCCAGCGCTGCGGTCAACCCGGCAAAGCTCGAACCCAGAATGACGACTCGTTTGCGATCGGACATGGTCCCGGCTCCTTCTGTCGTGCTGACGTCCGGCTTGCCGCACGCACAACTGTAAAGTGGTGAATGCGTACAGCTTAGCGCGGGTTCGTACCAGCGTCAACTGCACCACTGTGCACTTGTGCCCCGGTCGCGGCCCGGCCGCGGTGGAGAGCCGGCAGCGGGGATCGGGGGCCCCGTGCGAGCGAAGGGCTTCGTCACGGCGGCGGCCGCGGCGGAGGGAGTTCGCCGCTCGCGTCACGGCGGCGGCCGCGGCGAAGGCAGTTCGCCGCGGCCGCCGGAGGTGACCCGCTCTCCCTACATGGAGAAGACGATCCGGGCGTTGACCCGGCCCGCCTCGACATCGGCGATCGACTCGTTGACCTGGTCCAGGGGCCGGACCTCACGCGTGACGTGCGTGCGACCCGCCGCGTGCAGCGCGAACACCTCCCGCAGATCCTTGCGGGTGCCGACGATCGAGCCGACGATCGTGATCCCGTTCAGGACCGTCTCGAAGATCGGCACGCGGACCTCGTTGTCGGCCGGAAGGGCGACGAAGACCAGCGTCCCGCCGCGGCGCAGCGAGCCGTAGGCCTGCTCGAAGGCGCTCGGGGAGACGGCCAGGGCGATCGCCTGATCGGCTCCGCCGAGCTTCTGGATCGCCTCGACGGGATCCTCCCGGGACGCGTTGACGGTGAACTCGGCGCCCAGCTCGCGGGCCATCTCGAGCTTCTCGTCGATCAGATCCACGGCGATCACCCGCCCTCCGGCGATGGCCGCATACTGGATGGCCAGGTGCCCGAGGCCGCCGACGCCGAACACGGCGACGAGGTCCGAGGAACGGGTGCCGGCCACCTTGACGGCCTTGTAGGTCGTCACCCCGGCGCAGGTCAGCGGGGCGGCGTCAAACGGGTCCATTCCGTCAGGGACGGCAACGACGTAACGGGCGTAGGCGACGGCGTACTCGCCGAACCCCCCGTCGATCGAGTAGCCCATGTTCTCCTGCTCAAGGCACAGGGTCTCCCAGCCCGAGACGCAGTGGTCGCAGACCCCGCACGCGTATCCCAGCCACGGCATCGCGACGCGATCACCGATCGCGACCTCGCTCACGCCGGGGCCGAGCTCGACCACGCGGCCCACGCCCTCATGGCCGGGGATGAACGGCGGCGAGGGCTTGACCGGCCAATCACCGTTCGCCGCGTGGATATCGGTATGACACAGGCCCGAGGCCTCGACCTTGACCCGGATCTGGCCCGGCTCCAGGTCGCGGCGCGGGACCTCCTCGACCGTGAGCGGGGCGTGGAACTCGTGCACGACGGCGGCCTGGTAGCTGGCCGGCGTCGTCGGGGCGCTGTCCGTCGTGGGCTGGATGAAAGTGCTCGACATCGAAGTGGTCCTCTCGTGGATCGTGGGAGTTCGATCATCGATGCGGCACGCCGCTGCGCCATCCGGGCACGACGCGCCCCCCCGTGCCGCAGACTACGGACGCTCCCCCTGGTCCCGGGTCACGAAATGCACGCCGGCCGACCCCTCCAGGGAGAAGCCGGGCGCCTCGCCCTCGGCGACATCGATCTCGAACCGCGGCCGGCCCCACCGCTCGTACTGATCGGCGTCGATGTAGAACGGCACGCCGCCGAGCTCGCCCAGGCGCAGGTCCTGCGGGCGCAGGACGATCTCGTGGTCGTGAAGGCACAGCGGGTGGGTGCCGTCGCAGCACCCACCCGACTGGATGAACACGACGGGGCCGTGCGCGGCCCGGAGGCGGGCGATCACCTCCAGGGCCGCTGCGGTGGCCCGAACGGGCTGGCTCATGTCTAGAAGAACCCCATCGGCTTCGGGTCGTAGCTGACCAGCAGGCACTTGGTCTGGCTGTAGTGGTCGAGCATCATGCGGTGGTTCTCACGGCCGACGCCCGAGGCCTTGTAACCGCCGAAGGCGGCGTGCGCGGGGTACTGGTGGTAGCAGTTGATCCACACGCGGCCGGCCTGGACCGCGCGACCCATGCGGAAGGCGCGGCTGCCGTCGCGCGTCCACACGCCGGCCCCGAGCCCGTACATGGTGTCGTTGGCGATGGTCAGCGCCTCGGCCTCGTCGCGGAAGGTCGTCACGGCCAGCACCGGCCCGAAGATCTCCTCCTGGAACACCCGCATGTCGTTGCGCCCCTTCAGCACCGTGGGCTGGAAGTAGTACCCCCGGGACAGCGGGTCATCCATCGGCGTGCGATGTCCGCCGATCAGCACCTCGGCCCCCTCGTTGACGCCGATGGCCACGTAGCTCTCGATCTTCTCCAGCTGCGCGGTCGAGACCTGGGCACCGATCGCCGTGGCCGGATCGAGCGGGTCGCCCTGGCGGATCGCCGCGATCCGGCTCAGGCAGCGCTCCATGAACTCCTCGTAGATCGACTCGTGGACGAGCGCCCGGGAGGGACAGGTGCACACCTCGCCCTTGTTGAACGCGTAGAGCACGAGCCCCTCGATCGCCTTGTCGAGGTAGTCGTCGTCGGCGGCCATCACGTCCTCGAAGAAGATGTTGGGCGACTTGCCGCCCAACTCGGTCGTCGAGGGGATCAGGTTCTGGGCCGCATAGGTCATGATCATCCGCCCCGTCACCGTCTCACCGGTGAAGCCGATCTTGGCGATCCGGGTGCTGGAGGCCAGCGCGCGCCCGACCTCGGCGCCCGGTCCGTTGACGACGTTGACGACGCCGGGCGGGACCACGTCGCCGACGACCTCCATCAGCTTGAGGATCGACCATGGCGTGGGGCTGGCCGGCTTGATCACCGTGCAGTTGCCGGCGGCCAGTGCCGGCGCCATCTTCCACGCCGCCATCAGCAGCGGGAAGTTAAACGGGATGATCTGACCCACCACGCCGAGCGGCTCGTGGAAGTGGTAGGCGTAGGTCTGCTCGTCGATCTCGGAGATGCGCCCCTCTTCGGCCCGGACCGCTGCGGCGAAGTAGCGGAAGTGGTCGATGGCCAGCGGAAGGTCGGCGGCCAGCGTCTCGCGCACCGGCTTGCCGTTGTCATAGCTCTCGGCCACGGCGAGCATCTCGAGCTCGTCCTGCATCGCGTCGGCGACGGCGTCGAGCACCGCCGCCCGCTCGGCGGGCGAGCGCCGTCCCCAGTCATCCTTGGCCGCGTGGGCGGCGTCCAGCGCCCGCTCGATGTCAGCCGGGCCGGAGTGGGCGACCTCGCAGAACGGCTCTCCCGTCCCGGGTGACGGGTTGGCACGGTACTCGCCGGTTGACGGCGGCACCCATTCGCCGCCGATGAAGTTGTCGTAGCGGTCCTCGAGCTCGACGGGGCTGTCCGGTTGACCGGGCGCCGCATAGCGGGTGGATTCGACGGTGGCCATGATGCTGGCTCCTTGGATCAATTGCAGGGTGCCTGTGACATCATCACGCGGCCGCGGCCGCGTCATCCGGCTCAAGTGCCGCTTGACGTGCGGGGAAATCGCGTTCGGGCACCGTCAAGTTCACCTACGGACGCGAACGGGGTCCCGCGGAGCCGGGCCGCCTGAGAGGCCGCGCGGATCACGGGCGCGAGCTCAGAGTCGGCGTGATCCTTGAGCACGAACCCGACCGCTCCGCGCTGGAGCAGTTGCGCGACCGGAGCGTCGTCGTGCATCGAGATGACGACGATCGACGTCGCCCGCATCGCGGCGGCGAGCCGAGGGATGACGTCGAGGCTCGCGTTATCGGCGAGGCTCAGGTCGAGCACGAGCACGGTCGCGCGGTGGCGGCGGGCGGCCTGAACCGCCGCGTCCCGGGTGTCGGCCTCGGCGACGACGCGCAGATCGGGCTGACCGTCGATCAGCCGACGCAGCGTGCGCCGCATCCCCGCATGCTCCTCGGCCAGGACCACGCTGACCACCACGGGCACGGAGGTGGCGGCGATGGCCGCAGATGAGCCGGAGGATAGGGTGCCAGGCATAGCTGCACGGTAGGCCGCAGGGTGCTCATCGTCGGCGGGGGAAACCTGCGCGCGCTCCGCGGAGCAGCACGGATCCGAGCATTCGGGAATTGCTGCAGTTCGCGCCTGAGGAACGTCACGAGTCCACGCGCGGCACGGCCAGCACCGAGCATGCGGCGTCGCGCATGAGCGCCTCCCCGGTGCCGCCCAGCACGACCCGGGCGGCCGGTCCCCAGCGCCGGGAGCCGATGACGAGCAGGTCGACCTCATGGGTGAGGGCGACCATCGCCTCGGCCGGGCTGCCGGTGACGACCTCGGCGGCGGCCGAGAGGGCGAGCTGCGCACAGGCCGCCGCGGCCCGTGCCTGCAGATCGCGCCCCTCCTCGGCGATCACGTCGTGCCATTCGGTGGCGATCAGGCCGGTCCAGGCCGAGCGCAGCAGGAACGGCACGCTGTCATCGACGACCGCCCGCACCCTCAGCCGAGCGCCCGCGCCGGCGGCCAGGGTGGCCGCGAGGCGCAGTGCCGCCTCGGCCTCGGGGCCGCCGTCGTAGCCGACCCCGATCGAGGTGATGCCGCCGGCGGCGCGGGTGTGCAGATCGCGTGCGGCGACGGCGAGGCCGCAGTCGAAATAGCCCAGCAGCTGGCGCGTGTGCGCGCCCATCTGGACGTGCCCGGGCTCGGCGTCGCGGCTGGACCCGACCACGATCAGGTCGCGATGCTCCGCACGGGCGACCCGGTGCAGAGCCCGGGCCACCGAGACATCGCCGGCGATCGTGACCCGCGCCCCCGGAGCGTCCCGGTCGCGCGCCTGGCGCAGGATGCGCTCGCTCTCGCGCTTCAGGGCGCGGGCGCCGAGCTCAGGGGCCATCGGCAGCAGAGGGTGGGCGTAGACCGTGGCCAGGAGCAGGTCGGCGCTGGCCGCCTCGCTGATGAGACGACCGAGCACGGCGGCATCGCGGCCCGTCGAAAAGCCGTCGACGGCGGCCAGCACGTGGGTGACGGAACCGCACGGCCGGGCGGCGGATTCGGTGCGGCTGGTATCGGGGTTCGGGCTCATACCAAGGTTGTCCCACGTGACGCCGGTACCGACATCCGCGGATCGCGGCGAGCGCCGCGGGGGTGAGCTGCGCAGGCTACCGGGGGCTTGGCCCCGCCGCGCTCCGTGACCGACCCAGGCACGAGTCAGTAGTCCACCCCCGGGCTGGGCGCAGCTCCCCGCACGGCGCCTGCTCGGAGTCACCGATGGCAGCGGCCGGGCCGCCGCTTAGCGTGATGTCAGAGCCTCCCTGTCACCCCAACCCCTCCCTCACGCGATGCCCGACCCGTCCGTTCAGCCCTTTCGGAGCACGTATCTCATCCCGTCGCTGGCCAAGGCCACGGTGGCCGACGTGATGCACCCCGGGATCCTGTCCTGCCCCACCACCGCGTCCCTGATCGAGGTGGCGCGGATGATGGCCACCTACCACGTGCACTGTGTGGCGGTCATGCAGCCCGAGGCCAACGGCTCGGGCGCCCGCTACGTGTGGGGCATCGTCTCCGACCTTGACCTGATCCGGGCCGCGGTGGAGCCGGGCAGCACCCCGGACGCCGGAGCGCTGGCCGCCCAGCCGACGATCAGCGTCAAGACGGCGATGCCGCTGGCCGATGCGGCTGACCTGATGCTGCGCCACGGGGTCAGCCACCTCGTGGTCATCGAGGACGAGACGCTGCGGCCGATCGGCGTGCTGTCCACGCTGGACGTCGTCTCGGCCATCGCCTGGGGCCGCAGCGAGTGACATGACCGACCTGGACATTCACCCCCCGTTTGACTCCTTCCGCCGCTTTGACCGCCGGGTGCAGCGCCGGCTCGGGGCCGACATGCGCCTGCTCTACGGGCTGTCGGTCCCTATCCTGGCCGTCGTCGGGTTGATCGCCGTGCTCGGCCTCTCCCCCTCTCCCTGGCTGGTCGCCGCGGGGCTGGGACTTGAGGTCATCGCCCTGGGCGTGGTGCTGGTCGGATTCTCCGCGCTGCTCGGTGAGACCGACGACAGCGGCGACCGGCCCGGCTGAGCGCACTCCAGCACGGAGAAACTCGGGCGGAGCCGGTCCCAACCACCGGCTCCGCCCACCTGCTCTACCCCGCTGAGATCGGGCCGACGCGCGAACCTCCTGCGGACCCGTCGCGCCCCGGTCGCGCCGACCCCCCGGCGTTCAGGCCAGCAGCGACGGCCGCGGCGGGGGCGGGACGGCCGGCTCGACGCGCACGCGAGCGTCGACGATGACAGCGCCGTCCGGGCGGGCGATGAGCGGATTGAGATCCAGCTCGGCGATCTCGGGATGGGTCTCGACCATCGCGTTGACGCGCAGGATGACGTCCTGCACCGCGGCGACGTCGCAGGGCTGGGCGCCGCGGTAGCCCTCCAGCAGGGGGAAGGTCCGCAGGGAGCGCAGCATCTCCTCGGCATCCCGGGCGCCGACGGGCGTGATCCGCACGGCCACGTCGCCGACGAGCTCGGCCGTCGTGCCGCCGGCGCCGCAGGCCAGCACGGGCCCGAAGCTCTGATCGTTGACGACGCCGACGATCATCTCCACGCCGCCGGCCTCCATCCGCTGAACGACGTACACGTCGCGCTCCAGTCCGGCTGCGGCCAGCGCCGCGTCGATCTCGGCCGCCGCGGCGGCGACGGCCGCGGGGTCGGCGAGATCCAGTCGCACGCCCCCGGCCGCGGTCTTGTGGATCAGCCCCCGAGCGCTGGCCTTCAGCGCCACCGGCGCCCCCAGCTCGGCGGCGGCGGCGACCGCGGCCTCAGGGCTGTCGGCGATCCGCGTGGCGACCAGCGGCAGGCGGTAGCAGTCCAGCAGCTCGGCCACACCGGCGGCAGACAGCCATCCGGCACCGGCGGCCAGCTCGCGGCTGATGACGGCCGCGGCGCGGTCGGGCTCGGTGTCGGAGAACACGACCGGCTCCTGCTCGGGGCGTGAGCGCCAGCGCCCGTAGCGGGCGGCGAGGGCGACGGCCCGGGCCGCGTCCTCGGGGAACTCGAAGCCGGGGACGGTGACTGCGCCGGCGCTCAACGCGGGGGGCGGGCCCTCGGAGGTCATGAACACCGCGGCCAGGGCGACCGGCGGGGCCGTCTCGGCAAAGGCACGGATCGCGGCGGCAACGTCATCGGCGGCGGTGACCAGCGGGGGCACGAAGATGGTCAGGATCGCGTCGCACTCCCCGCTGGCGGCAAGGATGCGCAGGGCCTGGGCGTAGTCCGAGGCCGTGGCCGGAGCGAGCATGTCGACCGGATTGCGGGCCGAGGCGGCGTCGGGCAAAAACGCGGCCAGCTCGTCGCGCAGCGCGTCGGAGAGGACGGGAACATCGACCCCCTCGGCCTGACAGGCGTCCGCGCAGAGGATGCCCGGGCCGCCCGCGTTGGTGAGGATCGCCACCCGGTCGCCGGCCGGTACCGGCTGGGCGCTGAGCAGTGCCCCCACCGTGAACAGCTCGTGCAGCGTGTCGGTGCGGATCACCCCGGCCTGGGCGAACAGCGCGTCGACGGTGACGTCGGAGGCCGACAGCAGCGCGCCGGTGTGCGAGGACGTCGCGCGCGCTCCGGCGGCCGAGCGACCGCTCTTGACCACCACGAGTGGCTTGCGGCGGGCGAAGTGCGGCGCGATCCGGGCGAACTTGCGCGGATTGCCGAACGACTCCAGGTAGAGCAGGGCGACGTCGGTACTGGGATCCTGCTCCCAGTAGCGCAGGAAGTCATTGCCCGACAGGTCGGCCTTGTTGCCGACCGAGACGAAGGAGGAGAGGCCGATGCCCAGCCGGCCGGCCGCCTCGATGATGGCGATGCCCAGCCCGCCGCTCTGCGACATGAAGCCGACGCGCCCGTGAATGGCCGGCCGGGGAGCGAAGGTCGCGTTGAGGCTGACGTCGGGCTCGGTGTTCAGGACACCGAGGCAGTTGGGGCCGATCAGGCGCATTCCCGAGTCCCGGCAGACCGCGAGCAGCTCGCGCTGGCGCGCCGCGCCCACCTCGCCCGCCTCGGCGAACCCGGCCGAGATGACGAGCAGGGCGCGGATCCCGGCGTCGGCACATTCCTGTGCGACACCGACCACCTCCTCGGCCGGCACCACCACGACCCCGAGGTCGACGGCGCTGGGGATGTCGGCCACGTGGTGATAGGCGGGCAGCGACTGCACGACATCGGCGTGCGGGTTGACCGCGTACACGGGGCCGGCAAACTGGCCGGCGATCAGGTTGCGCAGCAGTTCCCCGCCGATCGTGTTGCGCCGCCGCGAGGCACCGATGACCGCCACCGAGGACGGCTTCAAAAAGCCGCGCACCGCGGCCACCGCGGCGCTGCGCTCGCGCACCTCGAAGCGCTCCAGCGCCTCCGGTGACAGCGAGGTCGGCATCTCGACCTCGATCCCGTCGGCGGTGGAATGGATCTGGACCGGGAAGCCGCTGCGACGGAACATGTCGATCATCTTGTGGTTGCGGGGCAGCACCTCGGCGATGAAGGTGGTGATGCCCAGCGGCCGGGCGACCTCGGCCAGATGGGCAAGCAGGATCGTCGCGATGCCGTGCCCCTGCCAGGCATCGTCGACCAGGAAGGCGACCTCGGCCTTGCTCCGGCCGGCGCGGACGTAGGCGACATGGGCGATCACCCGCCGCGGCTGGCCGACCTCGGCGATGATCGCGAACCGGTCGGCGTAATCGACATCAAGCGACCAGTCGGTGGCCCAGTCCAGGCTGGGACGTCCGAAGAAGCGCAGCCCGATCGAGTCGGGTGAGACGCCCTCCAGGAAGGCGCGGATCGCCGGCCGGTCATCGGCGCGCACGGGCCGGACGTGCAGCGTCGAGCCGTCGCGCAACGCGATCTCGGCCTCGCGCTCGTGCGGGTAGGCGTTCACCGGCTCGTCCGGCTGCGGGGTCGTGACCGGCTCGGGGTCCACCGGCGTCGGCTCAGGCATCGCGGGCCAGCCCCCGCCGGTAGGCCTCGGCGCGCTGCTCGGCCTCCTCCTCGGTGTCGTGGCGCGAGACGGGGACGGGGTGCCCGGCCATGCGGATCACCCAGCCTCCCGACGGCCACGGCTCCACGTAGACACGCGGCACGGGCACAGGGCCCGCAGGCTGCGCCGGCGTCCCGGCGGCGCGGTCACGCTGCGCCGGCGCCGCGGGCAGATCGCCCTCACGCTGCCGCGGCGGCTCACTCATCCACCCGACCGGCAGCGATGACGGCGGCGACGTCCAGGGTGGACAGCATGCCGATCGGATGTCCGTGCGCCGGGTCGAGCACGATCAGGTGCCCCACCGCGTGCTCGGCCATCAACCGGGCGGCGCGGTCCAGCGGCTCGTCGGCGGCGATCGTCACCGGCTCGGTGGCCGCGGCCTGCGCGGCCGTGCCGGTCACATGGTGGGCGGCGGCGAGCACGTCCTGGTCGCTGACCACGCCGGCCACGCCGCGTCCCTCGGTGTCGAGCACGACGAGCGCGTGGATGCGGTAGTGGGCCATGATGGCCACGACGTCCTTGAGTGGCGTGTCGACCCGGCAGCTGAACGCGCCCGGATGCATGGCGTCGCGGACGCGGACGTGGGTGAGCGCCGGCCCGCGGTGCGCGGTGGGAAGGACCGCCGGGGCGCGGGTCGGCCTGGCCGTGCGCGGCGCGCTCATGTCGCGATCTCCTGACCGGCGGGCGCCCGGTCGCCGGAAGCTCCGGCGGCGTGTCGAGTGAGCCCCTCACCCCAGGCCCGAGCGCGCTCGAGCTCACCCCCGGCCAGCGGTCCCGCGTTGCCGGACACGAGAAAGCTCTCAGCCGCGATCACGTCGTAGCCGCGATGCCGCAGGCGCCGGGCGATCGCGTGGGCCGCGCTGCCGGTCAGCCAGGCGGCGTGGTCGGCCCGGGTGTCAAAGACGGCGGCGCTGCCCGCGCAGCTGCGGGGGATCTCGGCGATCCACTGGCGCAGGCCGGGCCCATCGGTCGCTCCCGGCTCCAGGTGGGCGCGGTCGGCCTCTGCGGCGGCCTGGCGCGAGCGCTCGGTGGTCATGCCGTGGGCGTGCGTCGGTCCGCCGACGACGAGCAGTTCATGGCGGTGAAAGTCGTGGGGCACGCGGGACACGGCATGGACCTCGGCGTCACCGATCCCCGCGGCGATCGCCTCGGCGATGGCCCGGGAGTTGCCGTACATGGATTCATAGACGATCAGGGCACTCATCACGGACCTCCTTTCGCAAGGAGCATCGCGCCCCGCGATCGGAGCGCCATCCGTGGACGCCCCGGGGACCGTCGGGTGCGACTACGGATGGGTCCGGGCGTGCCCGTGGCCCCGGGCGAGCTGACGGGCGGCTCATGTGGCGTGGCGCGGAGACCCCGTCAGTCTCGCGCTGCGGCGGTATCCGGGCAGGCCACGCGGAGCTCAGGGGGGATCACGCACCGCGTCGGCGGGTATGACCGGATGGCCGCTCCCCCCGCGCGGTCTAGGTTCCAGCCGGCACTGATGTCCCGGTCCGGACACTCACCCGTTGGCGATGATGCTCCCCCCGAGCGGGGCGAGCACCCGCGGGCCGTCATCGTCGGCGGCGGCGTGGCGGCGCTCGAGACGCTGCTGGCCCTGCGCGCGCTCGCCGGCCACCGGATCGAGCTGACGCTGGTCAGTGCGCAGCGCACCTTCCTGTACCGCCCCGTCACCGTCGCCGAGGCGTTTGACCGCGGGGAGGCACGCGCCTACTCACTGGCCGCGATCCTCGCCGACGGGCCCGGCGAGATGCTGTGGGACCGCCTGGAACGGGTCGACACGGACCGACGGGAGGTGGTGACGGCGTCCGGCCGGCGCGTCCCCTACGACGTGCTCGTGCTCGCCGCGGGCGCGCTCCCCGTCGATTGGCTGCCCGGCGCGGTGACCTTCACCGGCCGTGACGCGGTCTCACCGCTGCGCGCGCTGCTGGCCGACCTGGTGGCCGGGACGGCGGGGTCCGTGGCCTTCGTGGTCCCCCCCGGCCAGGCGTGGCCGCTGCCGATTTACGAGCTGGCCCTGATGACCGCCGGCCACCTGCGCGAGCACGGCGTCACGGCCACCGTGCGGCTGGTCACCCCCGAGCGCGCGCCGCTTGAGCTGTTCGGGCCCGCCGCCGCGCAGGCCATCGGCCCGATGCTCGAGGCCCGCGGCGTGACGGTGATGCGCGGGCGCGAGGCCGCTCACCTCGAGCGGGGGACCCTTGTGCTGGCCGGAGGGGAACGGGTGCTCGCCGATCGGGTGGTGACGCTGCCCGAGCTCACTGGACCCCGGCTGCCGGGCCTGCCCAGCGACGACGCCGGGTTCATCCCCGTCGACGGTCACGGCCGCGTGCGCGGCGTCCCGGGCGTCTACGCGGCCGGCGATGCGACGAGCTTCCCGCTCAAGCAGGGTGGCCTGGCCGCTCAGCAGGCCGATGTCGTGGCGGCGACGATTGCCTGCGAGCTCGGCCTGGGCCCGCGGCCGCCGGCGCTGCACCCGGTGCTCCGCGGCCTGCTGCTCACCGGCGGCGCCCCGCTCTACCTGCGGGCCGAGCTCGGCCGGCACGCCCAGCCGGCTGTCGCCCCCGTCGACACGCGGAGCTGGCCCGGGCGGGCCCGCGAGGCCTCGGCGGCGGCCGGACAGGCGCTGTGGTGGCCACCGGCCAAGATCGCCGGCCGTCACCTGAGCGCCTACCTGGCCGGCGCGCGGCCCGAGCCATTGAGCGCGGAGGTGCTCGCCGACCGTGCGCCCGAGCCGGGGCCAGACCTGGCCGAGGGCGAGTTCTCCGACGCGCTTGAGCTGGCCCTGCTGCTGGCCGACTGCGACGCCAACTGGGGCGACTACGGCGCTGCCCTGCAGGCGCTGGATGCGGCCGAGACCCTGCAGGGCACGCTGACCCCGGAGTACGCGGCCAAGCGGCGCGAATGGCAGGCCTCGCAGCGCGCCTAGCCGCGGGCGCGGGCCTACGTACTCGTCCCGCCCGCCGTGGGGGTCTCTACGGACGCCATCCGGGGCCCGGCGCCATACCGTCGGAGCAGTAAACGTCAGGAGGCAATCGAGATGTTCGACCATGTACTCGTCGGAGTTGATGGCGCCGAGGGCGGGCGCGATGCGATCGCCCTGGCCAAGCGCCTTTCCCACGGCGGCAGACTGACCTTTGGCGCGGTGTACCGCGACGAACCGCTGGCCTGGCGCGGCTCCAGCGCCGCGTTCACCGCCGCCCAGCGCGAACGGGCCGAGGGACAGCTCAAGGCGGCCCTCGAGGAGGCCGGGGTCGACGCAAGCTTGCGCTGGCACGGCGCCGCCACGGTCGGCCGCGGGCTGCACGAGCTCGCCGAGGCCACCGGCGCGGATCTGCTCGTCATCGGGTCCTCCCGGCGCGGGATCATGGGGCGGGTCCTGCTCGGCGACGACACGCGAAACAGCATCAACGGCGCGCCGTGCGCCGTGGCCGTCGCACCGGCCGGCTACGCCGGGCGCCGGGGTGAGCTGATCGAGATCGGCGTCGGCTACGACGGTTCCCCGGAGTCCGAGCACGCCCTCACGGTGGCCCGTGCGCTGGCCGAGGCACACGGCAGCCGGCTGTCGGCGTTCGAGGCCGTCCACCTTCCCGCGTACATGTTCACGGGTCCGCCGATGCCCGACGAGGCGACGATCACCGCGATGATCGAGGAGGCGCGCGAGCAGGTCGACAGCCTGCAGGGCGTCGAGGGACATGCCGCCTACGGCAGCGCGGCGGAGGAGCTGACCGTGTTCAGCGCCTCGCTGGACCTGCTCGTGATCGGCTCGCGCAGCTACGGTCCGGTCGGACGCATCGTGCACGGCAGCACCGCGCAGGATCTGGCCCGCCGCTGCCACTGCCCGCTGCTGGTGCTGACCCGGTCCGCACGCGAGGCCGACGCCGCTCGTGAAGCGCGGGCGACCCAGGAAACGCTGACCGCGACGGGGACCACGCCGTAGCGCTCAGCCCCCGCTACCGGCCCGACCCGGAACGGTCAGGCGGCGCGCAGCCGCTCGGCGAGATCCGGGCGGGCCGGGGGCCGGGGCAGCCCGGCGTGCGCGTCACACAGAGCGGCCACCGTCGCGGCGATATCAGGGCTCATCGCCGCGGCACGGCCGGCGCCGGCGTCGACGTGCAGCAGCATCTGCTCGGCGGCCGCCGCGGGATCCGCTTCACCCACCCGGTGCAACACGTGGTGGATGAGCAGCCGCTTGTCGTCGGCGCCCACGATCTGCGTGGTGACGGCCACCCGGTCGCCGGCGTGCAGCTGGCGCAGGTGCTGCAGCCGGGTCTCCACCGTGTAGAAGCTCGACCCGGCGTTCAGCGCGGAGCCGTCCAGGCCCAGGCGGCCGAGCAGGACATCGGTCGCGTCCCCGAACAGCTGCAGGTAGCGGCTCTCGTGGACGTGCTGGTTGTAGTCGATCCAGTCGCCGGGGATCACCCGCGTGAGCAGGCTCAGCGGTCCCGCCTGCGCCTCGTCGATGAGCGCCCGCGGGTCGGCGCCGTCGGCGGGCGCGCCATCGGCGGACGCCCCATCGACCGCGGCTTGGGCGGCGGCACCGTCGACCCCGGCTGCGCTCGGTCCCCTCGCCCCCATCAGCCCGCGCTCCCAGGCCGCGAGCGTCGCCCCCGCGCCCTCGTTCTGGCCACGCAGACCGTGCAGGACGGCGACCAGGCAGTCGTCGCGCAGCCGCTCGAGCTCGGCCACGCTCCGGCCCGAGGCCTGCTCGTCAGACTCGGCCTCGAGGCGATGAAGGAACTCAGGGGTGAGCTCGGGCACGTCGGTGAGCTTGGTCCAGGGCGCCTGGAGCATCGGGCCGAACTGGCTCATGAAGTGGCGCATCCCGGCCGGTCCGCCGGCGATCCGGTAGGTGAGGAAGGTCCCCATGATTGCCCAACGCAGGCCGGCCCCGTAGCGGATCGCGTCATCGACCTCCGCCACCGTGGCCACCCCGTCGTGCACGAGCCACAGGGCCTCGCGCCACAGGGCTTCGAGCAGGCGATCGGCGATGAAGCCGTCGATCTCGGTTCGCACGATGAGGGGGTGCATACCGACCGCGCCCAGCGCGGCGGCGGCGCGGCCGAGCGCGGACGCGTCGGTGCGCACGCCCCCGCACAGCTCGACCAGCGGCAGCAGGTAGACGGGGTTGAAGGGGTGCGCCACGAGCATCCGCTCCGGGCGGGTCATCCCCGCCGCCAGCTCGGACGGGCGCAGCCCCGACGTCGACGAGCAGATCAGGGCCTGCGGCTCCGCGGCGGCATCGGCGTCGGCGAGCAGGCGCTGTTTGAGCTCGACGCGCTCGGGCGCCGACTCGTGGATGATGGTCGCGCCGTCCACGGCCTCGGCCAGCGCACCGGCGACGGTCAGCCGTCCCTGGGGCGGCAGTGGCGCCATCGTCAGCCGCGTATACGCGCGCCGCGCGTTATCCAGCATGCCCGCGAGCTTGTCGGCCGCGGCCGGATCGGGATCGAACAGCGCGACGTCGACACCGTTGAGCAGGTAGCGAGCCGCCCAGCCGCCGCCGATCACGCCGCCGCCGAGCAGCGCGACGCGCGCGGGACGCTCAGCCATGGTGAAGCGACAGGCGCTCGCGCACCGCGGCGGCGTCGAGGATCTCGACGTTCATCGCCTCGAGGATCGTCCGTGCCCGCTGCACCAGCTCGGCGTTGGTGGCCAGCTGGCCGCGCCCGAGGTAGAGGTTGTCCTCCAGCCCGACGCGCACGTTGCCGCCGACCAGCGCCGACATGGCGACGTAGGGCAGCTGGCGGCGCCCGATCGAGAAGGCGGAGAAGACCGCGCCGGCGGGGAGCCGGTTGACCAGGGCCAGCAGCGTGCCGGGGTCATCCGGGGCGCCGTAGGGAATCCCCATGCACAGCTGGATGAGCGGCGGAGCCTCGATCAGGCCCTCGGCGATCAGCTCGTGCACGAGCACGAGCTGGCCGGTGTCGAACACCTCCAGCTCGGGGCGCACGCCGAGCTCACGAACCTGGCGCGCCATCTCCCGCAGGATCCCGGGCGTGTTGGTCATCACGTACTCGCCGCCGGCGGCGAAGTTCATCGTGCCGCAGTCCAAGGTGCAGATCTCGGGGCGCAGCTCTGAGATGTGGGCGAGCCGCTCGGTCGCTCCGACCAGGTCGGTGCCCTCGGCGTCGGGCGGGAGTGGGGCCTCGGGCGAGCCCAGCACGAGATCGCCGCCCATGCCCGCGGTGAGGTTGATGACCACGTCGACGTCGGCGGCGCGCACCCGCTGCACCGCCTCGCGGTACAGCGCCGGCTCGCGGCTGCCCCGGCCCGTGGCGGGATCGCGCATATGCAGGTGGACGATCGCGGCTCCGGCCCGCGCGGCCTCGATGGCCGCGCCGGCGATCTGCTCCGGGGTCACGGGGACGTGCGGACTGCGCGCCGTGGTGTCCCCCGCCCCGGTCACCGCGCAGGTGATGAATACGCCGTCGCTCATGCCCGCTCCCCCGACGCCGTCGCCGCGGCGGCGACATCGTCCATGATCGTGTCCCAGTGCAGGTAGGTGACCTCGTGGCCGACGCCGGGGTAGTGGCGGTGGGCGGCCAGATGGCCCGCGGCCCGCGCCCACCGGGCGGCGTGCTCGGGTCCGACGATCCGGTCCTCGGCCCCCGAGTAGAGATGCACCGGCGCGCGCAGCCCGCGCAGGTCGGGTCCCGCCCAGCCGGCCAGCAGGCTCCACTCGTGCCGCAGCCCCTCGGCCCCGCGGGCCAGCGCGCGGCGGCCTTCGGCGCGGGCGGCCTCGGCAAAGCCGGGGATCGCGTGCACGGGGCTGTCGGCGGGAAAGGCCCACATCCGGGCCGGATCGACGGTCAGGGCATCGGTGTCGGTCAGCAGCACCGCCGCCTCGCCCCGCTCGGGCAGGGGCCCCGCGGCCGCGGCGGACAGATGCAGCGACGCGATCCGGGCCGGAGCGACGGCGGCCAGCGCAGCGGCGAACGGGGCGCCTCCCGAGACCGCGACGACGGCGCAGCGCCGCACCCCAAGCGCGTCAAGCATCGCGAGCACCTCGCGCGCGCCCGCCCCGTACCCGTCAGCGGGACGCAGCGGCGTCTGGCCAAGTCCGTTGCGCTCGACCGAGAGGAGCCGCAGGCCGAGCTCGTGGCGTCGGGTGCAGGCCAGCTCGGTGAGCCCGGCGGCCCCCGCGCTGGTGGCCATTCCGCCGAAGAACACGACGGTGCTGGCCGCGCGCGGACCGATGTCGACGTAGCGCAGCCGCCGCCCGGAGGGCAGCGCCAGGGTCTGGATCGCCACCACGTCGCCCAGCGGGCCGGGGGCGACACGTGGCGCGTAGGCCCTCATGCCGCCGCCGTCTCGATGCTCGGCGTGTTGGCCAGCAGCTGCCGGGTGTACTCGGCCTGCGGGTGCTCAAAGACGTCGCGCACGGCCCCGGACTCGACGATCCGCCCGCCGTGCATCACGCTCACCTCATCGGCGATCACGCGGATCACGGCGAGGTTGTGGGTGATGAACAGGATGCTCAGGCCCATCTCGGCCCGCAGCTCACGCAGCAGGTCGATGATCGCCGCCTGCACCGAGACATCCAGGGCCGAGGTGACCTCGTCGCAGACGAGCAGGGACGGCTCGGCCGCGAGCGCCCGGGCGATAGCCACGCGCTGGCGTTCCCCGCCGGAGAGCTGGTCGGGGAAGCGGTTGGCCGCGGCCGCGGACAGGGCCACCCGCTCCAGGCACTCCCCCACCCGGCGCTCGTTGTCGCGGCGCGCGCCCGGGAAGAAGAGCTGCAGCTGCCGGGCGATCGTCTGGCCGACGGTGCGGCGCGGGTTCAGTGACGCGTACGGGTTCTGAAACACGTACTGGATCTGCTTGCGCGCCTGGGTGCTGCGCCGCCGTGCGCTCTCGGGCAGCCGCTCGCCGTCCAGGCGCACGTCCCCGGTGTAGTCGGTGTGCAGCCCGGCCACGCACCGGGCCAGCGTCGTCTTGCCGCTGCCCGATTCGCCGACCAGCGCGACGCACTGGTTGCGGCGCACCTCGAGGTTGACCTCGTGCAGGACGTGGTTGGAGCCGTGACGGCCCTCCAGACCGGAGACGGCCAGCACCACGTCTCCGGCCGCTGCGGCCGGGGACGGCGTGCCGGTCAGCGGAAGCTGCTCGGCCGCCTGCGCGGTGTTGTAGCAGCGCACCCAGTGCTCGGGCGCGATCTCCTCGGGCGCGGGGAAGGCGGACTCGCAGCGCTCGTCGGCCAGGTCGCAACGCGGGGAGAAGAAGCAGCCCGAGGGCCGCTGCCCGGGGAGCGGCGCCCGGCCCGGGATCCCGACCACGACCCGGGTACCGGCCAGGTCGGGCACGGCGCGCAGCAGCCGCCGCGTGTACGGGTGCCGGGGACGGGCGAAGATGGTCTCCCGCGGCCCGCGCTCGACGATCCGCCCGGCGTACATGACGGCGACGTGGTCGGCCAGCTCGGAGACGACGGCGAGGTCATGGCTGACGTAGACGGCGGCGACCCGGTGGCTCTGGCACAGCTCGCGCACCGTCTGCAGCACGCGCGCCTGGGTGGTCACGTCCAGCCCGGTGGTCGGCTCGTCGCAGACGATCACGTGCGGGCGGCAGGCGAAGGCCATGGCGATGGCCACGCGCTGCTGCTGGCCCCCGGAGAGCTGGTGCGGATAGCGGCGCAGGAACGTCTCATCGGCCGGGAGCGCCACCTCCTGCAGGCTCTCGCTCACCCGCGCGCGACGCTGCTCGTCGGACATATCGGCGGCGTGGGCCTCGAGCGTCTCGGACAGCTGGCGGCCGATGCGCAGGGCGGGGTTCAGCGCCGTGCCCGGGTCCTGGGGGATGTAGGAGACGGTGCCGCCGCGCAGCTTGCGCAGGTCGTTCTGGCGCAGGCGGGCCAGGTCGCGGCCGTCGATCACCACCTCGCCGCCGGTCACCCGGCCGCCCGGCCGGCAGTAGCCCATCAGGGCCATGCCGACGGTGGTCTTGCCCGAGCCCGACTCGCCAACCAGGCCGAGCACCTCACCGGCCCGCACCTCGAGCGTGACCTCATCGACGATGTCGGCGTCGTTGGCGGTCAGCGCGATGCGCAGCGCGTGAACGGCGACCGCCTCGGCGTCGGCCTCGGCGTCGGTCTGCGGTGTCACGTCGGTCGTCATGTCAGTCCCCCCGGTCGATGCCGATCGCCGCGCGGGCGATGCCGTCGGTGAGCAGGTTGGTGCCGATCGTCAGCAGCGCGATGGCCAGCACGGGCAGCAGCACCCCCCACGGGGCGACCGTGACCGAGAGCCGGTTCTCGTTGATCATCAAGCCCCAGTCCGAGGCCGGCGGCTGCAGGCCGTCGCCGAGGAAGTTGATCGCCGCGATCAGGCCGATCGAGTAGGTGAGCCGCAGGCCCAGCTCCACCAGCAGCGGGCTGGTCACGTTGGGCAAGAGCTCGCCGAGGATGATCCGCCGGCGCGGCTCCCCGACCGCCTCGGCCGCCTTGACGAAGTCGCGTTCGACCACCTGCTGCGCGGCGCCACGGATGACGCGCGCGACGCGCGGCGCGTGGGAGATCCCCACCGTGAGCACGATCAGCCACAGCTTGGGACCGAAGGCCGAGACGAGCAGCAGCGCGAGCACGATCTGCGGGAAGGCCATGAACACGTCGGCGATCCGCATCAGGATCTCGTCGACCAGACCACCCGCGTAGGCGGCCAGCAGCCCGATGAACAGGCCGAAGCCGACCCCGACCAGCGTCGCCGAGACCGACAGCCCGAGCACGCTGCGCCCGCCGTAGAGAAAGCGGCTCCAGACATCGCGGCCGAGGCTGTCGCCGCCGAACAGAGCCTGCCCGGAGGGCGGGCTGTTGGGTGCGGTGACGAACTGCGTGGGCGAATGCGGCGCGAACAGCGGGCCGAGCAGCGCGACGAGCACGAGGATGACCACGATGGTCAGCCCGATGCGGGCACGCCACATGCCCATCGTCGCACGGACGAGCACCGCCCACTGGCGGTTGCGCATCGCCGGCGTGGCCGCGACGGCGGTATCGGCGGTCAGCGCGGGGGTGCTCACGCCGGCCTCCCGTGCGTCACGGTCGCGGGGGTCATCGTCCGGCCGTCCGCAGACGCGGAGTGGCGAGGATGGTGAGCACGTCGGCGATCAGGTTGACCACCACGTAGACACCGGCCACGATCACGGTCAGGGCCTGCACGACGGGGACGTCGCGGTTGCCGACCGCGTCGACCAGCGCGGCGCCCAGGCCGGGGAACGAGAAGACGTACTCGACGACGACGATGCCCCCGGCCATGTAGGCCAGCTGCAGGGCCGAGACCTGGATCGCCGGGACGATCGCGTTGGGCACGGCGTGACGCCAGATGACCGTGCGGTTGGACAGCCCCTTCAGGCGGGCCATGGTCACGTAGTCGGATTCGAGCACCTCGACCATCGAGCCACGCATGATGCGGCTGATGTACGGGGTGACGGCGAGCACCAGCGTCGCCGCGGGCAGGATCACCGCCTTGGGCACGTTCCATATGTGCTCACCGGGCGGGATGATCGTGACCGCCGGCAGCACGTGCGAGAGGTTGGTGGCGAACAGCAGCACGAGCGCGATGCCGATCACGAACTCCGGCAGGGCGGCCAGCGCGAGGGTGACCATCGACAGCACGTGATCGGCGGCCTTGTCGCGCCGCGTGGCCATGATCACCCCGAGCAGGATCGACAGCGGCAGCGAGATGAGCGCCGCGATCAGCACCAGGAAGGCCGAGTTGGCGATCCGGTTGCCGAGCAGGTTGGAGACCGGCGCCTGGGTCGCCGCCGAGGTGCCGAAGTCCCCGTGGACGACCCCTCCCAGCCAGTGCAGGTACTGGCTGACCACCGACTGGTTGAGGTGCAGCTGGCGCTCCAGCGCGGCCAGCCGCGCCGGGGTCGCGTTGCGACCCAGGATCGCCTGCGCCGCATTGGCGGGCAGGGCCTGGGTCGCCGCGAACACGACGAGCGAGACGAGCAGCAGCGTCAGCAGTCCGAGGACGATCCGCCGCAGCAGGAACCGGCTCATGACGTTCTCCGTCCTAGCTCGTGAACCCCACGTTCTTGAACCAGTAGTTGCCGAGCGGGAAGCCTGACTTGGGCGGGATGAAGCCGGTCAGCTTGGCGCTGTAGGCGTCGACCTGGTTGGTGAAGTAGGGGATGATGTAGCCGCCCGTGTCGTACTCGAGCTTCTCGGCCTGGCGCAGGATCTCGACCCGCTTGGTCTGATCCAGGGTGCCCCGGGCCTCGTTGATGAGCTTGATGAATTGCGGGTTGGCCCAGTGGGTCTCGTTGTAGGGCGAGTTGGGCAGGCTGCCCTGGGCGACCTGCGGGAGGTACTCGCGGGTGGCCCAGAAGTCCTGCGCGAACGGCCACTTCAAATAGTTGGAGCCGTAGAACGTCGTCGTGTCGATCTTGCGCAGGTTGACCGTCACCCCCGCCGCCTGGGCCTGCTGGGCGAACACCTCGGCCGCCTGCACGACGCCCTGGAAGACCGGGGCGGTCACGAGCTGGACGGTGAGGCTGGAATGGCCGGCCGCCTTCAGCAGCGACTTGGCCTGCTCGATGTCCTGGTGGCGCTGGGGCAGTGACGAGTCGTACGCGGGGTCATACGGCGAGTACATGTCGTTGCCGATCCGGCCCTGGCCTGAGAGCACCTGCTCGACCATCTGCGGGCGGTTGACGATCAGCCGCATCGCCTGACGGACGCGCACGTCGTTGAACGGGGCCGAGTCGACCCGCATCGTGAACGGCTGCCACTCGCCGGTCTGGGCGATCAGCACCTTCAGCGCCGAGTTGCCCTGGACCTGAGCGATCTGGCCGGTGGGCAGGTTGTCGATCGCGTCGACCTGTCCGCCGAGCAGCGCGTTGACCCGCGCCGTGTCGTCGGCGAAGTCGATGATCGTCAGCGAGTCCACGTAGGGCTTGCCCGACTGCCAGTAGTTGGGGAACTTCTTGAACACGCTCTGCTGGCCGGGGGTGAAGCTCTCGAACATGAACGCCCCGGTGCCGACCGGCTTGGCCGGGTCGTAACCGACGGGGACGATCGCGTTGAAGTACTGGCCGATGTCATCCGGGAAGGTCGCGTTGGCGAACTTCAGCGGGATCCGCACCGTGTCCTTGGAGAGCTTCTTGATCCCCTTGGCGTCGACGTAGCCGATCGAGGCCGAGCCGGTCTTGGGGTTCTTGGGATCGAGGATCCGCTGCAGCGAGAAGATGACGTCCTCGGCCGTGACGGTCTTGCCGTTGTGGAACTCGATCCCCGGACGGACCTTGACGATCCACGAGTCGGCCTTGCCGTGCTCGGCCTCCAGGGACTCCGCCACCATCATCTCCAGCGGCCCGAAGTCCGGCGGACGCACCGCCAGCGGCTCGTAGAGGTTCCAGCAGCGCATGATGTCCGGATCCACCGTCGGGAGGTGGGCGTCGATCGTGTCCTTGGCACCGCCGCCGGTGGCGCCGACGCGCAGGGCGCCGCCCGGCTTGATCTTGCCCGTGGTGGGCGCCGAGCCGCTCGCGGCCGCACTGCTGCTGCTGCTGCTCCCGCACGCGGCGAGCAGGCCACCGGCACCGATCACGGCTCCCGTGGCCACCGCGCCCCGCAGCACCTGGCGGCGGGTGAACCTGTCTTGAAACGGACCCTGCGTCTGACCCTCGCTCACCCTATGTCTCCTCTGTGTGGTCGTCGACGTGCTCGATGAAATCGTCGCGCCGGGCCAGCTCGCCGGCGATCAGGCGGCTGGACAGCCGCAGGTGTTCGCGTACGCGCTCGGGCGCCTCGGGATCCCGGGCGGAGATCGCCTCGAGCAGGATCGCGTGGTCGGTCGCGTAGTCGGTCGGCGAGTAGACCGGCTGGTGGTGCAGGAGCATCTGCGCCTCGGCGGCCAGCGTCTCGTGCGCGCGGCTGAGCCGGGTGCTGCCCGCCAGGCGGACGAGCTCACGGTGGAAGTCAAGGTCGGCGGCGATCAGCTCGACGCCGGCCGGCGCGTCACGGTCGTTGGCCGCGGCGGCGATGCTGATCTGCTTCAGCGCGTCGCGCAGCGGGCCGAGGTCGGGGCCCTGCTCGCGCTCCATCGCTTGCTGCACGGCGGCGACCTCGATCACCTCGCGGGCGAGGTACAGGTCCCGGCTGTCACGGACCGTGACGGCGCGCACGACGGTGCCACGGTTGGGCCGGTAGAGGACCAGACCCTCCTGGACGAGCTGGCGCACCGCCTCGCGCACCGCGCTGCGACCGGTGCCCAGAGAGCGGGCCAGCGCGCTCTCGCGCAGGGGTGCTCCGGGCCGGATCCGTCCCGCCACGATGGCGCCGCGCAGCTCGGCCAGGACATGGTCCGTGGCGGAGCGCCGCGTCAACGCCGAGAAGCCCCATTCGTCGGTCACGAGCACCATAAGATCGTCGATTGTCGACAACCTATGTGCGGGCAGCAACGAAGTCAAGCCCTTATTTCGGCCCCGTCCCCATCCGGCTGCGAGTGTGCCATCCGTCACGAGCGTGCGTTATCGTAACGTCGCGGGTCGCTAAATGCACGCAACATCGCCATCCACCCTGCAGACCGCCGATCGCGCCCTGCTCATCCTGCAGCAGTTCCGCCGGCCCGGCGATGCTTTTGCCGTCGCGGACCTGTCCCGGGATCTGACCCTGAACCGCTCGACCGCGTCACGGCTGGTCACCACACTGGTGGCGCGTGGGTTCCTCGCCCGCGGCAGCAACGACACCGTCCATCTCGGACCCGAGCTGGTCCGGCTGGGCGCCGTGGCCGCGGCGGGGGGCGGCCTGCTGACGCCGGCCGGACCCGTGCTGGCCGCGCTGGCCGAGCAGACCGGTGAGGCGGCGACACTGGCCCTCGCCTCCGCCGAGGGGGTCGTCACCGTGGCCGAGGCCGCCGGCCGATACTTCGTCGCCCTGCGCAGCTGGCTCGGAGCCCAGACGCCGGCGCACTGCACTGCCGACGGCAAGGTCCTGATCGCCTTCGGCGCGATCCCCGTGCCCCGCGGGGAGCTGGAGACCCGCACCGCGGCAACGATCGTTGATGCGGATGCGCTCGACGCCGAGCTTGGGTCGATCCGCGAGCGCGGCTGGGCTGTCTCGCGCGGGGAGCTCGAGCCCGGCCTGCACGGCATCGCCGCCCCTGTCCTGGTCGGCGGGGTGTGCGTGGCCGCGATCTGCGTCTCGGGACCCGAGTACCGCGTCGCGGCCCATCCCCTCGATGAGCTTGCCGCCGTCGTGCAGGCCGCCGCCGAGCGGCTGGCCGCGGCGGTCGCGGCCCCGAGCGAGCAGGCGGCATGACCAACCCGGCCGTTTCACCCCCGAGCGAGCAGGCGGCATGACCAACCCGGCGATGTCACCCCCGAGCGTCCTGCTCATCATGGTCGATCAGCTCGGCGCGGCCTGGCTGCCCGCGTACGGGCACGACATCGTCAACGCCCCGCACATCAGCGGCCTGAGCGCACGCGGGCTGACCTTCGACGCCGCCTACTGCCCGTCCCCGCTGTGCGCGCCCTCGCGCTCGGCGATGCTGGCCGGGCGCCACAGCTCCCGGGTCGGCGTCTACGACAACGCCGCCGAGCTGGCGGCGACGGTGCCGACGCTCACCCACCATCTGCGCAACCTCGGCTATCACACCGCGCTGGCCGGCAAGATGCATTTCGTCGGTCCCGACCAGCTGCACGGCTTCGAACGGCGGCTGACCACCGACGTGTATCCCGCCGGAGCGGACTGGACCCCGGACTGGACGCGGCCGGTGAGCGATCGGCTGCCCTGGTACCACTCGATGGAGAGCGTGCTCACGCCCGCGCGGTGTGTGGCGGCGATGCAGACCGACTACGACGACGAGGTCGCCTTCCACGCCGCGCGCCACCTGCGCGACCTGGCCCGACACGCCCGCGATGAACCGTTCTTCCTCGTCGCGTCGTTCACCAACCCGCACGACCCGTGGGAGATCCCGTCCCGCTACTGGGACCGCTATGACCCCGAGGCGATCGCGCTGCCCGCCGTGGCGCTGGACCCCGAGCACGAGGACCCGCACAGCCGGCGGCTGCGGATCATGTGCGGCGCCGACCAGGTGACGCTGGAGGAGAGCCAGATCCGCCGCGCCCGCCACGCCTACTACGCGGCGATCAGCTACGTCGACGAGCGGATCGGCGAGGTGCTCGCGGCGCTGCGCGAGACCGGCCTGGACGAGTCCACGACGATCGTCTTCTGCGCCGACCACGGCGAGTTCCTCGGTGAGCGGGGGCTCTGGTACAAGATGTCCCTGCTTGACACCTCGGCGCGGGTGCCGCTGATCGTCGCCACCCCCGGTCGACGTGCCGAACGGGCCAGCGGTCCTGTCTCCACGCTGGACCTCGCCCCCACCCTGCTCGAGCTCGCCGCGGGGCCGGAAGTGGCGGCGGCCGCGGACTTCGACGGGGTGAGCCGGGCCGGGTTGCTCGCCGGTCAGGGTGCGGGAGACGCTGCCGGTGGCCTCAGCGGGCCGGGCGGCGGGGAGCGCGAGGCCGTCGGCGGGGAGCGCGAGGCCGTCGTGGCCGAGTACCACGGTGAGGGCGTCAACGCCCCGGCGGCGATGATCCGCGAGGGCGCGATGAAGCTGATCGTCTGCGCGACCGATCCCGACCAGCTCTACGACCTGGCCGCCGACCCGCTGGAGCTGCGCAACCTGGCCGGGGACGAGCGTTTCGCCGAGACGGTGGCCGGACTGCGCGCGCAGCTGGACGCACGCCTGGACCTGCCCGCGATCGGCCGTGCGGTGCTGGCCAGCCAGCGTGAGCGCCAGGTCGTCGCCTCGGCCCTGGGCCGCGGCGAGGTGACGCCGTGGGACTTCCAGCCGCACGTCGACGCGGCGATGCAATACGTGCGCAACCGCGCCGACCTCTACGAGCTGCAGCGCCGGGCCCGGCTCGAGGGCTGACCACGGCGCTGGGCGGCGCGGTCCGGCCACGCGGTCCGGCCACGCGGTCCGCCGCGGTCCGGCGCGGTCCGGCGCGGCCCGGGTCGACGAGCGAGCGATTTCGGCTCGCGCCGGGCAACTTTGGCACCTGACCGTCGGGGGGTGACGGTGAATCGCCATTCATCGCCCCGTCGGTCCTGAGCGGCGGGGGTCAGGCGCAGCCGAGGGCGTGCTCGGCCGTGTCGGCGGCCGCGCGGGCGCGGGCCCGCGCCGCGGGGCGCAGCAGCAGCCACAGGGCGGCGGCGGCCGCGGGCACGGCACAGACGAGGTAGGCCGTGGTCGGGCCGAAGGCCTGATCGACCGGACCGGCGATCAGCGGAGCGAGGACGAGCCCGAGCGCCCAGGTGACGTTGAGCAGCCCGATGACGACCCCGTCGCCCAGGCCGGCCAGGGCGGCGGCTCCGGTGGCCAGCGGATAGCTGACCGTGCTGGCCACCGCGCGCGGAACCGTCGACAGCATCAGCATCCCGATGACGACCACGGGAGCGACGGAGAACCCGGCCGGCAGCAGCGCCGCAGCCAGCAGCACGCCGGTGATCGCGGCCGCCCGTGGGGTGGTCAGCCGGTGCCCGCCGCGCACGGCCAGCGCGCTGACTGCGATGTAGACGAGTGCGGCAACTGAGAAGGCGACGCCGATCGCGGCGGCCGAGAAGCCCGCGTGGTGCAGCTCGAGCGGCACGAGCAGCTGGGTGATGCCGCCCACGGCTCCCACGATGGCGAGAACGAGCGCGCCGTTGACCACCCCCGGCTGGCGGGGAGCCACCCTGAACAGCTGGTGCAGGCTGGGAACCGCGGCATCGGCGCGCACCGTGGCGGGCGGTTGGCGCCACAGGGCGGCGGTCAGCGCCAGCGAGATCGTGCCCACGAGCAGGAACGGAGTGCCGATCCCGAACCCGTCGGCGAGCACGCCGCCCAGCGCGGGTCCGAGCGCCGAGCCCGCCGCGGCGCTGGTGGCCACGGCCCCCAGGCGGGGCGAGCCCGACCCCTCACCCTCGCCCGACAGCCAGACGACGCCGGTGGTCCAGACGACGCCGAAGGCGAGTCCGAAGAGCAGGCGGCCGCCCACCAGCATGGCGTAGCTCGGCGCAGCCTGGGCGAGCGCCCCGAGCGCGCCAAGGGCGGTGGCCACGACGGTGACCCGCCGCGGGCCGAGCCGGTCGGCGAACAGACCGGCGGGCATCGAGATGGCCAGCGTGGCCAGTCCGGGAGCGGCCAGCACGAGCGCCTCGGAGGTCGGCGTCAGCCCGTACGCGTGGCTGATCCGGGCCAACAGGGGGACGATCGCCGTCTGCGTGGCCGCGAAGATGAACAGCAGGCCGTGCAGCAGCGGCGCCAGCCCGATGCGGGGGCGCGACACAGAACGGCGGGCGGGAAGGCGCAGCGACGACATACCTCGAGATTACGACGAGAATCTACGTTCTAAAATGAACCTTTCGCCGTGAAACAATCAACTGGATCGATCACAAACGAGCTGAGTCTGCGCTCGATCCGCGCCCTCATCGCGGTCGCCGACATGGGCACGTTCCGGGCCGCGGCGGCCCACCTCGGCTACACGCAGTCGGCCATCTCCCACCAGATCGCCGAGCTCGAGACCGTGCTCGACGCGCCGCTCTTCCATCGCCCGGGCGGGCGTGGCCACGTATCCCTGACCCCGGCCGGCGAGGCCGCCTACCGGCACGCCCGCCGCGCCCTGGCCGAGCTGCACGCGCTCGACGCCGGCGTGCACGCCGCACACCGCGGGGAGCGCACGGTGGTGCGGATGGGCGTCTTTCAGACCGCCGCGGCCGAGCTGCTGCCGGCCGCGCTCACCGCCCTGCGCGATGAGTGGCCCGGGGTCGAGGTGATCCTGTCGGAGACCGACGAGGACCCCCGGCTGGCGGAACGGCTGGCCGAGGGCAGCATCGATCTCGCGCTGGCGCTCAACCAGGAGCCCGATGACCGGATCGAGGTCATCGCGCTGTTCGAGGATCCATGGGTCGTGCTGACGCGCTGGGACAGCCCGCTGCTCTCCGAGGCGCCGAGCTTTGATCTGCTCGACGGAACCGACGTCGTGGCTTGGACGCAGCGCTGGAACATCCAGGTCGAGCTCGAGCAGGCCTGGCGGCGGCGTTCGCTCGCGCCCCGGGTGGTCTACCGCACCGACGACAACCTCGCCCTCCAGCGGCTCGTGGCCGCGGGCCTCGGCGATGCGTGCGTCGGGCGGCTGGCCGCACAACGCGCGATCGACCCCTCGCTGACCTGGTTCCAGCCCCCGGACCTGCTCACCCCCCGCCAGGTCAGCCTGTGCCACCCCCGCCGTCGCGAGCAGGCCGAGGCCGCCCTCGCCCTGAGTGCCGCGCTGCGCTCGCAGTTCGGCACCTGACCCCGCCGTTGACGTTTCGCTGTGCGTAAGAACTGGCGGTTACCGTCCGCGGGATGATCGCCGTCACCGTGCCGGCGCCCGTCATGGCCGACAGGGCGTTGTGAGCGCCGGGGCGCAACCGGTTCGCTCGGTGCTCGTCGTCGACGACGAGCCGACCATCGCCGAAGTGGTCAGCCGCTACCTGCAGCGGGCCGGCTACCGGGCGCGCATCGCCACCGACGGCGCGCAGGCCCTGAGCCGCGCCGACGAGGATCCCCCCGATCTCGTCGTGCTCGACTTGATGCTGCCGCGGATCGGGGGGCTTGAGGTCATGCGCCGCCTGCGCGCCAGCACCGGGGGCGGGCCGCCGATCATCCTGCTCACAGCCAAGGGCGAGGAATCAGACCGGGTGATCGGGCTGCGCCTCGGCGCCGATGACTACGTGGTCAAGCCCTTCTCCCCCGCCGAGCTCGTGGCCCGCGTCGACGCCGTGCTGCGCCGGGCGCCGCCGGCGACGGGCACCGAGCCGGCGATCGAGCTCGGGGACATCGTCATCGACCCCGGCGCGCGCCGGGTCACCGTGGGCGGTGAGGAGGCGACGCTGACCCAGCGCGAGTTCGACCTGTTGCACTTCCTGGCCTCGCACCCCGGTCAGGCCTTCTCGCGCACGCAGCTGATGGACGCGGTGTGGCGCTACTCGTTCTACACCGATACCTCGACGGTGACCGTCCACATCCGCCGACTGCGCGAGAAGATCGAGCGCGACCCGGGGGAGCCGGCGCACCTGCAGACCGTGTGGGGCGTCGGCTACCGGTTGGCCCCGTGAGACGCGTGCTGCTTCTCGCCCGGGGCGTCGGCTACCGGTTGGCCCCGTGAGACGCGCGCTGCTTCTCGCTGCGGGCGGTGCCGCCGCCGCCGCGGTGATCGGTCTCGTGTTCCTCGACGTCCCCGGCGCGCCGGTTGACCGTGACCGGGTGTTCGAGGCCTTCTACCGAGCCGACACCGCCCGCAGCACCGAGGGGACCGGCCTCGGCCTCGCCGTGGCGCGGGCGATCGTCGAGGCCCACGGGGGTCAGATCTGGATTCCCGACAGTGACGCCGGAGCCCGGGTCCGCTTCCGCCTGCAGGCT
>DASSZP010000034.1:0-2050 GCA_035713465.1 Solirubrobacteraceae bacterium | reverse complement strand
GCGTGGCGCTCGAGCTTCAGCGGCGGGATCCACGGCGTCCCCGCGTGCAGCCGGTAGGGCAGGTCGATGAACGCCTTCAGGTCCGCCCTGCCCCGGACCGGCGTGATTTCGAGCGGCATGAGGCGGGAAAGTACCATGGAGGTATGCCAACCAGAGACCAGGTGACCGACGCGCTGCGCAACGTCATCGACCCAGAGCTGCGCCAGGACATCGTCACCCTCGAGATGGTTCGCTCGATCGACGTGCACCCCAACGGGGTCGTCGACGTCACCGTTTCCCTGACCACCCCCGGCTGCCCGATCCGCGATCACTTCCAGAGCGCCGTCGACGAGGCGGTGCGCGGCCTGGACGGCGTGGTCGGCGTCAACATCAGCTTCGATGTCCTGTCCGACAACGAGAAGCAGTCGCTGCGCACGAAGCTCGGCCGGGGGTCGCTGCCCGCCGGCGCCCTCGCGCAGGTGCGCAACGTCATCTGCGTCGGCTCGGGCAAGGGCGGGGTGGGCAAGTCGAGCGTCACCGCGAACCTCGCCGCCGCGCTGGCCGCGGCGGGCCGGCAGGTCGGCGTGCTCGACGCCGACGTCTGGGGCTATTCGCAGCCGCGCATGTTCGGGCTGAGCGGCGAGCGGGCCAAGGTGAACGCGAGCCGCAAGATCGTGCCTCTCGACGGGGCCGACGGCGTCAAGGTCGTCTCGATCGGGTTCTTCATCGAACAGGACGCCGCCGTCGTGTGGCGCGGGCCGATGCTGCACAAGGCGCTGCAGCAGTTCCTCGAGGACGTCGACTGGGGCGCGCTGGACTACCTGCTGATCGACCTCCCGCCCGGCACCGGCGACGTCTCGATGACCCTCTCCCAGCTGCTGCCCGACGCGAAGTTCCTGATCGTCACCACGCCGCAGGCGGTCGCCCAGAAGGTGGCCAAGCGCTCGGCCGACATGGCCGACAAGCTCAACCTGGAGATCGCCGGCGTGATCGAGAACATGGCCGGCTTCACGACCCCGAGCGGTGAGTCGTTCCCGATCTTCGGCGCGGGCGGGGGCGAGCTGCTGGCCGAGGAGCTCGACGTGCCGCTGCTCGGTCAGGTGCCGCTGACGATGGCCCTGCGCGAGCAGTCCGACGGGGGGCTGCCGGTCGTGCTCGCCAATCCGGCCGACGCGGCCGCGCGGGCGATCACGGAGATCGCCCGTCGTCTGATCGCGATGACCCCGGTGGCGCTGCCGATGATGGCCGCGCCCGCCGCGCAGACGCCCGCCGCCGCCCCGAAGCCGGTGGGGATGTCGCTGCCGATGGCCTGAGGCCACCGGCCGCCGCGCGGCTCAGCGGTTGCGGTAGTACTCCGCGTTGATGACCGTGAACTTCTGCCACTCCTCCGGGAGCTGATCCTCGGCGAAGCAGGCGTCCACCGGGCAGGCCTCGACGCAGGCGTCACAGTCGATGCACTCCTCGGCATCGATGTAGAGCATCTCCACCTGGTCGTAATCGGGCTCGTCCGGCGTCGGGTGGATGCAGTCGACCGGGCACACCTCAACGCATGAGTTGTCCTTGGTCCCGATGCACGGCTCAGCGATCACGTAGGCCATCTGTTTGGTCGTCCTCTCTGCGGGTTCCTGGCGAAGGAGGGCCGAGTTTAGTGAACTATCGATCCATGCCCGTCTACGACGAAGTCCAATCCGGCCTGGAAGGCATTGTCGCCTTCGCGACCGAGATCGCGGAGCCCGACCGCGATGGCGACGCCCTGCGCTACCGCGGCGTCGATCTCGAGGAGCTGGCCGGTCGAGTCCCGTTCGAGCAGGTGTGGGGTCTGCTCGTCGACGACCGCCTCCTGCCCGGCCTGCAGCCGGCCACGTCCCACCCGCTCGGCGTGCACTCCGGCGACCCCCGGGCGGACATGCAGGCGGCGCTCGCCGCGCTCGGGCCGCAGTGGGGATTCCGGCCGGTGCTCGACATCGACGACGCGCAGGCCCGGGACAACCTGGCGCTGGCCTCGGTGATGGCGCTCTCCTTCGTGGCGCAGTCGGCGCGTGGATTCGGCCGGCCGCCCGTGCCGCAGCGG
>DASSZP010000033.1:0-6512 GCA_035713465.1 Solirubrobacteraceae bacterium | reverse complement strand
CCGCGCCCCGTCCCGTACGCCCACCGCGCGGCGCAGCTCGACGATCTCGGCCGCCTTGGCCACGGTCGACGCCCGTACCTGGTCGAGCACGGCGGACAGGTCGCTGGTGTCGGAGTACAGGAACGGATACAGCGATTCCATGGCGTCGCTCATGAGCCGCCGCCTACCACCGCGATGGCCTCCCGCGCGTGCACCAGGATCGTGTCGCCCACCCCGGCGCTCACCAGGGCCACGCTGACCGTCTCCTCGCCCTGGCCGGTGTCGACCACGGCCATCTGGTCCTCCAGCAGCCGCAGCACCCTGACCTCGACGGCCATGTCGGAGCAGGTAATGCAGGCTCCTTCTTCGCATTCGCTCATGCCAGTACCCCCGGGCCGAGCACGCCGGGCTGCTCGAAGAACACGTGCACCAGCTCCCACAGCACGTGGTACGCGGTGACCTGCAGCTCCTTCACCACCCGCGGGTCGTCCGACGGGGTGACCAGCACGTGGTCGGCCGCCTTGCTGGCCGCGATCTGGCCGCCGTCCCCGCCCGCCAGGGCGATCGTCAGCAGCCCCCGCTCCCTGGCCGCCTCGAGCCCGGCCAGCACGCTGACGGTATTGCCGTCGGGGGACAGCCCCAGGGCGATGTCGGCGGGCTCAGCCAGGAAGCGGATCTGGTGGGCGAAGATCGCCGCCATCCCGGCTCGTTCGGCGATCCCGGTGACGGTGGCCACGTCGGTGGTGAGTGAGATGGCGGGCAGCGCGCGCTTGCCCACGATGACCGGGTGGACGAACTCGACCGCGACGTGCTGCGCGTCGGTACTCGCCCCGCCGGTGCCGAATACCACCAGCTTGCCGCCCCGGTGAAAGCGCACCGCCATGGCGTGACACGCCGCCGCGACCGCGTCGGCCTGCCCGGCCAGCTCGGTAGCGGGCCCGCTGCGCAGGTCGAACAGCCGGCGGGCCTCGGATTCGTTCACCGGTCGTGGTCCGTCCGCGTGACTCGCCCCCCTCGAGCTGTCATGACAGCACCGTAGGACAGTTGTGTATGGGCGTCTAGTAGCCAACAGGACACTTCTGGTCAGGATCCCGCTAGCCCAGCGCCGCGGGCAGCTTCTCCCGTGACGATATGCCAAGCTTCTGGTAGGCGTGGGTCAGGTGGACCTCGACGGTTCGCATCGTGACGAACAGCGCCTGTGCGATCTCGCGGTTGGTCATGCCCTCGGCGGCCATCCGCGCCACCCGCCGTTCGCTGGCGGTGAGCGCGTCGGCGCCGGTCCTGACGATCCGGCGGGGCCTGGCTCCGGTCGCGAGCAGTTCCTCGCGCGCGCGGGCGACGAGGGCGCGCGCCCCGCAGGCATGGGCCAGCTCCATTCCGGGCCGCAGCAGGTCGCGCGCCTCGGCTCGCCGCCTCGCCCGCCTGGTCGCGGCGCCGAGCTCGATCACGGTGCGGGCATGCTCGAGCCGCCAGCCCGAACCGTCGAGTACCGCGCGGCTCTGGCCGAGAAGGTCCAGGCCGCCGTCGCCGCCCGTGACCAGGGCGAGCGCGCGCAGGGCTCGCCCGAGGGGACCCGCCGCACCCCAGCCGCGGGCCAGCGCTACTTCCTCGGCGGCGAGCGCCTGCGCACGGTCGTGCTCCCCGTCGGCCGCCAGGGCCAGGGCCAGGAAGGATCGATAGGGAAACACGGCCGGGTTGCGGCCGCGCCATTTACGCTCGCGCCGGCCCAGCTCGTCAAGGTCCGCGATCGCCTCGTCGCGCCGTCCCTGCGCGAGCCGCAGCCGCCCGCGGGAGAACAGGACGAAGTTGAGCATGTAGGTGTCGGCGATGCCGGCGGCGAAGCCCGCGGCCGAGAGCGCACTGTCCGCGGCGGCCAGCTCCCCCTGCTCGACGAGCGACTCGATCAGCGGGCCGTAGGCCATCCGCGCGATACGGTACCCCGGCTCCCAGGCGGTCTCGATGGAGTTGCGGGCGTCGCTTTCTGCCTCGCCGAGGGCACCCTGGTGCAAGCGCAGGATCGCACGCATGCACGAGCAGCGTGCGAAGCCGATCACCGATCCTCGCCGCCGGACGTCCGCCAGCGCGTCCGACCAGGCCTGGTCGGCGCGGGAGAAGTCGCCTGCCGCACCGAGCGCGAAGCCGGCGTCCATCACCAGGCCCGAATCGCCCGACTGCTCGCTGATCAGCCCGCCGTCGACCGCGCGCGCGGCCATCTCGGCCACCTCCGCCGCTGTTCCGCCGCGCATCATCCGCTCGTGGGCGACGGTCGCGAGCAGCATCCGTCCTCCCGGCGTGCTGGCCTCGACGCGGATCGGCAGGCGCTCGCCGAGCGACCGCCCGACGGGCAGGGTCCGGGCATCGAGCTTCGCCGCGCACAGCAGCTCGGCCTGAATCCTGCGGCTCAGCTCCTGGTCGACGTCGCGGGCGGATTCCGCGGCCTGTTCGAGCATGGCCACGGCCTCGGCGTAGCGGCCGGGAGCGATCAAGCCGATCGCCAGGTCGTGGGTCATGAGCGCGCGTGTCCGGGGATCCTCCGTGGCGGCCAGTGCTTCCCGCAGGTGAACGACGGCGTCGTCGGGCCGCGCCGCCCGGACCTCGGCCTTCCCGAGCTCGGCCAGGATGGCCGGCCGCAGGTCACTGGCTGGCGGCTCGTCCAGCGCACGCTGAAGGTACCGGACCGCCGCCTCGGGCGCGCCGCGCTGCACCGAGCGGGCCGCCGCGCGGCGCAGCGTGTCGACCACCCATGGGTCTGCACGCGCGTCGCCCGCCAGCAGGTGAGGAACGAGGCGCTCGGCCTCCAGGCCCTCCGTGCCGAGCATCCGCGCCGCTTCGAGGTGGCGCGTCGCTCGCTCGGGCGGGGACAGCAGCTGGGCGACGGCCGTCCGGACGATCGGATGGACGAACTCGAGCGGACGGTGCGGCGCCAGCAGGTCGGCGCCGATCAGCGTGTGCTCGGCGGCGCCGCCCGCGTCGTCTCCGAGTCCTGCGAGGCGGTAGGCGTGCCGGGGCTCGACGTCGGTGCCGAGCACGGCGACGGCCCGGGCGAGCCGCTCAGCTTCCTGGCCGAGGCGGGCGAGACGCTGGGCCACCGAGCGGCCGATCGCGCCGCCGCCGAGTTCCGGCAGGCGGTCTGGATGGACGGGGATCCCGGGATCTCCGGCCGCGAGCGCACTGAGCAGCATCCGGACCAGGAACGGATTACCGCCGGTCGCGGCGTGGCATGGGCTTCCCAGCTCGTCCGCTACCAGGCGGCCGCGATCGCGCCGCACCAGTTCGGTTACCGCGGCGGCGCTGAGCGGCGCGGGCACGAGCCGGATAACCGCCGGATCGGCTTCGAGTGCGCCGATGAGCTCGGGCACGTGGGACTCCACCGGGGGCCGGCTCCCCGTGATGAGCAGCACCGGGAGCTCCGCCACCCGCCGGGCCAGGTACGCGAGGTAACGCAGTGATGCCGCGTCCACCCAGTGGAGGTCGTCGACGGTCAGGAGCAGCGGCGTGACGGCCGCGATGTTGACGGTCAGCCAGTACAGCCCGTGCAGGGCCGCAGCGGTCGGATCGTCCCCGAACAGGGGGTCGTTCCCGTGCTGGCCGGCCGGGCGGCCGGGCCCGCCCGGTTCGCCCACGCCCAGGATCGGCGCCGAAAGCGCCGCGGCACCCTGCAACCAGGACTGCCGGGTGGCCGGCGCCGCTGCGGCCACGGGCGTCTCGAAGAGCTGCCGGACGACGCCGTAGGCGAAATCACGCTCCAGCTCACCACCGCGGGCCGCCAGCGACCGCAGGCCGCGATCGGCGGCCAGCCGCCGCGCCGCGGCGACCAGGCTGGTCTTGCCGATGCCCGCCGGCCCGTCGAGGACGACGGCCGCGCCGCGCCCGTGCGCCGCCGAGTCCACCAGCTCCCGCAGGCGCCCGAGCTCGGCGTGCCGCTCGAGCAATTCATCCTGCACCCTGGCCTCGCCGACGCCGACCGCTCTCCCCATGGGAAACCCTCACCCACGGTGCGCCCGGAATCAACCCAGGGCTGGCACGGCCGCCGGAGCCGTCGCGCCCAGCCGGGAGGCGAGCTCGGTGACGATCTCGGCCGCGGGGACTATGCCCGTCACCCCCCCGGCCGACTGGCCCGCGTACAGCGCCATCGCCTCGATCGCGCCGCTCGATCCCTCGGTCGGGGCGTGCGAGCCGAAGCGCGGTACGGGCACGCGCGCCCCGCCGAGCACGACCTCTCCGGCCGACTCGCCGGGGAACGCCTCGGCCGCCCGCAGGGCGCTGCGCAGCACGCGCTGGGTGGTCTCGACCGGATCACCAGCCGAGAAGGCGCGCGTGAGCACGGCGTCGCGCGCTCCCGCCTCGACGAGCGCCTGCTTGTAGCGGGCGTGAGCCCGGCTCTCCGCCGCCGCGACGAAGCGCGTCCCGGCGCGGGCGGCGTCCGCGCCCGCGGCCAGCACCGCGGCTACGGCGCGAGGACCGCCGATCCCGCCCGCGGCCACGACGGGAACCGTCGCGACCGCGAGCACCTCCTCGAGCAAGGGCAGCAATCCCAGTTCGCCTGCTGGATGACCGCCGGCCTCGATGCCCTGGACGACGAGCAGGTCGGCCCCGGCGTCCTGGGCGCGCAGCGCCTGCTGATCCGAAGCGACCTGATAGGACGCGAGCGCCCCGCCCGCGTGAATGGTCTCGACGATCTCCCGGCTCGGCTCGGCGAGGAACAGCTCGACCAGCGGCGCGTGCCCGGCGGCGATCTCCAGGCATTCACGGTCGAGCATCAGGCCGATGAAGTTGACGCCGTACGCCCGTGTGCGCCCGCTGAGGTCGCTGATCACGCGGGTGAGATAGGGCGCGGACAAGAAGAGCGCGGGAAACATGCCGTGGCCGCCCGCCGCCGCGACGGCCGCGGGCAGTTCGGCGTCGCTCACGACGCCTGCCATCGGGGCGCTCTGAATCGGCAGCCGGCACCCGACCAGCCGGGTGAACCGCGTCTCGTACGACGCAGGCGGGGCATCGGATGGCGTGATGGTCATGGGGCCCTCCTCGGGATCGGAAACGTCCCTCGATCCTCACCGCGCCCCCCGTCCTTCGCGTCGTGGTAACCACCGAAGCCTTTTGCCCGAGACCCGTAACGCCCGCCGACCCCGGACCGGCCCGAGCCCCGCTGCCGCTACCGGCTGGTCTCGGGGCAGGGGACCGGGGGGGCGGCCGGGCGTCCCGACGCCGGCCGCCAGGTCTGGCGCCGGGGACGCACCGGCCTGGCCAGCCGGCGGCCGAACCGGCCGAACAGGCCGAACCGGCCGATCGCCGCCACCAGCCTGGCGTTGGTCACATCGATCTCGCGCTGCTCGCGAGCGGACTTGGGCCGCTCGGCCTGGTACAGCATGGACCCCGTGTACATCTCGGAAGCCCCTTTCGGAAGGTTCTGCCTGAACAGTAGGAAGGCGCTGTTCCCGCGGTGTTCCCGCCGGTTCGCGGGGCGGGAAAAGCGCGTGACACATGCGCGACAATGGGGAGGTGGTCGTACGGGTCAGGCTGCTCGGGCCGTTCTCCGTCGTCTCCGGGGGCCGCGCCGCGGGCCCGTGGCCACGGCCGAGCGCCCGGCGGCTCTGCCAGCTTGTCCTGGTGAGCCCGGGCCGGCGGGTCAGCCGGGACCTCGTCTGCGAGGAGCTGTTCGCAGATCTGGACCCGCGCGCGGCCGCCCGTTCGGTCTCCAAGGCGCTATCGATGGCCCGGGCCGCACTGGCCCCGCTCGGCGAGCCGGCCACATCCCTGCTCGAGGCCGACCTGACCCACATCTGGGCAGACCCGGCCGTCGAGGTCGACGCCGCACGGCACGAGCAGGCGCTCCGCGCCGCGCTCGCCATAACCCCGGGCCGCGAGCGCGACGGCCTGCTCGCGACCGCCCTGGCCGACGACGGCGAGCTGCTCGCCGACGAGCCGTACGCCGACTGGGCGCTGCGCCCGCGGGAGCGGCTCGAGGCGCTGCGCCAGGAGGCGCGGCTCGCCCTGGCCAGGGACCGGGCCAAGGGCGCGGGCGACTCACGGCCCGAAGCCCAGCTCGCTGCCTGGGCGGCCTGCGCCGAGCACGACCCCGCCTCCGAGGAGGCGGCCGCGGCCCTGGTCCGCGGCTACTTCGCCGCGGGGCACAGGGAGCTCGCGGTGCGCGCCTACGAGCGCTGCCGGGCCGCCCTCGGCGAGCTCGGGCTCGGCCTGTCCCCGTGGCTGGAGGAGGTGTACGCCACGGCCGCCTTCGAGGCCGGGCCGCCGCGGACGCAGGCCCCGGCGCGGGAGGAGCTCAGGACGGTCAGCGTGCTTGCCGCCGAGGTGGCCGCGGCGGGCCTCGCCGACCCGGAGGAGCTGCGCGACGTGACCGGCCGCGGCCTGGCCGCGGTGATCGCCGAGGTGGAGGCGCTGGGCGGGACGGTGACGTCGGTGTCCGGGGGAGGGCTCCAGGCCATGTTCGGGGCGCCGGAGGCGCACGAGGACGACCCCGAGCGGGCGGCCCGGGCGGCCTTCCGCGCCCTCGCGGCGGTGGCGGCGATCGACGG
>DASSZP010000032.1:0-40870 GCA_035713465.1 Solirubrobacteraceae bacterium | reverse complement strand
CGGACTCCAGGTCATCGCTCCGGATCATGCCGAGGGTGCTCTGCTTGATGTGTGCGAGCAGTTGGAGGAGGCCGTCAGCTTCCCATCCGACGAGATGCCGCAGCGCTGGCGGGCAGGTAGCCCATGACCACTAACCAACTGGGGATGCGCGGCGGCTCAGCTTCACGGCGAAGGACTGCGTTGAACGTCGCTTCGGACCGCTCGCCTCGAGCCCGGAGGCTGGAACAGGGCCCGCCTTGACGGAAAATGAGTTCTCTGGTTCAGATGCTCGACGATCGCGAGTTGGAGCGGGGGTCGGGCGTGCGTGAGCCACGGTGGGCGATGCTCGGTTTTGACGCCTACCGACGAAGCTCCGGCGGTAGCGTGTTGGTCACCGCCAGGTCACCGTTTGCGGCGCGCGATCGCCCGCAGAGTCGCCTCCTGTCGCGTCCGGAGGGTTGACGCAGGCCGAAGGTCAGGCCCAGAAGCACGTGAGGGCGCGCGATCCGGCGCACCCTGTCTCGATCTGACGCAGGATGACTAACGGGAGCGACGGGACTCGAACCCGCGACCTCCGGCGTGACAGGCCGGCGCTCTAACCAACTGAGCTACGCCCCCCGAGGGGGACCTCAGTATGCCAAGCCCGCGCAGCTTTGCTCTGCGGCCGGGCGGCGGCAGGTGCGACGGGTCCGGACCGCGGCGGATCGCGGCATCAGTCTCGGCCGAGCACGTGCTCGATCAGCCAGTCGTTGACGAACACGTCGCGCGGGTCCAGGCGCTCGCGCAGAGCCAGGAAGTCGTCCCAGCGGGGATACAGGGGCGCGAGGGCGGCCGCGTCCATCTCGGTCACCTTGCCCCAGTGCGGCCGGGCCGCGAACGGGGCCAGCGCCTGTTCCAGCGCGGCCACGGCGTGCGCGACCGCGTCCGGCTGCCGGTGCCAGGTGAAGTGCAGGCCGAGCGTGTCGCGGCCGTACATCGGGCTCAACCACAGGTCGTCGGCGGCGATCGTGCGCAGCTCGGCCACGAACAGCAGCGGCGTGATCAGCGCGCCGAGGCCGAGCATCGCCTCGATCGCGGCGGCGGCGTGCTCGCGCCCGACGAGCAGCTCGGACTGGATCTCCTCGCCCGAGCTCGGTGTGAAGCCGCTGCGGAAATGGGGCAGGCGCTCGGACCAGGGCCCGGCCACGCCGAGCTGCTCGGTCGCGTTGGCCGCGTCTGCTCCCGGGACCGGGTTGCGGGCCACGAGCGCCGCGCGGGCGCCGTAGAGCTCGTCGGGGTACGGCTCCCCGGGCTGCAGGCGCTTGACCCACAGCTGCTCGGTGCGCTCACCGGCGCGGTGAAAGACGCTGACGCTGTCCCCGCTGGCCATCAGCTCGTCGAACTGGCCGAGCACCACGTCCCAGGGCAGGTCGGTGTAGACGCGCTGGGCGACCTCGTAGCTCGGCATCACCGCGAGCGTGACCGCGGTGACGATCCCCAGCGCGCCGAGCCCGACGACCAGACCGTCGAAGTCGGGCTCACCACGCCGCACCTGGTGCAGCTCACCGTCGCCGGTGACCAGCTCAAGGCCGCGGACCGCGGTGCCCAGGCTGCCCAGGCGGGTACCCGACCCGTGGGTACCGGTGGCCACCGCGCCAGCGACCGAGATGTGGGGCAGGGAGGCCAGGTTGGGCAGCGCCAGCCGGCGCGGGGCGAGCGCCGCGGCAAGCTCGGCGTACGTGGTTCCCGCGGGCACGGTGACCTCACCCGCCGTGGCGTCCACGGAGATCTCCCCCGGCAGCCCGTCGAGTGAGATGAGCTGCTCGGAATCGGCGATCGGGGTGAAAGAGTGGCGCGAGCCGAGCGCTCGCACACGCCGAGCGCCGGTCACGATCCGCCGGACCTCGTCGGTCGTGGTCGGGTGGTGCAGCGTCCGGGCGCGGTAGGTCACGTTTCCGGCCCAGTTCGTCCCTGCCGAGGTCGTGCTCATGCCCCCAATCTAGGCGGCGCGCACGGCCGCAAGCCGCCGGCGCAACTTTTGCGCCGGCGGCCTGTTTGAGCCTTCGAACCCCCCGGGCCGGTTCTCAACCCGGCCGTGAGGCTGGTCCGGGGGTCGTTCCTTCGGCGGGGGCCCTGCCGGGTCCCCGCCCTCGTCGAACGCCGGCGTCAGGCGCGGGCACCGTCCAGCGAGCGCGCCACGGCCTGGTGGCCGCGGCGGGCGGCGTAGGGGTGCGCGCGATGGGCGTCGGGGTGCGCGCGGCGCGTCGCGTCGCGCTGACCGGTCGTGCCGGCGAGGGCGACAGCGGCGTCATCGAGCCGCAGCGGCCGGCGCAGCGGGTAGATGTTGTAGGCGAGCAGGCCGACGATGCCGACGGCGGCGATGACAGTGAGAAGGATGTTGAGAGTGAGGATCATGGCGGGGCTCCTGGACGGGGTGAGCCCTGATGATCGGCGGGGCGGCGAAGATCCGTGTCGCATCGCCGTAGGAGCTCCGTAAGACGGCGGGAGGCTCAGCCCGCAGGCGGCGACCAGCCGCCGAACACCCGCTCCAGCCAGAGCGCCGCCGCGATCGTCACGTGATCGCGCCCGTGCCCGCCGGCGACCTGCACACCCAGCGGCAGCCCGGCCGCGGTGGCCCCGATCGGGACCTCGGTGACCGGCACCCCCGCGAGGTTGAACACGCCCGAGGGGGTCAGCAGCCACGGTCGCCCCACCGTCGTCCCGTTGCGCGGCGCCGGGCGGCGGAAGGCCGGGTGCAGCAGCAGACCGTCGCCCATCGTCTCGCGCAGCTCGCTGGCGATCGCCTCGGCGCGGGCCAGCTGCGGGGCCTGCGGGGAGGCGGGCAGGCGCTCGCCGAGCAGCGTGAGCCGGCCGGCCATCGTGTGGGGGCCGCCGGGCAGCAGCAGTCGGCGCAGGCTCGTCGGCGCTCCCGCGGCCTGGGTGATCATCTCCGCCGTGGTCGCATCCGAGCCGGCCTGCAGCCGGGTCAGGAACGGCAGCAGCGCGCCGCGCCAGGATCGCAACCGGACGCGCTCGATCCGGGCGCCGGCCGCGGCCAGCGCCCCCGCGGCCCGCTCGCGCGCCGCCAGCAGGTCGGGGTGAAGCGGGCGCCAGCTCGTCCCCTCCGCGATCACGACCCGCAGGCCGTCAAACGAGACCGCGGCGGGATCCCCGATCGCCATCTCGCGGGCGGTCGGATCTCCGGCGTCGGGGCCGGCGATGATTCGCAGCACCGCGATCAGATCCTCGGCGCGGCGCGCGATCGGGCCGATGCCCAGCAGCGGGCTGTTGCCCTCTGCGCTGGGGGGATAGTTGCCGCTCGTGGGGACCAGGCCGGCGCTCGGCTTGTGCCCGAAGACGCCGCAGAACAGCGACGGGATCCGGATCGAGCCGCCGATGTCCGAGCCGATCCCGAACGGCGAGCCGCCGCTGCCGACGGCCGCGCCCTCGCCGCCGGAGGAGCCGCCGGCCGCCCGCCGCGGGTCATACGGGTTGCGAGTGCGGCCGTGGGCGCGGTTGACCGACTCGATCCACAGCGTCAGCTCCGAGGTGTTCGTCACCCCGAGGGGGATCGCGCCGGCGGCGATCAGCCGGGCGGTCGGGGGCGCGGTCTGCTCGGCCCGCACGTCGCGGCGGGCGACCAGACCGCCGGAGTGCGACATGCCGTCCAGCGCGATCGACTCCTTGACCGTGAACGGCACGCCGAGCAGCGGTGGCAGCGCCTCGTCGGCCCCGGCGCGGCCGGCGCGTGCGCCGGCCGTAAACGCCTGGACCCGGGCGTCGGCCGCAGCCGCCTCGGCGCGTGCGGCGTCGAAGCGGTCGGCGACCAGCGCGTTGATGCGCGGTGCGAGCGCCTGCAGCCGGGCGATGTGCGCGGCGACGACATCGCTGGCCCGCAGCTCACCGGAGCGAATGCCCGCGGCCAGTGAGGTCGCCGAGCGCTCGGTGAGCGGTTCGGTCACGCCGACCAGATGCGCTGCATGAGGAACATCACGAACCGCTCGTAGCGCTCGGGGTCAAAGCGCTCTGGATCGGTCAGCACCGAGCGGCCTGCCTCCTCCGACAGCGCCCGCACGGTGCGCGCGGCCAGCTCGACGTCGACGTCGGCCGGGATCGCCGAGCGGTCGATGGCCCAGCCGACGAGCGCGCGCAGCCGCTCCTCGATCGCGGCGCGGTTGCGCTCGACGTGCTCGCGGACGATGGCGGGGGTGCCCTCGGGGGGCAGCAGGATGATCCGCCAGGTCTCGGGCCGCTCGAGCACGGCGTCCAGGAACCGCCGCACCCCGGCCGCGAACAGCTCCGCCGGGTCGCCCTCGCGGCTCGGGGGGCCCGGCACGACCGCCTCCAGCTGGGTCAGCGCGGCCGCCTCCTCGCGTGCGATCAGCGCCTGCAGCAGGCTGCCGAGATTGGGGAAGTGGTCATAGATGACCGGTCGCGTGACGCCGGCCGTGCGCGCGATGGCCTCGATCGAGACCCCCTCGTAGCCGTGGGCGATGATCACCCGCAGCGCCGCGTCGATCAGCTGCTCGCGGCGCTTGGACGGGGGCATCCGCGGCGCGTAGCGCCGGCGTTGCGTGGGGCCGGCGTCCGATGGCGGGCGGGACGGCATCGCGCGGGGACCCTATCATTCGGCTACGGCGCTGTAGGTTCACCCGGCGCGGGCGTGGGGTAGCGTCCGGGTTGGTGCTCGCGGTCTTTGACGGACACAACGACGCGCTCACGCGCGACGACCACGCCGGGATCGCCGCCGGCCGGACGGGTGGCCACCTCGACCTCCCGCGCATGCGCGCGGGGGGGCTGCGGGGAGGCATCTTCGCCGTCTGCGTTCCCTCGCCCGGCGACGACGCCTGGGATCCGATCATCCGTGATGACGGCGTCATGGAGATCGCGCCCTTCGCCCCGGTCCCGACCGCGGATGCCGCCGCCTACGCAACCGCCGCCGCGGGCCGCCTGCACGCCCTGGAGCGCGACGGCCAGGTGCGGATCGCCCGCCGCGCCGCCGACCTGGACGCCGCCCGAGACGGTGACGGGCCGCCGGTCGCGGTCCTCTCGCTGGAGGGCGCGGAGGCGATCGACCCCGGCCTGGAGGCGCTGGAGACCTGGTACGCCGCGGGCCTGCGGGCGATGGGGCCGGTGTGGAGCCGGTCCAACGCGTTCGCCCACGGCGTCCCGTTCGTGTTCCCGTCCTCACCGGATACCGGTCCCGGGCTCACGGAGGCCGGTCATGCCCTCGTGCGCCGCTGCGCCGAGCTGGGGATCATGGTCGACCTCAGCCATCTCAACGAGGCCGGCTTCTGGGATGTCGCCCGCGCCGAGCTGGGTCCGCTCGTCGCCTCGCACTCAGGCGCGCACGCGCTGTCGGCCGGCTCGCGCAACCTCACCGACCGCCAGCTCGACGCGATCGGGGAGAGCGACGGACTGGTCGGGATCGTGTTCGCGGTCGGGTTTCTGCGCGCCGACTTCGCCGAGGATCTCGACACCCCGATCGACCTGATCGCCGAGCACGCCGCCTATGTGGCCGAACGGATCGGCGTCGCGCACGTCGCGCTGGGGTCCGACTACGACGGCGCGCCGATCCCCAACGCGCTGGGGGACGTGGCCGGCACTCCGAAGCTGATCGACGCGTTGCGCGCGGTCGGTTTTGACGAGGGCGAACTGGCCGACATCGCCTGGAACAACTGGCGCCGGGTTCTCGGCGCCTGGTGGCACTGATCTCGGCGCGCCGCGACGGCGGTCAGCCGGCCGTCCGGGTCGCTACGAACCCGTGCGCCGGCGGCGCGGCTTGGGCTCGGCGAGGATCCGCTGGATGACCTCCTCGTCCCAGCGGTGGGTGCGCATCAGCCGGTAGCGCTGCGCGCTGACGCGCATGTAGGCCTCGGTCTCGGTCGAGCGCCCGATCAGGTCCGCCTCGCGCAGCATCTCGACCACCGGCCGGTACTCGTTCTCCATCCACAGGTACGCGGTCTCGCGGCGGTTGATCGCCTCCCCGCGCTCCTGCGCGGTGCGAAAGCCCCACGCCTCGACCTTCTCGGCCAGCCGGGCGTAGTCCCAGGAGTCGGTCAGGCGGATCTCGGCGCGCGCGTGGTCCGGGAGGGGGACGCGTTCGAAGAAGACGCGCTCGAGGCTCTTGAAGGGCAGATCGGCGTGGGTGATCGCGTGCTCGGCCCCGACCCGGGTGACGACGTCGGTGATGAGCGCGTCGATGTCCGTGCGGCCCAGCGCCCGGGCGACAGACACGCGGTGATGGCCGTCGCGGACGAAGTAGATCTCCCCGATGCGGACCAGATCCACGGGCGGCATCGCCTCCCCGCGGCGCATCGCGGCGGCGATGTGCTCCCAGCGCGAGCGCACGCGCGCCGAGGTGGGACGGAAGCTGCGGTCGAACTCGCGGCCGCGGTCCACCGTGCCGACGATCGCGTCGAGCTGGACCACGCCGGGGCCGGCGCGGTGCTCGGAGACGAAGCCGAGGGCGTCGATCACCTCCTCGTAGGGCAGGATCTGGCCCACGTCGTCGGGCTCGCCGCGGAGCCGGGCCGCGAGCCGCGCGGCGGTCGCGCGGCGGCGCGCACGCATGAAATCGTGCTGCGCGTCCACTCCGGGCATGCCGGTCGAGCGCCGCTCAGCCATCCGGCGCTCGACTTTATCCGCTGCCCGCCGAGGTCAGGAAGCGTCCGGCGCGGCGCTCTGGCCCGAGCCGGCGGACGTCTCGCCCGTGCCGGCGGACGTCTCGCCCGTGCCGGCGGACGTCTCGCCCGTGCCGGCCGACGTCTCGCCCGCGGCGGCCGACCTCTGGCCCGCGCTCGGAGCCGGCCCCGCCGCACTCTGACCCCGCGACGCCGAACCCTCGCCGTCGATGCGCCCGAGCAGGCTCTTGCCGCCGTCGGGATCGAACAGGTGCAGGTGCTCGGTGTTGAACCACAGCTCGGTCTCGGCGCCCTGGCGCACGCGGCTGGCCGCGTCGAGACGGGCGACGACCTGATTGCCCTCCTGGGTGGGCAGGTCGGCCGCGCCGGCGTCCTTGGCCAGCTCGTCGAGCTCGTGCGAGGAGACCTTGTCGGCCTCGAGCACGAAGTAGGCGTAGAACTCCGAGCCCATCGATTCGAGCACGTCGATCTTGGCCGTGAAGGTGACGCCGTGGCCGCGCTCCTCGGCGCTGACCAGCTCGACGTCCTCGAAGTCCTCGGGGCGCATGCCGACGATCACGCCACCGCGCCCGCCGCCGGGTCCGGCCTCCAGGCGGCGGCGCATCGAGTCGGTCAACGGCACGTCGCCGATCGGGAGCTTGAGCGTGTCCCCGTCGATCTCCCCGGGCAGGAAATTCATCGAGGGTGAGCCGATGAAGCCGGCCACGAACAGGTTGTCGGGATGGCGGTAGAGATCGCCCGGCTCACCGACCTGCTGCAGCAGCCCGGCGCGCATCACGGCGATCCGGTCACCGAGGGTCAGGGCCTCGGTCTGGTCATGGGTGACGTAGATCGTGGTCGTCTCAAAGCGGCTCTGGATGCGCGAGATCTCGGTCCGCATCTGGACGCGCAGCTTGGCGTCGAGGTTGGACAGCGGCTCGTCCATCAAAAACGCGCTCGGGTTGCGCACGATCGCCCGGCCCATGGCCACGCGCTGGCGCTGGCCGCCGGAGAGATTGGCCGGCTTGCGCTCCAGATGCTGCTCGAGATCGAGGATCTTGGCCGCGTCGTTGACCTTCTTGTCAATCTCGGCCTGCGGAGTCTTGGCCAGCTTGAGCGCGAAGCCCATGTTGTCGCGCACGGTCATATGCGGGTACAGCGCGTAGTTCTGGAACACCATCGCGATGTCGCGATCCTTGGGCGCCTTGTCGTTGACGACCGTGCCGCCGATCTTCAGCTCGCCACTGGTGATGTCCTCCAGGCCGGCGACCATCCGCAGCGCGGTCGACTTCCCGCAGCCCGAGGGGCCGACGAGGATCATGAACTCCCCGTCGGCGACGTCGAGATTGAGGTCCTTGACGGCCTCGAAGCCGTCCTTGTACTGCTTGCTGATGTGCTCGAGTGCGATCTGGGCCACGGTGCCCTCCTTATCCCTTGACAGCGCCCGCGGTCAGGCCGGACACGATCCGGCGCTGGAACAGGAGCACGATGATGACGACTGGAATGGTGACGATCACCGCTGCCGCGGCGATCGTCCCGATCGGGGCCTGGAACTGGGAGGCGCCCGGGAAGGCGGCCAGCGCCGCGGGCACGGTCTGGGCGGCGTTGGTCGAGGTCAGCGTCGAGGCGAACACGAAGTCGTTCCAGCAGAACAGGAAGACGAGGATCGCGGTGGTGAAGATGCCGGGCGCGGCCAGCGGCGCGATCACCTTGCGGAAGGCCTGGAAGGGCGTGGCGCCGTCGACCTGGGCGGCCTGCTCGAGCTCCCAGGGGATCTCGCGGAAGAACGAGGAGAGGGTGAAGATCGACAGCGGCAGGGCGAAGGTCATGTAGGGAATGATCAGCCCCGGCCAGGTGTTGTAGAGGCCGATGTTGCGCCACAGGTTGTAGAGCGGGCCGACGATCGAGATCGGCGGGAACATCGCGATGCCCAGCGAGGCGGCGAGCAGGATGTTCTTGCCCGGGAAGTCCAGGCGGGCGATCGCGTAGGCGGCGAAGCTGGCCAGAAAGACGGCGATCAGCGTGGCGATGATGGCGATCCCGATCGAGTTGCGCAGCGCATCGGTGAAGATCGACTGGCTGAAGATCGAGCTGTAGTTCGAGGTCGTCCACTTGGTGGGCAGAAACGAGCCGTCGGCGATCGTCGACGGATCCTTGAACGAGAGCGAGATGATCCACAGCACCGGGATCAGGCTGAAGGCCGCGACGAGCAGAATCGCGCCCGACCAGCCAAAGCGCTTGCCGATGGTTGAATCCATCACTGACCTCCCCCGGGGGCCGAGGCGGCGCCGAAGACCTTGACGAAGATGAAGGCGATCAGCGCCACGAGCACGAACAGCAGCACCGACACGGTCGAACCAAGACCCAGGTTGAGCCGGTTCAGCAGCTGATTGGAGGCGAGCACCGAGAGCGTCTCGGTGTTGTGCGCCCCGTTGTTGAAGATGACCACCGAGTCGTAGATGCGGATCGCGTCCAGGGTGCGGAACAGCAGCGCGACGAGGATCGCCGGCTTCATCAGCGGGATGGTGATCTTCCAGAAGCGCTGCCACGTCGAGGCCCCGTCCACCTTGGCCGCCTCGTGCAACTCATCGGGCACCAGCGCGAGCCCGCCGAGCAGGATCAGGGCCATGAACGGCGTCGTCTTCCAGATCTCGGAGACGATCACGCCGATGTAGCTCCCGTTCTGCCCGGCCAACGGGTCGGTCTTGAGGCCGAGCAGCTTGGGGATCCAGCCCGAGTCCAGCTCCAATGAATAGCGCCAGCCGTAGGCGGCGACGACGGTGACGATGCCGTAGGGGATCAGCGCGATCGCGCGCACGGGCCCGCGGATGAAGATGACCCGGTGCATGACGATCGCCAGCAGCATGCCGAGCACGAGCTCGAACGCGACGGAGACGACGGTGATGATCAGCGTGTGGCCGACGTCGGCCCACCACAGCGAGGAACTGAGCACCGAGCCGTAGTTGTCAAAGCCGATGAACTGGTTGGCCTGCGGGAAGCGCAGGTCCGCGCGCTGCAGCGAGAGGACGAACGCGTTGATGATCGGATACAGCGTGACCAGCAGCATCACGATCACGGCGGGGGCGATCAGCATCATCCCGAGCCGGCGCTCGGCGCGGGTCCGGTCGCTCAGCGCAGGCTTGCGCGGCGGCTTGGAGGTGCGGACGGCCGGGCCGTCGGCGGGGACAGCGCTCAAATCAACGCTCCTGAGCTGAGGGCCGATTTGAGCTCTGACCGCAGTGTGTTGACCACCGTCTTGGGGTTGATCGCCGACGGGGGCGAGAGCGCCTTGGAGATGGCGATGGTCACGTCGGCGTAGGCGGGGGTCTGCGGGCGGATGGCCGGCTTGGCCAGTTCCTGCTTGATCAGGCTCTTGAACGGATACGGCTTGGCCAGCGCCGGGTCGCTGTAGGGCGCGGCCAGCGACGGCGGCAGGCCGCCCTTGATCGCGTCGACCTTCTGGTTGGCCTCATCGGTCAGGCACTTGATCGCCTCAAAGTCGAACTTGGGGTACTGCGAGTAGGCCGAGACGGCGAGGTTCAGACCGCCGATCGTCACCTTGGCCGGGGTGTTGGCGTCCACGCGCGGGTAGTAGGTCCAGCCGAACACCTTGGCCAGCTTGGGCTTGTCGGCCTGGATCGACGGATACACGAATGGGTAATTGAGCTCAAAGGCGGCCTGGCCGGACTCGAAGCCGAGCCGGGCGGCGTCCTCGTTGGAGTTGGACAGGCCGGGGTCAGCCGCCGGTGACTTGGCCAGCTCGGAGATGATCGCGGCCGCCTTCTGGGCGCTCGGGCCGATCGAGACCTTCCGCGGACCGGAGAGGATCTGGCCGCCGGCGGAGGCGACGAGCGAGTTGAACCACACGGTCAGCCCCTCGTACTGGGCGCCCTGGACCTCGATGTAGTGCGGCTTGCCCTGCTTGGCCAGCTTGACCGCGTCGGCGATCATCTCCGACCAGGTCTTGGGCGGGTTGGGCACGAGATCCTTGCGGTACCAGAGCAGCTGCGTGTTGGAGTTGTCGGGCTCGGCCCAGAGCTTGCCCTGCCAGGTCGCCGTGGCCAGCGGGCCGGGGAGCATGCCCTTGCTGGCGGCGGCGCGGTTGGCGCCGGTCCAGGGCCGGATCCACCCCGCCTCGGCGAACTCCGGCGTGTAGGTCACGTCCATGCCGACGATGTCGATCGAGCTGTCCTTGGCGGCGAGGCGGCGGACCAGCTGCTGGCGCTGGGCGTCGGCCTGCGTGGGCAGCGTGTTGATCTGGATCGTGTACTTGCCGTGCGAGGCGGCGCTGCACACCTTGGCCGCGTGCGCGAACGAGCCTGAGGGCTCGGGAAACGCATACCACTGCAGGGCGGGCGGTCCGCTGGAACCGCCGCAGGCGCCGAGGGCCAGCGCCGCGGCGGACGCGGCGACGCCACTGAGGCACATCCGGCCCATCCCCTTACGGCTACGGCTCTCTCTCCTCACGACACAGGTGGCTTACCCACCGTGACCAAAGTCACAAACCTGTGATCGGGAAATTCCCGATTGGCAGGCTCGAAGCCGGCGAGCGCCGGCCCTGGCTTTCAGTCGGGGCGCAGCGCGACCCAGCCGCCGTGGGCGGGCACAATCCTGAGATCCGCGCCGTCGCCGGGCCGCGCGGCGAGCACGACCCGTGCCGCGGCGGGTGCGGGCCGCGGCTCGCCGGACAGGTTGACGGCCGTGACGTGGCGGCCGCGCACGAGCACCACGAGGCCGTCGTCGGGGGAATCGATTGCGACGGGGCCGTCGAGCTCCCCGCGCACGTTGATCGCTCCGCGCACGAGCGCGAGGGTCGAGCTGCGGTCGCCCTCCTGGATCGAGACCGGCGGCGCCTCGGCCTCGTCGGTGGTCAGCCACGGCGTCCCGGTGGTGAACCCGGCGTGAGCGCTCTCGTCCCAGCGCATCGGCATCCGCAGGTTGTCGCGGCCGTGGCGGTCCAGCGCGGGCGCCGACGGGGCGCTGTTGGCCATCCCCAGCTCATCGCCCTGATAGATGAACACGGGCCCGGGCAACGTGAGCAGCAGCAGGGCGAGAGCGCGGGCGTTGCCCGGCCCGGCGCGCGTGGCCAGCCGGTCGAAGTCGTGGTTGGAGAGCACCCATCCCAGGCCGCCGTCGCTGATCCCGGCGGCGATCGCCTCGGCCAGCGCGGCCGCGTCACCGCCGGCGAACAGGGTTTCGAAGCTGAAGCACACGTCCAGATGCTCCAGGTACGGGCCGAGCTGCGCGGTGGGCAGGAACACCTCGCCGATGAGGAGCGTGGGGCCGACCGCGTCGCGGATCGCCTCCAGGGCGACGCCGACATCGGGCGCGTTGCGCGAGTAGATGTGCTCGAGCTCGGCATCCTGTGGATCCAGGGGCAGCGCCGGCGGCCCGGAGGCCGGTGGTTCGTCGCGCAGCTCGGGGTCCTTCATGATCCGGTCCAGGGCGTCGACCCGGAAGCCGTCGACGCCGCGGTCCACCCAGAAGCGCAGCGCCTCGCCCATCGCGGTCCGAACATCCGGGTTGCGCCAGTTCAGGTCGGCCTGCTCGGGGAAGAACGAGCTCAGGTAGTAACGCCCGCTCTGCGGATCGCGCTCCCACGCCGGACCGCCGAAGGCGGCGCGCCAGTTGTTGGGAATCTCGTCCGCCCACACGTAGTAGTCGGGATGCTCACGGAACCAGGGGTGCTCGATCGAGGTGTGGCAGGGCACGTAGTCAAGGACGACCTTCAGCCCGAGCTCATGGGCGCGAGCGACGAGCGCGTCGAAGTCGGCCAGCGTGCCAAAGCCGGGATCGATGGCCTGATAGTCGCTGACGTCGTAGCCGAAATCAGCGTTGGGCGAGGGATAGACGGGGGAGAGCCAGACGGCGGCGGCGCCGAGCCTGGCGATGTGCTCCAGGCGCGCGGTGACGCCGTTGAGGTCACCGATCCCGTCACCGTCTGAATCCTGGAAGGAGCGCAGGTAGACCTGGTAGATGACCGCGTCGTCCCACCACATGACGGTGCGAGCCTAGACGGTGCTCGGGTGCGCTTGGGATACGTCGCAGCAAGCGTGTGCGTGGTGCGCGCAGTGATCCCAGTCAAACGGGTCGGGCAGCGTCGCCAGGCGCGCGGCGTTGTCGCGGTAATCGCGGTGCAGGTACCGGCCGAGGACGAGCACGGCCACCCGGGCCGCGCCGGCGCGATCGAGGGCAATGGCCGCGCTGCGGGCGCTGGCGCCGGTTGTCCAGGTGTCGTCGATCAGCAGAATCGTCTGACCGTCGAGCCGCTGCCGGGCCCGGTACTTGTCCGCAGCGGTCATCCGCGGTGCGACCGGCACGTCGCTGCGCTCCAGGGCGGGCGCGTAGCGGTCGCGCGTCGGCGCAACGAGCTCGCCGACGATCCGGCGCAGGGGGTGCTCGGCATCGCGCTCACGTGCGCCCGAGGGGACGGTGGTCACGAGTGTGAACGCGCCGACACCGGCCGCGCGGGCGAGACAGCCCTCGTGCTGATCGAGGTGCCGCCACAGGACGGCGGCCAGCTCGCGCGCAAACGCCCGGGCGGTGCGCCCGGGGGCGCGCTTGTAGGCGGCAAGCGCGTGATGCAGCTGCTCGTGCGCGACGCTGTAGGAGATCGGCGTCACCGCGGCGATCTGCGGCGCGGGACGCGCACAGTGGTGGCAGCGTGGCGGTCCGGCGGTGAGGTCGAAGCAGACTTCGCACACGCCCGGGCCCGGCCGCGGCCCGAGCATGAAATTGCCGTACGGCGCGCTCAGCTCACGGACGGTCGGCACCCCGCGCGCCTTCAGTCGATGAGGGGCGCGGTGGCGAGACGGCGCTCGAGCCCGCTGAGGATGTGATCCGCGTTCTCGAACACCTCGACCGCGGGCCGGGCGAGCAGGTCGCGCGCCCACGCCTGATCCAGGAGCGGGCGGGCGAGGAAGACGCGGCGCCCGTGCGCGAGGGCGAGCCGGGCCTGGATGCGCGTCCCGCTGCGCACGCCGGCCTCCACGATCACGCTGGCCAGGCACAGGCCGGACATGACGCCGTTGCGGACGGGGAACGTCTCGCGGCTCGGCCGAGTGTCGGGTTCAAACGGGGAGAGCACGACCTCATGGAGGGCGATCTCCTGCTGCAACCGCGCGTTCTCCGGTGGGTAGGCGTGGCGCAGCCCGGTGCCGATGACGGCCGCGGTGGCCCCGCGGGCGTCCAGGGCGGCGGTGTGCGCGGCGGTGTCGATGCCGGCGGCGAGGCCCGACACGACGGTGTAGCCAGCGGCGACGAGCTCGCGCGCTGTGGCCTCGGCGAGCGCGAGCCCGGGCTCGCTCGGGCTGCGGGAGCCGATGACGGCGACCGCCCGCTCCGAGAGGCGGTCCAGCCGGCCCTGGCTGAAGATGAGCGGCGGTCGGTCGTGGACGGCCCGGAGGTTGGCGGGGTAATCGGAATCCAGGACGCTGGTCACAGCGATGCCGTCACGCTCCCAGGCGACGAGGTCTGCTTCGGCGTCTCGGATCAGGTGCTGGGGCACCGCCGACGGGGCGAGCATGATCTGGCCCTGGGCGTCGGTGCTCACCGCTCGCTCGAGCAGGCCCCCGGGATCGGCGCCCGCGTCCAGGTCCTCGGCGAGGTGATGCGGCGGCCGGGGATCGGCGCGCGTCAGCGCAACCACCGTGGCACGGGTGGTGTCGCTCATCGCCCTCGGCCTGGCCGCGGCGCTGCGGCCGCGGTCAGTCGTGCTGCTCGGCGCGGGCGCCGGCAGGGTGTACGGCGGTCGCCGGAGCCTCGTCGTCGCCGTCCCGGCCGGCACCCGGGACGTCTGCAGCGGGCTCGTCGCGCGCGGGCGGCGCGGTGCTGGCCGGAGTGGCGACAGGTTGTGCCTCGGGCGTCGGCACCGCGGTGGTGGCCGGCGCGGCGACCGGCTGTGCCTCGTAGGTGGGCACCGCGGGCTGCGGCTCGGCGGCGGGTTGCGCCGGGGCGGGTGTCGTCGTCGCCGCGGTGACGGGGGCCGCGGTGGGCTCCGATGCGGCCAGAGGATCGCTCGCCGTGGGTGACTCGACCGTCGTGGCCTGGGGGGCCGCGGCCTGCGCCTCGTAGGGCACCGGGGCGGGCGCCGAAGCGCTGTGGTCCTGGCCCAGGAAGGAGCGGTGCTCGTCGTCGCCCTCGCCGCTGATCGCGCCCCGGAAGTCGCGGATCCCCTTGCCGAGCGTGCGCGCCACCTCGGGCAGCCGCTTGGGACCGAGCACGAGGAGAGCCACGACGAGCACGAAGAGCAGGTGCGTGGGCTGCAGGATGTCTCCGACCATGACCTACCAGAGTACCTGCCCGGAGGTTGGTTCAGCGTCATGCCGTCGGCGGAGACGTCTCCCGCCGTCTCATCGACGCCGGTGCGGGTGGCCGTGGCCGTGGCGCCGGACGACGGGATGGCCGCCGACGGTGACCCGGATGCGGTTGCTGGCCGCCGGCGCGTAGGGGTAGTCGCCCATCGGCAACGAGGCGAGCTGAAACGAGTACGTGCGGTAGACGGATGGCTGGCCCGCGCCGAACGTGTATGAGGTCGTGAACCGCCCCGAGCCGCTCACGTGCTCGTGGACGCCGTAGGTGATGAAGGTCCGGCCGAGCCCGATCCGCAGGCGCACGAGCGCCCCGCCGGCGGGGAGGTGTCCGCCGAGCAATCGGCCGGTCAGCCGCACGGTCCCGCCCCAGGCCACGTGCACCGGTGTCACGCGCAGCAGTCGGATCCGGGCGGGAACGATCATCGAGACCGGCGTTGACTGCGTCGCTTCCGTCGTGGCCGCGCCCGGGTAGACGGCCTCGATGAGGCGTGAGGGGCCGGGGCCGATGCGCGCGCTCCATGACCCGTCGGCGCGGGTGGTGGTGGTTGCGGCCAGCGTGTAGTGCTGCGTTCCGTCATCGACGGCGGTGAGGACCTCCACGGGCTGGCCGCCGAGAGCCACCCCGCTCGTGGTACCGACCCAGCCATCCACCGTCGTTCCATGGCCGTGGGCGACCACGCGGGTGGTGCGGTTGATGCGGTGCGGACGGAGAAGCACCCGGATCGACCTGCGCCGCCGCACGCGCACGGTCCGGCCATGGCGCTTGATCGCCACCCACGTGGTCACGGTCCGCCGCGCGGTGCGCACCCGGCACCGCGTGAGCCGGATCCGCTGGCGGTGGGCGCGCTCGCGGACGCGAAGCCTGTGACCCCTGACCACGACCGTGACCCAACGCGCGGGAAAGTGGATGGTCTCGGTGACATGGTGGCAGCGCAGGCCGTCCACGAGGGTCGAGAAACCGAGCGCCGCGACAGTCGGGATCCCCACCTTGACGGTCGTCGTCGCGGGAGCCGAAGTGGCGCGGTTGCCGCTCGCATCGACCGCGTTGTTCTGGGCCGTGCAGCTGACGGTGTGCTGGCCCGCGGTGTCAGGAATCGACACCTGCGCCGAGCTGGCGGCAAAGTGCTGGGTGGGCCCACCGTCAAGGGCGCAGTCGATTCCGTAGATCCCCGACGGGCCGGCTGTGGCGGTCGCGGTCACGGTGGCCGGACCCGAGGTGGTAGGGACGTCGCTGGGGCCCGAAAGGCTGATCGTCGGAGCGGTGTTGTCGAATGACACTGAGGTCTTGACGGTCGTGCTGAGCCCCGCGGCGTCGCTGCCGGTGGTGGAGAGCGTGTGGACGCCGTTGCCGAACTGCGTGGTATGGACCGTGGTGTTCAGCCCGCCCAGGCCGGCGGCGTTGCACTGGTGCCACGCCGCGGGATCCGTCGGGAACGACTGCGTGGCCACGATCTGTCCGTCGACGGAGGCCGAAAGCGAGCAGACGCCCGACGGTGAGTCTCCAGTCGTGGACAGGGGCCAGTCACCTCGCGTCCAGCCGTTCTGAGCCCAAAGTTTGCCCGGTAACAGGATGGGCGGCGCGGACTCTGAAACGTCAAGCTGGGCGGACTCCACTGTTATCGCGGAAGTGCCGGTGTTGCATGGATTGGCGCCACACACGAGCTGGATCCCGAAATATGGGGACGGCAACCCGGGGATTCCAGTTGGACCGCCAAATGTGTAGTCCCTCCCCGAGCCGCTGCTGACTGCCTGCCAGCCGCCCCCCTGCCAGTAGGCCCCACCGCCGTATTGGTGACCGTCGTTGACGTCGTAGATCGAGGCGGTGAGCGTTGCACTGTTGATTGTCAAGCCAGGCGGCGCAGTGGCCTGCCACCTTCCTGCCTGGCCTTGCGGCACAACGTTGCCCTCGCTCTGGAGGCCAAAGCTCGACCACGGACCTCCCTGGCAACTCTCAGGCGTGCCGATGCCAAAGACCGCGGAATGCTGGAACACCTCGTTTGGCGCGGTTCCGCAGCTGAGCACAGTTTCGTCAGACCAAGCCGTTCCTGGGTGCACGACCCAGCCGCCGATGACGACGACGAGGAAGCAGATCGCGCTTTTGACCCAACAGACAGACCGAGGCCACGCATCCGCTCTCATGGTGCGAGACCTATGGCGTGGGGCACACGACCAGCACATTGACGGCGGTTGGCTCTGAGTCATAGATCACAACAAAGCGTCTCCCCGGCGCACCGTTGAGCTCAGCGCTCACAGATGCCGGTCCCGAGCCGACGACGAAGCCCGCCGAGGAAACCACGGGGAAGCAGCCAGCAGCGATGCCCGTGGGCCATCTGATGCTCCCGCCGGTAAATGGGGTGTTCGGGCTGCTATTCCACTGCAGAATTTGTGCGCCACGTGGCCGTGACGCGATGACGTGTCCGGATTGGTCAATCTGCGCCCACAGGCGGACGTATCCACCGAAGTACCGACCGTTGAGCTTCACCGGATTGATGCTGTGGTTCCGGATCTGTCTCGCGCCCACAGAGTTCCGGGGGATGGTGATCGCCGCGTAGCTCGTACCGCCGAGGGCGACGAACAGCGCGAGGTAGGCCACGAGGTTCTGGCGCAGGTGCCGCAGGGCTCGGTTCACGAGGGTGCTCCTTGGGTCAGCCATCGGGGGAGGTGCCGGGGGACAGGGCTCCGGCCGAGCCCGTGGCGGGTTGACGGGAACCGGCCGAAGTTCCTGAGGCGCCGGCCGCCGGGGGCGCGGCGTAGGTGGCGGCCGACGGGGTGTAGCTCGGGGTCGCGGCGGTGGTGGTCACCGGAGTAACGGGGGAGGACGCCACCGATTGCGGCGCTGGGGAGGCTGACGGGCGATGACCGGCCGTCCGCGAGCGGGTGCGAGGACGCCGGTGGGTCGCGGGCGGCTGGCGGTGTCGGGTCCGCGACGGATGACGACGCGGGCGGGCGGCGCCCTTCAGGTGCAGCAGGGCGAGCTCGCGCCCTGAGGAGAGCACGCTCGCCGTCCGCAGCGCCCCCACCTGATCAGCTGGCCGGCGATGATGCGCCGCCGTTCGCGTCGCCCCGCTGCGGGCGGACCGATCCGCGGGGCTGATGGAGAGCGCGATCAGGATCAGCGCGGCGGCGACCCCGAGCACGGCGAAGCCGGGGACGCGGCGTGGACGCCAGCGTTCTGCCTGCGCGCCGGTTCCAGCGGTCGCGCCGTCTGCGCCGGTGGCACCGGAAACGCGGCGTGGGCCCAATCCCGCGCGCGTGCGCGCGAGCGACGTCGCCGGCCGGCGACGCACCGAGTGGTCATCACCGCTCGGTGCCGACCGGGGCACCTCGGGGGCCACCGTGGTTCCCCAGAAGTCGAGGGTGGTTCCGGGCTCGAGGTGGTCGCCATCTTCACCTATCGGTACGAGATCTTCCGGTGGGCCGAGCCACTCGCGGGGGAGACGAACGACGTTGTCCTCCGCGACAACTTCCTTGCTGCCCGACCGGACTTCCCGATCGTCTGAATTCACGCGCTTTGCAGACCTTTCCTCGCGATGCGCTGTCGCGATTGCTTCTCCCGTCTGGGGTAGTATAACTCTGAATTGGCCCCAATATGTCTCAATTGGCAAACAATGAGCGCGACTGAATCCGAGCACGAAGAGACCTACATGACGGTGGCGGAGGTCGCTGAGACCCTGCGCCTCAACCAGCAGACGATCCGCAACTGGATCGATCAGGGGCGGCTGCCGGCGCTGCGGGTCGGCCGCCGGGTGCGCATCCGCCGCTCGGACTTCCTACGGATCACCGCCGCGGGCGGGGACGGCGCGCGCGCGACGCCTCCGCGGCCCGGCCAGGACGGCCCGTCCGCCGACGACTTCTGGGGCGGCGAGCCGGTCGGCCGCATCCAGACCGGCGGCGCGTGACGGCGGCGTCGGGCCGCGACCTGCCAGGACCGCCGCACACCACAGCCGATTCGGGACCACCACTGACCTCAACCACCATGAGCTTCTCCGATGAACTGGACCGTGAGCGCGCGCAGATCATGCGCGCCGTCCGCCGCGCCGCCGATGGCTGGGCGGGGGCGATGCGCGCGCACATCATGGCTCCGCCCGACCCGGGCTTCGCCGGGCGCCTGCGCGAGCTCGCGCAGGCCGCCTCGGCCGAGCAGGTGGCCTGGGAGCACGCGCACGCCGCCGGCATGCGCTGGCAGCCGATCCCCGTCTCACCCACCTCGGCGCCGCCGTACGAGCTGCGGCCCGGCACCGGCCGGCGCGGGCCGTCCGATCTGTGGGACCGCTTCGACGCCGCCGTGGCGGCACTGAACCGCGCCATCGGGGGCTCCAGCGCCGCGGTCGTCGCCGACGCCTTCGGGGACATGGCCGAGACCGCATCCGCCCTGGCCGACGCGGTCGCCGCCGAGGACGAGGCGGAGCTGCGCCGCGGCGTCGCCTGACCGCCGATCATTGCTCGCCGACGCCGATGCCGCCGCTCTCCCGCCCCTCCATCCACCTGCCCGCTCCCGGGACCCGTCGCGCCGTAGTCATTGGCGCGGGCTCGTTCGGGACCGCGGTCGCGGTGCTGCTGGCGCGGGGTGGGCTGCGCACGACGCTTCAGGCCCGCACCGGCGAGCAGGCCCGGACGCTGCAGCAGGCGCGCGAGAACGTCACCTACCTGCCTGGCGTCCCGTTCCCGCGTGAGCTGCGCGTCGACTCGGTCGAGGCGGGGCTGGCCCGCGCGGACTACGTGTTTCTGGGTGTGCCGTCCCACGGCCTGGCCGAGGTGATCCGTGACCTCGAGCACCGGGGGCTGCCCGAGAAGGCAGCGGTGGTGTCGTTGGCCAAGGGCCTGGTCCCGCCGATCGGGACCCCGCCCACGCACCTGCTGCGCGTTCGCTTCGGCCCCGAGCGCACGGCGTGCATCGGCGGGCCCGCGCATGCGCATGAGATGGTCTCAGCGGGCGCGGGCTTGGTGGCGGCCTCGACCGATGAGGCGCTGGCCACCGCCCTGGCCGGCGTGTTCATCCGCGCCGGGGTGGTGTGTGAGCAGTCCGATGACCCGGTCGGGGTGGAGCTGGCCGGTGCGGCCAAGAACGCCGCCGCGCTCGCCTCGGGCGCGACCGAGGCCCAGGGCCTGAACGCGGCCGGGGCCGCGGCCGGGCACATCTTTGCTGAGGTGTGGCGCTGGGCGCAGGCCGAGGGCGCGCGCCCGGAGTCGATGATCGGCCTGGCCGGGACCGGGGATCTGGTCGCCACCGCGCTGGCGCCCCAGAGCCGCAACCGCCGCGCCGGGGAGCTGCTGGCCGAGGGGGTGCCCGCCGCCGAGATCCCGGCCCGCGTCGGGCAGGCCGTGGAGGCGCTGGAGTCCGTGCCGCTGCTGGCGAAAGCACTGAAGGCCGCCGGGGTGACCGCGCCGGTCACCGACGCGCTGGGCCGGCTGATCTCCGGGGACCTGCCGCTGGACGAGTGGGTCGCCGTCGTGCGCGCGACGATCCCGCCCGCCGCGCGCCGGCGCGACGCCGACCAACCCGGCTTCTGGCGGCGCCTGCGCGAGCGCCTGCGTCAGTTCTTCACCAGGACATCGCGCGATTGACACGAGCTGTTTACCGACGCTGAAGCTTTGGCTGTAAACGTCATGACAGTCCAGAACGATCTCGAGGAGAGGTGGGAGATGCCCCGAATCATCGTCATGGCTGACAACCCTTGCGACGACCCGCGCGCGGTCATGTTCACCGAACGCGTGAATGCCAGCGACTTCGAGTCGCGGCATTTTCGCAGCCAGCTGGTGGAGCGCCTGCAGTGGGCGGTCGGTGACGCCCACATCGCCGAGCGCGCGCTGCGGGAACCGCATGCCGAGCCGCGTTCCCAAGCGCGACCGCAGTCGCACGCGGAGACCCCGTCGCACGCGGCTGCGCGCGAGGTCATTCCCGCGTAGCGCGCAGGCTCAGCTGCGCTCGGCGAGCGTGGTCACGACCGCCTCGTAGACGCCTGCACCGTAGCCCTGCTCGGCGACGCGGACGCGCGAGCGGCGTGACACCTCGCCGGCCAGGCCCGGATCGCGCTCCAGGGCGTTGGCGACCAGCCAGAAGGCACCCACGACATCGGCCGCGCCCATGTCCTCGCGGGAGTCGCCGACGGCGATGCAGTCACGCGGGTCATAGCCGCGGGCCTGCTGGTGCCGGGCGACGGCGCGGGCCTTGGAGGACCCGGCCGGGACGACGTGGTAGACGTGGATCGAGGGCAGGCCGCCCAGGCGCTCGGAGGAGTGCTGGATGACGCCGTTGTCGACCAGGCGCAGCCACCCGAAGCCCGCCTCCTGCAGCACACTCGCCGCCGCGTCGAGATCGACCAGGCCGCGGAAGACGTGCGAGACGTCGCGATCATGGGCCCACGGCGTGTGGTGCTCCAGGCGATCACGGAAATGCGAGAGCAGCAGCTCGGGCGCGCCCGACGCCTCGATCTGGTCATAGATCGTGCCCGCTTCGGCGGAGGGCTCAAGGCCATCGGTGAGCCACTCGAGCTCTCCGTCGATGACCAGCCCGCAGCCGAGCTCGAAGATGAACGCGCGCGAGCCGATCAGCCGGGCGGCGTCGAACACGCTGCTCTGCTTGCGCCCCGAGTAGATGACGACCTCGACGCCGGCCCGGTCACACGCCTCCAGGGCCCGGGCCGAGAGCAGGCTGAAGCGGCCGTCGCCGCCGGTGAGCAGGGAGGCGTCAGGCCCGAGCAGGGTCCCGTCCAGATCGACGTAGAGGCAGCGCATCGGCGGCGACCGTAGCAGCGGCCGAGGGGCGGCTCGATGCCGCGGCCGCCCGGCCGTCCGGTGCCGCCGCCGAGTAATACTCAAGGGCAGTGGCCGCCATCCGCGAGATCGAACCCTGGGAGTCGCTGCTGGCCGCCGGTCGCCAGGACGAGCGCCTGGTTCACGACACCAGCACCCCCGCGCACGAGGCCCTCACCGTGCCGCTGCCCGCTGACCTGGACTGGCGGGTCCTGCAGGCGCTTCAGGGCAACGGGATCAGCGAGCTCTACCAGCACCAGGCCCAGGCCCTTCAGAGCGCCTTCGCCGGCCCCACCGTGGTCACCACCGGCACCGCCTCGGGCAAGTCGCTGTGCTTTCAGCTGCCCACGCTCGAGGTGCTGGTCACCGACCCCAAGGCCCGGGCCCTGTACCTGTACCCGACCAAGGCGCTGGCCCAGGACCAGGCACGCTCGATCGCCCGCTTCGGCCTGCATCGCCACATCCGCCCGGCGATCTACGACGGCGACACGCCACGCCACGAGCGCGCGGCGATCCGCAAGCGCTCGAACCTGATCCTCACCAACCCGGACATGCTGCACATCGGGATCCTGCCCCACCATCAGACGTGGGGGGACCTGTTCGCCAACCTGGCCTTCGTCGTCGTCGACGAGGCCCACGTGTACCGGGGCGTGTTCGGCTCCCACGTCGGCAACGTGCTGCGCCGGCTGCGCCGCGCCGCGGCGATCCACGGCACGACGCCCCGCTTCCTGCTCACCTCGGCGACGATCGCCAACCCGGTCGACCTGGCCGAGCGCCTGACGGGCCTTGAGGACTTCACGCTCGTCGATCAGGACTCGGCCCCCAAGGCGACCCGGCGGATCGCGATGTGGAACCCGCCGCTGCTCGACGAGCAGCTGGGCGTGCGCGCCTCCGCGCTCTACGAGGCGGCCGAGGTGTTCTCCGATCTGGTCGCCAACGGCGCGCGCACGATCTGCTTCATGAAATCGCGCAAGGGGGTCGAGCTGATCCTGCGCCACGCGCGCGACCGCCTGGAGCCGGAGCTGGCCGAGCGGATCGCCCCCTACCGGGCCGGCTACACCGCCGCCCAGCGCCACGAGATCGAGCGGCGGCTGACCGAGGGCGAGCTGCTCGGTGTCGTGACCACCGATGCGCTGGAGCTGGGCATCGACATCGGCGAGCTCGACGCCGCGGTCTGCGTGACCTTCCCCGGCACCGTGGCCAGCCTGCGCCAGATGTGGGGCCGGGCCGGGCGCCGCGGGCGCGGCCTGGCCGTCTACATCGCCGGCGAGGACGCCCTGGATCAGTTCTTCTGCCGCCATCCCGACGACTTCCTGGCCCGCCCCGTGGAGGCGGCGATCCTCGATCCCTTCAGCAGCGAGATCTACGCCGAGCATCTGCTCTGTGCCGCTCACGAGGCGCCGCTGCACTCCGATGACGCCGAGATCCTCGGCCCCGGCTGGCATGAGCACGCCGCGGCGCTGGCCCGGGCCGGGATGCTGCGCGAGCGCGCCACCGGCTTCGTCCCCGCCCGCGCCGACGACTACCCGGCGGCGCGGGTCGCCCTGCGCTCGGCCTCGGCCGACAGCTTCATCCTGATCGATCAGAGCTCCGGGGAAGTGCTCGGCCAGGTCGAGGCCGCGCGCGCCTTCTCCACCATCCACGAGGGCGCCATCTACCTGCACATGGGGCGCTCCTACTCGGTCATCGAGCTCGATCTCGACGCGCGCCGGGCAATGCTCGAGCCGTTTGACGGCGACTACTTCACCCAGGCCAAGCGCGAGTCCATGACCTACATCGAGCGGCTGCTGGACCGCCGCCAGACCGCCGGCGTGACGCTCTCCTACGGGGAGGTCGTCTACTCCGAGGTGGTGCTCGGCTATCAGCGCAAGCGCCTATCCGACCACGAGGTGCTCGACTTCACCAGCCTGGACCTGCCCACGGTCGAGTTCCCGACCCGGGCGCTGTGGTACGAGCTGGACGGGCTGATCGACGGCCCCGGCGGCGGAACCGGAGGTGATCCGTTCCCCCCCGAGCAGCTGCTCGGGGCGCTGCACGCCCTGGAGCACGGCCAGATCGCCGTGCTGCCGCTGATCGCCATGTGCGACCGCTGGGACATCGGCGGCCTGTCGACCAACGCCCATCCCCAGACCGGCGGCCCCACGATCTTCATCCATGAGGGTCATCCCGGAGGCGTGGGGATCACCCGGCGCGGCTACGACGAGTTCGAGCGCCTGGCCGCCGACGCGCGGCGGCTGATCGGCGAGTGCCCGTGCCGCGAGGGCTGCCCCTCCTGCGTGCAGTCACCCAAGTGCGGCAACCTCAACGAGCCGCTGTCCAAGCGCGGCGCGCTCGAGCTGCTGGCCCGCATGCTCGGGCCGGCCCGGCGCTGACTCCGGGCTCGTCGCTCGCGTCCTTGAGGCGCGCCCCCCGGCGGTCACACTTTTGCAACGTCCGCGCGGTCACCCGCGCCGAAAATGGCCCATCGCCTCCGTCCGCTCATCGCTGCGCGCCGCCCCGGTGAACCGGCCGATCCTCGAGCCGGTCGCGTGCCCGCCGCCTCGCCCCACGGCCCATGAGCTGCTCGTCCGCCGCTACCCGGCCCCGACCGCACCGGCGGCGATGCCCACGCCGCGGCAGGCCGGTCCGCACCGGATGACGCTGCAGGAGATCGTCGGGCGCCGCGCCGCCGCCGAGGTCGCCGACCGGCGGCTGCTGCGCCTGCACGCGATCGGCGACACGGGCGGGCTGGGCAACCCCGGTCCGCAGCGGGCCGTGGCCGAGGCGATGGCCTGTGAGCTGCGCGGCCCCGATCCGGCCCGCCGGCTGTTCCATCTCGGCGACGTCGTCTACCCGCACGGTGAGCCGGGCGGCTACCCGGCCCAGTTCGACGGCGGCTGGGCGCCGTATCCCGCGCCGATCGTCGGCGTTCCCGGCAACCACGACGGGGAGTGCCCGCCCGGACCGGACGGGCAGCCCCTGCACGGCTTCACCCGCCGGTTCTGCTCATCCGGCGCCGCGTCCGAGCCGGCGGCGCGTGATCCCCAGACGCGCCCGGCTCAGCAACAGCCGCACGTGCACTGGTCCCTGCGCCATGAGCTGGTGACGATCATCGGCGTCTATTCCGGGGTGACCGACGGCGGCCAGATCGACGAGGCGCAGCGGCGCTGGCTGATCGGGGAGCTGGCCGCGGCCCCGCGCGACGCGGTGCTGCTGCTGGCCATGCACCATCCGGTCTACTCCGCCGACGTCGTGCACGGCTCGAACCTGGCCCTGGGCGAGGTGCTGGACGAGTGCTTCGCCCGCGCGCGGCGCGCACCGGACGCAGTGCTCGCCGGGCACGCCCACAACTACCAGCGCTTCAGCCGCTCGCTGGATGAGCGCAGCGTCCCCTACCTGGTCGCCGGCAGCGGGGGCTTTCCCGAGCTGCACGCCCTCGGGCGCGGCATCCCCGACCTGCCGGCCTCGTTCACCGGCCTGCCCGGGGTCACGCTGGACGCCCATCAGCACAGCGCGTTCGGTTTCCTGACCGTGACCGCCCAGCCCGGGCGGACCCGGATCGACTACAGCCTCGTCGTCCGCCGGCGGTCGGTGCGCTTTGACAGTGTCACCGTGACCGCAATCAGCGGAAGGCGAGGGTTGCGCGGCCGGTCAGCGCCGAGGTGGTTGCCGACACCGATCCGGTGAGGTCCCCGAGCAGCCCGAGGATCTGACGGGCCATCGGTGACTGGGCGGCCTGAGGGGTGGTGAGGGCCAGCAGTTGGTTGATGGCGATCCGGAAGGTCACGGCGCCGGACGCCCCTGCCAGCGGCGCGCTCGCCGCGTGGGCGAATCCGACCAGCGCCGATCCCGTCAGCGACCCGCCCTTGGGGGGGACGCCGACGATCAGCGTGCGACCGACGAGGGCGATCAGCGTGCGCCGCTGCGGACTCTGCACCGCGAAGCGGTCCGGGCCGAGGCGCCGTAGCCGTGAGCCGTGGCCCAGGGCGCCCCGGGCGCCGGCCAGCTTGGTCAGCGCCGCGGCGACAGCCTGCGGGTCCGAGACGTCGGCCCGGACCAGCGTCGTGTGCGTGTCCGAGCCAACGACCAGGTCACCGTTCAGCTGCGAGGCCAGCGCACGCACGTCGACCCCGGTCTTGCGCTTGGCTGTGGCCAGTTCGCGCAGCACGCCCGCGTACCTGTGCGGGGACACGGCCTGGATTGCGTCCAGGACGAAGTTGACGATGCGCGCCGGATCGTGGATGCCGGCCTGGACCGGCAGTCCGCTGACCAGGCCCGGCGAGGTCGAGCCCGCCGCGATCGGCAGCTGGGCCGTCGTCACGCTCCCGGGATCGGTGCCGAGCCGGAAGGCCAGCGTCAGCCCCGCGCGGGCGAAGCTCATCGTCACGCCGTAGGTGCGCAGCGCGCCGACCCACGGATCGCGCCGGGCGCGCGCCGCGCCGGGGGTGTTGAGGATCGCCTGCAGATCGCCGAAGACCTGGATCGCCGCCTGGCCGTCCAGACCCTGGACATCGGCGGTGTGCTGGGCGGAGGTCAGACCCCCGCCGTGGGCGTGGCGGTCCAGGGCCGCGGTCACGTCGGCAGCCGAACGCGCGAGCAGGACCGTCGGCCCGTCCACGGCCAGCGCGCCCGAGCCGCCCAGGGCATAGAGCGTGGCCCCGTCGTGGCGGCCGGTGCGCGACAGACCGTGGAGCTTGCGCAGCAGGGCGCTCAGACGCTGGGCGCTGTGCGTGACCCAGGCGACGAGGAAGTGCTGCCCGAAGTCCCTGACCGGCCCGCCGGTGCCGGCGAACACGATCGGGTTGCCGAGCAGCGGCCTGACGTCGGTCCTGTAGTTGATGCCGAGCGCCTGGAGCTTGGCCAGGGCGGCGTTCTGACCCAAGGTGGCGATCGGGAAGCGCGCGTCGATCGCCGCCAGGGCCTGGGCGATCTCCGAATGGGTGCCGGTCTGGATCTCGATCGCCAGCGGCGAGGCCAGGGGCAGGTAGGAGAGCGCCGAGCCGAGCGGATCAGCCGGGGCGGTGGGCCGGGTCGAGCCACAGCCGGCGAGCAGCAGCAGCGTGAGCAGGAGTCCGGCGAGCGCCCGGCGCATGGGCGGGAGCGTAGAGCTTCCGCGCTTCTCCTAAAAGTGGGCGTTCTAGACGCTGATACCCCGGTCGGCCAGCCAGGCGCCGACCAGGTCAGGTGGATCGCCCTGCCACTCGGCCTCGGCGGCCATGCGCAGCAGCTTGGCCGGCTCGACCCCGTACTCGTCGCGGCGGTAGCTGAGGTAGATCGTCACCGCCCCGGCGACCGCGAGCGACGGGTTGGCCACCGCCGGGTCCAGATTGGCGAGGACCGCCCCGACGCGCGACTCGATGTCCTCGACGGCCCGGATCGGCTCATCGGCGTCCTCGAAGGCCTGCTGCAACTCACCGACGACGGCATCGACACCGTCGGGGTCCACCAGCTCGCAGGCCCGAGCGACGACCTCGGCCAGCGTGAGCGCGTCTGGATCGTGGCGCATCAGCGATCCTCGCTGCCCTGTCCGGCCCCGCGGGTCCCCGACGCGCGGTCGGAGTCATCGTCGGGCGTCGGGGCCCGATAGGGATCGGAGTCCGCCGCCGGGTCGGGTTCGCCGACGGGGGTGTTGAGGCGGTGGTGGGGATCGCCCGGGGGCTGCAGCGCATCCTCCTCGGTGGCGTTCAGCGGGTCGGCCGGCGCGCGCGGTTCGAGCGGCCGGTCGGCGGCCTCGGCGGGATCGGGATCGCGCTCATGGTGACGTTCGGTGTCGTGGCGCGTGCCAGGTCGGGGTGATGACTCGGGCATGGGATCTCCTTGCGTGGTTCGTCTCCCTGGCGGCTACCCGTAGCGTCTGAGGTCAAACGCCGGGCTGAATCATCGCCAGGCCTTCGTCAGCGGAATCCGGCCAGCAGGCGACGTCCGGCCGCCCGGCTGGTGATCAGCCGGCCGTCGGCGATCCCGATCTCCAGCGCATGCCCGCTCTGCACCTTGAGCACCCCACGGACGCGACGTCCACCGGTCAGATACCAGCGGTTGCGCCCGATCGCATAGGCCAGGCGCAGCCGCAGATGACGGCGGGCGAAGGCCAGCGAGTCACCGGGGCGCACGGCGCCGAGCCGGTAGGCGCGATTGGCGGTCAGCAGCAACACCACGCGGCCCCGCTCGGCGCGGCGCAGCGGGCGCGCCAGCCGGGCCAGCCGTGGCGCCGACAGGTAGCCGGCGCGCAGGCCGCCGGTCCCGGCCAGGCAGTAGAAGTCCATGTCGCGCAGCCGGCGCTGGACGCGGCCGCTGAGCAGCCGGCGGACCCGGGAACGGGTCATGCCCAGGGCCACCGGCCCGAGGCGCGATCCCACCAGCCGGCCCCGGGGCACGGCGCACCCAGCGCTGTTGGCATCGCCGGCGGTGACCCGGGCCACCGCGCCGGGACAGGCCGCCCCGTTGACTGCGATCACCGCCCGGTCGGCGATGTCGCGCTCGTCACTGCCCACCATCACCGTGTAGCAACCACGGGCCACGCGCCAGCCATGGGCAGCCGGGCTCCAGTAGGACAGCGCGCGGTCGGTGATCGGGAAGCTCGTGCGCGTGCTCTGCCCGGGCTGGAGCTCGACGTGGGAGAAGCCCTCCAGCTGCTTGGGCGGCTCACCGGTCGCGGGCGGCGCGGCGATGTACATCTGCGGCACGGCGGCGCCGGAGCGCTGGCCGGTGTCGGTCACGGTGATGCTCGCGGTGGCCGCGGTCGCGGTCGTGCCCGGCCCGGCGCTGGGTCCGCGCCTGGTCACGGCCAGCCCCCCGAGTGAGAACGAGGTGTAGGACAGGCCGTAGCCGAACGGGAACAGCGGCGTGATGTTCTTGGCGTCGTACCAGCGGTAGCCGACGAGCATGCCCTCTGAGTAGTGCGACTGGGGCACGCCCTGGGCGTCGTTGACGCCCGGGTACTGCTGAGGGCTCTGCAGCGGCGTGTCGGCGAGCGAGCGCGGGAAGGTCTCCGGGAGATGCCCCGAGGGATCGGCGTCACCGAACAGCAGCGCCGCGATCGCGTTGCCGTCCTGCTGGCCGGGGAACCAGGCCTCGAACAGGCCCTGGATCTGGTTCAGCCACGGCATCGTGATCGGGCCGCCGGTGTTCAGGACGACGATCGTGTGCGGGTTGGCCGCCGCGACCTGGGCGATCAGCTGGTCCTGGTCGATCGGGGAGGCCGTGCAGCCGACCAGCTCGCAGTTGCCCGAGGCCAGGCTCATCGTGCTGCGGTCCACCCCCTCGGAGTCCGAGGCACCGACGAACACGATGGCCACGTCGGCCAGCCGGGCAGTGGTGGCGGCGACGGTCGCGTTCGAGCCGTCGGCGTAGGTCACCGTGTCACCCTCCGAAGCCGCGCGTTGGGTGATCGCCGACAGCGGGTCCACGACGTCGGTCTTGCCCGCGATCTCGGGGACGTGGCTTGAGCCGTTGCCGTTGTAGAACTGAGTCGCGCCGGCCGGGCCCGCCCCCGGACCGATCACCGCGATCCGCCGCCCCGCGCCGCCGAGCGGGAGCAGGTTGCCGTCGTTCTTGAGCAGCACCGTCCCGTTCTCGGAGATCGTGCGGGCCAGGGAGATGTCCTGCGGGCGCTCGACGTTGGCTGCGGCGGCGCCGGGCTGAGCAGGCAGCGGATGGTCGAACAGACCGAGGCGGAACATCTCAAAGACGATCCGGGTGACCATGTCGTCCAGCCGTGCCATCGGGACCTGGCCGTCCTGCACAGCGGTCTTCAGCGGAGCGGTGAAGTACGTGCCGGGGGAGACGTTCATCTCCATGTCCAGGCCGCCGTTGGCCGCGGGCACGGTGGAGTGCGTCGCGCCCCAGTCGGACATCACGAATCCCGGGAAGCCGAACTGCTGCTTGAGCACGGTGTTCAGCAGCGTGGGGTTCTCGCACGCGTAGACGTCGTTGATGCGGTTGTAGGAACACATCACCGAGCCGACCTGAGCCTGGCGCACCGCCGCCTCGTACGCCGGCAGGTAGATCTCCTGCAACGTGCGCTCGTCGACATCGGAGGACTGGGTCATCCGGTTGGTCTCCTGGCTGTTGGCCACGAAGTGCTTGACGGTGGCGATCACCGGGTTGGACTGGATGCCGCGAATCTCGGCCACCCCGCCCTGCGCGGACAGGAACGGGTCCTCGCTCATGTACTCGAAGTTGCGCCCGTTGATCGGGTTGCGGTCGATCTCGACCCCGGGGGCGAGCTGGACGTTGACGCCCTTGTGAAAGGCCTCCCAGCCCAGAGCGGCCCCGAACTGATACTGCAGGCTGGGATCCCAGGTCGAGCTCTGCGCGATCGGAGCGGGGAACGCGGTGGCCCCGGTGGTCTGGTCTCCAACCCCCTGGCCGGCATCGTTGAGCGACAGCTCAGGGATGCACAGGCTGGGCTGGGGCGGGATGTAGCCGGCGACGCCGTAGTGCTGCCAGATCGGCTCTGACTGGGAGAGCATGGCCAGCTTCTGGTCGGTGTTCATCGCCGCGACGAGCTCGTTGGCGCGGTCGGCGGCCGGCAGCAGCGGGTTCATCCACGGGCACGCCGCGCTCGCGGCGCGCGCGCTGGGCGTCGCGGGCACGCCGGGCAGACCGCCGAGCAGCAGCGCGGTGAGGACGGCGATCAGGGCCGCGTGCAGCGCCGCGCGCCGGGGGCGGGACAGACCAGGGATGTTCACGCCGCGGCAGCCTATTGCAGCCCGGGCGCGGCGCGGCTCACAGGGCACTCATGCTGTGGAACAGCCTCCGCTGAGCCGCCCGCGTGCGGATCACGGAACGGCTGACGATGCCGACCTCCTGAACCCGTCCGGAGTGCACCTTCAGGACCCCGTCGACCGCGCGTCCGCGGACCACGTACCAGTAGTTGCGCCCGACGTGGAAGGCGGGCCGCTCGGCCCGCAGGCGGCGGACGGCCACCGCCGCGCGGGTGGTGGGCCGGATGCCCCGCAGCGCGTAGTAGCGGTTGGCGGTCAGAGCGATGATGATCCGCGAGCGAACCTTGTTGCGCGTCGCGCGGGGCAGCGTGCGCAGCAGGCGGGCCGTCGGGTAGCCGACCCGGATGCCCCAGCCGCGACGCAGGCAGAAGTTGTCAAAGCCGTTGCGGGTGGGGGTGAAGCGCGGATTGGTCAGACGCGCGTGGGTCCGGGTCTCGCCCAGAGCGAGCCGGCCGATGCGGCTGGGGGTCAGGCGGCCGGTGGGCGTTGGGCAGTGCGGTCCGCCCTTGCCGCCGAGAGTGCCGCCCCCATGTCCCTTGCCGGCCGCGCCGGATCCGCCGCCCGATCCGCCACCTGAGCCGCCACCGCCCGGGCCGCTGCCGATCCCTGGGTTGGTGGAGAAGCAATTGCTCGTCTGCCGGGTCACGTAGTTGAACGTGTTGGATCCCGTGTTGTTGCCCGCTGACCCGGTCGGGTTGCCCGCGAACGCGTACAGCGGGCACCCCTGGGCGTCCAGCGCCGCGGAGGTGAAGTCCAGCAGCGAGCGATCGCTCGGGCCGCCGGGGATCGTGCCGCACAGGATGCCGGCGTTGCAGATGTCACCGTTGTGGTAGATCGTCCCGGGGGAGACGTCGCTGAAGTCGAAGCTGGGCGAGTCGGAGTTGGCGTCGGCGGACTGAGCGGTCTGGTAGGTCCACTTGCCCGTCGTGTCATTGGGGTCGGTGACCCCGTTGACGGTGCGGAAGTAGCCCAGGGCGAGCTGCCCGGCCTGCGGGCCGCCCACCGCGGCGGGGAGCATGTGCGCGGAGTCTGAGCCGCCGACCTGGACCGGGTCTGACCAGTGCTGACCCTGGTCGCCAGAGTGCATGACGTACAGGCTGGTCGTCTTGGCAAACGGGGTCTTGCCGATGTAGCCGGCGCCGACCGCGTACAGGTTGCCGCCTCCGTCGATGGCCAGGTCGTTGAAGATGTTGCCGAACTGGACCGTGTTCTCACCGTCGCGCTTCTCGCCGTCGAACACGGTGTAGTCGGTGAAGCTCTGGCACTTGTCCTTGGAAACGGCCAGGTAGAGCTGGCTGAAGGTCCCGCTCGGCTGCCCCTGGGACTGAGCGAGCACGTTCTCCTGCTGAGTGGTGGTGGAGAACAGGACGTAGAGGTTGCCCTTGGCGTCGGTGACGGGCTTTGAGACCAGGGTGCCGCCGGTGATGTCGGTGGGGACGTTGGCCTCGATCGTCGGGTCGGTGACCAGTGGTCCGCAGCTGTTGGCGAACTGATCGGCGCCCCCGTTGTCCGAGCGGAAGGCGACCGGCTGGGCGCTGACGAACTCGTGGTAGGTGAGGTAGATCGTGCCGTCGGGCGCAGGGGTGAGCCACTGCCGGTCATCCGAGGGCCCGGCCTGGCCGCCGTTGGTCGTCGTGCAGCCGCTCGGGTCCGGCGTCGGCCCGATCCCGGTGAAGGTGGCGCCACGATCGGTGCTCTTGCAGATCTGCGCCGCCGCCGCCTCGAGGTCGATCAGGTAGACCGCGCCCTTGGCGTAGGCGAGGTCGCTGTCGCCGCCGCCCAGGTCGGAGCCGAGCAGCTTGGCCGGACCGAAACTCGTGCCGTCGTCGTGCGAGCTCCAGAATCCGACGCCGCCGGTGCCGTTGACGCCGCTGGGAATGCCCTGCGGCCCGGAGACGAACGCGTCGCCGAGCGGGTCGGTGATCAGCGAGGGCTCGCCGCCGGTCGCGCCCGTGAGCTTGAGGGGGCTGGTGAACGTCGCCCCGCGGGCGGCGGGCGCCAGCGCGAGCACGGCCAGCAGGGTGATGGTGATGCGCAGACGCACGAGACCTCCTCAGGGCTCACGACCGACGGGAATCCGATCGACAGAAATGTAAAGTGTGCGCCCTTCCGGTGCGGAAGGCAAGCCGGAAGCGCCGACGCGGGACGCGCCGGACGCGTCGGTTCAGGGCAGCACGCCCTCGACCAGGCTCGTGAACTCCGCCTGGCCGGAGATATTGGGGTGATAGGACTCGCTCAGCGGGTTGGACTGCCCGTTCAGCCATTCTGAGGATGAGCACACCTCGTGGGGCAGAAACGCATTGCGGGGATCGACGTAGGTGAAGCCGTGCGCGGCGGCGCGGCCGGAGATGACGCTGTCGAGCAGGTCCGCGGTGCTGTTGAGCTTCTTCTCGTTGCCCGAGGTGAGCGTGTTGAAGTTGCAGGTCGTCCCGTTGCTGGTGAACAGGTGCGGGTAGCCGAGCACCACCACGTGCGCGTTGGGCGCATGGGAGCGGATGTTGCCGTAGGTCGTGTTGAGCAGCCCGGGCAGCTGGTTGGAGATGAAGCTGTCGGCGGAGTTGATCGCGCTGCCGCAGGTGAAGTAGTAGGCGGCGCAGTTGACGATCACGTTGCTGAAGCCGGCGTCGTTGCCGCCGATGGTGATCGTCACCAGGTTGGTGGTCGCGCTGAGCGGCCCGAGCTGGCTGGAGTTGACGTCGCCGGTCTTGGCCCCGCTGCAGGCCTGGAAGGAGAGGGCGTAGCCGCGGGCGGCGCTGATCTTGGGCGGATACGCATCGGGGCTGCGCTCGCAGCTGGTGCCGTCGCTGTAGTACACGCGGGTTCCGACCCCCGAGGAATAGGAGTCACCGAGGGCGACGTACCCCGGGGCGGCGGCGGCGATCGCGGGCAGCGCCCATCCGGCCACGGTCGCCACGGTCAGGGCACCCAGCAGGGCAAGACGGCGACGCATCACGGCTCTCCTCTCAGGTGAACGACCTCCCGCCCGCCACGGTCACCGCGCGGGGCTGGTGCAGTCCTATCCGAGGGCGTGGTCGGCCGTCAAGGGCGCTGGGGGGACCTGCGTCGGTTGAGCGCCGCCCGGCGCGCCGGGCGGCATGGTTGGAGGGTGCCCGCCCGGGCGTCCCCGGGAATGGGCGGTCCCAGGGCGGTCCCCGGCGTGTCCCGGGGGGGTGTGTCGAGCTACGTCGCCCCCGGTTGCCCCTCCCACACGCCCCGGATCGGCCAGGCAGGCGCTAGCATCGCGCGGCGCGGCGAGATAGCTCAGTTGGTAGAGCACACGACTGAAAATCGTGGTGTCCCCGGTTCGAGTCCGGGTCTCGCCATCGGCTCAGGTTCTGGCATCCGGCCATGACCGGGGACGTCGTCCGGACGGTTTGAGTCCGGGTCTCGCCATCGGCTCGGGTTCTGGCATCCGGCCATGACCGGGGACGTCGTCCGGACGGTTTGAGTCCGGGTCTCGCCATCGTCGTCGCTAGACTGAAAAACTGAGCGCTGTCGCGAAGGAAGCGATGTGCGGTCTCGCCTCCCGCCACATCCCAACCTTCGAAGGACGTTCCCTCTCGCATGACAGCCCCTGCTGTTCTTCTCCGCCGCTTGACGCTGCTCTTCGTGTTCGCGGCTCTGAGCACCCCGCTGCTGGCCGCCGTCGCTCCCGCGACAGCCGAGGCGATCTCGGTCGGGCCCGACATCTCGGTCAGCCCCAGCCCGATCGCCTTCGGGGCGGTCGCGACCGGGCATACGGCCACGCAGACCGTGACGGTCACCAACACCGGCGGGCAGCCGTTGCTCATCACCTCCGACGCTGTGGCCAGCCAGAACAACCAGGCCGACTTCTCGACCGCCAACGACACCTGCTTTTTCCAGACCATCAACCCCGGCAACAGCTGCACGGTCGACGTGCAGTTCACGCCCACGACCAACGGCGTCGAGACGGCGGCGCTCGACTTCAACTCCGACGCGACGTCGGCGGTCACCACCGGCGGCCAGACCGCGACCGACATCACCGGCGAGGGCGTGGCTCCGCCGCAGCCCGGGCCGGGCATGGACGGTGCGCAGTCCAACGAGCCCCATCCGGGCATCCTCGTCACCGGCGCCAACCCCAACGACACCTACGTCAACCTCTACGACGGTTCGACGCTCATCGGCACGACCTCGACCATCAACTCAGACGGCACCGCGACGGTCTCGCCCCTGCGTTTCCTGGCCGACGGGACCTACCACCTGACGCTGACCGAGTCGAGTCCCGACGGGACCGGGAACGCGTATGTCGAGAGCGACCCTTCGGCCCCGTTCACGGTCATCGAGCACGGGCAGCCGCCGGTCATCCAGAGCCCTGCCGACGGGTCGACGACCAGTGATCACTCGCCGACCCTCACCGTCACCGACGCGCTGACCAACCTGCCCGTGCACTTCTTCATCGACGGCCAGCAGGTCGGCTCGGTCACCGCGGACGCATCGGGCCACGCCAGCTATCGGGTGACCTCGCCGTTGACCGACGGCCGGCACTCCCTCGTGGTGAGGACTCTGGACAGCTTCGGCGTCGAGGGCTCGCCTTCCACCAGTGCCTTCACGGTCACCACGGCGGCGCCGGCCCCCAATGCGCCGACCTCCACCCCGGCTCCGCAGCCGGCCCCCACCCCCGCCCCGAGTCCGCAGCCGGCCCCGAGCCCGAGCCCGAAGCCGACCCCGAAGCCCAAGCCCAAGCCTGCCGGCAAGCCCGGGACCCAGGCAAAGCCCCTGACCTTGTCGCGCCTGTCGATCTCGACGCACACGCTCGGGCTGTGCATCGTCCGGCCCGATGGCGATGACCACCCCGACGCTGATGACCGCAACCCCGTTGGCTGTGAGCCGACACCGGTCACTCTCGCGTTCACGCTCAACCGTTCGGCGCGGGTGCGGATCACCATCCACCGCCGCGGAGCCAACGGGCGCTCCATCGTCGTCGGGGTCGTGTTCGCCCGGGTCAGCCGCGGACATCATCGCATCGCGCTGGCGCAGTCGCGATTCTCCTCCGGGACCTATCAACTGGTCCTTCAGGCCACCGTCGGCAGGGCCAGCTCACGGCAGGCGACGAGCAGCCTCAAGGTGCGCGGGCCGGCGCCCGCCCGCTGACCGCGCTGCGCACGGCAGTCTGCTCAGAGGGGCCGCCGGGGTGACAACTCGGCGGATGCCCGTTGCTGACGCCCGTGGCCGATGTCACCGTGGGCCCGCGTGACCGGCGCCCCGACGATCCCCGGCCGGGCAGGACGGTGGTGCACTCCGCGCTGACCCTCGTCCACGGCGCGGCCTGGGACGACTCGCGAGATCCGCGGGCAGGGGGACTGGGACGAGCACGCCGTGTTCATGGACTGCCAGGTCCGTCCGCCGGAAATGTTCCCGCGCTGACGCTTCCCGGCGCCCGGGCCAGGAAACGGGCGGCCGGGGGTAGCCCTGGGGCGATGCCGATCACTCTCTTTCAGGACGACGCTGTCCGGCCGTCGCGCCGGCGCGACGAACCTCGTCCCGGCCGGCTGAGGAGGGGATCGCATGGCCTCGACCACGGCTGAGCGCTCCGGGGGGCGCGCGCTGCGCACCGATGAACGCGCCCGGCTGGCCATCCTCGCGCTGCCGACCACGGCCCTGGCGCTCTCGATCACGATCGTCTCGACCTACCTGGGGGAGATCACCCGCCGGTACACGCAGCAGACGGTCGTGATCGGCCTGATCATCGGCAGTGAGGGGATCATGGCTCTCTGGGTGCCGCTGATCGCCGGGGCATGGTCCGACGCACTGCGCACGCCGATCGGAGGCCGCCTGCCCTTCGTGCTCGCGGGAGGGCTGCCCGCCGCGGGAGTGCTCGTGCTCATCGGGGTGCTGCATTCGCTGATCGCGGTGGCGATCGCCGCCGCCGCGTTCTTCGCGCTGTACTTCGTTGCCTACGAGCCCTACCGAGCGCTCTATCCGGACCTGGTCGACGGCGAGGAGATCGCCGGGCGAGCGCAGAGCACTCAGGCCGTGGCCCGGGGGCTGGGCACGGGGCTGGCGCTCCTGGGCGGGGGCGTGCTCTTGAGCCTCGCCCGGTGGGCGCCCTTCGCCGTCGCCGCGCTCATCCTGGTCATCGCGATCGTCGCCTTCTCCGTTCTGCTGCTGCGGCGCGGGACCCCGCCGCAGACCGAGACCACGCACAGTCTTCGCGCCGTCGTCCGGCAGCTGATCGACCTCGTCCGCGACGACCCGCGCCTGCGCTGCTACCTGGTCGCCAACGCTCTGTGGGAGACGGCGCTGTCGGCTCTCAAGGCGTTCGTGATCCTCTATGTCACGGTCGGCTTGGGCTATTCGCTGTCGACCGGATCGCTGCTCGTCGGCGGGGTCGCGCTGGTCATCCTGATCGGCGCCGCCGGCGCCGGCAAGGCGGCGGACCGCTACGGACGCCTGCGCATCCTGCAACACGCGCTCGTGGCCTACGGCGCCGGATTCCTCGTGCTCGTGTTCACCACCAACCGCGCGCTCATCGCGGTGGCGATCCCGTTCATCGCGGTGGGCGGCGGGACGGTCATGACGCTGGCCTACGCCGTGCTGATGCCGATGATGCCCGAGGATGAGCACGGCGCCCTGACCGGCTTCTACAGCCTCTCACGCGGGATCGGGATCGTCACCGGTCCGGTTCTGGCCGGGCTGCTCATCAGTCTCACCCAGCACGGGCCGTTCTCGGCCACGCAGGGCTTTCAGTCCATCTGGCTGGTCTGCGCGGCCGCTGCGCTGGGCAGCTGGCCGCTGGTGCGGCGCATGCGCCGGCTGTCCGGCGACGAGCAGGACGACGCATGACCGGCGCCGTCGACCGCAACGTCATCTGATCGGGCCGGGTCGGGCCGGGCCGGGCCGCGTCTGCCCGGGGCCGGCCGGTCTGCCCGGGGCCGGCCCGGTCTTCGGGGCCAAAGGATGTCCGCCTCATGACCGTCAACCCCCACCCCGAAGCCACGGTTGTCATCGCAAATACGGCCGCCTCGGAGCGTGCCTGGGGCCGGGTAGGCGATGAGTACAACCCGGCCCGCGGGCCGACTCGTCAATAGGAGGTATTCATGGCTACCTATACGGAATCGTCACGTCACGACTCAGCAAACGGCAACGCGGACTTCGACCGCTGGCGACAGTCCACGCGCGTCGTCCTCTCTCCGATCGCCGCCCCCTCGATCCTCGGCCTGTTCGGCTTTGCCGCCTCCACCTTCATGGTCGCGGCTCACATCGCCGGCTGGTACGGGAACGCGAACAGCCCCGTGTACCTGTTCCCGTTTGCGGCGATCTTCGGGGGCGTGGCCCAGTTCGCGGCCGGGATGTGGGCCTACCGCGCACGCGACGCGGTGGCCACGGCCGTGCACGGGATGTGGGGATCGTTCTGGATCGCCTACGGCATCCTCTTCCTGCTCGTCGCGGCCGGTGACATCACCGTCCCCTCCGGCACGTTCTCCGAGCTGGCCTTCTGGTTCTTCCCGCTGGCGGCGATCACCGCGGTGGCCGCGATCGCCTCGGCACGGGAGAACCTCGGCGTCACGGCGACCCTGATCACGCTTGCGGTCGGCGCCGGCCTACTGGCCGTCGGGTATCTGGTCGGCGGCAGCGGCTGGCTGCACACCGGCGGCTGGGTGCTGATCGCATCCTCGATCTGCGCGTTCTACACCGCCAGCGCGATGATGCTCAAGGCCAGCTTCGGACGGGTCCTGCTGCCGGTCGGTGAGACACGAGCCGAGGCCAATGTGCCCGGGCGGGTGATCACTCACCCGATCCAGTACAGCGCCGGTGAGCCCGGCGTCAAGCAGGGGCAGTAGCCCTCGCTTCGCGGTTGCGCCTCGCCGACGGACCGGCGGGGCGCACGCCGTCCCGGGCCGCTGCGCCGCGACCGATGCGGCGCAGCGATCCGGTCAAACGAGGACCGGGTTCAGGCCCGGTGAGCGGGGAGCCGGGCGGACCCGGTGGTCGCGCCGCCGACGACGGCGGCGAGGGCGAAGGCGGCCACGCCGGCCACGATCGAGATCCACAGCGTGACGCTGAGGATGACGAACAGCACGACGAACACCGCCGCGCCGATGATCAGGCTGGGCAGGGACACGAGTGAGGCTCGCATAGGTGATTCCTCCTTGAGATCGGATCATTCACACCTCAAGGCTGGCCGCGTCACCGGTCCGGAAACGGCGGCTGTTCGAACGAGAACATCTGGGGGTCGGCACGCGGCCGCGGGCGCCCGGAAAGGTCAGCCCTCAGACGGCCGGGCGGGTGGGCGCCGCCGGTTCTGCGCGGATGCGATCCGGGCCGGGTAGACGATCTGCGGTGTCTGTTCACGACGCGCCCCGCCGCGCCCCTCAAGCCGAGTTCAGCCCGCGCCTGCCCTACCGCGCGGTCATCCTCGCGCTCGCGCTGCTGGCCGGGGGTCTCCTGTTTGCGCAGCTGGTCGGATTGCTGCTGCTGGTGATCGTGTCGGTCATCCTCGCCGTCGCCCTTGGCGCAGCGGCCACCTGGCTGGAGCGCTTGCACATTCCGCGCGCCCTGGGGGCGGTGCTCACGCTGGCGGCGGTCGGCGCGGTGATCGCTGCGGTGCTGATCTTCGTCGTTCCCCGGTTCGTCGCTCAGGTCAACGCCTTCGTCGCCGCGCTTCCCGCCACCGCGCGGCACTTCGAGCACGGCCTCAATCACGCCTTCGGCCTCAAGCCGGGCGCCATCCCGCAGGCGGCCGACCGCTTCGTCAACCGTTACACCCATCATCCGACGACCCTGCTGGGACCACTGGCCTTTGTCGGGCTGACCGTGGTCGAGATCGCGGGCGGGGCGGTCGTGGTCCTGATCGGCGCGCTGTACATGGCGATCAATCCCGATCCGCTGATCGACGGGATGCTGCGATTGGTGCCGGCGTCGTCGCGCGACGACGCGCGGCGAACGCTCGAGCGTGTGCGAACGGCGTGGCTGGGCTGGCTACGCGGAGTCCTCATCGACATGATCGTGCTCGGCAGCCTGCTGTTCATCGGCATGGACATCGTCGGGGTGCGCCTGGCGATCGCCTTCGCCGTCTTCTCCGCGTTGATGACGGTGATCCCGAACTACGGGTCGGTGATCAGCGCGGTGCCCCCGATCGCCTTCGCGCTGACCCGCTCGGTCCACCACGCGGTGCTGGTGACCGTCGTGTACGTGGTCGTCAACCAGATCGAGGGCAACCTCGTGCTGCCCCTGATCATGGGGCGCACCGCCCACGTGCATCCGGCGGTCACCGCCATCGGCGTGCTCATCGCCGGCGCGCTGTTCGGGATCATCGGGCTGTTCGTCGCCGTCCCGCTCATCTCGCTGACCCTGATCCTGGTCGATGAGCTGTGGGTGCGGCCCCACGGTTCGCCGGCGGCTGGTGGTGACCCTGCGCCCCCCCGGCTCGCGGGGGGCTCCCCGTGAGTTCTGACCCTGCCCGGCGCGTCGCGTCGTTGGCGCCGGGGGCCGGGCGAGTCGCGCTGACCCCGCGCGAGGACGCCGCGGCCGAGGCGCCGACCGCGCGCGAGGACGGCGCGGCCGGGGCGCCGCCCCAGGTCACCCCGCGGCCGGGGGCGGCCCCCGGGAACGCACCCGCTCCCCGGGGCGATCGCGCGGTGCTCGGCGCGGTCGTCCTGGCGGCGGTGCTGATCGTGGCCGGCCTGCTCGTCCAGCAGCTGATCTCGCTGCTGCTCGCAGCCATGATCACCGTCCTGGTCAGCCTCCCCCTCTCGTGGTGTGCCGAGCGGCTGCGCCCGCTCGGGCTGGCCCGCCCGCTGGGTGCCCTGGTCGGCCTGCTGGTCGGACTCGCCGTGGTGGGGGTCACCGTCTACCTGCTTCTCCCATCGCTGATCGATCAGGCCCGGACGCTGATCAATTCCACCCCCCGGCTGGTGCACGCCGCCGAGGTCAAGCTCTCGAGCGCCACCGGTCAGCGCCCGGGCTTCGTGGCCCAGCAGCTGCAGAACGCCGCCACCACGTTCGTCCGCCGCCCGTCTCACCTGATCGGCCCGATCGCGTCGATCAGCCTGAGCGTCGCCACCGTCCTCGGGGGATTGGTCATCGGCGTGATCACCGCCTACTACATCGCGGCGCGACCGGAGCCCCTGATCCGTGGTCTGCTCTCCCTGTTCAGCGAGCGGGCGCGCCCGGACGCGCTGCGCGCGCTGCGACGCATCCGCACCGCCTGGATGGGGTGGATGGTCGGACTCGGCATCTCGATGCTGCTGATCGGGATCATGCTCTACCTCACGCTGCACTTCCTCGTCGGGCTGCCGTTCGCGCTGGTCTTCTCGGTGCTGAGCGCGCTGGCCGAGACCGTTCCCTACATCGGAGCCCTGGCCAGCGGCGTTCCACCGGTCGCCTTCGCGCTGACGATCTCCCCCGGCACCGCGGTTGCCGTGCTGGCGATCTACGTGGCTGTGCATCAGGTGGAGGCCAACCTGATCGGGCCGCTGATCATGTCGCGCGCCGTCCACCTGCATCCGGCGGTGATCGCCTTCGGCGTCGTCGCGGTCGGCGAGGTGTTCGGCTTCCT
>DASSZP010000031.1:0-81929 GCA_035713465.1 Solirubrobacteraceae bacterium | reverse complement strand
CTCGTCGCCGTCGACCAGCACGAGCACGGCGGCGCCGAGGCCGTCGGCGCACAGCTCGCGCGTGCCGACGCCGGCCGTCATCTCGCCGGAGACGAGCCCCGGCAGCCAGCGTTCCCGCTGCTCGTCGCTGCCGCACGCCTGGATCACGGACGCGGCGACGGCGGTCGACATCAACGGCGACGCCGCGCAGGCGTAGCCGAGCTCCTCGAGCAGCACGGCCAGCTCGACGGCGCCGAGCCCCTGGCCGCCGTGCTGCTCGGCGACCGCGATGCCAGGCCAGCCGAGCTCCACCAGCTCGCTCCACAGCGCGCCGTCGTAGCTCTGCGACTCGGCGGCCTCGCGCACCTTCGCCCCTGGCGAGCGCGCGGCCAGCAGCTCGCGCGCGACGCCCTTGATCTCCTGCTGGTCCTGGGTCAGGTCGAAGTCCATGACGCGTCCCTCCTAACGGGCCTTGGGGAGACCGAGCACGCGCTCGGCGACGATGTTCTTGAGGACCTCGGTGGTGCCGCCCTCGATCGAGTTGCCGCGCGCGCGCAGCAGCTCATAGGCCCAGCGGCCGCCGTCGGTGAGCGCCGCCGGTCCGAGCAGGTCGGCGGCGAACTGGGTCAGCTGCTGGTTGGTCTCAGACCACATCCACTTGGTCAGCGACCCCTCGGGTCCCGGCTGCCCGTACTTCTCGATCGTGGTCAGGCCGCGGTAGGCGGTCAGGCGCAGCACCTCGGCGCGGAGATGCAGCTCGCCCAGGCGATCAGCGACCACCGGATCGTCGAGCAGACCGCGCCCGGCGGCCTCGTCGATCAGGCGGTCCAGCAGCTGGCGCAGGCGGACCTGGAGGAAGAAGGCCAGGCCGGCCCGCTCGTTCATCAGGGTGGTCAGGGCGACCCGCCAGCCGTTGCCGACGCCACCGAGCACGTTCTCATCGGGAACCCGCGCCCCGTCGATGAACAGCTCGTTGAACTCGCTCTCGCCGGTGATCTGGCGCAGCGGACGGATCTGCACGCCGGCCTGCTCCATGTCCATCAGGAAGTAGGTCAGGCCCTTGTGCTTGGGCGCGTCGGGGTCGGTGCGCGCGACGAGCATGCACCACTTGGAGTACTGAGCGCCGCTGGTCCAGACCTTCTGGCCGGTGATCACCCAGTCGTCTCCGTCGCGAACCGCCCGGGTCTTGAGGCTGGCCAGGTCCGAGCCGGCGTCGGGCTCGGAGAAGCCCTGACACCAGATCTCCTCGGCGGTGAGGATCGGGTTCAGGTAGCGGTCCTTCTGCTCCGGCGAGCCGTAGGCCATGATCGTCGGTCCGGCCAGCAGCAGTCCGAGCACGTTGGCGGGCAGGGGAGCGCCCGAGCGGCCGAGCTCCTCGAAGAAGATCGCCGACTGGGTCAGGGTCGCCCCGCGGCCGCCGTACTCGACCGGCCAGTGCACCGCCGCCCACCCGGCCGCGGCCAGCTCGCGCTGGAAGTCGCGGCGCCAGCGGTAGTGCGCATCCTCGTCGTGCTCGGGCTCCGGTCCGGCGTCGTGGGCGTCGAACCAGGCCCGCAGCTCATCACGGAAGGCCAGCTCGCTGTCGCTGAAGGTCAGGTCCATCGCCTCTCCTGTTCAAAACGCTCGCGTCGGGGGCCCTTGGGGCCCGCCACGATACCGTGACGCCATGAGCACGACGACGCCGTCGGGCCCGGCCGGATCCGCGCCCCCCTCCGCCCGCCTGCGCGCGATCATCGTCGGCGCCGGCTTCGGCGGGGTGGGCATGGCGATCGAGCTGCGCCGTCACGGTTTTACCGAGATCACGATCCTCGAGGCCGGCGGGGAGATCGGCGGGACCTGGTCCTACAACACCTATCCGGGCGCGGCCTGCGACGTGCCGAGCCATCTGTACTCCTACTCGTTCGCTCAGCGGCGGGACTGGTCGCGGCTGTGCTCCCCGCAGGCCGAGATCCTGCGCTACCTGCAGGGGGTGGCCGACGCGTACGGGATCACCCCGCTCGTGCGCACGGGCACGCGGGTGACCGACGCCCGCTGGGATGAGGCCGCCGGGCACTGGGAGGTGACCGCCGAGGGCGGGGAGGCGCTCGAGGCCGAGGTGCTGATCGTGGCCACCGGCCAGCTCAACCAGCCGGCCGTCCCGGACCTGCCCGGCCGCGAGCGCTTCCGGGGCCACAGCTTCCACTCCGCGCGCTGGGATCACGACTACGACCTGCGCGGCCGCCGCATCGGGGTCGTCGGCACCGGGGCCAGCGCCGTGCAGTTCGTGCCCGCCATCGCGCCCCACGTCGCGCACCTCACGGTGTTCCAGCGCACGGGCAACTGGATGCTGCCGCGGGAGAATCGTCGCTATGCCCCCGCCGCCCGGGCGCTGATCCAGCGCATCGCCCCGATCAACGCCCTGCGCCGCCGGTGGATCTTCTGGTACGGGGAGTTCCTCACCCTGCTCATCCGGCACCCGCGCACGCTGGGGCGGATCGGCGCCCTGCGCTCGACCCTGTTCATGCGCCGCCAGCTGCCCGACCCCGAGCTGCGGGCCAAGGCCTGGCCCGACTACACGTTCGGCTGCAAGCGGGTGCTGTTCAGCTCCCACTACCTGCCGACGCTGGGACGGCCGGACGTCGAGCTGGTCACCGACGCGATCCGCGAGGTGACCGAATCGGGCCTGCGCACCGCCGACGGCCGTGAGCACGAGCTCGACTGCATCATCTGGAGCACGGGCTTTCGCCCCACCGAGTTCATGTTCCCGATGCAGATCAACGGCGCCGGCGGCGTCAGCCTGCGCGAGGTCTGGTCGCGCGGAGCCCACGCGCACCTTGGCATGACCGTGCCCGGCTTCCCCTCGCTGTTCATCATGTACGGGCCCAACACGAACACATCGGGAGGCTCGATCATCTACTACCTCGAGCGCCAGGCCGCCTACATCCGTCAGGCGATGGAGCAGCTGCGGGCCGGTGGCCACACCTCGGTCGAGGTCCGTGCCGACGTCGAGGCCGCGTCCGATCGCGAGCTGCAGGCGCGTTTCGCCGGCACCGCGTGGACCGACTGCGACTCCTGGTACCGCGACGAGGACGGGCGGATCGTGGCCAACTGGCCGGGATACATGCGCGAGTACGCGCAGCGCACGGCGCGCTTTGCCCCCGAGGAGTTCACCTTCGCCTGATCGGCCGGCGACGGCGTCTGCGGCCAGCAGGGCGTCTGTCGGCCGACGACAAGGTCTGCGGCCAGCGGGGCGTCCGTCGGCCGACGCACACCCCTGGCGCCCGGAGGGTCCCGGGGGGTCCCGGAGGGTCCGGGGTCCCGGGGGGTGTGTCGGATCGTTGCTGATCATCAGCAGTTCCCCTACGCACCCCCTCCCCGCAGGCCCCCGGCCCCCGCGGAACGTGGGGGGGTGTGTCGGATCGTTGCTGATCATCAGCAGTTCCCCTACGCACCCCCTCCCCGCAGGCCCCCGGCCCCCGCGGAACGTGTCGGGGGTGTGTCGGATCGTTGCTGATCGTCAGCAGTTCCCCTACGCACCCGCTTTCAGGCCGGGACCCCGAGCGGGGGCTCGAGCGGGCGGACCTCGTCGAGCCGGTCGACCCCGGCCAGCGGCGGGAACAGCCGCGACCAGACGGCGGCGAGTACGACCGTGACCACGCCCCCGCCGACCACGGCCGGGACCGCGCCGACGAGCGCCGCCGCCACCCCGGACTCGAACGCCCCGAGCTGGTTGGAGGCGCTGACGAACACCATCGCCACCGCGTTGACCCGCCCGCGCAGCGCGTCGGGGGTGGCCAGGGCCACGATCGTCGAGCGGATGTTCATGCTGAACGCGTCGACGTAGCCGCTGACCGCCAACGCGGCGAGCGACAGCGGATAGGAGCGCGAGAATCCGAACACGACCATGCTGACGCCGAACGCGGCCACCACGGTCAGCAGCAGCCGTCCCGTCCGGGCCCCCAGGGGCCGGCGCGCGAGCCACACCGCGGCCAGCAGCGCGCCCACCGCCGGAGCGGTTCGTAGGAAGCCGACGCCGGCCGCCCCGGTGTGCAGGACCGAGCGCGCGAACACGGGCAGCAGGGCCACCGCCCCGCCGAACAGGACGCCGAGCAGATCGAGCAGGATCGCCCCGAGCAGGATCGGGGTACAGGCGACGAAGCCCAGACCGGCGAACGCGTCCGACAGGGTCGCCGGCTCTGGCCGCAACAGGGAATCGGTCGCGCTGAGCGCCGCCGGTCGCGGGTGCATGGCCCACACGAGGCCGACCGCACCGAACGAGGCCACCCCGGCCAGCCCGTAGACCAGCGAGGGTGAGAAGCCGTAGAGCAGGCCGCCCAGCGCCGGCCCGGCGATCGTCCCGATCTGCACGGCCGCGGCCCGCAGGTTCATCGCCGAGGGCAACTGCGCGGAGGAAACGAGATTGGGAGCCATGGCCTGCGAGGCGGGCGAGCCGAGCGTGTTGGCCGTGCCGACGCCGAACGCCAGGGCGAGGAACGGCGCCGTGGCGGTGACCCCGGCTCCGGTGAGCACGGCCAATCCACCCGCGACCAGCCCGCCGAGCGCGAGCGCGGCCGCGAACACGGGCCGACGGGGCAGGCGGTCGGCGAGCTGCCCGGCGGGCACGGCGAACAGCAGCATGGGCACGAATTCGGCCAGCCCGATCAGGCCGAGATCGATCGCCCTGCGGTGCAGCGAGTAGACCTGCCAGCCGATCACGACCTCGATCATCTGAAAGCCGAGATCCATGATCAGCAGCGCGATCCACCACAGCCGGAAGTCGCGCTCCTGCATGGCTGGTCCGAGCCGTCTCACGGCCATCGAGAGTAGTTTCTGGCCGGCGATGGACCCGGAGTCGCTGCACACCGCGCGCCTGCGCCTGGACCGCTTCACCGACGGCGACCGAGCGCTGCTCGCGCGGCTGGCGCACGACCCCGCCGTGATGCGCTACATCGGCGAGGGAACCCCCTGGCCGGCGGAGCGGATCGACGCCGTCGCGGCCCACCTGCTCGCGCACTGGGCCGAGCACGGATTCGGCTGGCGGGTCGCCCGGCGGCGCGAGAACGCGGAGGCGATCGGGCTGATCACGCTCGGCTACGCCGGCGAGGGCTCGGGCGTGGGCGCCGACGAGCACGAGATCGGATGGTGGCTGGCGCCGTCGGCCTGGGGTCAGGGCCTGGCCCGGGAGGGCGCGGCGGCGGTGCGTAACGAGGCGTTCTCCCGGGTGCAGGCGCCGGGCGTGGTGGCGCGCATCTCCCCCGCCAACGCCGCCTCGCTGGCCGTCGCGACGGCCATCGGTCTGCGGCGCGAGGCCGACAGCGTCGGCCGCTTCGGCGAGCCGATCGCCGTCGCGCGGCTCAGCGCGGGCGACTGGCGGAGATGAGCTCGTCGAGGCGGACGAGCTTGACGCGCGGCCGCCCCATCGGCTCGCCCAGCTCGGTCTCCCGCGCGTCGATCATCTCCCAGCCGCCCCAGGTCACGTGCTCGGGGGCGCGCGCGTCCAGCCAGGCCGCGATCGCCGCGGCATCGTGCGAATCCGCCGCGGTCAGCCGGCCCGCCTCGGCGTCCTCGACGATGCGGGCCACGGTGTCGGCGGCGTCCTTCTTGTTGGTCCCGATCACGCCCGAGGGCCCGCGCTTGATCCAGCCGACGACGTACTCACCGGCCCGAACGCCGTCGTCGTCGTGGACCCGGCCACCCTCGTTGCGGATCAACCCGCGGCGCTCGTCGAAGGGGATCCCTTCAATGGGCACGCCGCGGTAGCCGATCGAACGCAGGACCAGACCGCACTCGATCACCTCCTCCTCGCCGGTCGGCTCCGCGCTGACGCGGCCGTCCGGCCGGGTGACCAAGCGGTTGACCCCGACGCGGACCCCGGTCACGGGGCCGTCCTCACCGTCTCCCAGGATCTCCAGCGGCGAGCGCAAAAAGCGCAGTTCGAGCCGGTGCGAGCGCCCCTGCGGCGCTCGCGCCGCGTACTCGCGCAGGATCGCAACGTTGCGCTGCTTGGTCGTGTCCTGCGGCTCGTCGATCCCCTCCAGCTGCGCCGGATCGACGATCACGTCGGCGCGGCGCAGCTCACCGAGCTCGCGCAGCTCCGGGTTGGTGAAGGCGGCCTGAGCGGGCCCCCGGCGCCCGAGCAGCACGACCTCGTCAACGGTGGCCGAGCCGAAGGCGTCGATCGCGTGATCGGCGGTGTCGGTCGGGGCCAGCTCCTCGGGGTCGAGCACGAGCATCCGCGCCACGTCGATGGCCACGTTGCCGTTGCCAATCACCACCGCGCGGCCGCCGTGGAGGTCGAAGCGGTGATCGGTGAAGTGCGGGTGGCCGTTGTACCAGGCCACGAACTCGGTCGCCGGGTGCGACCCGGGGCGATCCTCGCCGGGAATCCCGAGCCGGTTGTCGGTGGCGGTCCCGATCGCGTAGACGACGGCGTGGTAGCGCTCCTGCAGCTCAGCCGGCGTGACGTCACGGCCGAGGCGAACGTTGCCGAAGAAGCGGAAGTCCGAGTGCTGCGCGGTCTTGGCGTAGACGCGGGTGACCGACTTGATCTTGGGGTGGTCGGGGGCGACCCCGGCCCGGACCAGGCCGAACGGCGTCGGCAGCTCGTCGTAGAGGTCGACGGCGAAACCGGCCTTGAGCAGCTGGTCAGTGGCGTAGAAGCCCGAGGGGCCGGCGCCGACGACCGCTGCCCGGAATGCGGTGCTGGACATGCTCGCGAGGCTAGCCAGCCGGCGCTTAAAGTCGGTCGGCAGGGTCGCCGGCACGGGCGCGGCGCGCCGGCGCGGGCCGGTCCAGCGGGCCAGGGCGACGCCGGCCAGGCACAGGATCCCGCCGGGCAGGGCGAGCAGCGGCGGCACCTCGCCGAGCATGACCCAGCCCAGCAGCAGGGCCACCGGCGGGACCAGGTAGGTCGTCGAGCCCATCCGCCCGGCCGCGGTGTGCGACAACGCGTAGGCCCAGGTGGCGAAGCCGATCGCGGTCGGGAACAGGCCGAGGTAGACCATCCACTCGCTCGCGCGCGCGGATGCGTGATGCAGCTCGGAGACGAGACCGTTCGCGAAGGGCAGGCAGCCGATCGCCGCCACGGTGCAGGCCAGCCAGGTCACCGCCAGCGGCGACGCGTGGCGCAGGGCGGGCTTCTGGGCGATCACCCCGGCCGCGTAGGTCGCCGCGGCGATGATGCACAGGATCGCCCCCCATCCGCCCCCGCTGGTGTGGCGCGAGGTGGCGATCCCGATCAGCCCCGCGCCGGCGAAGGCCACCGCGCACCCGGCCAGCAGAAGCCGGGGGAACCCCTCGCGCAGGACCAGACCGGCCAGCACGGCGATGAAGATCGGCCCGACGTTGACCAGCAGCGCGGCGATCCCCGCGTCGATCCGGCGCTCGGCCGCGTTGAGGGCCACGTTGTAGACCCCGAACCACAGCACTCCGCAGACGGCGATCTGACCCAGCGCCCGTCGCGGTGGCAGCGGCTCGCGCCGGACGAGCATCACCACCCCGAGCGCGAGGCTGCCGACGAGCAGCCGGCCGAGCGCGAGCGGACCGGGGCCAAAGTCGCGCCCCGCATAGCGGATGCCCACGAAGGCCGAGGCCCAGAGCAGAACCGTGACCGCCGCCGCGGCGATCACCGGCGCAGGGGCGGGCGTCTGATCAGGCCGGCTCATCGGGGTTCAACGGTCGGGTGCCGCGGTCCATGAGATGGACGTCCTGGGTGCCGCGGTCCATGAGATGGACGTTCTGGGTGCCGCGGTCCGTGCGATGGAGGCCCCCCTCCGCCGCCGCAGACCGCCGGCTGATGCACAGCGCGGCGGCGAGGATGTTGATCACCACGAGGATGAGGACCAAGGATCGGGAGGAGGCGACCAGGCCGCCGACCGCCGCCCCGGCGGATATGGCCAGCCCGGTGAGGCTCGTGAAGGTGGTCAGCACCTGACCCCGCACCTCGGGCGGAGCACTGCGCTGACGCAGCGTCACCGAGCCCGAGTAGGCCGGGCCTTCGAGCACACCGGTCACCGTGATCAGCGCGACCCCGGCCGCCAGCGAGCCGGCCAGCAGCCACAGCAGGGCCGAGAGCCCGAGGGCCAGATAGGACGCTCCCGAGCGCGCCAGGCTCGCGCCGCCCCGAAACGCGAACGTGCCGACGATCGAGCCGCCGGCCACCGCCGCCCACAGGTAGCCGCTGGCGTGAGCGGGGGCATGCAGGTAGGCGACGGCGTAACGCGGGAAGCCGACGAACATCAGCCCCCAGCCGAAGGCGGCCAGCACCGAGGACAGGGTGATGGTGCGCAGCACCGGTTGACGGGTCAGGGCCAGGACCCCGGCGCGCACGGCGCCCCGCAGGCTCTCGGCGCGCTGCGGCGGCCGGGCCTCGAAGGCGGCGTTGCCGGCGATCAGCGCGGCGACGGCCAGGGTCAGGCCCATCTGCACCTCCACGGTGGGGCCAGGACCGACCACGCCGGACAGGATCGCGGCCAGCACCGGCCCGATCACCACCGCGAGGTTCAGGCTGGTGGCCTCGATCGCGCTGGCCGCGTCCAGCAGCTCCATCCCGGCCAGCTCGGCCAGCCCGCTGGTGAAGCTGCCGCTGCTCAGGGGCCGGGTCACGCTGTACAGCGTGGCCACCGCGGGCACCGTCCAGCCCGGCGCGTGGCCGGCCAGCAGCAGGATCGCGGCCAAAGCGACGACGCTGAGCAGCTGATCGGTGACGATCAGCGTGCGCCGGCGCCGGGCGACGTCGATCCAGGCTCCGAGCAGCGGCCCGCTCAGCACCCCCGGGATCACCGTGGCGGCGGCGGTCAGGCCGGCCAGCGCGCCGCTGTGGGTGCGCTGCAGGACGAGCAGCACCCCGGCGGTGTTGAACATCGAGCCGGCCACCCGCGACAGGGAGACGGTGAGCACGAAGCTCGGATAGCCCGGGCGGCGCAGCAGTCCTCGGTAGGCGCCGGGGGCGATCGCGGGCATCGGGTCCATGTTGGCGCACGGTTACGGCCCTCGCTGTGTGCGCGCTCGCGCAGCGATCCGCGTTAGCGCCCGGCGGCGATCGGGTACCTGACTGCCGATGCGCTTCGCCGCCCTGGGCCTCGCTGCCCTGCTCTGTCTGCTGTGCGTCGTCGCCGCCGTGGCCGCCGGGGGCATCGCGTTCATCGTCCTGGCCGTCGTGTTCGGCGCCGTCGCCGCGCTCGGCGTCTTTGACCTGATCCAACGCCGGCACTCGATCCTGCGCAACTACCCGATTCTCGGGCACGCCCGCTTCATGCTCGAGAAGATCCGGCCCGAGCTTCAGCAGTACTTCATCGAGCGCAACTACGATGGCCGTCCCTTTGACCGGGACACGCGCAGCTCCATCTACGAGCGCGCCAAGGGGATGCAGGACGAGCAGGCCTACGGAACCGAGCGCGATGTCGCCGAGCCGGGGTACGAGTGGCTGCTGCAGTCGATCGCCTCCTTCGATCCTCCCAAGGAGCCGCCGCGGGTGCGGATCGGCGGCCCCGAGTGCACCCAGCCCTATGAGATGGCGCTGCTCAACGTCTCGGCGATGAGCTTCGGTGCGCTCTCCGGCCATGCCCTCACCGCGCTGAACCAGGGCGCGGCCAAGGGCGGCTTTGCCCACGACACCGGCGAGGGCGGGCTGACCAAGTACCACCTCAAGGGCGGCGACGTGGTGTGGGAGCTGGGGACCGGCTACTTCGGCGCGCGGACCAAGGACGGCGGTTTCGACGCCGACCAGTTTCGCGAGAAGGCCGCCCACGAGGCGGTCAAGATGGTCTCGCTCAAGCTCAGCCAGGGCGCCAAGCCGGGCATCGGCGGCGTCCTGCCGGGCGCCAAGGTCACCCAGGAGATCGCCGAGGCACGCAGCGTCCCCAAGGGTGAGACCTGCGTGAGCCCGCCCTCGCACAAGGTCTTCTCGACCCCGCGCGAACTGGTCCGCTTCATCGCTCGCATGCGGGAGCTGGCGGGCGGCAAGCCGGCCGGCTTCAAGCTCTGCGTCGGACAGCGCCACGAGCTGCTGGCCATCTGCAAGGCGATGGTCCAGGAGGGCACCACCCCGGACTTCATCATCGTCGACGGCTCCGAGGGGGGCACCGGGGCGGCCCCCGCCGAGTACGAGGACCACATGGGCACCCCGCTGACCGAGGGGCTGATGATGCTCCACAACGCGCTGGTCGGCTGCGGGCTGCGCGATCGCATCAAGATCGGCTGCTCGGGCAAGGTCGCCACGGGCTCGGACATCGTCAAGCGCCTGGCCCAGGGCGCGGACTACTGCAACGCGGCCCGGGCGATGATGATGGCCACCGGATGCATCCAGTCCCAGCGCTGTAACACCAATCAGTGCCCGGTCGGGGTGGCCACTCAGGACCCCAAGCGCTCCCGCGCGCTCAACATCCCGGACAAGACCGAGCGCGTCTACCAGTATCAGAAGGCGGCCGTCGCCGAGGCCGCGCGCCTGGTCGCCTCGATGGGCCTGCACGACCCGGCCGAGGTCACGCCCTACCACCTCGTGCGCCGCGTGGACCACGTGACCACGCGCAACTACGGAGAGCTGTTTCAGTGGCTGCGGCCCGGCGAGCTGCTCGAGTCCCCGCCCCCGTTGTGGGCGCACGCCTGGGAGCGTGCTGACCCGGACTCGTTCGCGCCCCGGGCGATCGCCGCCCACCCCGCCTGAAACGGAGTCCTCTCGTGCCCGATGTCGCGCAGACCATCGTCACCGCGCTCGCCGATCTCGGCGTGCGCCAGATCTGGGGCGTGGTCGGCGACGCCCTGAACCCGGTCACCGACGCGATCCGCCGCGAGGAGCGGCTGGAGTGGATCGGCGTTCGCCACGAGGAGGCCGCCGCCTTCGCCGCCGGCGCCCAGGCGCAGCTCACCGGCAGGCTGGGGGTCTGCATGGGCACGGTCGGGCCCGGCTCGATCCACCTGCTCAACGGCCTCTACGACGCCAAGAAGTCCCACGCCCCGGTGCTCGCGCTGTGCGGGCAGGTGCCGCTGGCCGAGGTCGGCTCGGACTTCTTTCAGGAGGTCGACAACGACGCGCTGTTCAGTGACGTCTCGGTCTTCTGCCGCACGGTGATGAGCCCGAGCCAGATGCCCGGCCTGCTCGAGCAGGCCGTCCAGCGCGCGCTCGAGGCTCCCGGGGTCGCCGTGCTCACCCTGCCCGGTGACGTCGGCGGCATGGATGCGACCGGGGCCGCCCCCCATTTCGTCACCGAGCACCGGCCGGTGGCGCCGGACCCGGTCGCCCTGCAGACGGCCGCCGCCCAGATCGACGGGGCGGCCAACGTGACCCTGCTCGTCGGTCACGGGGCCCGGCACGCGCGCGACGAGGTGCTGGCCCTGGCTGACCGCCTCGGCGCGCCGATGGTTCTCACGCTGAAGGCCAAGGAGGGGCTCGAGCGCGAGAACCCGTTCCAGGTCGGGCAGAGCGGCCTGATCGGCAACCCGGCCGCGCAGCACGCGTTTGAGTCCTGTGACCTGCTGCTGATGCTCGGCACCGACTTCCCGTACACCGACTGGTACCCGAAGGGCAAGCACGTGATCCAGGTCGACGCGCGTGCTGCGCACATTGGCCGCCGCACCTCGGTCGCGCTGGGCATCGCCGCCGACGCACGGCTGACCGTGGCCGGCCTGCTTCAGCAGGTCGCGGCCAAGCCCGGCCGCGAGCACCTGCAGGCCAGCACCGAGCGCTACCGGGAGTGGGTCGAGCGCCAGCACAAGCTCGCCGACCCCGACTACGACGACCGCGGGATCGTGGCCAAGGTGCGCTCGGCCTTCGACAACCCCGACGAACGCATCCGGCCCGAGGCGGTCGCCGTCGCGGTCAACGCCCACGCCGCGCCGGACGCGATCTTCACCTCGGACACCGGAATGTCCACGGTGTGGCTCTCGCGCTTCGTCACCCTGAGCGACACGCGGCGCCTGATCGGCTCCTACAACCTCGGCTCGATGGCCAACGCGATGCCCCAGGCGTTGGGCGCGCAGGGGCTGGACCGCAACCGCGAGGTCGTCGCCTTCTGCGGCGACGGCGGCCTGACCATGCTGCTCGGTGAGCTGCTCACCGCGGTGCACCACGACCTGCCGGTGCGTCTGGTCGTGTTCAACAACGGTCGCCTCGGGATGGTCAAGCTCGAACAGGAGCAGGCCGGCCTGCCCGAGTTCGGGACCAAACTGGCCGACGTGGACCTGGCCGCGATCGCCCGCGCGGCCGGGCTGCACGCGATCCGGGTGACCGATCCCGACGCGCTGGACGAGGCGGTCGGGCGGGCCTTCGCCCATCCCGGTCCGGTGCTGCTCGACGTGGTCACCAACCCCGAGGAGGTCTCCATGCCGGGCAAGGTCAAGCCGGGCCAGGCCTGGGGCTTTGCCATCGCCAAGCTGACCGAGACGCTGGAGAGCCGCGGGAGCTAGGCGTATGCGCCTGCTCGACCTCGCCGACCGCAGCTGGCCGCTCCTGCGCCGGGTGGTCGGCAGCCACACGACCGTCTACCGCCTCAGCCGCGGGCTGGTCGGTCACCGTTTCCCGGGCGGACCGCCGATGCTCCTGCTCGACCACGTGGGGGCGCGCAGCGGCACCCGCCGGACGGCGCCCCTGGTCTACGTGCGCGACGGCGAGGACGTCGTGCTCGTCGCCTCCAAGGGCGGGCATCCGCGCAATCCGGCCTGGCTGCACAACCTCCGGGCTCACCCCGAGACGACGGTGCAGATCGGCAGCGAGGTCCGGCCCGTGCGGGCGCGCATGGCGACCGCCGCCGAGCGCGGGCGCCTGTGGCGGATGGCCGTTGCGACGTACCCGGGCTACGCGGGCTACCAGGCCCGCACCGAGCGCGAGATCCCGCTCGTCGTGCTCGAGCCGCGCTGAGCACGCCCGCCCTCGAGATGGGGTGAGGACCTCATTGGCCGCGCGCAGCGCAGCCGCGACAGTGTGGTCACCACCATCCTGGAGGCCATGATGAGCACCACCGTCCCGCATTCGGTCCCCCCGCGTCCCTCGCGCCGCGAGGCGTCCTCGGTCACCGCGATCCGCTGCCTGATCGTCGACGACCACCCGGCGATCCGCGTGGGGCTGCGTGAGCTGCTGTCCGACGAGCCCGACTTCACGGTCGTGGCGGCCGTGGGGAGTGCCGAGGAGGCGGTCGCCTTCGCGCAGGACCATCCGCTCGACGTGGCGATCATCGACTACCAGCTCGGCGGACGGTCGGGGCTGTGGGCGAGCCGCAAGCTGGCCCGGCTGGCCGAACCACCGGCCCGGCTCATCTACTCGGCCTACTCGGACGCGGTGCTCGCCGCCGCGTGCGTCGTGGCCGAGGCCAGCGGACTGGTCAGCAAGGCGGCGCTCGGCACCGAGCTGTGCGATCGCATCCGGCAGGCGGCCGCCGGCGAGACCCATCTGCCGATGGTGCCACCATCCCTGGCCGAGGGCATGCGGCGCCGGCTGGACACCCAGGAGCAGGCCATCTTCGGGCTGATGCTGTCCGGCTCGGGCCCGGACGAGGTCGGTCGCACGCTCGGCATCCCGTACGGTGAGCTCGAGGCTCGGCTGTGGTCGATGCTGCGCAAGCTCGAGTGGCTGGACCGGGGACGCTGATGGTGGCGACTCCATGGCCGCTGACGGTGGCGACCCGATGAACCCTGACGGTGGCGACCCGATGACCCCTGACGGTGGCGACCTCATGAACGCTGACGGTGGCGACCCGATGACCCCGGACGGTGGCGACCCGATGAACGCGACCGGCCCATGACCGCCGCCCCGGACCGTCCGCGGCGGGGTTACCTGCCGCTCGTCTACCGCGTCGCCGGCATCAACGCGATGCTGCTCGTGGCCACCGTGGTGGTCACGCTGGTCGTGCTCGCGCCGCGCAAGTTCTCCTCCTTCGCGCTGGACGAGGCCCTCATCCTGATCGCCGCGCTCGGGCTGGTCGCCGCCGCCAACCTGCTCGTACTGCGCCGCGTGGTGCGGCCACTGGAGGCCCTCACCGCCCTGGCCCGGCGCGTGGACCTCAGCCGCGGGGGTGAGCGCATGCCCGGAGCGGCGCCGACCTCGGAGGCCGGTGAGCTCGCCCTGACCTTCAACGAGATGCTCGCCCGGCTGGAGGCCGAGCGCCATGACGCCACCGGCCGCGTGCTCGCCGGCCAGGAGGCCGAGCGGCTGCGGATCGCGCAGGAGCTGCACGACCAGGTCGGCCAGGAGCTGACCGCCGTTCTGCTCGGCCTGGCCCGGGTCGCCGCCCGCGTCACCCCGGAGATGCGCGACGAGGTGACCGACGTGCAGGAGACGGTCCGGGCCAGCCTGGAGGATGTGCGCCGGATCGCCCTGGAGTTGCGGCCTGAGGCGCTGGACGATCTCGGGCTGATCAGCGCGCTCGCGGTGCTGGGCGAGCGCTTCGGGGAGCGCGCGGGGCTGACCGTCGAACAGCGCGTCGCCACCGAGCTGCCCGAGCTCGACGCCGAGGCCGAACTGGTCGTCTACCGCGTGGCCCAGGAGGCGTTGACCAACGTGGCCCGGCACGCCGGCACCGACCGCGCGCGGCTCGCGCTCGATCCGGCGCCGGGCGGGCTGACCCTGACCGTCTCAGACGCCGGGCGCGGCATCCCGGCCGGGCGAGCACCGGGCACGGGCATGCGGGGCATGGCCGAGCGAGCGGCCCTGATCGGCGCACAGCTGGATATCGGACCGGGCCCGAAGGGGGGCTGCGTGGTCACGCTGACCGTGCAGGCGCATGGGGCCGGGACATGACGCCGCTGGTCACCCGGATCCTGCTCGTCGACGATCATGCGGTGGTCCGTCGCGGGCTGCGGCTCGTGCTCGACGCCGAGCCCGACCTGGAGGTGGTGGCCGAAGCGGGCGACGGCGCCGAGGGGGTGCGGCTCGGTCTGACCAGCGAGGTCGACCTGGCCATCTTCGACATCTCCATGCCGCGCATGACCGGCCTTCAGGCCGTGGCCGAGCTGCACCGCCGCCGGCCCGAGCTGCGCACTCTGCTGCTCTCCATGCACGACAACGAGCGCTACCTCTACGAGGCCCTGCGCGCGGGGGCCTCGGGCTACGTGCTCAAGACGGTCGCCGATCGCGACCTCGTCGAGGCCTGCCGCGCGGCCATGCGGGGCGAGCCGTTCGTGTATCCCTCCGCGCGGACCGCGGTGACGCAGGAGCACCTGCGCCGGGCTCGCGACGCCGAGCCGCTGCGCGAGGAGCCGCTGACGGCACGCGAGCAGGAGGTGGTCAAGCTGATCGCCGAGAGCTACAGCACTCGCCAGATCGCCGAGACCCTGGTGATCAGCGAGAAGACCGTCGACCGTCACCGGACCAACATCCTGGAGAAGCTCGGGATGCACGACCGCGTCGAGTTGACCCGCTACGCGATCCGGCGCGGCCTGATCGAGCCGTGAGGCGCGTCGGCTCGCCGGGCTGCCGGATCACAGCAGCCCGCCCGCCCCGCCGATCACCAGGCCCGCGCCGGTCAGCGCCGCACACGCCGCCATCACGGCGGCAGCCCACCGGTCGACCTGCCGGCGCACGGCGGCCAGCCACCGCTGCGCCCGGCGCTGGGCGAGACGCGCGATGAGCGCGATCAGCGCCAGCGGCAGCACGTAGAGGGTGACGAAGCCGCCGAGCAGGACCACCTGCGCGGGCGCCGCGACGCCGGCCCCGGCGATCGCGGCCACGGCGGCAAACAGCGGCAGCGCGGTGGGCAGGTCGATCAGGGTGACCCCCGCGCCGAGCACGAAGGCCGAGCGGCCATCCAGCCGGGACAGCGCACGCCCCGCGTCGCAGACGCGATCGCGGTGGGCGATCACCACGGCCGCCAGGCCGAGCAGCGTGACCCCGGCCGCCAGCGAGCCGACGTGAGCGGCGGTCGAGTCCCGGCCGGCCTCGAGCAGCGCGAGGACTCGTTCTGAGCCCAGCAGCAGCAGCACGCCACCGGCACCGTAGACCGCGGCCACGCCGGCGATGAAGCCGGCGCCCCCGCGCCGCCGCGCCGCCGGGACCGAGGCCAGCGACAGGGCGACCGCGATCGTGACCGGGTTGACCGAATCGGCCACGGCCAGCGAGGCCACCAGCAGCGTGATGTCGAGCATGTGGGCATCGTCGCGGCCACCGTCGCGATGACCAATGGGGTGTGCACCCCATACCCGCGCGGGACGCACCCGGGAAGACTCAGGGACACGATGCAGATCAGCCTTCTTCCCCTGCTCGGCGCGGCCGGGCTGGCCACGTTGGTCGCCCTGCGCCGCGGTGAGCTCGGGCGCGGGTTGGTGCTGGCCGGCCTGCTCGGCACCGCCGCCCTGACCGCCTGGGGCCTGGGCCTGATCGCCCCTCCGCATCCCGCCGCGGTCATCCGGACCCTGGTCGGTGGCCTGGGCGCGTGGACGTACGCGATCGTCGGCGTGCTCGCCTTCGCCGAGACCGGGGCGGGGGTCGGCCTGGTCGCGCCGGGCGAGCTCGCGGTCGTGCTGGGCGGGGTCAGCGCCGGGCAGGGCGAGGTCGCTCTGCTGCCCCTGATCGCGATCGTGTGGGCGTGCGCGTTCGCCGGTGACCTGCTGTCCTTCGCGCTCGGCCGGCGGCTCGGCCGCGACTTCCTGGTCCGTCATGGCCCCCGCGTTGGCGTGACCCCGCCGCGGCTGGCCCGCGTCGAGGTGTTCTTCGCCGCCCACGGCGGCAAGACGATCCTGCTCGGCCGCTTCGTCGGGCTGGTGCGCGCGCTCTCTCCCTTTCTCGCCGGGGCCTCCGGGATGCCCGCCAAGCGGTTCGTGCCCATCACCGGACTCGCCGCCGGGGTCTGGGCGGCGACCTTCTCCACCCTGGGCTACGTGTTCTGGCCCTCGCTTGACCGGCTGCTCGAGCTCACCTCACAGGGCAGCACGGCGATTGCGCTGACGCTCACGGCGATCCTGGCCGGTGGCGTCCTGGTGCGCCGGGCGCGGTCGGCCCGCCACGCCCGGCGCCGGCGCGAGGCGCTCGGCGAATCATGGTGAGCCCGGTCGCATGGGCCGCGACGCTGTTGCTGATCGGCGCGCTGCTCGCGCTCGACCTCGTGCGCAGCGCGCGACGGCCCCACGCCGTCGGCGCCCGCGAGGCGGTGGTCTGGTCGCTGTTCTACGTCGGCATTGCGGTGAGCTTCGGACTCGCCCTCGGGGTGATCGGCGGGTGGGACCTGAGCGCGCAGTACCTGGCCGGCTACGCGGTCGAGAAGAGCCTCTCCGTGGACAACCTGTTCGTGTTCGTGGTCATCCTCGCCAGCTTCGGGGTGCCGCCCGAGCAGCACGCGCGGGCGCTCACGTTCGGGATCGTGCTCGCGCTCGGCCTGCGGGCGGTGTTCATCGCCCTCGGCGCTGCGCTGCTGGCCACGTTCTCGTTCCTGTTCGCCGTCTTCGGGCTGATCCTGCTCGCCTCCGCGGTCCAACTGCTGCGTCACCGCGACCGGCGCCCGCAGCCCGGGCAGAGCCCGCTCATCGCCCTGGTGCGCCGGCGGCTGCCGGTGTCCGCGCGCTACGACGCCGGGCGGCTGACCACCGGGACGAGCGGCACGCGTGCGCTGACCCCGATGGCGCTCGTGCTCCTCGCCCTGGGCACGACCGATCTCGTCTTCGCGCTGGACTCGATCCCGGCCGTGTTCGGTGTGACCAGCCACGCCTACATCGTCTTCTGCGCCAACGCGTTCGCGCTGCTCGGCCTGCGAGCCCTGTTCTTCGTCGTCTCCGCTCTGCTCGCACGCCTGGTGTTCCTCGCCACCGGGCTGGCCACCGTGCTGGGCGTGATCGGGGTCAAGCTGCTGCTGCACTACGCGCACACCGTGGTCCCCGGCGTTCCCGAGATCTCGACCGGCGCGTCGCTGGCCGTGATCGCGTCCGTGCTCACGGTCACGACGGTGGCCAGCCTGCTCGCGACGCGGCGTGAAGTGGGTTCCCGCCCGCACGCCAGGCCGGCCGGGGCCACCACCGCTGCTGCCGCCGCCCCCACCACCGCCGCTGCTGCTGCTGCCGCCGCCGCCGCCGAGGGGTCCTGAGAGCCAGCAACAGCTCTCTCGAACCAGTCGTCGCGGCCGCCCCCCCGACGGCGGCGACGGTTCGCCGACAGCGGCTCGTCGCGGCCGCTCGCCTAGGGCGCCCCTCTCCGGGGCGCCCGTTCGAAGCTGTCGATCTGGAAGCGCACTTGCATCCCGAGCGATTCGTACAGGGTCAGCGCGCGCGGGTTGTCCGAAGCGACGCTGAGCTGAGCGGTACCGAGGCCCGCGGCCGCGATCCGCGTGAACGCGTGGCCGAGCAGCGCGCGGCCGAGTCCGGCGCGCCGGCGCTCCGGAGCGACGGCGAAGAGATCGACGTAGCCGGTGTCCTCCTCGGGCCAGCGGCGCGTCAGCACGAAGCCCACTGGGGCCGCCCGCGCCCAGGCGACGAGGCTGAGCGCCGGGTCGAGGCTGGGAGCGCGGAGATGCTCACGGCGGAACTCGTCGAAGCTGTGCGCGACGAAGTCGGCGTTGGCGGCGAAGGCGCGCTCGTCGAGCTCGTGCACCGCCGCGGCATCGGCATCCGGGTCCAGGGTGCGCACCGCCACCCCGGCGGGCAGGCGCGGCGGTGGCGCCACAGCGCTGAGCCGCACCGCCATGCGCCAGAAACTGCGGGTCCGCGTGTACCCCGCAGCGGCGAGCAGGGCGTGACCGAGGACGTCGGACGCCGCGCCGTCACGGCGGTGCACACCGCGCCCGAGCTCGCGCTCACGCTCCTCGCTCCAGGCCAGGAGAGCGCTGCCCAGGCCGTGGCCCGTGGCTCGAGGGTGGACGACGATCAGCGCGTCTGAGCGGCGCAGGATCGCGTAGCCGCGGATCCGGCCATCGTGCACCGCCACGCGCGCATTGGCGCCGAGCCCGTCGCCCTCCTGCCGCCAGTCCTGCTCGAGGTCGGCCCGCGTGTAATCCGGGGCGCCGAGGTCGGCCACGTCGCGGGCCTGGACCACCTCGAGCACCGCATCGAGGTCGGCCGACCGGGGCGCGCGCAGCGACATGCCCGACGGTCTAGCAGCATCGTGGGAGCGCAACGTCAGCGCGCTGCGCTTCCGTACTGCCGGCGCCGCGCTACCGTCGCGACGATGCCCCGCCCGCGGCTGCCCGACCACCTCGACGACGGTGGCGGCCTCGTGCTGCGGCGTTTGACCGTCGAGGACGCGGGCGATGTCGAAGCGGCGGTCCTGGCCAGCCTCGAATCGCTGCGCCGATGGATGCCGTGGGCGGCCCAGGAGCCGCTCACCCACCAGGCTCGCCGCGCGATGCTGGCCCAGCGTGAGAACGAATGGCGCCGGGGTGACGACGTGATGCTCGGCATCTTCCTGGACGGGACCCTGGCCGGATGTACCGGGCTGCATCGCCGGATCGCGCCCGATGGGCTGGAGATCGGCTACTGGCTGCGTCCCGACCACCGACACCAGGGCCTGGCCACCCGTGCGGTGCGCCTGCTCACCGCGGCGGCGCTGAGCCACCCCGGCATCAGCCATGTCGAGATCCACACCGATCAGGCCAACACGGCCAGCGCCGCCGTCGCCCGGCGGGCCGGCTACACCCTGGTCGGCTCCGCGCGGCGCGCGCGCCAGGCGCCGGCGGAGTCGGGGGTCGAGCTGGTCTGGCGGCTCGGCCTCGCGCCGCGGCAGCAGCCGGCGCCCGATGCGGCGGTGCCGGTGTAGGCTTTCACCGGTTTCTGGTTCGAGGAGAGGGGTCGGGATGGGTGCTCGTCGCAGGCGTCGGTGGTCGCTGGGTCTGGGCGCGCTCGCGCTCGTCCTCGCCGCTCTGTCGGTGATGACCGCGGCCGGGGCGGTCACCCTCCCCCTCCCCCCGCTCCCGGGGATCGGCTCGACCACCACCGACCCCAACGATCTGGCGGCGATCGGCCAGGGCTTCGGGCAGACCCCGACCCCGGCTCCCGTCCAGCATCCCGCCGAGCCACCGGACGCCGCGACACCGGTGGCGGCGTGCGGCCCGGGCTCGCACCCCGAGCCGGGGGTCGATGGCCGTGTCCCCGCGGGGACCGGGGTCAACGGACTGAACTGCAACCTGACCGAGGTCTCGCACCAGGGCACGTCGGGCGGCTTTAAGACCTTCCGCTACGTCGACGCGGCGGGCCATGTGTGCGCGTTCTACGACACCGCGCTGCTGTTCCCGACCAACGCAATCAACGCCGCGGGGCCCTCGCTCGGCGTCGAGGTGCTCGACATGACCGACCCGGCTCACCCGGTGCAGACCGACACGCTGACCGCCGAGCCGATGCTCACCCCGCACGAGTCGCTGAACCTCAACCAGGCCCGCGGTCTGCTCGCCGCGGTCAACGGCAACCCCGCCACCGAGCCGGGCGTGGTGGCGATCTACGACGTGCACCGCGACTGCCGCCATCCGGTGCTCGACTCGACCTCGTTCGTGGCCCGTCTCGGCCACGAGAGCGGCTTCTCGCCGGACGGCAAGACGTTCTACGCCACCGCCACGGCCGTGCCGGGGATCACCGCGATCGACGTCAGCGACCCGTCGCACCCGCACGCGATCTGGCAGGGCAACGTCATCTCGCACGGCATGACCCTGTCGGATGACGGCAACCGCGCCTACATCGCCGACCCGACCGGCGGCCAGATGGCGATCCTCGACACGAGCCAGATCCAGGCCCGCAGGCCGAACCCCCAGGTGCGCGAGATCAGCCGCCTGACCTGGAACTCGGCCTCGATTCCCCAGAACGCGATCCCCTTCACCGAGCACGGCCATCCCTACGTGCTCGAGTTCGATGAGTACACCCAGGCCACGCTGAACCCGAGCGGGAACGCCAACGCCGTCGGAGCGGCACGGATCATCGACATCTCCGACGAGGCTCATCCCTTCGTCGTGGCCAACCTCCGCCTGGCCGTGGACAACCCGGCCGAGCACGCCGCGGCCAGCGGCGATCCCGGCACCCTGAGCCCGGCCCAGGGCTACGCCGCCCACTACTGCAACGTCCCCAGCCGTGTCGATCCCACGCTGGTTGCCTGCTCGTTCATCGCCTCGGGACTGCGGCTGTTCGACATCTCGGACCTGCTGCATCCGCGCGAGGTCGGCTACTTCGTCGCGCCGACGACCCCGAACACCGAGACCGGGTACTCGCAGAGCGACTACGCGATGTCCCAGCCCACCTTCGACCTTGCCCGCCACGACATCTGGTACACGGACGGCGGAACCGGCTTCTACGTCGTGCACGTCGCCGACTCGGCCTGGCCCTCGAGCCGCGCCGGCGCGGTCACGCCGACCTGCCCGGCCGCGACCGGTCGCCTGGCCGGCACCCGGCTCGGTCCCGTCGCGCTCGGGATGACCCGTGCCCGCGCCCGCCGCGCCTTCGTCTCGGGATCGCGCCGCGGGCGCCGCGACATGGACTTCTTCTGCCTGCGGCCCAACGGCATCCGGGTTGCCTACCCGTCTGCGGCGCTGCTGCGCGGACTCGGCCGCGGCCAGCGTCGCCGGGTCAGCGGCCGGGTCGTGCTCGCGCTCACCGCGAACCCCGACTACGCCCTGCGCGGGGTCCGGCCCGGAGATGCGCTGGCCCCCCAGGCGCGCCGGCTGCACACCGGACGCGGCTACCGGATCGGCCTGAACACCTGGTATGTGTTCGCGGCCGGCCCGGCGCGCGGCGTGCTCAAGGTGCGTCACGGCGTGATCGAGGAGATCGGGATCGCCACGCGGTCGTTGGCCGCCTCGCGGTCACGGGCGCGGAGGCTGCTCGCCGGCCTGGACTGACGGCCGGGACTGGCGGGTGCCGCCCGTGGGCCACGGTTTCTATCGTTGAGGTCACCCACTCCCCCCGCCGCCAGGAGCCGTCATGAGCACCAAACCCGTCCTTGAGCCCGGTCCCGACCACCCGATCACCGTCGAGCCGACCAGCGCGCGCGTGACCGTCAACCGCGACGGCCGCACGATCGCCGACACCGAGCACGCCCTCACCCTGCAGGAGGCCGACTACCCGGCCGCGCAGTACATCCCCTTCGACGACGTCGACCCGTCCGTCCTTGAGGCCACCGATCACACGACCTATTGCCCGTACAAGGGTGAGGCCAACTACTACAGCCTCGTCGTCGACGGCGACGTGGCCGAGAACGCCGTATGGCAGTACTCGACGCCCCATCCCGCGATGGAGCGGATCGCTGGGCACGTCGCCTTCTATCCCGATCAGGTGACGATCACCACCGGCTGACCAGGTGGGCGCCCCGCACGACCTCAGCGCCGAGCGCGTCAGCTACGAGCGCGACGCGCTCGATGAGACCTCACTGGCCGCGACCTGGCCGCAGCAGTTCGAGCGGTGGCTGATCGACGCGCGTCGTGACCCGCCGATCGAGCCCAGCGCGATGGTGCTCAGCACCGCCGGCGCCGACGTCGCCCCGGGCTCTCGGACGGTGCTGCTCAAGGCCTGGGACGAGACCGGCTTTGTCTTCTACACCAACCTGCACTCGGCCAAGGGCCGCCAGCTGCGCGACAACCCGGCCGCCTCGCTGCTGTTCCCGTGGCTGTGGCTCGAGCGCCAGGTGATCGTCACCGGCCGGGCGCAGCCGGTGCCCGCCGCGCAGGCCGACGCCTACTTCGACAGCCGCCCGCTCGGCTCGCGGATCAGCGCGATCGTCTCCCCCCAATCGGAGATCATCGCCTCGCGCGACACGGTCTCCGACCCCTGGCGCCACCTCGAGCGGGCCGTCGAGCGCGGGGCTGCGCTGGTCCGGCCCGAGCATTGGGGCGGCCTGCGGATCGTCCCCTCGGCGGTCGAGTTCTGGCAGGGCCGCCCCGACCGGCTGCACGACCGGCTGCGCTTCCGCCGCGACAGCGCCGGCGGCTGGTTCTCAGAGCGGCTGGCGCCCTGACGCTCGGCCCCGCCGGCGGCTCCCGGGCGTCGGCAAGCGTGCTCGGCCGCGCTTCTTCCCGGGGTGGGTCGGAAAACGGCTGGTTATCAGGCGCAGGCGCACACGCGTCCCGCCGCGGGCGGCGCTCAGCGGACGGCGCTCAGCGGACGGCGCTCAGCGGGCGGCGCTCAGCGGGCGGCCGCGCGACGGTAGCGCGCCACGGCCAGCGGCGCGAACACGGCGATGATGACCAGCGCCCACACGACCGCGCCCCAGACGTAATTGCCGGCCGGGGTGCCGATCCAGAGATGGCGCATCGCGTCGACGACGACCGTGAACGGGTTCACGTCAGCGAACGCCCGCAGCGCCGACGGCATCGAGGAGGGGGGCACGAACGCCGAGGAGATGAAGGTGAGCGGGAACACGGCGATGAAGCCGGCCGAGTTGGCCGCCTCGGGTGAGGAGACGAGCAGGCCGACCAACGCGAACACCCACGAGAAGGCGTAGCCGAACAGCAGCAGGATGCCCAGGCCGGCGATCACGTCCAGGGCGCTGGCGTGAAACGAGAAGCCGATGATCAGACCGGTGACCAGCAGCACGACGATCGAGAGCAGGTTGGTGAACACGTCGGCCAGCGTGCGCCCGGCCAGCACCGCGGGACGGGCCATGGGCAGCGAGCGGAAGCGGTCGACCAATCCCTTGTGGACGTCCTCGTTGAGCCCCAGGGCGGTCACGAAGCCGCCGAAGGCGATGTTCTGGACGATGATCCCGGGGATCAGGAACTCGACGTAGGGCACGCCGTGGGTGTTGATCGCGCCGCCGAACACGTACCGGAACAGCAGCACGAACATGATCGGCTGCACGGTGAAGGCGAGCAGCAGATCCGGAGAGCGCGGCAGCCGGACGAGGTTGCGCTCGGCGATGATCAGCGTGTCGGTGACCAGGCGCCTCACGCGGCCTCCTGCTCGGGCTCGGCGTCCTGCGCGGCGTGTCCGGTCAGGGTCAGGAAAACGTCGTCGAGCGTGGGGCGGCGCAGGCCGATGTCGTCGACGCCGACCCCCGCCTCGCGCAGCCGCATGACGGCGTCGACGATCACGCCGGTGCGCCCCTGCACGGCGGCGGAAACCAGCGTCCCGTCCACCTGCGGCGCCTCGGCGGTCATCGGGGCGAGCGCCGCGGCGGCCGCCTCCCCGCTGCCCGCATCGTCCAGGCGAACCTCGAGCCGTTCGCCGCCGACGCGGTCCTTGAGCTCGTCCGAGGTCCCGCGCGCGATCACGCGCCCGTGGTCGATGACCGCGATCGAGTCGGCCAGGCGGTCGGCCTCATCCAGGTACTGGGTGGTCAGCAGGACCGTGCGGCCCTCGGCCACGAGCGCCTCGATCGTCTCCCACAGGGCGATCCGGCTGCGCGGATCCAGGCCCGTGGTGGGCTCGTCGAGGAACAGCACCGGCGGGCGCGCGACGAGCGCGGCGCCGAGGTCCAGCCGCCGGCGCATCCCGCCGGAGTACGTCTTGACCGGTCGCCCGGCCGCCTGAACGAGGTCAAAGCGCTCGAGCAGCTCGTGGCCGCGCCGCTTGGCCGCGCTGCGGCTCATCCCGTAGAGGCGCCCGACCATGGTCAGGTTCTCCAGACCGGTGAGGTTCTCATCGACGGCCGCGTACTGTCCGGCCAGGCCGATCTGAGACCGCAGCCGCGCGGCGTCGGCGACGACATCCAGGCCGGCCACGCGCGCGCTTCCGGCATCGGCGCGCAGCAGCGTGGAGAGGATGCGCACGACGGTCGTCTTGCCCGCCCCGTTGGGCCCGAGCAGGCCGAGCACGGTCCCGCGGTTGACGTCGAGGTCGACGCCATCCAGCGCCCGCACGTCACCGAAGGACTTGATCAGCCCGCGGGCGGTGACAGCGAGCTCCTCGGACATGCCGCCAAAGGTACGCGATGCACGGGTCGTGTCCGCCCACGGTACGCGGTCCACGCGTCGTGTCCCCAGCGTCGGGAATACTGGTCCCCGGTGGAGGCACGGGTCAGCCTGGTCACGCTCGGAGTCGCCGACCTCGCCCGCGCGCGCGCGTTCTACGCCGCGCTGGGCTGGCACGGCCAGGAGGTGCAGGAGACGGTGTTCATCCAGGCCGGGAGCATGGCCCTGGTCCTGTGGGGACGCGCGAAGCTGGCCGCCGACGCGGGCGTGAGCGACGACTTCAGCGATGGCTTCGGCGGCATCAGCCTGGCGCACAACGTCCGCTCACGCGCGGCGGTCGACGCGATCATGACCGCCGCGCGGGCGGCCGGCGCGGCCGTGACCCGGCCGGCTCAGGAGACCTTCTACGGTGGCTACGCGGGCGCGTTCCGTGACCCCGACGGTCACGTGTGGGAGATCGCCCACAACCCGGGCTTCACCCTGACCGAGGACGGGTCGCTTGTCCTGCCCGACTTCGACCCGTAGGTTCCGCGCGGCGGTCCGCGTCACATCACCGGCTCCTCACGTCAAGGAACAGTGATGACGGCCCCCGACCCACGCACCGACGGGCAGCTGCTGGCCGCCACGTGCGATCAGGCGTCCGCGCCCGCGGGGGCCGCCCTCGCGCCGGGTGACGCCCGCGCGCGCTTCTTCCTCGTCCGCGGCCCGGTCGCGCTCACCGGAGCTACGCTGCGCGATGCGCGCGCCGGCACCGATCAGGGTGGCGCGCCCGACGTCCAGTTTCAGTTCACGGCCCAGGGCGCCGCACGCTTCCAGGCCGCCACCGCAGCCGTCGCCCACCGCGGCCAGCGACTCAGCGCCGCCCAGCAGTCGCTCAACCAGCACTTCGCGGTCGCGCTCGACGGGCGCCTGCTCACCGTGCCCCAGATCGACTTCCGCACCTACCCCGACGGGGTCGACGCGGCCGGCAACCCCACCGATCTGACCGGCGGCTTCACCCGGGCCGCGGCTCGCGCTCTCGCCGCGGTGCTCGCGCGCGGCCCGCTTCCGGTGACCGTGGCTGCCCGGTAGTGGCCTCGGCCTGCCAAGGTGAGCGTCGTCGATGTGCCTCACCGCCGTGAGACGGTGTGGCGCCCGCTGGACTCACACGGCGGCCGGCTCGCGCGCGTCCGAGCGGGGATCGATGAGGATCTTGGCGTGGGCCTCCGGGTTGCCCAGAGCGTCGAAGGCGGCTCTCACCCCGTGCAGTCCGACCTCCCCGGTGAGCAGCGGGGTCGCGTCGAGCGTCCCCTCGGCGAGCATGTGCAGCGTGTCGCGGAACTCCAGCGGGGTGTAGCCGAGGACGAAGCGCAGGTCGGTCTCCTTGTTGATCGCCATCGACGGCCGGATCGCGTCTGTGCCCATGCACACGCCGACGACGATCACCCGGCTCCAGATCGGCGCCTGGCTGATCACGGCGTCGATCATCCCGGGGACCCCGACGCACTCGAAGACGACCGGAGCCTTGGGCCGGATGCCGAGGCGGTCGATCGCGCGCCACACGTGATGCCAGGCGATCGGGAGCCGGCGCAGCTTCTCGGTCGTGTCGAGCGCGAGGTCGACCATCTCGGGCATCGTGTGCAGGTGCCCGCGGTCGGCGGCGGTGTACGGGGAGTCGGTCGCGGCGTCGACGACGATGTCGGCTCCGCATGCGGCGGCCAGCCGCCGGCGGGCGGCGGAGAAGTCCGAGGCGACCACCGTCTTGACGCCGCGGGCCTTCAGGCCACTGACGACCGACAACCCGATCGGCCCGCAGCCGATCACGATCGCCACGTCGCGCTTGCCGATCTCTGAGCGGCGCACCGCGTGCCAGCCGATCGCCATCGGCTCGGTCAGCGCGCTGAGCTCCGGGGCCAGGCCGTTGGGCACCGCCATCATCAGCGCCTCCTGCACGAGCACCTGCTCGGCGTAGGCCCCGGGGGCCAGCGCCGACAGCCCGGTGGCGTGCGTATCAGTCCCGCGGCGCATGAGCGGCAGGGCCACGACCGGCGTGCCGACCGCCAGCTCGCGCCGGCAGCCGGGGCCGTATTCCGCGACGCGGCCGGAGAACTCGTGGCCGAAGACGACGCTCTGCTCCGAGCGCATGAAGTCGTCGTAGCCGACCTCGGTCATCACCTCGGCCAGCTCATCGCAGTGGTGGCGGGCGTGCAGATCCGAGCCGCAGATGCCACAGCGCACGACCTCGAGCACGGCCTGGCCGCGTTCGGGGACGGGCGCGGGCAGGTCGGCCACCTCGAGCCGCGTCTCGGTGCAGGTCACCGCCCTCATGTCTCTACGGTAACCATCCGGCCCCAGCTGCGGCCTTTCCCCATGGACGATCGCGAGCGGGAGTGCCACGATTGAGGTGATGAGCGAACAGACGACAGCGACCATCACCGTCGACCGCGATCACCGGGGCGCCTGGACGGTCGAGCGGCTGGACACCGAGGATCGCGAGCGGTGCGCCACTCTGGCGGACGCACTCAACGCCGCCCGCCGCCGCGCCCACGATTGCGCGCCCGCTGAGGTGCTCGTCCACGACGCCTACCACCGGGTGGTCGTGCGCGAGCGCATCCGCCGCTGAGCCGCCCGCCGTCCGCGCGGCCGGGCCGGCGTCTGCCACGCTGGCGTGGCGATGCGTCTGCTGACCGACGGCCACCCCGATGACCCGGCCGCGGACATGGCCTTCAGCGAGATGCTGCTGCGGGCGGCGGCCCGCCGCGAGGCTCCCGAGACCGTGCGGATCTACCGCCCGGGGCCGACGGTTGCCTTCGGCCGCGCCGAGGTGCACCGTCCGGGGTTCGCGGCCGCGCAGGCGGTCGCCCGCAGGCTCGGGTACGTGCCGGTGGTCCGGCTGGGCGGCGGCCAGGCCGCGGTCTACGACCCCGACTGCGTGATCGCTGAGATCGTGCGCACCCAGGCGGGAATCCTCGGTGGCCTTGAGGAGCGCTACGCCGATCTTGCCGAGCTGATCACCGCGACGGTGTCCGCGGCGGCCATGCCACTCCAGCTCGGTGAGCTGCCGGGGGAGTACTGCCCCGGGCGCTACAGCCTGCACCTCCCCGACGGGCCCAAGGTGGCGGGGATCGCGCAGCGGGTCGTGTCCGGCGCGTCGTTGACCACTGCGGTGCTCGTCGTCGACGGCGGGCCCCGGCTACGCGACGCGGTCGCGGCCATCTACGCGGCGCTTGGCACCCCGGTGGATCCCGGCGCGGCCGGGGCGCTCACCGATCACCATCCCGCGGCGCGGGCCGACGCGCTCGCGCGGCGACTGGCCGTCGCCGCGCGCGAGCGCTACGCGATCACCGGCTGAAACGCCGGTCAGCCGGCGAAGACCGGAGCGATGGCCCGGCCGGCCAGGGCCACCGACTCGAGGTCGTGGCTGTCGGGCATCGAGATCGTGAGGCCCTCAAGGCCCGCGTCGGCCAGCACCTGGACGCGTTCGCCCACGGTGTCGGGATCACCGGCGATCACCGAGGCCAGCCGCTCCTCGGGGATGCCCATGCGGCGCATCGCCTCGACCTTGGCCTCGGCGGCCTCGTGGGTGGCGCCGATCGCGACCAGGCCCATCCCCGTCTTGGTGATCTCGCCGATGTCGCGGCCGACATCGTCGCAGTGGCCCTGCAGGACCCCGAGCAGGTGGCGCACGCGGTCGGCATCACCGAACAGGTTGCAGCCGTCGGCGTACTTGGCCACCAGCCGCAGCGTCTTGCGCTCGCCGCTGCCCCCGATCAGGATCGGGATGTCACCGCGGACGGGCTTGGGGTTGTTGTACGCGCCCTTGACCGTGAAGTGCGCGCCCTCGAACGTCGTGCGCTCCTGCGTGAACATCGAGCGCGCGATCTGCAGGCTCTCCTCCAGCAGTTCGAAGCGGACCTTCAGGGCGGGGAACTCATACCCGTAGGCGTCGTGCTCGGCCTCGAACCAGCCGGCACCGAGGCCGTGCCAGGCCCGCCCCTGGGAGACGATGTCGAGCGTGGTGGTGACCTTGGCGGCCAGGGCCGGGTTGCGATAGGTGACCGAGCCGACGAGCAGCCCGAGGGTCAGCGTCGAGGTGCGGGCGGCGATCGCCGCGAGCATCGTGGAGCCCTCGAACATCCAGTTCTCCTGAGGACCGACCCCGGGGATCTGGTGCAGATGGTCCATGAGCGAGACTGAGCTGAAGCCCGATTGCTCCGCCGCGGTGGCGATGTCCACGAGGCGCTCGAAGACCGCGTCGGACGCGACCTCCGGGTAGTTGAAGTTGGGCAGGTGAAGGTCAAGCGTGATGGGAAGTCGCATCACTCAAACCTACACAGCGCCGCCCGGCCTTCGTCGGGTTTAGGGTGTGACCATGTTCGCCGGTTTCACCGAGCGCGACGTCGAGGTGGAGCACGGCACCGTCCACGTCCGGATCGGGGGTGAGGGACCGCCGGTGCTGCTGCTGCACGGCTATCCCGAAACCCATCTGATGTGGCATGCCGTCGCTCCCCGGTTGACCAACCGTCACACGGTGATCGCCGCCGATCTACCCGGCTACGGCGCGTCGTCGCGCCCAGCCCCGGCGGACGATCACGCACCGCACTCCAAGCGGGCGATGGCCGAGAGCCTCGTGCGCGCGATGGCCGCCCTCGGCTTTGCCACCTTTGCCGTGGCCGGGCACGATCGCGGCGGGCGCGTCGCCTACCGGATGGCGCTCGACGCGCCGGAGACGGTCACCGCCCTGTCGGTCATGGACATCGTCCCGACCGCCGAGGTGTGGGCCCGCGCCGACGCCGGGCTGGCGCTCGGCTACTGGCATTGGGGCTTTCTCGCCCAGCCCGCGCCGCTGCCCGAGACGCTGATCGCCGGCGATCCCGACGGCTACTGGGACCATCACCTGACCCGGATGGGCCTCGGCGTCGAGCCCGGTCGCTATCCCGACGAGGTCACGGCCGCCTACCGCCGCCAGCTCGCCGATCCCGGCGCGGTGCAGGCGATCTGCGAGGACTACCGGGCCGGCGCGACGATCGATCGCGAGCTGGACGAGGTCGACCGCGGGCAGCGCATCAGCTGCCCGGTCCAGGTGCTGTGGTCGCAGCGCGGCGCCCTGCCGGGCTTCTACGGCGATGTGCTGTCGATCTGGCGCGACTGGGCGCATGACGTGCGCGGGCGCCCCGTCGACGCCTCGCACTTCCTGGTCGAGGATCGGCCCGACGAGGTCGCCGGCGAGCTGCTGGACTTCCTGGCCGGGACCTGAGAGCTCGCCGGCGAGCGGGTGGACTTTCCTGGCCGGGGCCTGAGAGGTCGCCCGCTGCGCTCGCCGGCATGACCTCCGGTCAGGCTTCGCTCGGCGCGTAGCGGTGGTGGAGCATCAGGTCGTTGCCGTCGGGATCGGTGAAGAAGGCCATGTGGCAGACCCCGGTGTCGAACGTCTCGCCGGCGAAGGTCACGCCCTTGGCCTCGAGCTCGGCTCGCGCCGCGGCGATGTCGTCGACGTGCAGCGCGGGGTGCGCGTTCTTCTGCGGCGCGAACGGCATCCCCTGGCGCGCCGGCTCCCAAATGGCCAGGCACGTGTCCCCGGCCCAGAACTCGTACTGGGCCTGCGGATCCTGGCGCAGTCCGAGGGTCTCGCCGTAGAAGCGGCGCGAACGCTCGGCATCCTGGGAGGGGACGCCGATGAAGTCCAGCTTGGTGATCATGATCCGGCTCCTTTGCTCGGGAAACGATGACCCCCGTAGCGTGGCCGAGATTGCGGTCAGCAGGGGACCGCAGAGGCACCGGGTCCGGGCGGCCCGCACCCACGCGCACACGCGATTGCGGTCCGCCAACCCGGCGCCCGGCCGCGCGGCGGCAGACGCACCCGCTCGACACCGATGCCGCTGCTCACCAACAGCCACGCGACGACCGAGTGTGAGTTCCACATGTCCCCGATGTGCAGCACGTCGCGGCCCCACACGTGCGTGGGGAACGTGTGCGACCAGCCTGAGCCGTTCCCCGCCGGCGTCCCGTGCCTCGGTCAGGCGTTGCGGGCTGTCCACCGCAGCGTCGAGGTCGGGGATGACACCGTCGCGCCACGCCCGGACCTCGTAGCGCAGCCAGGCGAACCGTTCGCCCCACGCCTGCGGGCCATCCGCCCGGGGACCCGCCGGGCTGCGGCAAAACCCCGAGGCGCGGCGCTGTGGTCGGTGGCTCAGGAGAAGCTGTGGACGAAGCGCCGCTGCCGGGCGCGGCCCGCGGCCAGCGTCCGGTCGGCGAGGCCGACCTCCTCGATCACGCCATGGCGGACCTTGAGGATCCCGTTGGCCCCACGGCGCGAGAAGAAGTACCAGTCGTTGCGCCCGACGTGGAACCCGCGGCCCGTGTGCAGGCGGCGGGCGACGCGCGCCAGGCGGGTGTCGGGCCTGACGCCGTTGACGGCGTAGCGGCGGTTGGCGGTGAGCACGAGCACGGCTCGCCCCCGGACCCGGCGGCGGATCGCCTGCGGCAGAGTCCTCAGCAGCCGGGCGCTCGGGTACCCGACGCGGATGCCGTTCGGGCTCAGGCAGAAGAAGTCCATGTCGCGGCGTCCGCGGGTCGCGCTGAAGCGCAGGGCTCGCTTCGCGCTGCGTCGCGTCATCCCGATCGTGATCGGTCCCAGGACGCGCCCGTGCACGCGACCGGTCGAGGCCGGGCACGCGGTCACCGGCGGCGGCGCCACCGGGTGCCCGGCGCCCGCGCTGGCGCTGACCGCCACGGTCGGGATGCTGAGCTTGACCGAGGAGAAGGTGACCAGGCCGGGCTGGCGAGCGGCGAAGTAGAGATCGGATCCGTCGGTGAGCTGGAGCGTGTAGCTCGTGCCCGCCGTCACGTCGGCGGCCACGGCCTCCAGCGGAATGCTCAGGGTGTGCGCCGCGCCGTCGAGCGTGAGCGGGATCGGCGTCGCCTGGTTGCCGAGCACCAGATGAGATGCGTTGTCGACGATCTGCGCGTAGACCCGGGCGTCGGGATTGGCGGCGGTGCCCGAGTAGCCGAGCGTGAGCGTCGGCTCGCCGAGCAGCTCGGTTCCCGTGGCCGGGGTCGGAATCCCGACGTTGAGCGCGTTGACCGCGGGCTGGGCCTCGATCAGCGCGCCCGAGACATCGCCGGGGGTCATGACCAGCGTGCCCGACCCGCTTGCGGTGACCGGCGTGCCCTGCGCCGGGGGATAGTCCGGCGCTCCCCGCAGAACTCCGGCGTCCGAGACCCATGAGAAGGTCGGCCCGACCGTCCCGGTGCCCTTGAGGTAGTGGTCCAGCCAGCGCAACGCGTAGTCGGTGTCGATATGCGGGTCCGGGCCGACCGGGGTGTTGCAGACGCCGTGGGCGACGGGCCCCCCGGTCAGCCCTCCGCAGAACCACAGCATCTGCACGGGCACGCCGTTGGCCTGCAGCGCCTTGAAGTTGGCGATCGCCTCGTGCAACGTGAACAGCGTGTCGTCGGTCCCCTGCATGAGCAGCGTGGGGACGTGGATGCGGCTGAGCAGGAAGTCGGGACCGCGCGCGGCGAAGTACGCCTGGTCGGCCGCGGTGAACTCACCGGTGGACAGACCGTCGGCGAAGGCCGAGGTCGTGTGCGGGTCCTGGCGTCCGGTCGGGCCAAAGCCGGCCGGATCGTTGGTCACCCCGGTCGTCGATCCCGCAGTGCCCAGGGCGACAAGCAGCGATCCCCACCCGCCCTTGGCCGTGTTGCTCTTGTCCAGGCTGGTGATCAGGGAGTTCCAGGCGATCTGCGGCGTGATCGCGTCGACCCGGGGATCGGTCGCCGCGGTCACGAGCTGGATGCCCCCGCCGTAGCTGGCGCCGATCATGCCGAGATGCGGGTCACCGGGCTTGTCCAGCTGCACCTCGGGCTGTTGAGCGAGCATGTCGATCAGCGCCGAGGCGTCGCGGGCCTCATACATCGGGGAATCGATCTCGACCTGGCCACCGGACTGGCCGAAGCCGCGAGGATCCCAGGTGAGCACGTTGTAGCCGTCGTTCAGGGCGGCCTGGACGGTGGCGTCGCTCTCGGAGGCACCCCCGCTGCTGTACCCGGGGCCGTCCATCAGGGTCGGCGCCCGCTGTCCCGGCGCCAGCCCGGGCCGTGGGTAGAAGTGGTAGGCGATCTTGGTGCCGTCGAACGACGTGACCGTGCCATCCCGGGCCAGGGCCGGGCCCGCGGTCAGCCCGCACAGGCCCAGCGCGGCCAGGACGGACACCAGCCCGCGGGTCGATCTCCTGCGATGCACCGTAAATGAATATATGCCTCACGCCGGCCGCGCGTCGCACTCCCATCGAGCAGGATCCGAGAAGCGGCGGAACCCGCCCGCGCCTACGGTGTCGACATCACATTCGGCCACTCGATAGGAGACGGAGATGAAGGCGATGACGTGCCGGCAGCTCGGCGGGCCGTGCGAATACACACACCGCGGCGCCACGGCCAACGACGTGATCAAGGCCCAGGATCAGCACCTCAAGGACATGGTCGCCGGAGGTGACACCGCACACGCGCCGGCGTTGGAGGAGATAAAGGGGCGCTGGAAGCGGCCGCTCTCGGGCATGGGCTGGTACCGCCAGGTCAAGCGCGACTTCGCGGCCCTGCCCAAGGGCTGATGGTCCAGGCGCCCGGGGGCCGGGCGGCCCGCGCCGGGTCCAGGCCGGCGGCCCGCACCGGGTCCAGTCCGGCGGCCCGCACCGGGTCCAGTCCGGCGGCCCGCGCCGGGGTCGGTCCCGGCGGCCCGCGCCGGGTCCAGTCCCAGGACGGCGCTACGCCGCCGGCGGCGGCTGATCGGTGGCGGCGTAGCGGTGATGCAGTGACAGCGGGTTGCCGTCCGGGTCCAGGCAGATCGCCTGCCAGCACACGCCCGAATCGAAGGTGTCGCTGACGAAGCGCACGCCCTTGGCCTCCAGCTGCTCGCGCGCCTGCGCGACATCCTGGACCTGGAGGGCAATCGGCATGGCGTTGCGCGAGAACGTGCCGCCGAAGTCCTCGGCGCGCATGACGGCCAGGGTGAGGTTGCCGGCCTGGTATTCGGCGCCGTCCCGGGAGCCGTACCGTTTGACGAACGGGAGGCCGAGCGTCTCGCCGTAGAAGGCGGTCATCGCGTCGAAGTCCCGCGCGGGAATGCAGACGAAGTCCACACCGGTGATGAGGGGGGTCGTGTCGTTCATATGGACGGAAAGACCCTCGCAGATCCCCGAAGTCATCGCTACCGTCGGGCCGATGCACATCACCCGCAGCGCAACCGAGACCGCCAAGGGTCCCGAGGAGTCCTTCACCGGCGACGTCTACATCGACACCGTCGCCGCCCCCGCAGGCAGCTCGACCGTCGCCGCCGCCAATGTCCATTTCACGCCGGGCGCCCGCACGTCGTGGCATACCCATCCCCATGGGCAGACCATCTTCGTCACCGAGGGCATCGGGCGCTGCCAGCGCGAGGGCGGACCCGTCGAGGTGATCCGCCCCGGAGACCGGGTCTTCTTCGAGCCCGGCGAGAACCACTGGCACGGCGCTGCGCCGGAGCGCCTGATGGTCCACATCGCAATCCAGCAGGCCGACGCGTCGGGCAGTCCCGTGAGCTGGGGGCGGCACGTCTCCGACGACGAGTACGGCCAGAGTCCCGCCTCCGACGGTTAGGCGCGCCGGCCAGCCGGCGGGCTGACGCGGCGCGGGCCTGGCGTCAGTGCAGCGCGCCCGCCCTCACAAGCTCGGTCCAGCGCGCGTGGCGGCGGCGCAGCTCCGGCCCGTTGAGATCGCCGCGGCCCAGGGGCGCGTAGTTCGGCGCCCAGGTCGTCACGGCGTCCTGCGAACGTGCCAGCGCCCAGGCATCCCAGAGCTCGATCTCGCGCGGCGGATCGCCGCCCGCCCGCCGGTACGCGTCAAGGAACACGTCAGCGAGCTGCGCGTCGTACAGCAGGACGAGATCGAGCCGGCACCAGCCGATGTCATAGCCACGCGGGCCGCGCGCGCCCCCTGACCAGTCGACGATCCCGGTCAGCCGCCGGTCGTGCCAGACGACGTTGCCCGACCAGTAGTCGCTGTGGCTGAGGGCCACGGGAGCGCTGCCGAGCTGCGACCAGCGTGCGCGCACGGCCGGCGCCAGCGGACCGCTGAGCCGGGCCGGCGTCTCCCGGTCAAAGACACCGGGCAGATCCGCCAGCCGCGCGGCGGGGACTGCGTGCACGACGGCCAGTCCGCGACCGAGCTCAGCGGCCCACGCTCGCGGCCGGCTCGGGGTGATGTCGGCGACGCCGTTCAGCCATCCGATCAGCGACGTCGGCCGCTGCGACCACCGGCCGTCGAGGTCCGCGCCGAGCGCGCGCGGCGCCAGCCCCCCAAGTCCGTCCAGCGTGCGCAGCACGGCCTGCTCGCGAGCCGCCCCCGGGTCGCCGGCCGGGTACTCGCGAACGACCACGCGCCACCGGGGGTCGACCGTGTCGATCCGCCACGTGTCGGCCTCCTGGCCACCCTGCAGCCGCACGACGCCGTCGATCCGGGCCCGCGGGCCGGCCAGCCGCCGCACCTCGCGCAGGGCACCCGGTGAGACCCCGGGCCAGCCGGGCGCGTCTATGGCGCCTGACACGCCGCGCCGGGCGGCGAGTCCTCAGCCCGCTGAGCTTCGTCGGCGGCCGCGTCGATGGTCACGCCCGGCACGACGCGCCCCGGAGGATCGGTCCCCGGCGACGGCACCGGCGCGACCGCAAGCGCGAGCGTCGCGATGTCATCCCGCGCGGGCTCGACGCCGCTCCCCAGCGCCGCGCGCTCGAGCGCGCCCAGGAACCCCTCGAGCGGCTGCAGGGGGCAGTCCGAGGCAATCGCGGCCAGCGCCTCGGGGGTGAGGATGCGTTCCGGCGCATGAGCCTCGAGCAGGCCGTCGGTGTACGCCACCAGCGCATCACCGCCGAACAGGCTCAGGCGATGCTCGGGGAACTCGGCGTCAGACCAGACGCCGACGAGCGGCCCAGCGGCGCCCGGGGGCAGCTGCGCCCGGCCGCCACTGCGGATCACGAGCGGCATCGGGTGGCCGCCGGCGGCGATGGTGACCATGTGCTTGCCCCCCACGCGCTCGAGCAGGACACAGACCAGCGTGCAGAACGTCAGCTCCCCGGGCTGGGCGATCATGGTGCCGTTCAGCAGGCCGAGCAGCTGACCCGGACGCGGTTCGTGGGCCGCCTCGGCCCGCAGCGTGTAGCGGACCATCGCCGTCAGCGCGGCCGCTTCGGGCCCCTTCCCGCAGACATCACCCACGACGAGCAACCAGCGGTCACCGCTCAGGGCAACGACGTCGTAGAAGTCGCCACCGACGTCCTGACCGGCGCCGGCGGGCAGAAAGCGCGACTGCAGCTCTACACCGGGGATCTCCGGGAGCTGCGCGGGCAGGAGGCTGCGCTGCAGGGTGGCCGCGATGTGACGCTCGCGCTCGAAGATGCGCGCGTGATCGATGGCCAGCGCGGTCCGGTCGGCCGCGAGCTGCAGCAGGGCCAGGTCCGTCTCGTCGTACGGGCGCGTCTCACGGCGTCCGACCTCGAGGGCTCCGATCACCCGCGAGCCGATCAGCAGCGGGGCGCCGGCCACCGCGCCCATGTCGCGCAGCGCGGTCAAGCGGACCTGGGAGGCCACCTCCCCCTCCAGGAGCGCCAGCGCCCGCCGCTCATCGGTGACGCGGGCGGCCAGCCCGACGCCGGGGGACAGCGTGCCGGCCTCGCCGCGCGGCTCGAACCCGAACGCCGCGCGAAGCACCGGGGTGTCGAGGGGACCATCGGTCAGCAGCAGCGCCGCCGCGTCGGCCGGCAGCCCCTGGCACACCCGCGACAGCAACTCGACGAGCAGATCCTCCAGCGGCAGAGTCGCCAGCGCCGCATCGGTGATGAGCAGCAGCTCGCGCGTCCGACGGCCCCGTGACCCCTCCTCGAGGGCCGCCTGGGCGCGGTGCTCGGCGTCGTTCAGGCGCCGTTGCCACTGCCGCTGCCTCCATGTGTAGGCGGCAAGCCCCGCGCTCAGAGCACCGCCGGCAACCGATCGGGCTCGACGCGCGGATCGCATCCGACGATCCTCCCACAGCGGCCGACCCGCAGCCAGCGGCCGGTCGGATCCGCCCGATCAGCTGAGCGCGCCGGCCCGGGCGCGCTGGGCCCTGGAGGTGACGGTCCGGTTGCGCCCGGTGCGCTTGGCCTGATACAGCGCGGAATCAGCGATGCGAAGCATCGTCTCGATGTTCTCCGGCGTGGCGGCGACATCGATACCCGCGCTGACACGCACCACAGGGAGCGAGGACGCATCCCCGGCGGCCAATGCCTGCCGCACGCGCTCGGTGAAGGCCTCCGCGCCGCCCCAGCCCACGCCGGGCAGCAGGACGACGAACTCCTCGCCGCCGAGACGCGCGGGGACATCGATGTCCCGGCATTCGGCGGCGAGCACCGTGCCGATCCAGGCCAGCACCTGGTCGCCGGTGGGATGCCCCCACTCGTCGTTGATGTGCTTGAAGTGATCGATGTCAAAGGTGGTGATGGCGATCGAGCGACTCTCTCGCTTGGCGTGCGCGAGCTCGATCCGCGCCCGCTCATCAAAGCCGCGGCGGTTCAGCAGGCCGGTCAGCGCATCCGTTCGCGCCTCGCCGGTCAGGCGCGTGACCAGCAGCTCGTTGCGCCGCTCCAGGACGAGCACGACGAGGGAGATCGCCGCCACCGCGACCATCACGTCCATCCATCGTCCGGGATAAGAGCTGCTCGGCGGCAGCTCGAGCAGCGCGATGGCGTGGGCGGCGGCGACGCAGGCGAGAATGGCCGCCGCGCCGCGGCGACCGAAGTAGACCGACGTCCACAGCACCGGCATCGCGTACAGCACGGCACCGTCACCGGGCCCGGGAGTGGTGGCCACCGCGGATGCGATCAGGATGACGCCGAGCGGCCCCAGCAGCGACAGTCCCCACCACGGCAGCCGTGAGCCGGCCACGAGCAGCAGCACCGCGATCACAAGCGCGATGAGGACGGGCGCTAGCGAGAACGCCGGATCGCCGGGCAGAAAGCCCTCGATCACACCGTCGACCGCCGAGGCGCCGTAGATCGCCGCCGCGGTGTACGCCGCCATCCGCTTGTTCAGCCGCAGGTTCTCCAGGGACGATGCCACAACCTCTGTTATCGGCACCCGACGGGCAAAGGACGAATGATCCGCACGAGCCCGCCCGCCAGCGCCGCTCGGTTGCGGTCCCAAAACGGTCATCCCGGTGACCAGGCGCTGGGCGCGCCGCAACTGCGCGGGTAGCCGCCGGTTGGCGCGGTCGAGGACCGGCGACTCCGCTGTCCCGTCATTTCACGAGAGGAACGTATGGCCAGAGCACTGTTCAAGCACCCGAGGGTGTGCGGCGCGGCGGCCGCGCTGATGCTGTTGGTAGGGCTGGGCGGCGTCGCGGCGGCGGCACCGAACGGCAGGATCACCCCGGTGTCGGAGTCGCACGCGGGCGCGACCATGCTCGCCAGGGCGATGATGGCCAACCCGCACGAGCTGATCAACGGGCGCTTTGCCGCGGTCCCGCCCGACGGGCATCCCAACGCCATCTCGACCGAGCCGCTGGCCGGTTTCCCGCGCATCGGTCATCAGTACGCGATCCTGACCAACGGCTGCGCGCGGCTGGCGGACCACCATCGCTACGCCGGCCGGCCCGGCTGCAAGGACAATGGGATCCCGCTGCGGGGCACACGCGATCTCACCATCCTGCGCCTGTACCTGAAGGTTCCGCACGGCGCCAGCTGCCTGTCCTTCCGCTTCCGCTACCTGTCCCAGGAGTTCCCGGAGTTCATTCACTCCCCATACAACGACGGGTTCATCGCCGAGCTCGACTACACCCAGTGGAACTCGGGCTTCAGCGATCCTCACATCACCGCGCAGCATGATTTCGCCCGCGACTCCAAGGGCGGGATCGTCACGATCAACTCCGCCGGCCCGGCGGTGATGAAGGCCGCCTACGCCAAGGGCACGACCTACGGGGGAGCGACCCGCGTGCTCCGGGCTTCGACCCCGATCACACCCGGGCGGCACACGCTGTATCTGTCGATCTTCGACCAGGGCGACCGCTCCTATGACTCGGCCGCCTTCATCGACGACCTGACCATCAGCCACCGGGCCAACTGCAGGCCGGGGCTCTCGGCCACCCAGTAACCGGCGCGGTCACCGGGAGGCAGCGCGCTGCTGTTGACGCGCTGCCTCCCGGCCGGCCCGCGACCGGCCGGCGCCTTAGGATGAACGCGCGGGCGCGACCGCGGCGGGCGCGCTCTCGGCCCGCAGCCGCAGGTCGCGCACCTCGCTGGGCTGACTGCCGATCAGCTCGGCGATGTCACCGTGGCTGAGCTTGACCGGGATCACCGTGCCCTCTCGGGTCACGCGTCCAAATCGGTCCGCCAGGTGCCAGAAGAGGACCAGCAGACGCAGCTCGACGTGCTGCAGACAGTGAATGCCCACGTTCAGGGCCAGAGCGTGGGAGCGCTCGACGGCTCGGTACACGATCGCATGCATCAGCGCCGGCCACCGACCCCCGACGACCGCGACCCGCGGGTCCAGGACCGCCAGCCTCAGGGGCTCGATGACGCGCCAGGACACATCGACCCGTGAGCCACCCTGGCAGCGCGCCCGGCCGGCCCTTGAGCCCAGCCGACGGCGCCGTCGCCCGCCGGACCCCCGGTCAGGAGAACCGGGCCAGGAAGCGGCGGCTCGCCGCGCGGCCTGTGGTCAGCCGCTTGTCCGCGATGCCGATCTCCTCGATCCGGCCGCGGCGGACCTTGAGCACGCCGCGGCCGGCTCCGGCGGGCGCGAGGTACCACGTGTTCAGCCCGATCCGGAACGGCCGGCCGACCCGCAGCCGGCGCGCCACCGCGGCCAGCCGGGTGCCCGGGTGCACGCCCTTCAGCGTGTACCCGTGGTTGGCGGTCAGCACGAGGATCGCCCGCCCGCGCACCCGGTTGCGCTCGTGACGGGGAAGGGTGCGCAGCAGCGCCGGAGAGGGATAGCCGACGCGGATGCCGCGGGCGGTCGGGCAGTAGAAGTCCATGTAGCGACGGCCCCGGGTGGAGAAGCGCGCGAACAGCCGCTTGATCTGGTGCCGCGCCATCCCGAGCCGGACGGGGCCCAGCGACGTGCCGGTGATCACGCCCGGGGTCCGGGCGCAGGCCGCGCCGGGGCCGAAGGGGATCGAGACGGGGGCCGGACCCAGCGGCCGGCCGCCGTAGATCACGTGGCCCTGAGCGTCCTGATAGGTCTGCCACGGAATCGTCGGCTGCTGATCGACGCCGGGCTTTGAGAAGTCGCACACCCCGCCGGGGAACAGCGACTGCAGCTGCGTCCACTGCGCGTCGGTGAACGGGATCGGCCCGAAGTCACCGGCGCGGCTCAGCGGCGCGAGCTGACACTTGTTGGCGTCGGTCGTGATCGCGTCACCGGCGACCGTGCGCGGCGTCCCGTAGATCGGCACGACGCCGGGCGGGCACAGGCCATCCGAGAGCTTGGTCCCGGTGCCGTCGTAGCACTCGTCACCGAGGCCGGCGGGCTTGTCGGCGGCGATCTTCTGAGCCTGGGTGCGCGCGCTGTGGTCGCTCTCCACCGCGCCGAGCCAGTGATCCATGGCGATCAGGCTGTTGAGGTTGCACTGGGTGTCGCCGATGATCAGCGTCGGCCCTTCCCAGATGAGCTGGTTGGCGTGATTGCCGTGCTCGCGGTCCAGCCGCGCGCGCACGGCGAATGCCCGGTAGGCGTCGTGGAAGGCACCCGGATCCGGGCCCCGGCAGTCGATGATCGCGGTCTGGTCGAGGTTGTTGGTCTCGTTGATCATCCCGCTGCGGTAGGCGTTGGCCAGCGCCGCCCCGCGGGTGGCGATGCGGGCGGCGCTCGGATTGGTGTCGATGTCCACCCCTCCGATCTTCGCGTTGAGATCGATGAACTGCGCGGGGGTGATCTGACCCTGGCGCAGCGCACCGAGACCGTATTCGACGCCCACGTTGTCGATCGGCGGCACCGCGAAGCCGTGGCCGGCCGCCTTCTCGGCCGGTGACCAGTACGCCGCCGGGTCGGGTCCGAAGACGTTGATGGCCGCGTCCTGGATGTCGCAGCGCACGCCGCCGGGGTTGGTCTGCGCGTTGTAGCGCTGGGCGGCGGTCACGCCGGCGCAGTTGTCGGTGGGGACGGCCACGTGCCACTGGGCGTTGTCGGACACCTCGGAGTTGACGATCGAGACGTGGCCCTCGGCTTCGGCCTCCTGGGTCGGGGTCCAGACGACCCCTGTCCCCCACTTGGAGGGGTCGTTGAAGTAGGCCAGCATCAGGTGGTAGTCCAAGAACTGCGTCGCCGTGCCCCAGGCGTCCGGGAACGAGCACGTGGGCAGGATCCCCTGGTAGATGCCGGGGTAGGCGTTGGCGATCCACTGCTGGGCCAGCGAGCCGCCGGAGCAGCCGGTGCCGATCGTGTAGCGCAGGGTCCCGTAGGAGTCGATCAGGTGCTCCTTGGCGATCATCAGCGACTCGGCCTGCAGGGGCAGGTTGCAGTTATGGCCGCTGTAGTCCAGTGCGGTCGACATCACGGCGAAGCCCTGGCCGAGCGCGTACTGGCCGCTGTCGGCGGTCGGCAGAACCGGCGAGGAGACCGGCGACGGGTTGTAGCTGGTGACGCTCGGCGCCGTGCCGGTCTGGTAGTCGACCCCGCACGAGACCCCGTGCGTGATCAGCAGCTTGTGGTTGAACTGCGGCTGCGGGGCGAGCGCGGTCCACGGCTTGTGCGGCTGGAACAGAGCGGCGATCTGGTACTGGTCGCGGTCCTCATAGCCGGTCTCGACGCGGACGATGAACGGCACCGTCGCCCCGGTCTGGGTGGTCGTCGTGGCCACGTCCGTGGGCGGATTGGCCGGGTCGTAGGGTTGAAAACCGGTCTTGGTCGGATCCGTCGACTTGTAGACGTAGCTGTAGGTGGTCGGCTTGTCGCAGGCGGCGTCGACGGCCCCGGCCTCGCACTTCCATGGCTCCAGCTGCGGCCCGGCGATGATCGGCCCGCTGATCGGATGGTTGGTGATCGTCAGATGCGCGCCGTAGCCGTCGGGCAACCGGGCCGTGAGCAGGTTGGTCCCGTCGGTCAGGCCGGTGACCAGACCCTCGAAGTCGCCGTTGGCGCGCACGGAGAACTCGCGCGTGACGTCGCGGCCGTTGACGTCGAGCCGGGTCTGCGCCGGGCGGGCGCCCGGGGGCAGCACAACCTGGACGAGCGCCTCTCCGCCGGTGACCAGGTCGGCCCGCGTGGAGAGCACGGTGATGCGGACGAGATGCGCGGGCCCGATGCCGGCCGCGTGTGGGCGCGCCGCGGGCGCCGCCGCGGCGGCCGCGCTGACCACCAGCGCGATCGCCGCCAGGACCGACATCAGGATTCGTCGCCGCACCGTCACCCGTCCTCTCCGCTTCAGGAAGCGGCGATCCTATGTCTCGGTCCAGTTTCCTGTCAACTGGGTGCGGGGCGGCAGCGGCCGCCGCTGCTCACCTCTCTCGCGCCTGGGCCGTCAGAGCCACCGCCGCCCCGCTCACCGATGGGGCAGGATCGTGACCCGCGCGGTCACCGCGTGACTGGCCCGCCCGGCGAACCTCGCCGTCGCCTGGACCACGTACGAGCCGGCGGGAAGCGTCCGGCCGTTCAGACGGCCGGTGAAGCGGAACCGGTTGCGGCCGGCGTGGTCGCGGTGGGTGAGCGCGCCGAGGAACACCATCCGGCGGCAGAGACCCCGTGGGCCGGCGCAGCGCAGCACCCGGAACGTGGTGACCGACGCGACTGTGTCCCAGTAGCTGACCCGTGTACCCGCACGGCCGGCCGCCGAGGTCGCCGGACCGCTCGTCGCGGCACGGAACCGATGTGGGCTGAGGATCAGACCGCTGAGCTGCGCACTGCGCTCGGCCGCGGGTGGGCGGGTTGCGGTGGGGGCGGGACCGGTGCTCGAGGGACCGGTGCTCGAGGGACCGGTGCCGCTGATCGGATCTGCCGACGAGGGTGACTGCGGGCTGCTGGCGGCGGCGACGGTGTAGGAGATCGATGTGCTGCTCGTCTGTCCGTCGCGTGAGGTGGCGGTGACCGTGTAGGTGTGCGCGCCCGCGCTCGTCGTGTCCAGCGTGCCATGGGGGCTGGAGAAGCCGTTTGCGTCCTGGCAGGACGCGATACCCGGCCCGCCGGCACCCTCGACGCAGCCGAACGTGGTCTGCACGCCCTGGCCGACCGTGTACGTCGCGCCGCCAGCGGGGGCTGCGATCGTGGCGCTCGGCGCGCCCGCGACCGTATAGGCGATCGAGGTGGTGCCGGTCAGCCCGTCGCTTGAGGTGGCGGTCACGGCGTAGGTGTGCGGGCCGGTGCTGCTCGTGTCCAGGTGGCCGCTGCCGCCGCCGGCGCCACCGGAGTCCGTGCACGAGGCCAGCCCCGGCCCCCCGGTGCCCTCCTGGCAGGCAAAGCTCGTCGCGACCGACTCGCCGACCCGGTACACCCCACCGGCGGAGGGGGAGGTGATCGACGCTGACGGCGCACTGGGGACGGTCAGCGTGAAGCTCTGCGTCGCGTTGGGGGACGCGCCGCTGGCTGCGGTGATCGTCAGCGGGTAGCTGCCGGCGCTGCCGGCCGCGGGCGTGCCCGACAGGGTGGCGGTCCCGTCGTGGTTATCGGCGAACGAGATGCCGGACGGAAGCGCGCCGGCCTCGCTCAGCGCCGGCGTCGGATAGCCGGTCGAGCGCACGGTGAAGCTGCCCGCATGGCCGGGGATCATCCGGGTCGTCGAGGCACTGGTGATCGCGAGGGGCTGATCGACGGTCAAGGTGAAACTCTGCGTCGCGTTCGGGGACACGCCGTTGGCGGCGGTGATCGTCAGCGGATAGCTGCCCCCCGTCCCTGCCGCCGGCGTGCCTGACAGGCTCGCGGTCCCGTTGCCATGATCGGTGAAGGTCACGCCCGCGGGCAGGGTGCCCGACTCCGACAGCGACGGTGCCGGTGTCCCGGACGTCGTGACCGTAAAGCTCCCGGCCTGACCGGTCGACAACGTGGTGTGATTCGCGCTGGTGATCACGGGCGCGGCCGAATAGCTGATGCTCACCGACGCCGTGGCCGACGTAGCCAGCCCGGTCGTACCACCCGGCGCGTACGAGGACCCACCACCGCCGCCGCCACCACCGGCGCTGGCCAGGTCGCTCCCGCCACTGCCGCCGCCGCCACCACCGTAGTAACCGCCGCCGCCGCCGCCGCCGGCACCGCCCCCACCGGTCCCGCCGCTACCGCCGAGCCCGAACGTGCCCGGGTTCCCAGCGCCAGCTGGCACCACGCCCGGGGCCCCGTGGCTGCCCCCACCGCCGCCGCCAGAAAGCGTTCCCGGCCCGCCGCCGCCACCGCCAGTGTCGCAATAGGCGTCGAGCCCACCCGTCCCACCGGGCCCGCCGGCTGCGCCCCCCGGGCCACCCACGGAGAAGGGGGGACACGAGGGGTCGCCCGAGAAGTCAGCGCCTCCCGTACCGCCGCCGCCCCCGCCGCCGCCGGCGACGATCAGCCGGGAGGCCAGCGACGAGCTGCTGCCACCCGTCGCGCAGCCCGCGCCGCAGGAGACGGTGCGCACATCCGAAGCGCCGCCGCCCCCGGCCACGCCGCTTCCACCACCATTCCAGCTGCCGCTAGCGACCTCCACGTACAGGGTCTCGCCTGCGGTCACCGCCTCCTGCGCAGTGGCCGTCCCCCCCACGCCCCCTGACCCATCGAAGCCGCCTCCTGACCCGCCCGCCGCGCCAACGGCGGCGACGTGCACCCCCGTCAACCCCGCGGGCACGACAAAAGTCTGCTCGGCCCCGGTTGAGGCGAACGAGCACGTGACCGTGCTCCCGGACTGAGCACAGTTCGACGGCAACGCCGCCCACCCCGGAGCCGCCGCCGCGAGCACCCACGCCCCCACCACAGACACCGCCGCCAGCCGCAGAACGGCGCGGGCGCCCCTTCGCCCGGCGGCGTGCCGGTTGCTGCGACCCTCGTGGCTGATCATGCTCGGCTGACTCCTTTGGTGATTGCCCACCCGTGCATCGTCGCTGCGGGATGCCCCGTTGTCACCGTGGAGACCCCCAGACGTGACCCCCAGGGTTTTGCGGGTGTGAGATCGTCGCCGGGAGCGGACGCCCGTCACCGCGGGCCGGGGACGCCCACGGACGTCGGTCAGCGTTGGGGATCGATCGTGCTTGACCGCACGGCGGTGGGCCTGACCAGGCGATCAAGCAGGGAGATCAGTCCCAGCCAGCCCAGGAAGCAGGCGACCTCAGCATCACCGACCTCGGCCTTTCCGCTGATCCGGTCGCCGTCGATCTCGAGATCCAGCGTGATATGGACCCGCTCTGTCGCCATGCGGGGATCATCACGCCCGCCCGGCGCCCGCGCACCGTGGGACCCCCAGACGTGACCCCCAGGGTTTCCCCGGCGGTCTACGGAGGGCTCATCCGTCCCAGTGTCTCGGCGATGGCCGCCCGAGCGGAGATCCCCAGCTTGCGGTACACGCTGGTGAGGTGGTACTCGACCGTCCGCGGCGTCACGAACAGCGCCTGGGCCACCTCGCGGTTGCTCAGTCCGTCGACGACCAGTTCAGCGATCCGATGCTCGCTCGGCGTCAGCGAGGCCGGGCCGCTCAGCGCGTCGCGACGAGGCCGGCCACCCACGGCGTACAGCTCGGTCCGTGCGTGCTCGGCCAGCCGGTCCGCGCCGCAGCGCAGAGCGAGTTGCAGGCCGGCGCGCAGCGGTTCGCGCGCCCGGGTGCGCTCACCCGTGCGCCGCAGCGCGCCCCCGAGGGTGATCAGGGCCTTGGCGTGTTCCAGGTGGGCACCCGAGTCCTTGCTGACATCGACCGCCTGTGCCGCGAGCTCGAGGTCGGGTTCCGGGCCGCACGCGGCCAGCAGGCGCACGGTCCGGCTCACTGCGCCGGGCGCCCCCCACTGCCGGGCGAACACCAGCTCGTCCTCGAGCAGCGCCCGTGCCTCGCCGTGTCGCTCGAGGCCGATCAGCGCCTGCGCCTGCTGTGAGCGCCACGGGACCCAGGCCGGGTTGACCACCCCGGTGCGGACGGACGCCGCGTACCGCGCTGTCGCCTCGAGAGCTTCGGGCCAGCGGCGTTCGGCGAGCAGCAGGCCGCTCTCAGCCTGCAGGCCGAGAGCGTCTGCATCGGTGCCGGGGGCGGTCGGGAGCCGCCCCTCCACGACCCGCCGAGCGGCGGCGAGATCGCCGCGCTCGACCAGCACCAGCGCCAGGATCGACTGACCGTACGGTCCCTGAATCGCGGCTCGGCGCCCCGGGTCGCTGGGGCGCATCAGCGCCTCGGCCTCCTGCAACTCGCCCTGGTACAGCCGGCTGAGGGCAATGACGAGATCGAGCGCGCCCAGCGCTGACTCCGACGAGTGGCGGTGGGCGGCCGCGCGGGCCGCGTCCCAGTGGACCATGGCTTCCACCGGCTCGTTGGCGAGGTCCAGGACGAAGATCGCCGTTCCAGCCATCGGCGCATTGGTGGCGGTCAGCGCCCCGCCGGCCAGGGCGGCTCGGGCCAGGGCCAGGCACTCGGCCATGGACCCGCCGGTCATCGCCCACTCCGAGGCCGCGACGCCGGCGATCATCCGGGCTCCCACCCCCTCGCTGCGCAGGCCGGAGCGAGCCGCCTGCAGCCGCGGGGCGGCATCGTCGATCGTTGCCCCCCAGCGAATCGAGACCAGCTCGAGGGCCTCCAGGCGCCAGCTCTCGTCGGTCATCTCGGACGGAAGGCTCTCCGCAGCCCGGCGGGCCAGCACGGCTGCCTCCGCCGCCGAGCCCGAGTACAGCAGGATACGGACGAGCACCTCGGCCGCTGCCGCGCGGCGGCCCGGGTCGCAGGACCCCTCAAAACCCGCCCTGAGATGCTCGATCGCGGCCGGCCGGTCGTTGACGAGCGCTTCGGCCAGGCCGAGGTTGATCAGCACGCCGGGTCGCCGCTCAGGCGCCGGCGGTTCGGCCAGCGCGCGCCTCAGGTGCGCCGCGGCGGTATCGGGATCGGCCCGGCGCAGCGCGTCGAGACCCACCTGCTCGAGCACCTCCGCCACCCGGGCATCCGCCCGGGCCGGGACCAGACGCAGATGCGCCGCGACGCGCTCGAGCGGTGCTGCGAGCTCTCGCAGCACCGTCGCGGCCCGTTCGTGGCGCAGCTCTCGCTCCGCGGGCGCGAGCTCGAGATAGACCGCGTCGTGGACGAGCGGGTGGACGAACGCGAAGGGCGTCTCGGCGCCGAGGATCTCCGCTGCCGACAGCGTCCGCGAGGCGGTCGCCACGCGTTCCTCGCTCAACCCGCTCAGGCGAGCCGTCGCCGGCAGCGCGGCGCCGTCACCGAGAACCGCCACCGCCTGGGCGACCGCGACCGCGTCCTGACCCAGCCGGACCAGACGCAACAGCACCGAGCGCGAGATGGCCCGTGGCCCGACGTCCCGTATCGCGTCGACGTCGGCGGCCTTCGGCGCAACCCCCTCGAGGCTCATCGCCTTCAGCACTTCGCCGAGCAGGAACGCATTACCCCCCGTGGCCCTCTGACAGGCGCTGACGAAGGCTCGATCGGGCTGCGCCCCGAGGCGTTCGCGCACCAGCGTCGCGACGGCGTCATCACTGAGCCCGCGCGGGCTGACGACGGTGCTCAGCGGATCACCGGCGAACTCATCGAGCAGACGCGTCTCGACGTTCGGCTCCCCCGTTCTGATCGCGACCACGATCATCACACCGAGCCCCTCGGTCCGGCGCAGCAGGTAGGTGAGAAAGCGCAGGGACGCCACGTCTGACCACTGGAGGTCGTCGATCGCCAACAGCAGCCCGCCCTCAGCGGCGACATTGGCGGTCAACCACGACAGCGCGTACCGCGCGGCGAAGCCGGTGTCGTCGGCGGGATCGTCGAGCAGCCGCGGATCGAACACCGGCGCCGCGTCGGCCGCGGCCCCGGTCAGCCAGCGATCACGGGCGGCCGGCTCCGACAGGGCAGGCTCGAACAGCTGACGGACGACGCCGTAGGGAAGGCCGCGCTCCAGATCACTGCCCCGCGCGGCCATCTCCCGCAGTCCGGCCCGCCGGGCCCGCTCGCGCGCCGCGAGCAGGAGCCGCGTCTTGCCGATGCCCGCGGGGCCCTCGATGACGGCCACGGCCGGAGCGCCACCCGCGGCGCGCATCACGAGGTCATCGAGCACCTCGAGCTCCGACTCCCGCTCGAGCAACGTCTTCTCGAGGTCAGGGCCGGAGTTCATCTGCCGATGATCGTGACAGACGGGTTCCGCGGCGCGGGGCGGGAGGCGGCGAGACTGGCCGAAGGCCCGCCGCAGCGATGGCCGCGGCGACGACGCGGCGAAGGAATCGAACCTTCCAAGCGAGGGGCTGCCCCGCCCTGCCGGTTTTGAAGTTCTGGCCAGACGGTCAGGGTGCCCATGCTTGCGAACGATTCGGTCAGGTTAGGTCAGGATCACCGAGGTCATATCTGTTGAGCTCGGGACACGTTTCGGGACATCGTCCAGCGCTATCACCAGGGTCGCCAGGTAGTCGCCGGCGAGCAGCCTGAGAAGATCTCTGATGAGAGTGGCGGCCCTGCGTGGGAGCAGGCGCTCGGTGGCCCTATTTCGGCCGAAAGCGGAAGCATCGCGCGGTTGATCGCTCCCCCGGAGGCTTCCGCTGGTTCGTGATTGCGGATGTCTGAGGCGAGTTGTTCGTCTAGCCCGGGACGAGTGCAAAACAGTCGGGACACCCTCTGTGCGACGGCGGCCAACACGCGCTCGGTGATGGTCGCTTCGAGCTCGGAGGGGCCGCGCCGACGGGCGCCGGCCGATGGGCCGGCGACCACTTTCTCCCCGGGGCTGCTGAGCAACCCGGCCGGCACCGATGAGCCCCCGGTGTCCGCATAGTCTTAGACACAGATGCATACGAAGGGCGACGAACCACCCGCGGAAGGAAATACGTCATGGGACAGCCAGTGGTGCACTTCGAGATCATCGGGAAGGACCCGGAGCGTCTTCGCAGCTACTACAGCCGCTTGTTCGGGTGGGAGTTCGAGACGCCGTCCCCAGTGGCGTCAGAAGTATCAGAGCCCGACAGCTATGGGTTCTTGGACCTCCTCGCCACCGAGGACGGGACAGGTCTGCGCGGCGGCATCGGAGGCGGCCCCGGCCATGACAGCCATGCCGTGTTCTACGTCGGCGTCCCGGATGTCCAAGCCGCGTTGCACGAGGCCGAGCGGCTTGGAGGCACTCGGGTGATGGGACCGGCCACCTCACCCAACGGTCTGGTTGTGGCTCATTTCACCGATCCTGAAGGAACTCTCGTGGGCCTGGCCGGAGTCGCATGACTCCTCCCCTCGGGTACAACGATTCAACGCCGTGCACGATGTCCAGCTAAAGAAGCTCGCCGTCCGACCATAGAGGTCGCAGTCACTAGCGGACTGATGAGACCTCCGGTTCGTCGCCGCAGGAGTCACGGAGTGCGGACTTCTGCTTTCCGGCGGCTGACCCGAAGCGGAAGCCTGGCTCCGCGAAGTTCGGTGGCTGACTCACCCCCGTCGTTCGTGAAGGGAGCAGTCCCGTCGAGGGGGTGCCGCGCCAGCGGCTCAGAGTCAGCCGCGCATGGGCTGTGACTCGGTGCTCGGCTGAGTAGGCGTCGCAAACGTGCTGGTGCTCTCACGGGAAAGCTGCGACCCAGAGGCTGAGCCCGCTGGTCACTGCGATGTGATGCGGTCCCAGGGCGATCGATTGCGGGCAGCCAATGTTGCTTGGCATATCCACCTGGTAACGGCGCAGGCTCGGCAGAAACACGCCCTGCAGCGTGGGCGCAGCGCCTGTCGAGGTCCGCCGGTTGCAGGCCCCGACCGCCTTCGTGTTGCCAAAGCTCGTGAAGTCGTTGCTCCCGACGATGAGAGGCAGATGTAGCCGCGAGCCGCAACGCTCGACGTAGATCCCCGAGCGGGAGAATGCGAGCGTGTAGCGGCCGAAGAACGTAAACGGGTTGGGAAAGCCCCCGGTCCCTTGCGGGACCTGCAGTGGCTTGCAGAGGCGCGAGGTCAAACTCGGCGAGTCCAGATCGACCACGCTTCCCGCCCTCAGTCGCGGAGTCCGCGAGGCGCCGGTCACGACATTCTCATACAGGTAGGTGGTCGGCCCGCAGGTTCCGTGAATCCCGTCCCCGCAGGCTTGATGGGGCGCGACCGACAATCCGACCCAGTCGGCTCCGATCGCTGTCATGTCCACCAGGTAGGGGTGGCGCTTGCACGCGTTGCACCCGAGCGAGTGCCATTTGTGCGTCACGATGTTGTAGATCCGATACGGCTTAGCGCCGCCGCAATCAAACCCGACCCAGGGATAGTGCAGGATTCCCGGACCCGGCTCGATCCCCCGGCCGCGACACGGCTGAAGCTTGATCTGCTTGCCGGTCCTGTCGTTGACAAGCACAAATGGCGACGCCGCGGAGGAGCGCGGAAATGACGGGGGGTAGCCCAGGTAGTCGCCGCTTGCCTGCACCGAAGAATAGACCTGCGTCGCGATCCGGCGGAACTTCAGGTGAAGCACAACAGGGGCAGACGACGCAGCGCTCGCAGCACCCGCTGTGACTGACGCGCACGCCAAGCACACCGCGGTGACGCTCATCAACACTCCAAGTCGCCTCATGACCCCTCCCTCGTTGACCTATTCACGGGCATAAACGTTGACCACGGGCGCAAGTTGCGAGGCGCGGGTAGCCCACGACGCCGCTGCCCCGCGTGAGGCAGCGACGGCGCTCGTGACGCCCGACCCTGAGGAACGCTTCCGGGTTGTCGCCCGAGGAGCCACGAAGGTCACGCTGCCGCTTTGCTTATCTGCCAGGTTGGCGCACGTGTTGAGCTGCAGGCACTGTCCCGGCTGGCAGCCTCAGATCAGAGGCATGTCCTCAGTGCTTGCGCCGCAACTTCGATTCCCAAGCCGCGTTTGAGTTCGTATGCGCACACTTCTCCATGTCAAGCCGGTGAATCTGGTGGGTCTGTCGTTCCTCGCTGTGGCCAGTTGTCTGGCTCTTTCGCCCGTCGCGGCGGCACGCAATCTCACCCATGCCAAGCCGGTGGTGATCAAGCCGCGGTTGACCAGGGTGCCCGGTTACTCGTTCGTGTCTGACGGCCGCTACGTGCTGACCAACACGTATCAGGGGACCAACGCGAATCCGACTGGCGTGGTCGGCAGTGTGCTTGATACCCAGACTGGGCGGCGCACTCGGTTCTCCCGGCTCGGATGTGTGGCCACATCCTTCAGCGAGGGGTGGCTAGGGCTGAACTGCAGCCCATATACGGGGCCCTCGGCGCCGGCGTATGAGCTTGACAACGTCTCCACCGGCAAGATCCGCGTGCTGAGCGGAGCTGCGACCTATCGGGCGCTGGGGTGTGACTTTGGCTGTGGGTCGATCGTCGGCGTTGGTGGACTTCCCCCGCTTTTCTGGACATCTGAGCGCTTGCGTCCGCAAGTCTCGAAAGGATGTTCTGAATGCCGAAGTCTCGTCCGCCGTATCCGCTTGAGTTCCGTCGCGAGGCGGTCGCGATGGTGCGTTCTGGTCGTCCGGTGCCGGAGGTCGCCGAGGCGCTGGGGGTCACCCAGCAGTCGCTGCGCAACTGGGTCAAACAGGAGGCGTTAGACCGTCGTGAGCGTGACGATGGGCTCACGAGCGCTGAGCGCGAGGAGCTCCGGGCGCTGCGGCGCGAGAACGCGCGCCTGAAGCAGGAGCGCGATCTGCTCAAACGAGCCGCGGCCTTCTTCGCAGCGGACAGCGATCGGCGGTGAGCGTGTACCGGATGATCGCGGCGGAGAAGGCCCAGCATCACGTTCCTGTCTCGCTGGCGTGCGAGCTGCTCGGTGTCAGCCGGTCGGGGTTTTGCGACTGGGCAATGCGCGCGCCGTCAGATCGCGCGCTGAGCGACGCGTGGCTGCTTGAGCGCATCCGCCAGATCCATGACGAGAACCGCAAGGTCTACGGTGCGCCACGGATCCACGCCGAGCTGCGGATGCAGTACGGCATCCGCGTCGGTCGCAAGCGGGTGGAGCGCCTGATGCGAACCGAGGGCCTTTCGGGCCTGATCCCCAAGAAGTACGGGCGCACGACGATCCGGGTGCCGGGCGTCCGGGTCGCTGATGATCTGGTCAAGCGTCAGTTTCGTCCCGAGGCTCCCAACGTGCTGTGGATCGCGGATCTGACCTATCTGCGCACGTGGGAGGGCTGGCTGTATCTCGCCGCCGTCCAGGACGCCTTCAGCCGCCGGATCGTGGGCTGGTCGATGGCTGAGCACATGCGCGCAGAGCTCGTCGTCGACGCGCTTCAGATGGCCGTCAGTCGTCGCCGGCCGGCGCCCGGACTGATTCACCATTCCGACCAGGGCGGGCAATACGTCTCGCTGGGCTTCGGGCAGGAATGCGCCAAGGCCGGGATCGCGCGGTCGATGGGATCCACCGGCGTCTGCTGGGACAACGCCGTCGCCGAGACGTTCTTCGCCACGCTCAAGAAGGAGCTGGTCTACCGATCCTCCTGGCCAACCCGCCGCGAGCTGACCGGCGAGATCTTCGAATACATCGAAGCCTTCTATAACCCCCGCCGCCGGCACTCCACCCTGGGCTACCTCTCACCCGTGGAGTTCGAGGAAGGTCCTCGCCGCTCTACGGTGCAAGACCCTCGCTGACAATCAACAACCACGACCAACAACTACGCTGATCTCGCAAGCGCTCTCCTGTCCGACGAAGCGGGGGAAGTCCACGACTTGTGACTCAAAGAGTTTTTGGTTGTCTTTGATCGCCAGCTTCTGGACACAGTAGAGCTGCCAGATCATCTGCCAAAACTCATCCTTGGGGTCTAGGTACTCGACTGTCAGGCCGATCCTTGGGTCGGACGCGTCCTCCCAGGAGATTGGCTGCCCGTGCGTTTGGAACAAGGTGTCGCCCAACAGCGCGGACACCGCTTGGCTCCAGTTGCCGCCCTCTTTCATCATGCCCTGGACCAGCTGCTTCTCGGCCACTCTCCGAGCTCTGTGCATGATGCTTCGGAACAGCTGGACCGTCTCCGGATCGAGCTTGCTCATCATGATCTGGGCGGGCAGATCGTCGGGCTTCTTCTCAAGCGCTTTCTTGTGTTCGTCATAGGCGTCGAGGTAGTGCCGGACGGAATGCCACATCCGGTTGCCGTTCTGGTCGCTTCGAAGGATCTGCGGGTCGATGGGACCAAGCTCGGACGTGTTGCTCATGACGATTCGATCGGATGCGAGCGCCATCAATGTGCCGGCGCTTTTCGCGAAGTCAGGAACGATCACGCGGACCATCGCTGCGGCAGCCTTCTTCCGAACCATTTCCATGATCTTCTCAGCAGCGTCGATGTCTCCGCCGACGGTGTGCAGCAAGAGGTCAATTCCCTGATCCGGCACGAGGTTGTGTAGGAGATCGACGAAGCACACGACGTCGTCGCGATCGACCGGCGCATCCATCCCTCCGACGTAGCAAATGAGCTTTCGGCCTGTCATCCCTTCGATATCGCGAACCAGCGCTTGGCGTTGGTATCTGGCTGCGTTCAGAGCTTGGAAAAGCGGCGTCTTGCTTACGGGCGGGACGACTTGCTCCAAGATCCCATCTTCCGGCATTGGGGCTTCGACCGCCTCCTCGGGCTCGGCGTCGGAGCCCTGGACTGCCGGCCGGGGGCTTGGCCCCTCGGTTAGATCATCGCTCTCAGTCCGCTCCGACCCTTCTTCGGATCGCTTGTCGCTTGTCATCGGTGAACCTCCGTATTGGTTGTGTCATCGGCCCACCAGACCCTGCCCTTTCGAATGAAGTAGTGACAGCGGATCCGCCCGCGGAGCTCGTCGATGCTTGGGCTGAGCGAGAGCGGTCTGGTGCCGGACAGCTTCCAGACTGGCCGGCGTCTTGTATCGAGGTTCAGAATGACCCGGTGTCGGTCTACGCACGGGCAATCGAAGGCGATCCAAGTCGGGCCGGCGAGTGACCCGACTACCACAGCGCCCTTCGATGGGATCTGGTCGGGAATTTCGTCGGCGGCGTCGACTACGGCGACGACCCGGAACCCCGCCCACGGCAGCCGGTACCAGAGCGATAGGAGCGCCGACTTCACCATGTCTGTTCTAGGAACGGTTTGGTTTCGCCCAGTCCAACCTTGCCCTCGGCGGGGTCGCAGTAGTGGCGCTCGGTGGGCATCTGATTGTTGGTTGACATCTCGCGATCGTGAAGTCGGAGGAGGATTTCACTCGGCACCGGCTGCGCGCCGTACCCGGTCAGGCGCTCAATCAGCTCGGCGACGGCGGCGGCGGCCACGGCGCTTGTGTACGCGACTACCGCTGGCTCAACGCCTGGCAGTGCCGGGGCGTAACCCTCGCCGACTAGCCGCTGTAGCTCCTCCGCAGACAGCAGCTCGCTTCGCGCACGAGCGAGATCGACCCGCCCACGGCAGATGAGGCATGCCTGACCTGGATGCAGCACCGTTACTCGTCCATGTATGCCGTCCAAGTGGTTCTCGGCGTCAGCGGAGATCAACACGCCGCAGTCAATGACTGGTGTGGTGAGATAGGTCGCGAAGCGCGAGAGGACCATCCGTCCTGCATTGTCATCGGTGCACCCGAACACGATGTCGGCGTCAAGAAGCTGACGCGCAGTCTCCTCGACGGTGATTGTGGAGTGGATCGGGGTGACCAGCACATCGGGGAGGATCCGTCGCAGGTGTTCCGCCATGACTTCGACTTTGGGTCGGCCGATGTCTTCGAGTGTCGAGCCGTACACGCGAGTGACGTTGCTGGCTGACAGCATGTCTGGATCGATCAAGTCCAGCTTGCGGACACCGAGGCGAACCAGCTGCTCAGCGACCGCCGACCCCGTCCCGCCGCACCCCACGATCGCAACCCGCAGGTCTTGGAGCACTTCCTGCACGGGCCCTCCAAACGTCTTGACGTTGCGGTCGTAGAGGGCCGGGATCTCTGGGCGGTCCGCGTTGGCTCCGCCGTAAAGCGCCAGCCGGGAACCCACGACCCACAGGCGATCGATCGCTATGACTTGTCGGCCATCGTCAAGGCTGCCGGTGAAAGTGATCGCGTCTCCGGTCGGGGCCACGATGAGAGCGCCGTAGAACTCGCTCTCGCCCCGCAAGCGGAAGACGTCGGCCAGCGACTCATTGACTACGACGTCGTGTTCACTCGGAGCGGGGTTGGCCTCGTCGCCGGGATGTGTGTGAAACCAGATGGGCACACAGCCAGTTTCGTCCGCTAGCGCTAGAGCGGGAACGTACCCCTCCGAACGGATCAGAAGTTCATACTCGTCGCGCCGATCGTAGGCGTCGTCCGGCACCTCGAGCAGATCACGGGCCAGGAGGCGGATGTTGCCGGCCGGCGTGCGCACCGCGCGAGCTAAAAGCACGGCGCCGGACTCGACATCGAGGGCCGCGAGCTGTCGCAGCCTAGCCGCGAGGGGTTCAGGCACAACGAGCGTTGTCGTCATTAAGCGGCCCGCAGCGCGCAACGCGCAAGCTCGTGGTCGATGAGCGCAACGTAGCTCTCCAGTCCGTCGACGCCGGAACGCCACTGTCCTGGTTGAAGGTGCCGCGACCAACGCTGCCATTGGCGGCCAAGGTGCATCTCGGTGACCTGCGTGGCTTCGATGGCACCGCCTCCCGCGCGGTGAACCGCCGGCGAGAACCACCACATGTCGGGAGGCAGATCTGGATAACCGGGCTGCAGGCGGATCAGTAGGTCGGCCGTCGGAACGTTAAGGCCCGAGGGAAGAGCCCATTCCGTGAGACACACATTTGTGATCGGCCCCTCAGTCGTTATCTCGTGCGGAACTCCTCGCCGCCGGAGAAACTCCGCATCGGCCTCAGGCAGGGTCATCGAATCCTCCTGCGCAAGGATCCTGTCGCGACCCCGGGTTGATGTGAGCTGGGGCAGTGAAGAGACGCTTGCCGTTGACGATCTCAACGACGTATTGGTCATCGATCTTCCGGTCAGCTTGGCCGGGGATGATTTCGAACAGATCCCGCTCCGGACCGATGGGCGGGCGCGGCAGTTGACGGAGCTGTGCGCCCGTCAACTCCTCCTCGGCGACGTGATATTCGACGCGATCGATCTGGATGTGGAACTCAGCGGGCTTCTTGTCAGCGCTCGGGGCCTCGGGCATGTCTGCTCCTTTCGGTGTGTGCCACCACGATACCACACAGTCGCGGTGCTTGACCAGATGGGTATGTTGGTTCAAAATCGAGCTATGAAACCAGCGAAAGCAATGACCATCCGTCTGTCCGCCGACCAGGCAGACGAGCTCGAGACCGTGGCCGCGGTAGACGATCAGCCGATCTCCGAAGTCGTGCGCGCCGCAATCTCAGAGCACATCCAGCACCGCAAAGCCGATACGACGTTTCAAACCGGCCTGCGGGAACGCATCGAACGCGCGCATCGGATGCTTGGCGACGACGAGAGCCCCCGCACGTAGCTGTCCTCGCTAGCCGTCCATGGGCTCACTGCGGGTCATGGATCGGCTACGGCGTCCATAGCTGTCGTTGTCGAGCAAGCTTTGATGCCTGCGTCTTGTCTCCTCGGTTGAGGTGTTTCAGAGACGGATCGCGAGCGGCTGCGGATCGCGCTTTCGCTCGTCGCCATGAAGGCTCTGTGCAGTGCGTCGAGGAGAGATGCACGGCCGCGCTACTAAGAGCGGTCCGGGCCCTTCGGCAGAACCAGGAGTGGAGGCCCCTTTAGATCTCGGCCGGATTGTCGATAAAGTTGAAGAAGTTGAAAAGCTTGAAAGCCACGAGAGACCGAAGTAGGCTAAGTACATGCTGCAGGCGCGCCCTGAGGAACTGACGATCTTGCTTCACGACGTGGTTAATAGCGACGGCGACGAGCACGCGATGCGCCTGCGCTTTCTCGTGCGCGAGGTCCAAGAGCTGGTCGCAGGTCCGTTTGACGCCTATCACGGCTACGACGAGCTCTTTGCCGAGACGTTCTCAGCACTCGATCGGGCCGGGATCCTGTGCGCCGAGAGCTTCCGCCATGCAGTCGAAGCGACTGCAGAGAGCGCAGACGGCCCGCTCAGGCTGATCGCGACCTGTGCGGAGACGCTCAGTGAGCTTGCCGACGTCGCGGATGGAGACCCGTCGCTGCGCGAGCTTGGCACCTGCTGGCGTCGCCTGCTGGCGACGGTCCCCGAGGTGAAAGATCAGAACTCTTATGCCTCAGTCGCCGAGGTGGCTGCGCACTTTGGTGTCACGCCGCAGGCGGTGTATCGCTGGATCGATAAAGGCAAAGTCAGCGTTCACCCGCGTCCTGGCGGGTCCTATCGCATCCCAACGGCGCAATTCGATCTCATCGACGCCGAGGCGTTGAACGCTGCCACGCGCCAGCGCCCGCAGACGCACAGCGCGCGCTGGCAAGCCGCTACCAAGGCAGCGCGGCCTGATCGACCCCAGGACGTAGACCGGTTGGACCCACGCGACCCGCTCGCGGGTCTCTAGCCATCGTCGCGCACCGACGAGCACTCCGCCGTCCCAGTCGGCCTTTATCGTCGTGTCGTGCTCGCTGCAGATCTCGAACAAGGTGACCTTGTCGCACTGGGAGTCCTCCCAGTTCTCGTTGCTGACGAAAACGGAGCCGCGGTTCACACGCACGTGCTCCAGAACCCGTGCGTCGTCGTCACTCAGACGTGCGACCTGGTCCGAGAGATCGGCACCGAGCCCTACATCCAAGTGGCCGGTATCCGCGATCTCCCGGCGCCGCAATGGCAGAGCCTGCGCACGGGCCAGTTCTCCGCCCGGCTTTACGCGCTGCCGGCAGGCACTGCTGACTTGGCGTGCCCGGCCGTAGACATTCGCATCATCGCAAGTGTTGACAAGCAGGTGCTGATCGATGACAGGCTGGCACTGGCCAAACCGGCGTTCACGGAGGGCCAACGCCAGCAGCTCGGCGCCTGGCTGGGTCGCAGGCTGGCCCGAGTTGCCTTTGACGATGCTTTGGAGGACAACGTTTTGCGTCCGTTGCGTGTCAACCTCGCGGGCGCTCGCGAGCAGCAGACCGAACAAGGGCAGCTTGCCCGCGCCGTAATCAAACTGCTCGTCGGCGTGATGGCGCAGGCGCTACGGGTGGTCTGGGTCTTGGAACCGGGCACTTTCAACGACCTGGGACTCGCTGACGACACCCGCCGTCGCTCATTGTCGCGGCCCCTGATCGGCACCGCCATTCGTCGAGCGCGTGATGCCGGCTGGGAACTGAAACCGGAGCTCAAAGAACCCGTACAGCTCAACGGTGAGGAGCTCTTCTATGAGCTTGACGAGGTCGATCTCGATACGGTCGTAGATCCGCCTTCTGACGCCTGACCGAACGCGAGTTATTCGCCGGTTCAGATCGCTGGTGGCGCCCTAGGCGCGGGTTGCACAGAGGGGTGTACCGGGAAGTCTTGGATCGCAAGGGCGATCAGAGGCCCGTGGGCAGGCATACCGCCGTTCTCGGTAAGACCGCAAGCGCGCCAGCGCATTCTGCGACGGCGCGTTTCCGCCGCAGGTCGCACGATCGCATCCGTCTGTCTGCGACGGTCTAGCGGACGAGTCCTATGCCGCGTGTCAAGGCCGCTCGAATCTGCACCCCTTTTCGCCGGTGGAAAATGCACCCCCCTCTCGGGATCGGCGCCGGTTGAAACTGACCCCCTTTGCCGGGGATCAGGAAGCGAATAGTGCTCCAGTCGCGCCGGCTTTTTGTGGAGCGAGCCGTAGGCGAGCGCAGCAAAATGCCGGCGGCGTGCCCGATAGGTGGCCTAGTTTTCGACTGGCGTGGGTCGGGCGAGGTCGCGGTCTTTGAGGCGGTAGCTGTCGCCTTTGAGCGCGAGGATTTCGGCGTGGTGAACGAGCCGGTCGATCATCGCTGCGGCGGTGACTTCATCACCGAAGATCTCGCCCCAGGCTGAGAACGGCTTGTTGGATGTGACGATCAGCGATGCGCGTTCGTAGCGACGGCTGACGAGCATGAACATCAGGTTCGCGGCGTGGGGATCGAATGGGATGTAGCCGACCTCGTCGACGATCAACAGCGGGATGCGTTGCAGGCGCTCGAGTTCTGCGTCGAGGCGACCGTGGCGTTGGGCGTCGGCGAGCAGGGCGACCCATTCGGTGGCGGTCCGAAACGCGACGCGGTGACCGGCCAGGCAGGCGCGGATCCCTAATGAGATCGAGAGGTGCGTTTTGCCGGTGCCGGGCCGGTGAATCTCGTCTTTGAACGGATCTAGCTTCGACGCCGCCGGCGTCCGCTGATATCGCGGCGGCGCCTGCGACCTGACCGCTCGGCGCACCGTATTGCGATCAACGCCAAACCGCCGGGTTGCTGCTGGCCAGCAGAATCCGCTCCAATAGGGCCTCGGGCTTCTGGGTTGGATATCCAAGGCGCTCCGTCTTGTCTGACGGCATGATCGGCTGGATAGGCCAAACGTCATCCGGGTGCTTGCCCAGCGGATTGGGCCGATAGCCGCTATAGACCCGCTCGCCGCGATAGGACTTGTCATATCGGCTGGGATTGCTGCTCGTAACTGCCTCGGAGTACTCAGTCCTGACCGGATCGACGTTGAACGTCTAGTCCTTGCCGTTGGAGTAATAGAAGATCGTGTCGTGGCGTCGCCCCCAGCGCCTCGGCGACACCCCGCCCCCGCGGTAATACCAGACAATTTCGTTCTGGAAATTCCGGGTCTCGAAGACCTCGTCCATCATCACCTTGAGGTAGTGCCCGGCGTGCCAATCGCAGTGCAGATACACCGAGCCGTTCGCTTTCAAGACGCGGCGGACCTCGTACATGCGTTCTTTCATCCAGCCGATGTACGACTCGATCCCCCGTCCCAACGATCTTCAAAGGACCAGACCTCGGCCTCGTCGCCCCAAATCACCTCGTAGAAACGGTTAGAGAAGAAGGGGGGGTCGAGATATACAAGGTCGACGCAGTTTGACGGGAACTGCGACAGCCGATGAAGGTTGTCGTCGCAGTACAGAACGCTGGTCTCTAGGTAGCTGACTGGCTGCATAGCCACAGCAGTTCGCTGCTGCACGCCCAGCACCTTCTTGTTGTGGGCTCAACCATCTGGGCTTCGCTAATCGTTTCGACATGCCCACCTAGCTCAAGCTAGCTGCAACGCTGGCGGTCGCAGGTTCGAGTTCCGGCCATCCCGCTGTTCGTCGTCCGCGTGGCTGCGGGTGTTCCGTGGAACACCTGCATTCGCGGCATGATCCGCGTCCGAGCCGGCAGGGGTTTCGGGCAACCGTCGGTTCCCTTCGTGGCAGCCATTCTCGTCGTTTATTGTTTGTCTGAGTCCTTAGTTCTCGTCCGGCCGTTCCCACACCTCCCGTTTTGAGAGTCGCGGTCAACCGCATTTGAGGTCTACCGGAGCACGCCCGACGCGTCCGAAGCTGCGGCGCTCGAGCCGTTCATCGCTGACGTCTTCTGCCCGCGAGGCCACAGCGGCCGAGCTCAGATTCCTCAACGGGTCGCCGACCGGAGCCAGTTTCTGAGCGACATCAGAGAAGGGCGGCGTCGCTATCAGCACCTCACGCCGTCCCAGGCTGTGCCAGACGAGGGCCTTGATGAACGCGACGCCGCATAGGTAGCGGCGGACCGGCGCAACCAACTACAGTCTATCCAAGCGTAGACAGGGCGGCACATGGTCGGTAGACGCCTTTGCCCGGGATACTCGATCTCGGTAATGTCTTTCGAAGCATTGCCACCGACCCGCCGAGATTCTCGCGCCTTTTGCGCCGCGGTTGGAGTGCCGAGTGCACCGATGGCGGCAGCGTGTCCGCCGACCACCCTTTTCGCGATGTGCCCCGGAATCACCGCGGAGGCCCACTCCCCTCGATGGGCGGCCATGGCGTCAGCATCAGACGTGGATCGACCCTGAAGGGGGTGCAGCGAGTAGTTCTTGGCACAGGAAGCGTTGCACTTTGCCCGACGGTGTCTTTGGCAGCGTTCCTGGCTTCACGAAGAGACATCGCCGGATCGCCACACCGGCCGCGCGAACAGCCGCTCCCCGTACCTCGTCGGCGACGACGTGCGGGGCGCGGTGCAGCCGCGGCAGCTCGCAAATTAGGACAAGGCCATAGCCTTCGCGCTCAGCAACCACCACGGACATACCCAAGCGGACCTCCGCTACCTGGCTGAGTGCGCCCTCGAGGTCTTGCGCATAAACGTTCCGACCGCCAACCACCAGCATGTCGTCTGCACGTCCAGTAACAAACACCTGGCCATCGGCGCAGAAGCCAAGATCTCCCGTTGCCATTCCCACGCCAGAGTCTCGTCGTGGGCGTGCTACGTAACCGCTCATCAGACTCGGACTGTCCACAACCAATTCGCCGACATCGCGCGCATCATCCGCGAGTGTCACTGTGATGTCGCGCAGCGGCCTCCCAACAGACACAATCTCGCGAGCTGCATCGTTGCCCGCGTCCGTGGGAACTACGTCTCCCACCCCAAGCGACCGGCCGGCCACGGTCCGGATCTCGGGACCATGCCCAAGCGGCGTCATCGTCACCGCTAGGGTCGCCTCCGCTAGGCCATACGCCGGAAGCAACGCACTCCACGGCAGGCAAGTGGGGCCGAACGCCACGGCGGCGGACCGAAGCATGTCAGCCTGGACCCGTTCTGCACCTACGACCAACCGGCCGAAGGTGAATGACGGCACCGGCAGCTGCTGTGCCAAACGAGTCGCGACGGCCAACCCAAATGGAGGAGTCGCACTGAGCGTACCTGCGAATGTCGCGTAGTCCTCGAGCCATGTGATGGGCCTACTGATGAACCGCTCGGGAGTTCCGAGAACTAGCCGGTGCCCTGCGGCGAACGCGAGCATCAAGGCGCCAAAAAAGCCCATATCGTGCGACAGCGGGAGCCAAAATACACCGACGTCACGCGCGGCATCGATCTGGAGCGCCTCGCTGAGGCGAATGAGCTGCGCCGCGATCGCCTCCGCAGACAAAATGCAGCCTTTTGGTGCCTCTGTGCTCCCAGACGAGTACTGGATGAACGCATCAGCGACTCCCTCCGGAGGCGCCACCGGCGTGATGGCCCAAGACGGAGTGCTCCTATCGCTTAGGTCGACCACAGCGTCATGTAGATACACGCGGGCCCGATTGTCGCTCACCGCAATCGCCAACTTCGGATCGGGGACGAGTGTCAAGCTCGGGTTGGCTTGGTCGATGATCCCGTCAATCAACCGCAAATACGCCTGGTGGTCCATGCTGCGTGCCCGCGTCGGTAAGGACACAACGCAGCCACCTAACATCCAGACGCCCAACACCAGCGCGCACGACTGAGGCGAGTTCGCAAGGATGCACGCGACGCGATCACCGGGTCGGACGCCCTCGGCCCGCAGTCGCGCAGCTGCGCGCGCGCTAGCCGCGCGCCAGTCGTCCCACGACCACCTAACGTACCGCGAGCCATCCCAACATCGAAGGACATCGGGGCGGTCATCCCGCCGTTCCAACCCAGCCCAAAGGAATGACATCAGCTCTGACCTCGAGCGTACAGACGCAGTGCTCAGTTGGGAGTCAGCGGATGCCCGAGTTGGTGACTTGCGTCGATTGCGACCGCGAAGGCGGACGCCGCGCGTAGCGGTACTCCTCGTACAGGTCTCCCAGAGTCACAGCATTCCACGATCTGTCCGCGTCACCCTCCAGCACGCGTCGCATTCCCAACTCGGTATCGAGCACAACCAGGAGCTCGACCAGCGCCAGCGAGTCGAGCCCGAGGTCGTGCCCAAGTCGCGTCTCGGAGCTGACTTGCGTAACAGGCGCGCCAAGCGCGCTTTGCACCGCACCAACGAAGTCGACGAAGCCAAGTTTGTCGGCGGATGTCATACCCCCGATTCTCCTTCTTGCGCGTGATAGGACCGCGGTACAGAGATATGGACTGACGCACGCCGCACCTCAACCTGACCTCTGAGCAGGTGGTCCCGTCGGAGAAGCCACTTCTTGCGGTAGAGAGCGAGTATCACTTGATCCCATCGGTGGTTGCCATACCAATAATGGCCCCTCAGCCGTCCTTCTTCGTCTAGCAACGAGTCGAGGCCACTTCCAAACTGCGCAAGGTTGTACTCGGCTACCTCGAAGTACAGCTTTTCAAAATTCCAGCACGCAAAAACGTAGTCAATGAACAGAGCGACGCCAATCATGAGGAGAGGCTGTGGGTTTTCTAAGTCGAACTTTGCCGCAGCAACGCAGGCATGGCCATCGTGGAAGTTCGCTCGGTATGCGGACACGACTCCAATCGGCGCGCCCTTCTCGCGTCTCGCAACGATGTACTGCGCCAGCGATCCATCCCAAATTGTTCTCGCCCATGCCTCTGGACTCACCGACGCGCCGCGAAACCGCCATCTGACACCGAGCTCGCCTGAAGTCTCGGCTATCCGAAGAAGCCGGTAGTCATCAGGCGTAATGGGTCGAAGAAATACGTGCCGTCCCGTTAGGGGCGGTACCGTGAAGTCAGTTGGGTTGGTAGGCATTGAGTTGAGTGACCTTGGTTACCAGGCGAGGTTCATCGGCGTCCAGCTGCGCAGCGCGGTCGCAGCGTCGGTGAAGCCAGCGGCAGGGTTGCCTGAGCGAACTGCACCGTGATGCCTGCGCGCGTTGGATGCTGCCATACGACAGCAGCAGTACCGCGTGCGTTGATCGCGACCGCTGTATTCCCTCCAGACGTCAAGCGCGTCCTCTGCCAGGGCGAGCGACTCGAATCGCGAACAGCAACCCCAACTGACGCGCCTGACCACGACACGAGCGTTGTTCCACGTGAATTGATAGCCAGACGTGGATATGGATCCACTCGCGGGTCGCCCCGCCAAACGGTTGTCGGCGTCGTCCAACCACATGGCTCGTCGATGCGTGTTTGCGTGACGTCAACGCGCTGACCGGGACCGACCCACGCGACGACAGCGTCTCCTTGTGGATCGACTGCAAGTTCGGGGCGAACGGCGTCAACCGCAGGGCTAGATATCTTCCTCGGAGTGGTCCATGTCGCGTTCGTGCTGACCGCTGAGACCACGGTGAGTCGCGACGCCTGCTTCTGTTGCCACACGACGATCGCTCGTCCCTGACTGTCCAGGGCCACGCGAGGACCCGGAAACTCGAAGGCCGCCGCCGACTCGCCGGGGGGCTCATACTCCGTACCGAGGTCGTGGGCACTGCCCCATCGCCCGGCGGCCGACCTCCTCGCGGCGAAGACTTCGTTCCGCTGACCCGACGGATCTGCAGGCCCCCCGCCGACGATGCGCAACCAGGTCGCCACCGCAGCGCCTCTAGGACTAATGCCAATCTGTGGGAGTAGGAGAAGCGAACGTCCCGACGCCAGCGTGGTCGGTCTCGCCCACCTGTGGGTACCTCGAAGGCTCTGAGACGTTTCTATGAAACTTTCCTGCCCAAAGCTCGCCATCCAGACCGCAACCGAGTTGCCGGCCGCATCCGTCGCGATCCTGACCTGGCTCGGAGTGGCCGCACCCGTCGATACCGGCATTGGCCGTGACCAGCGCGCTGATCCGTTGCCGGGCACTGCGTCGATCGAAGGGCTTACAGAAGCGGCTGCGTGCGAGATCAGGCCCCGAACCCAAATGGTTCCGGAAATGCGGCCGTAACCCGAGGCTATCTGTGGGAACGTGCCAGAAGCGCCGCCGTCTGGGATGGTGCGGACGGTCCACGATTGTCCCTTTGCTCGGAAAGCGGTGCGAACCTCGTAATCGGAGGCTGCAGAGGAGTCCTCCGACCAGGCAACCAACACTCGTGACGCTCTGTCCAGCGCGACCACTGGGTAGACTGCCAGGTGACTGTTGGCTGTCAACGTCACCGGTCGACTCCAAGCTGCGTCCGCGGCGGGGGGCGCACACCAGTACGACGCGGCGAAGGCGAGCCCACATACGGCTACGACAGCGATCAGCCACCACGAGCTGAAGCGTTTACGTGGCAAATCTGGAATGCTTGGAGTAGACATGTGGCAACGGTAGCGGGTGAGTCCCGCGACCACGCCGCGCGGCGCCGACGCCGCGCGGCCCGTGATCTCGAGCACAAGTGGCTCTGAAGGTTGCTGCGCGAGCCAGTGGCCCTAGTGCGAGAGCCAGCAGCCTAGATGCAGTGCTCCTGCTGATCCGCAAACGCACCGTTTGAGCCGATGTTGCCTGGTTCGGCTAGGTAGTGACCCGTCCCGCTATTGTACATATGCACACCGTGCCGCACTCCGCTCGGAGAGTACTGATCGAGGCTCGTACCGTTTGCCGTCGACTTGGTGAAGCTTAGCGTGCCAAAATTCGCCAGCGGGCTTAGAGATCCGTTGATCGTGGGTCGTTCTCCGATTGCCTCCGCACTCTGTCCAGAGTACGCGTTGATGTTCACATTGTAGCTCAGCGAATTGCCAGATGCGGTGTCCTGCATGTAAAAGTGCCATGCACTTCCGGTCCACTGAGTCTCTGCGATGAACTGCGACCCGGGAGTTGACAACAGGAATTGGGGGACAATATTCTGATTGGGGTACACCTCGGACCATGCACCGTGGTTCGAAGCTCCCGGCACGTTGTAGAGCGTGCCATCCTGACCGAGAGTACCGCCGCCGTAGCCGCCGATCCCGTCCCAGATCACGGCTGAAGCTCCCGAGCAGACACTGCTGCCGTACTGCGGCTCGTACCACTCGGACGAACTCTGATTGTAGGTTCCGTTCGCCCCGGAAACCGCGTAGCCTGACCAGTTCGCGAGATTCACCGTGTCGGCGCTAACCCCCGGTAGCTCGGTCAAGAATGGCGCGGGATTTGTGGCTGAAGCCTTTCCGACGCTCGCGTCCCAAGCGGCTTGTCCGCTCGCGTCGGCTGGACGAGGAGGAAGGCCGTACTCCTTAAGCTGAGCGTCGGTAGCCGTCGACGGGTTGAAGCCCGCCGGAGGGGTGAAGTACTGGTAGAGCACTCCGTCGACGTTGTAGTCAGTCTCAGTACCGCCACCAGGCATACCTTTCACAGCTGACTGAGGGAACGTCCTAATATTCGTACAGCTGCTCAGGGCTTGCTGCGTGTAGGCGTATGCGTTGAATGCGGCGTTGCAGTTCGGTGGCGGGGTAGCCACCGGCGCCGCTCCTGCGGCTGCGGCAAAAACCAACAGCCCAGGGCTGACTGCGGCGCCTCGGAACAGCGCCTTACGTGCGGACATTGTGTGTCTCCCTCCTGCCAAGCCGGGCTTCCTATAGCCGGCGATGTCGGCACGCTACCGCGAGAACCGTCCGGACGGAATCATACATTTGGCTAGTCAGGGGCTCTGACCGGTGCCATCGATTTCCCGCCCGTAGCGCGGGGACGCGCGCGGCACTTGTCGATTCCCAATGACTTGAGTTGGTCCAAATTCTGGGAAGTCCGGAATGAGCTGTTAGACCTGCGCACCGCGTCGATGGTGAGAAATCTGGACTGACTCCCGTCCCCCTGGGCAGGCGGGTCAACGGACGGATCATAGCAATGAGCGATCCCATCCCCGCCACGTTCGTTGCGCATGAAGCGACGAGCCCTGTGCCACGGGCGGGTCAGGATCAGACAACGCAAGCGCTGTAATCTCAATTGCGCACGCACCCATTCTTGCTTCGACGGATTGGTCTCACTAGTCCGGCCCGCCTTCGCCGCGCCGACCATGGGGACCCGGCTGGTGAGCATGTCGAGCTTTCCGTAGCTGCCCTCGGCCACGCTCCCGAAGCGTTGCCCGTCATTGAGGTCTCTTTGCGGGTGCTGGGCGAAGCGGTGAATGCGTACCCGGGCCACTCGTAGCGACCAATCTCAGACTCCGGGAAGCGGATGCAGTAGCCGCGTCTCGGCCTTGGTGACCTTGGTCGAATTCGATGACCAATCTTGATGACGGGTCGTGAGATTCCTCCCACGGGCGAACTGTATAGCTCACGAAACCTGCGCTAATGCAGGCTCGTTAGCGATGGAGCCAGCCGGGATCGAACCGGCGACCTCCTGCTTGCAAAGCTGGCCGGGCGTTGCGCTGATCTCAGAGGCCCGCAGGCTTGGCCGTCTCCGGCGCCTCAACTGCGAACGCCTCGGCGAGGAGCTTTGCTTCACCGCCCCGATCGCGGTGATGGACGTAGCGCATAGTTGTCTGGATGTCTGAATGGCCCATCCAGGCTTGTACGGCCGGCACCTCGGCTCGCCGGACTGCCAGCGTGCCGAACGTATGGCGAAGGTCATGGAAGCGCAGAGGGCGCAGCCGCGCACGAGAGAGGGCGTTCTTGTAGCGAACGCGGAGGGCCGCCGCGTCTTGGAACAGTGCGAGCTCGCCTGGGAAGACAAGATCGTGTTCGCCTGTCCGTTGCCCGCGGTGCGAAAGGTTTGCGAGGGATCGAGCGACTTCGGCGACCAGCGGCACGGAGCGCACCTTGCCGCTCTTCGGCGTTCCGAGGCCGCCGTGCGCCGTATAGGACCGTCGGACGCGGATGACCTCGCCTGCGAAGTCCACGTCGCCCCACTGAAGCGCCAACAGCTCCCCCATGCGGAGCCCGGTGAAAGCAGCGGTAAGAAAGAGCGCTGCATCCTTTTCTGATCCAGCGGCCCGGACCAGGCTCCAAACCTCCTCGGGCGAGAACGCATCGAGATCATCAGCCACCCGGTAGCGGGGACGTTCCACCGATGCGACCGGGTTCAGCGGGAGACCCCACACCCGCATCGCGCGCTTGAAGATGCCGTTCAACACGACGAGGTACTTCGTGACCGTTCGGTTCGAGCCACTAAGGGTCTGCTTCCACCGCTCGAGCACGTCCGGGGTGACCTCCTCAAGCCGCATCTCGCCGAGATCCCGAGTTAGTCGACGAGCCGTGAGCCGGTAGTCCGTCATCGTCGATGGCTTGCACGCACGCTCGTGCTCTGAGTACCGCAGCCATTCGGCGGCGGCATCCGCCACCGTCGCGCCGGTCTGCACCATGCCTGGCAGCGTCCCGCGACGCGCCTCGTCGAGCACGCGTCGCAGCCAATCCTCGGCCGTCCGCTTCGTGAAGAACCCCCCCGATGGACGTCCGCGCCCCGTCCACGCCGGGCCGATCTTCTTCTGTACCTGACGTCCGTCGGGGAGCCGGTATTTCGCGTACCAGACGGGGCCCCGCACCCGGTCTGCCCTGAAGACGTGCCCGCTCGGAGGCTGCAGCATGCTCGGAGCATAACGGACCGCCGGGACATATTTGGGACATACTCTTACGAGAACGCAGATTTCGAGGCTTGACTTGACTCGACGAAATTGCGCGATTTGCAGGGACGACGCGGCGAAGGAATCGAACCTTCCAAGCGAGGGGCTGCCCCGCCCTGCCGGTTTTGAAGACCGGATGGGCCACCAGGCCCGTGCCGCGCCGCCGCACAGGTTAGGTGCCGGAAGGCACGAGGAGAGCGACGCGTGTGGGCCGCTCAGGAACCCGACAGCGGGGAGAGCGACGCGTGGGGCTCGCTCAGGGCGACAGCGCGGCGCCTGCCGCCCCTGGCAACGAGGTCCATGGACGAAGGTGATGCATATCCACGATTTCATCCATGGTGCTGACCCCGGAGGACCGGGCTCACCCGGAGCAGGCGACGGACCGTGCGCCGCCCCCGCGACGGGCCCGCCGGGACAGGCGTCAGTCCGGCAGACCGTGCTCGAGCGCGCCCTTGACGCTGGCGTCGAGCGCGTTGAGGCGGAACAGGGCCAGCGCCTCGGCGGAGGCGAAGCGGCCACCGGGGGCCGAGGACGGGCCGTGGTGGGAGAGGACGCAGTGCAGCAGGGCGAGCTTGCCGGCCTCGCTGATCACACCGGAGCCGCCCGAGCCACCCGAGCCACCCGAGCCACGGGAGCCACGGGAGCCACCCGAGCCACCCGAGCCACCCGAGCCACCCGAGCCACCGGAGCCACCCGAGCCACCGGGGCCGCCGCGGCCGGCCCCGAGACGGTCGATCCGCTCGGCCAGCATCCGCTCGCCGATGACCACGTGACCGAGCATCCGGCCCTCGTCGGTGAGGCCGATCTCGGCCCCGTAGGTGAACTCGCGCGTGCGGCCGAGGTCGTGGACGAGCGCGGCACAGATGAGCAGGTCGGAGTTCAGCCGCGGATGCAGCTGGCAGGCCTCGTGGGCCAGCGTGGCCACGGCCACCGTGTGCTCGAGCAGCCCGCCGAGGTAGGCGTGGTGCCCGCCGCGGGTGCAGGGCGCACGCCGCCACGCGGCCCGGAGCTCGGCGTCGGCGAGCAGGGAGTCCAGCAGGGCTCGGTAGCCCCGGTCATAGACCTCGCCTGAGAGGTGCTCGAGGAACCCGTCCAGCTCATCCAGGTCGCGGTAGGCGGTGGGCAGAAACTGCCCCGGGTCGACGTCGTCTACGACGCGGGTGATGTCGAGCACCTCCAGGGTGAGCGCATCACGGAAGCGCTCCACGCGCGCCCGCACCCGGACGATGTCCCCGCGCTCGAACCGCCCGGCCAGGGCGTCGGCATTCTGGAAGGCCCGGGCCGGCACGGTGCCCGTCCGGTCGCGCAGCTCGAGGGCGAGATAGGCCGATCCGGTCCGGGTGGTCAGGCGGTCCTTGCGCACGCAGGCGAACACGCCGATCACGTCCTGCCCGGGCCGCAGGGCGCTCACCGCGGCCATGGTCAGGTCATCAGAAGCCATCGGCCCATGATGTACGGTGAGTCGGATGCAGCCTGTGCAATGGGAGCATCGCCCCGATGGACTACGGGCCCCTGCGCTGATCTGCGCGTTCAAGGGTTGGAACGACGCCGCCGACGCGGCCTCGAGCGCGATCCAGTTCGTCGGGTCCTCGCTCGGCGCCGAGCGCTTCGCGACGATCGACCCGGAGGAGTTCTACGACTTCCAGGCCACCCGGCCCCGGGTCAAGATGGTCGACGGGCACGCGCGAGAGGTCGTCTGGCCCGCCGTCGAGCTCTACGCCGCCCGGGTCCCCCGCGCGCCGCGCGACCTCATCCTGCTCGCTGGCTCTGAGCCCTCGTTCCGCTGGCGCACCTTCAGCCGGATCATCGTCGAGCTGGCCGAGGCGCTCAACGTCCAGCTCGTCGTCACCCTCGGGGCGCTGCTGGCCGACGTGCCCCACACGCGCCCGGTCTCGGTGACCGGCCTGACCTCCGACCCCGAGCTCGTCTCACGACTCGGCCTGGTCCCCTCCTCCTACGAGGGCCCGACCGGCATCGTCGGGATCCTGCACGCCGCCTGCCAGCAGGCCGGCCTGCCCTCGGCCAGCCTGTGGGCCGCGGTCCCGCACTACATCGCCGCCACTCCCAACCCCAAGGCGGCGCTGGCCCTGACGCGCAAGCTCGAGGGATTGGTGGGAGTCGCCGTCGACGCCTCCGAGCTGGAGTCGGCCTCGGCCGACTACGACCGCCAGGTCAACGTCGCCGTCCAGAGCGACCCCGACGTGCAGGCCTTCGTCGAACGGCTGGAGGAGAGCACCTCCGAGGAGGCCGAGGATGCGCCGACGACGCTGCCCTCCGGGGACACGATCGCCCGGGAGCTGCAGCGGTTCCTGCGCCAGCGCGGCGGGGACGGGCCCACTGGCCCTCAGTAGCCCGGCCTCGGCTAACGCTTGACGCCGCAGCCGTAGATGGCTGCGCCGGGCCGGTGGCGCTCGGCCACGAAGCAGCCACTCGGCAGCACCTGGACGTCAAAGGCCGCATCGGCGCCGCCACGGCGCAGCGTGCAGGCGTAGACCAGCGGGGCCGAGGCGCCGAACGGCGAGCGCGCTCGCTGCGCCGCGGTCTCCTGCCGGCAACGGGCGCCGATCACCCGCGGCGTGGTCCGGGTGGCCACCAGCGCCTGCTCCACATGGGAGGGCGCGACGGCCGGCGACGACGTCGTGGTCGTCGAGGACGAGGTCGCCGGCGCGGAGGTCGTGGTCGAGGCCTGAGGCGACGTTGAGGAGGACGACGAGGACGAGGCGCCGCATCCGGCCGTCGCGGTCGCGCTCAGGGCAAGGACCACCCCGCAGATCAACGCTCGCAGGGGGACCGGCCGCACCGGGCAAGCCTACCCGCGGCGAGACAGGCGCGTCAGGGCAGTCGCGCGTCGTGCGCGGCCTGCGCGGTCGCGATCTGCTCGGCGCTGAGCGCATCGCGAGCCACCGGTGAGACGAGCGTCCAGTGCGCGCCGACCGGACAGCGCTGGACCCGCCACCAGCCCAGACGCAGCGCCTTGACCGAGACGCCCGGAATCCACAGGGTCCGGAACAGATGGCCGTCGCGGCAGCGGACGATCACCTCGCCGCCGAGCCCGTAGCCGCTGCGCCACAGGCCGCCCGCCTCGACGGCGAGCGCGAGCACGCCCAGCGCGACCATCCTGCGTCGCCGGCGACGCGAGTCGTGACCCGATCGCATCGGCTCCCCAGCTTACGCCCTCAGCGCTCGGCCGCCGGGCACACGAGCCGGTAGTCGCACATCGAGCAGGCCGAGTAGGACGGCGTCGGCTCAAAGCCCTGGGACTGGATGCCCTCCGCGACCTCGGTGGCCACGTCGCACACCCATTCGGCCCGGTCGCCCGGGACGGCCACCTTCTGATCGTCGAGCACGTAGTAGTAGGCGCCCTGGGAGGCGTCCAGCTGCCACGCCTCGCGCGCGCCGACCGCGTACAGCGACAGCTGCACGTCGTCGGCCAGCTGGTCGGCCCGCTTGGGCCGGCCGGTCTTGTAGTCGATCAGCTCGTACTCGCCGCCGGGCAGCCGGTCAACGCGGTCCACGCGCCCGCGCAGCATGTGGCGGCCGAGCTTGAAGGTGAACTGGCGCTCGAACCACATCGGCTGCGCCGGCTCGGTCTGAAAGCGCTCGTGGTAGCGGGTCAGCGCGGCGCTCGCCTTGCCGCGCAGCTGACGCTCCTCCTCGGAGTCCCCGAAGCCTCCGCGGCGCCAGCCCGCGTCCAGCAGCCCGAGCAGGTCGGGCAGTCCCGGCGGGCCGCCCGCCCCGTCGCGCGCGTGGAAGCGCTCGAGCACCTGATGGACGAGGATCCCGAAGCGCTGGTGCAGGGTCGGCTCCTGGGGGATCCGGAACACGCGGGCGAACTTGTACTTCAGCGGGCAGGTCCGGTACGTGTCAATGTCCGAGGCCGAGAGCATCACGCCCTCACCGCGGCGGGGCAGAAACGGCTCCAGCGAGGGCTCGTCGCGCGCGACCACCGCCTGGGCGCGGCGGCGGGCGTCGCGCTCTGAGTCGAGCAGGTACTCATCCAGCGGGGAGGAGGTGAAGATCTCACGCTGCTCGGCCGTGACCGCCTGCAGGATCCGCGAGTTGACGTCGCGCAGGGACTCGGCCACGCTCTGGCCCTCCGGCCGGGCGATCAGCGCCGCGAGCTTGAGCAGCTCCAGATAGCGCACGACGGCATGGGAGACGTCCAGGTCGGTGTCAAAGCGCAGCTCGGAGAGCCGGCCGCCGGCCCGCAGCGTCCCGGTCAGCAGCTCGTCGCGCATCAGCAGGTAGGTCGAGTGCAGCGCCTCGGCCGGCCCGAAGAGCTGCTCGGCGCGGTCCTCCCAGCTCACCGCGGCGGCCGCCCGCGCGGCCTCGAGCAGCGGCGAGGGGCGCAGCGCGGTGCCGCGGTCATCGGTCTGCGCGTAGGCGAGAACGAGGGTCTCCGCAGTGCGGCTGATCGCTGCGTAGACGCGCTGGGCCAGCGCGGCGTGGCGCCCGGCCTCATCGTCGGCGGGCAGCGGCTCGGTCAGCAGCGCGGCCGGGATCGCCTCCGGGGCGGGCGCGGGCACCGCGGCGTGCAGGCCGGCCAGGAACACGTGGTCGGCCTCAAGGCCGCCGGCCGCCTCCAGCGCGAGCACCTGCACCGCGCCGGGTCGCGTCAGCTCGGGATCCTCGTCGTCGCGCAGCCCGAAGTCGGCCACCGCGGCGATCTGCTGGGCGAACTCGCGCGGGGTGGCCTGCGGCGAGCGCCGGCCGAACGCGGACGCCAGCTCCCCCAGGGCGGCGAGCGCGCGCAGTCGTTCCACGACGTCGGTCTGGGCGGCGAACAGCTGCTGGCGGCGCAGCCCGAGCCGGTCGATCAGGCGGTGGACGTAGACGTCGGGGCGCAGCGTGTCGATCGCCGCCACCCCGGCGCGGTGCAGCTTGAGGAAGCCGCGGATCCGCTCGCGGGCCTCGGGCGGGACCTGGGGGGACTCGAGCGCAGCGACGAGCGCGCCGACCATGTCGAGCTTGCGCCGGCGCGCGATCTGCGTGCAGCGGGCGATGTCGACCGAGCGCAGCTCGATCGGGGGCCGGGCCAACGCGCGGACGACCGCGCCGGCGTCGGTCGGGTCGGCCAGCAGCCGCAGCCAGGCGAGCACGTCGCGGATCTCGGCGCGCTGGAAGAAGGCGGCCTCGCCGACGAGGCGGTGGGTGATGGCGCGCTCCTCCAGGGCGGCACCGACCGCCTGGCCCTCGTGCAGGATGTCGGGCACGAACACGGCGATGCGCTGCGCATCGGCTCCCTCGCGAGCGAGCAGGCGCTCGATCTCGGCCGCGATCGCCTGCGCCTGCGAGCGCTCGTTCTCACAGCGCCACGCCTGCACGCGGCCGTCGTGAGCCGCTGCGGCGTCACCCGGATCGGGTCCGCCCGCCTCGCTCAGCGCCGCCCGGGCCGCCGCCCACACCGGGGCCGGGCAGCGGCGCCCGGCGCGCAACGTGATCTCCGTCGTGCCCTCGCGGGCGAAGCCGTCGAGCCGCTGCGCGCCCGCCCCGCGGAAGCGGTGCAGGGCGGCCGCGGGGTCACCGGCGACGGTCAGCCCGACCGCGGCCAGGGCCTCGACCAGCTGGGCGGCCCCCAGCTCGAGCTCCTGGGCATCGTCGACGAGCACGTGGGCGAAGGTGCGGCCCAGCTCGGGCCGCCGGCGCACGAGCGAGATCGCATCGGCGATCAGACCGCCGGCGTCACGCGCCCCCGCCGCGGCGAGCAGCCGCTCATGGGTGCGATAGACGGCGGCGAACTCCCGCTCGAGCTCCCCCTCGGCGTCGTCGGGCGGCAACGACTGCGCCCAGGCGGCGAACGACTCGACGCCGACGCCCTCGGCCTTGAGGCGGTCGATGCGGCGCACGAAGCCGGCCAGCAGCAGCGTGGGACGCCCGCCGATGTCGTGATGGCGCAGCGACAGCTCGTCGATGCGCGGTACGAGCAGGGCCAGCCGCTCGCCCGCGCCGAGCGTCACCGCCGCGTCGATGCCGCCACCGGCCCGGGCCACGATCAGGCCCGCCAGGCCGACCGGGGTGAGCACGTGCAGCTCGTCGTACCCGCGCTCGAGCACCGCCTCCAGGCGCTCGCGCAGGGCGCCGGCCCGACCTGCGCCGGGGACGACCAGGCACAGGCGCTCGGGCCGGTTGCCCTGGCCGACCAGCCACCGGTAGCGGTGCTCGATCAGCCACGTCTTGCCCGTGCCGGCGCCGCCGCGGAGCAGCAGCCGGCGGCCGCGATGGGTGACCGCGGCCCGCTCGGACTCTCCCAGTCCGTCGAGCAGGCGATCGGCCCGCGCCTGCCCGGAGAGCAGATCCAGCTCCCCCCCGCTCTGAGTCCCTGCGTGCTCGGCACTCACCGTCTGACAGCATAGGTCGCGGATGCCTGCCGCCCCGACCGCACTTGACGCCGACTGGCTCGGAACCTGCCGGCGCTCGGTGGCCGGCCTGGAGCGCCTGCTGCACGACGCCGCGACCACCGCCGACCGGGTCAGGGAAACGGGCACGCGCGGCGAGGGCGGGGACCGCACGCTGGTCATCGACGCCGACGCCGAGAGTGTCGTGTTCGCCGAGCTCGAGGCGCTGCGCGCCGAGGGTTTCCGCTTCCACGCCCTGTCGGAGGAACGCGGCGAGGTCGACTTCGGCGACGCGGCCGTCCGCGTGATCATCGACCCGATCGACGGTTCGCTGAACGCCAAGCGCCACGGGCTGCACTACGCGCTGTCGCTGGCCGTGGCCACCGGCGAGACCGCGGCCGATGTCGTGTTCGGCTTCGTGCACGACTTCGGCGCGCGCGAGGAATGGTGGGCGCGCCGCGGCGAGGGCGCCTTCCTCAACGGCGAGCGCCTGGATCCCTCGGTGGCCGAACGCCGCTCACGCTCGGGCAAGCTCGAGATCGTGGGCATCGAGTCCGCCGACCCGCGCTGGGTCGCGGCCGCGATCGAGGGCCTTGAGCTCTGCGCGCATCGCCTGCGGGCGATGGGCACGATCGCCACCACGCTCTGCCAGGTCGCCGCGGCCCGCTTTGACGGCATGGTCACGCTCAGCCGCTGCCGCGGAGTCGACGCCGCCGCCGGGCAGCTGATCGTCCGCGAGGCCGGCGGCAGCGTCGCCTTCACCGCCTACGACGATCCGCTGGCCGCGCCGATGGACACCGATCCCCGCTCCCCGCTGGTGGCCGGGCGCAGCCCCGAGGCGGTCGCCGACCTGCGCCGGGTGGTCACGTGATCGACTGGATCCTGGCCGAGCGGATCGCCGTGTACGTGGCCGGCCGGGGCGACGCCTCGCCGCCCCCGAGCATCGACCTGGCCCCGCTGGCCGCCGAGTCCGAGCAGCGCGTCACCGCCTACACCGGTCTGACCCCGGCGCGTCCGCTGCCCCCGCCGGAGGGGATCGAGCGGCGGGAGTGGATCGCCACCAACATCAGCGGGATGCGCAAGCTGCTGGATCCGGTGCTGGAGAAGGCCGGTCAGGGGCTCGGTCCGCTCAAGCCGGCCGCGCGGCTCGCGCTCGGCGTGGTCGTGACCACCGAGGTCGCGGTCGTGCTCGGGTACCTGGCGCAGCGCGTGCTCGGTCAGTACGAGCTGGTGCTGCTTGAGGAGACCGATGACTCGGCCCCGCCGCGTCTGCTGTTCGTGCTCCCCAACCTGGGCCACGCGGTGGAGGCGTTCGGCGCCGACGAGCGGGAGTTCATGACCTGGGTGGCGCTGCACGAGGTGACCCACGCCGTCCAGTTCGCCGGCGTGCCGTGGCTGCACGGCCACATGGCCGGCCTGGTCAAGGAGCTGATGGACCGCGCCGAGCTGCGGATGGACCGCGGGCGAAAGCTGCGCCTGCCCTCCCGCGCCGAGGTGCGCCGGGTCGGCTCGGCCCTGCGTCAGGGTGACCTGATCGGGCTGTTCGCCGATCCGGTCGAGCGCGAGACGATCGACCGCGTGCAGGCCGTGATGGCCGTCATCGAGGGCCACGCCGAGCACGTCATGGATGCCGTGGCCCCGGACCTGCTGCCCTCCCTGCCCAAGCTGCGCGCGGCCCTGGACCGCCGCCGGCAGTCCCAGTCCGGCCTCTCGCGGCTGCTTGGCCGCCTGCTCGGCCTGGAGCTGAAGATGCGCCAGTACGAGCAGGGCAAGTATTTCTGTGATCAGGTCGTGGCCCGGGTCGGGGTGGCGGGCCTGCACCACGTGTTCTCCGGGCCGCAGGCCCTGCCCACGCTGATCGAGCTGCGCGATCCGCCGGCGTGGCTGCGCCGGGTCGGCCTGGACGGGCTGCCCGCGGCCGAAGTGGCCTGACCCGTCAGCGCGCACCGGGACCCTCAGCGCCCCGGGCCGGGGGCCGTCAGCGCTGCAAGGCGTAGAGGTGCCACTCGTCCTCGACGCCCTTCAAGGCGTGGGCGCCGCGGTCGGCAAAGCGCAGCCCCGAGCCCGCCACCAGCTCCTTGACCGTGCTGGAGGCCAGCACCTCCCCGGGCCCCGCCTCGCCCATCACCCGCGAGGCGATGTGCACGGCGATCCCCGACACGTCGTCGTCACGCAGCTCGCACTCGCCGGTGTGCAGCCCCGTGCGCACGTCCAGGCCGAGCGGCGCGACCGCCTCGACGATCTCCGCGGCGCAGCGCAGACCCCGCGCGGGCCCGTCGAAGGTGGCCAGAAAGCCGTCCCCGTTGTTCTTGATCTCGCGCCCGCGCCAGTGCCGGATCGCGGACCGCACGAGCCGGTCGTGGTCCTCCAGCTGCGATCGCCAGCGCGTGTCCCCGAGCGCGGTGAGCCGGGAGGTCGAGTCGACGATGTCCGTGAACAGCACCGTGGCCAGGACCCGATCGGCCGAGGGGGGCGAACGCCGGCCGGTGAGGAACTCCTCGACGTCGGCCAGCCAGCCGGTCTGCACCCAGCCGTAGGAGTCGTCCCCGGGACGCTCTATGAAGCGCGCGCCCGGGATCAGCGCGGCCACCTCGCGCCCGGCCTCGACGGGGACCAGGCGGTCGCCGCGAGCGTGGATGACCAGCGTGGGCACCCGGATCGTGGGCAGCACGTCCCGCAGGCTCAGGCTGCGCGTCATCTCCAGCAGCCGCCGGGCCATGCCGGGGCTTGAGGCCGCGCGCTGCATCCGTCCCCACCAGGCCACGAACTCCGGGTTGTCGACCTGGCTGGGGACGTAGACCGAGACCAGGCTGCCGTCACCCCAGGCGCGCTCGATCGCCTCGTGCAGCTCATCGCGCAGGGACCCGCGCAGCATGTGCTCCCCGTCGGCGGCGACGCCGGAGAGCACCAGTGCGGTCACCGAGTCGGGATAGGTGGCGGCGTACAGGGCTGAGAGGCCGAGGTCCGAGCCGCCGATCAGCGACGCACGCTCGGAGCCGACCTCGTCCAGCACCGCACGCAGGTCGTCGACCTGCTGCTCGAGGGTCGGCGGCTCACCGGTCGAATCCGACAGGCCGGTGCCGCGGCGATCGTGCAGGATCAGACGACCGAACCGGCCCATGGCGCGGAACGCGTGCGCTGTGTGAGGTTCCTCCCACATCAGATCCAGATGCGACGCCGGGCCGTTGATCACGACCACGTCGCAGGGGCCGGATCCCACCGTCTGGTAGGCGATCGAGGCCTCGCCGCTGCGTGTGTATCGGGTGACCGGGACGGACATGGGCTCCCCAGATGGGATGAGGACGTTCCCAGAAATGTAACCCCCTCGCGCCTCTGGTTTACAAACATGTGTTCGATCATTCACAAGCGAACTTGAAATCATTCGTCCGCACCTGATGGAGGCGAGACCCCACATGGCTACAACCAGCAATTCGGGCACCAGCACGCCCAGCACCACATCCCCGCGAACCACCGGCGCAAGCAAGCCCGCGACCCGCAAGCCGGCCGCGCGCAAGCCCGCCAGCCGGACGCGCAAGCCGGCCACGACCTCGGCCCGCAGCACCTCGGGTCGCAGCACGTCGGCTCGCAGCACCTCGGCCCGCAGCACGTCGGCCCGCAGCACCTCGGCCTCGGCCTCGGCCCGCGCCACCACGGCGTCCCGGACGCCGTCGCAGCGCACCGCCGCCTCGGCCCGGGGCCAGAAGGCCGCCGCCACCCGCAAGCGCAACGCCGCCGCCCGGTCGGCCGGCTCGACCCGCGCGAGTGCCAAGCGCACCGTGCGCAGTGCCGAGACCACCGCTCAGGCCGCCGGCAACGCGACGGCCGCTGAGAGCCGCGTCCTGCTCACGCAGGCCCAGGCGATCGCCGAGCGCGCCGTGCTCGTGCCCGTCGGGGCGAGTCTGATCGCCCGCGACAACCTCGTCTCCACGATCAAGGTCGTGCAGACCAAGGTCCAGACGCGCACGTCGGTCGAGCGTGAGCTCAAGCGCTACGAGCGCCGTGGTGCCACCGCCCGCAACCGCTTCGAGCGCCAGGTGCGTCGCACCCGGACCAAGTTCGAGCGCGAGCTGCGCCAGCGCCGCAACGCCGTCGAGCGGACGGTCAAGCAGAATCGCCGCCGCTTCGAGCGCGAGGTGCGCTCGGTCCGCAAGGACTTCGAGAAGCAGTCCGACGCCGTGACCACGCGTGTGGCGACCCTCGTCGCCGACGCCACGGAGCGCCTGCCGGTCTGAGGCTCAGTTTCCCCCGCCGGCGCCCAGGAGAGCGCCCCGCGGGACAGGTTCACCGGCCTCATACCTCGCCGGTGAATGCAGCACCCTCTCCTCCCTCAACCGCCGGGGCGTCACGCAAGTGGCGCCCCGTCGGTCTTTAATGGCGCCGATGGAGCTGTCACTGATGATCGAGGGTCAGGAGGGCGTCACCTGGCCCGACTGGCTGGCCCTGGCCGAGACGTGCGAGGCGCACGGCGTGCCGACGCTGTTGCGCTCCGACCACTACATGAACCTCGACGGGCGCCACCCCGAGCGCGGCTCGCTGGACGCGTGGGTGACGATCAGCGCGCTGGCCGCGGTGACCAGCTCGCTGCGGCTGGGGACGATGGTCTCCCCGGCCACCTTCCGCCATCCCTCGCAGCTGGCCAAGGTCGTGGCCAGCGCCGACCACGTCTCGAGCGGGCGGATCGATCTCGGGCTCGGCGCGGGCTGGCACGAGCGCGAGCACGCCGCCTTCGGCTTTCCCTTCCCCGGGCCGCGCACCCGCTTCGACGTGCTGCAGGAGCAGCTTGCCATCGTCCGCGGCGCGTGGGCGGGCGGCGCGTTCAGCTTCACCGGCGAGCACTACACGCTGAGCGAGCTGGACGCCCAGCCCAAGCCGGTGCAGCCACGCGTGCCGATCATCATCGGCGGGGCGGCGAGGCCGCGCAGCGTCGCGCTCGCCGCCCGCTACGGCGATGAGTACAACAACCTGTACGCCGATCCGGGGCAGGCGCGCGAGCGGCGCGAGCGGATCGCCGCCGCCTGCGAGCGGGCCGGGCGCCCCCCGCTGCGCTTCAGCGTGATGACCGTGATCATCGCCGGGCGCGACGACGGCGAGGTCCATGATCGGGCCCACGCGCTGGCCGAGAAGATGGGCCACGACGCCCACCAGCTGCTCAGCGACCCGCCTCACGGCTGGATCCTCGGCACGACCGAATCGGTGATCGAGCGGCTGAGCGCGCTGCGCGACGCCGGCGTGGACCGGATCGTCTGCCAGCAGTTCGTGCACGACGACCTCGACCACGTCGCGCTGATCGGTGACGTGCTGTCGCCGGCGGTGGCCTGAGCCGGTCACGACCGGACCGCCGGGCAGCCTGAACGCCCCCCGGGGGCCAGGTGCCCGCCGCGATCAGCCGGTGAGGCGCGCGGCGACGAAATCGGGCCGCGCGGGACGGCACCGCCGCCCCGGGGGCCCGATGGCGGTCGACGACAGCGCGCGTCCGGGCCGCCGCACCCGGGCGCGCACCACCGTGGTGAGCGGCAGCACCGCGGAGCGGCTCGCGCCCGTGTAGAGCCGGCAGGGGTGCAGCGAGCAGCTCCCGCCGGCGATCGCGCAGGTCTGGCCCGGCGCGCCGGGCACGGTGATGGTCTGGCTCGGCCGCGGGCGCCGACGGCCGCCGATGACGCGCGGGCCGACGATCGCGCCCGGGCCACCGAGCCCCTGCATGAACCGGTCCATGGCCCGGCGCAGCCCCGCCGCAACGTGGGCCGCCCCGACCGCGCGCACGACCCGGGCCGGGGCGCGCTCGGGACGACTGGCCCCGACCACGGTCAGCGCGAGCAGGACGCAGCCAACGGCCATCAGCAGGCAGGCGAGACGGCGCACGGCCCCAGTATCCGCCCGTTGGGCCCGGCGGCGCAAGCGCCAACCACTCGCGCGCGTCAGCCCATCTCGGCCCGGGCGCGCTCCAGCATCTCCTCGTGGCTGAGGATCTCGGTCCGCATGCTGAGCATCCACTGCTGCCCGAAGGGGTCCTGCAGCCGGCCGCCGCGCTCACCGTAGAACTGGTCGGCGAGCGGGTGCAGGACCGTGGCCCCGGCCGCCACGGCCCGCGCCCAGACCGCGTCGAGGTCGGGCCAGTAGGTGTGCAGCAGCGCGCGGTAGCCGTCGTCCTCGGTGACGTGCACGAGCGTGTCCCCGATCTCAAGCTCGGTGTGGATGATCCGCCCGCCGGGCTCACAGAAGCGCTCGGTGGTCTCGCGCGCCCCGAACGCGCGCGTGTAGAAGTCGATCGCCTCCGCGGCCCGCGGGACGGCCAGGCGCAGGTTGACCGTGTGCAGCTGCTCGGGCACCGGGTCCACCGGCCGCCCGGACCCGGACCCCGCCCCTACCCCCTCGGTCTGGGCCAGCCCGGGCTGTTGATAGACGCCGAGCACGTTGCCGTACGGGTCGCGGACGTGCGCGTAGACCTCGGACGCCGCGGGATCGACGTCGCGCACGATCGCGCCGCCACCCGCCCGGACCCGGTCGAGCACCGGCCCGATCTGCCCCACCATCACGTGCACGACGATGCCCGGCTCGCGGGACGGCGACCGCCCCGTGACCCAGGTGCCGCTCACCTGGCCGACCGCGTCGTCGAAGGCGATCGCGCCGTCCCCGCGCTCACGCAGCGGCCAGCCGAACGCGTCGGCGTAGAAGCGCGCGGCGGCCCGCGGGTCCGCGCAGGGGATCTCCAGGTAGCAGATCTTTCCGGTGGCGTAGTCGGGCGTCGTCGGCATGGCCGATTACTGTACGCGCGCGAACGAGTCTCGACGGGTTGCTGAGCCCCGCCGCGGGCGGCTGATCGCGCCTGCTTCAATGAGGTGTATGCCGACCCGAGATCAAGTCACAGAGGCCCTGCGCGCGGTCATCGACCCGGAACTGCGCCGCGACATCGTCGAGCTCGAGATGGTGCGCTCGATCGAGATCCATGAGAACGGCGTCGTCGACGTGATGGTCTCGCTGACCACCGCCGGCTGCCCGATCCGCAACCACTTCCAGGACGGGGTCGCCCAGGCCGTGCGCGGCATCGAGGGCGTCACCGCCGTCAACGTCAGCTTCGACGTCCTCTCCGACACCGAGAAGTCGGCCCTGGGCCGCAAGCTCGGCCGCGCCGGGCTGCCCGAGGGCGCCCTGGCCCAGGTCAGCAACGTGATCTGCGTCGGCTCGGGCAAGGGCGGGGTGGGCAAGTCCAGCGTGACCGCCAACCTGGCCGCGGCGCTGGCCGCCAGCGGCAAGACGGTCGGCGTGCTCGACGCCGACGTCTGGGGCTACTCGCAGCCGCGCATGTTCGGGGTGGGTGCCGAGCGCCCGAAGGTCAACGCCGAGCGCAAGCTCATCCCGATCACCGCCCATGAGGGCATCAAGGTCATGTCGATCGGCTTCTTCGTCGAGCAGGACGCCGCCGTCGTGTGGCGCGGCCCGATGCTCCACAAGGCCCTGCAGCAGTTCCTGGAGGACGTCGACTGGGGCGCCCTGGACTACCTGCTGATTGACTTGCCCCCCGGCACCGGCGACGTCTCCATGACCCTCGCCCAGCTGCTGCCCCAGGCCAAGTTCCTGATCGTCACCACCCCGCAGCCGGTGGCCCAGAAGGTCGCGGCCCGCTCGGCCGAGATGGCGGGCAAGCTCAAGCTCGAGATCTGCGGTGTGGTCGAGAACATGTCCGGCTTCGTCACCCCCGGCGGCGAGCGCTTTGCCATCTTCGGCGAGGGCGGCGGCC
>DASSZP010000030.1:0-3990 GCA_035713465.1 Solirubrobacteraceae bacterium | reverse complement strand
ACCGGCGGGACGGTTCGGCCGCTGCGCTTAGCCTTGCTGGGCGTCGGCGAGCTCGCCGTTCTTTTGCAGCGACGGCGGGGCCGGCTCGGCCTTGCCGCTCGCGTCGAGATCACGCAGCTGCGACTCGAGGTAGCTCTTGAGCCGGGTCCGGTACTCCCGCTCGAAGGTGCGCAGCTCCTCGACCCGCCGCTCCAGCGCAGCCTTGCGCTGCTCGAACTGTGCCGTGATCGTGGCTGCCCGCTGCTCGGCGTCCTGGACGGTCTGGGCCGCGCGCGCCGAGCTCTCCCGCTCGAGCTGGCTGGCGCGAGCCTCGGCATTGCCGAGGTGCTGCGTGGAGCGCTGCTGCGCCTCGCTCAACGTCGACTGGGCGCTGGCCTGCGCCTCGGCGAGCAGGCGCTCCGACTCGGCCTTGGCCTGGGCCAGGTGCTGGTCTGCAGTCTGCTGGGCCAGCGCCAGCACCTGCACGGCCTGGGTGTGGAACTCGGTCGTGGCGCCCGCCCCGGCGCCCTCCTGCGAGCCACGGGAGGCCTGGTGCGCGGCCGCCTGCAGGGCCTGCTGCGCCTCCGCTGCCAGCTGCTGCGCCTGCTCGAGCTGACGCCGGTTTTCGGCCAGCTGCTGCTCGGTCTGGGCCAGCTGCTGCTGCAGCGATACGACCTGCTGCGCGGAACCGTCCTTGCCCTGGGTGAGGGCACGTTCGAGCTCGGCGACCTGCGACTGCAGCCGCCCGTTCTCCTCCCGGGCCGCGGCGAGCTCCGCGGCGCCCGCGCCGTCGGCCGCCATCGGCGCGCCGACCCCACGGGCACGCAGGTCGTTGTTCTCCTCGATGAGGCGGGCCAGTTCGGCCTCGACAATGTCGAGGAAGGCGTCCACCTCTTCCTCGTCGTAACCACGCTTGCCGATCGGCGGCTTCTTGAACGCGACGTTGTGGACTTCTGCTGGGGTCAGCGGCATTCAGGTCACCTCATGTGCTCGTCGCGGGCCGGTCGCTCCGGCGCGGTCGTCATGCCTGTGTGGACGGGTCGGGTCGATCTTAGGGGCTTAGCCGCCCAGCGTCAGCGCCCCCCACTGGAGCACGAGAACGACGAGCAGCAGGATGATAGTGCTCAAATCGATGCTCACGGCGCCGAGCTGCAACGGCGGTACCAGCCGGCGCAGCGCCCGGATCGGCGGGTCGGTGGCCACGTACACGACCTCGATGCCGACCGCGGCCGCACCGGCCGGACGCCAGGCTCGGGCGAACTGCCGGGTCGCCTCGATGACCACCCTGGCCAGGATGATCAGGATGTAGAGGTACAGCACGTAGGCGACGACTCCCCAGGCCAGGGTCATCGTGGCTGCCCGCCTCTCAGGTCCGGTCCCGCGCCGCGGCGGCGTGAGCCCCGCTGCCCATCGTGCCAGGTCACCGCGGCGGCCGCCGGAACACGTGTCGCGGGCCGGCGCGAGGCTAGCTCTGGTTGAAGAACCCGTTCTCGGCGATCCGGGCCTTGTCCGCGGCGGTGACCTGCACGTTGTCGGGGCTGAGCAGAAACACCTTGGCCGTCACCCGTTCGATGCGCCCGTGGAGCCCGAAGGTGAGCCCGGCCGCGAAGTCGACGAGCCGCTTGGCGTCGGCGTCATCCATCTCGGACAGGTTCATGATCACCGGTGTGCTCCGGCGGAAATGCTCACCGATGGTGCGGGCTTCGTTGTACGTCCGCGGGTGCAGCGTGGTGATCTGGTAGGCGGGGTAGTGGTCTTCGGCGTAACCGGCGTCCGGCCCGTCATGCTCCCGGGCGGCCTCGCCGCGGGAGTAGGTGACATCGCGCGGGTAGCGCCCCTCGGCGTAGTCGTCCCGGCGGACCGGCGCGCGCTCGGCCGTCTGCCCGTAGCCGTCACCGCCGTCGCCGAAGTCGTCGTCCTCGACCAGGCCGAGGTAGACGCCCATCCGGTGCATCGTTCCGGGCATTGGGTCCTCCAGAAGTCGGTGTTGCTGTGACTCGTGTGACGTGCGTTGTGTGGGACGCTAGCCGAAAAGCGTTGTTCTACGGCCGAGCAACGCCGAACCAACACGCACGTGTGTCGCCCCGTGCCCGATGGCCTGCTCCAGGTCGTCGCTCATGCCGGCGGAGATCGCGCCAGCGCCGGGGTGCTGGGCGCGCAGCCGGGCGGCGACCGTGGCGAGCTCGGCGAACGCCGCGTCCGGTGGGACACCGAGGGGGGCCACCGCCATGACCCCGCGCAACCGCAACTCGGCGCGGCCGGCCACCGCGTCGGCAAGGGCGCCGACCTCAGCCCCGCGCACGCCGCCGCGCGCTGGGTCACCGTCGAGGCTGACCTGGACGAACACCTCGAGCGGATCGGGGCGCTGCTGGCGCCGGGCGGCGTCGGCGAGCGCCGTGACCAGCTCGGCGCGGTCGACGGAGTGCACGGCGTGGGCGTAGCCGACCACCCGGCGCGCCTTGTTGAGCTGGAGCCGGCCGACGAAATGCCAGCGCAGGGTGGGCACGGGTTCGGCACCGGGCGCCCCGAACACCGCCGCCACCTCGGCCACCTTGGCCAGCGCCTCCTGGTCGCGGCTCTCGCCGAGGTCGCACACGCCGAGCGCGGCCAGGCTCACCACGTCCGCGGCCGGATGGGTCTTGGTCACGGCGATGAGGGTGACGCTGTGCGGGTCACGGCCCACCGTGGCGCAGGCATCGACGATCCGCCGCCGTACGAGCGCGAGCGAGCCCACCAGCTGCGCGCGGCGATCACCGGTGGACTCGCTCACCGGATCCCTCGCAGGTCGGCAGTCGTCAGGACTTGAGGAAGTCGGGGATGTCGAGCTCGTCGTCAAGGCTCACCGGTACCCGTGACCCGTTGACGCTGGTCGTGGTCGGCGTCGAGTAGCCGGCCGCGGGGTCCGGCTCGCGACCGGCGCCACCCGCCGGCTGGTTCGGCCGGCCGGCGGCAGCCGGCTCGCGACGGATGTCGACCTTCTTGTAGGGCAGCTGCCCGCTGTCGAAACCGGCCGCGATGACGGTCACCTTCACCTCGTCGCCGAGCGTGTCGTCGATGACCGCGCCGAAGATGATGTTCGCCTCCGGGTGCGCCGCCTCCGCGACCAGCGAAGCCGCTTCGTTGATCTCGAACAGGCCCAGGTCGGAGCCGCCGTAGATCGACAGCAGCACGCCGCGCGCGCCCTCCATGCTCGCTTCGAGCAGCGGGCTGGCGATGGCGATCTCGGCAGCCTGACGGGCCCGGTTGTCTCCGCGCGCCGAGCCGATGCCCATCAGGGCCGATCCCGCGCCGCTCATCACGCTCTTGACGTCGGCAAAGTCGAGGTTGATCAGCCCGGGCGTGGTGATCAGGTCGGTGATGCCCTGGACACCGGACAGCAGCACCTGGTCGGCGCTGCGGAAGGCGTCCATCACGCTGACGTTGCGCTCGGAGATCTGCAGCAGGCGGTCGTTGGGGATCACGATGAGGGTGTCGCACTCGGCCCGTAGCGCATCGATGCCCTCTTCGGCCTGGGTGGCGCGCTTCTTGCCTTCGAAGGAGAACGGCCGGGTGACGACGCCGATCGTGAGCGCGCCGAGCTTGCGGGCGATGCTGGCGACCACCGGAGCGCCGCCGGTGCCGGTGCCACCCCCTTCACCCGCGGTCACGAACACCATGTCGGCGCCTTTGAGCACCTCTTCGATCTCGTCGCGATGATCCTCAGCGGCCTTGCGGCCGACCTCCGGCTGGGCCCCGGCGCCGAGTCCGCGGGTGAGCTCGCGGCCGACGTCGAGCTTGACGTCGGCATCGCTCATGAGCAGCGCCTGCGCGTCGGTGTTGACGGCGATGAACTCGACGCCCTTGAGTCCGTGCTCGATCATCCGGTTCACGGCGTTGACGCCGCCGCCGCCGACTCCGACGACCTTGATGACCGCGAGGTAGTTGTGGGGGGCAGTCATGAGGCCACCACGCTTGACCGGTGGCCGGGATGTGTGGTCATGGCTCTGGCTCCTGCTTCCCGTCGTACGGATG
>DASSZP010000029.1:0-35434 GCA_035713465.1 Solirubrobacteraceae bacterium | reverse complement strand
TACTGCATGTAGGACTTCACCCGCGGGTTCTTGTAGCTGAGGTACTCAGCCCAGTTGATGTAATACGCCGCGGTGGCTGGGGAGGGGTAGCGCCCCTCGCGGATGCGGGGATGCGGGGGGTCGGTGATGTAGCCGTACTCGGTGTTGTAGAGCGGGAAGCGCGGCCGGGCCCCGTAGGCCCTGGTCGCCCGGTCCAGCGCCGTGGCCAGCCGCCCCAGGTTGGGGAAGGTGGCGAAGTTGGGATCCGAGCGGCCGTCCTTGACCGGTGACAGGGTGTTGGCGTAGGGATGATCCGACACCCCCGACGCCTTGAACAGGGCCGGGTTCCTGCTCCTAAAGCTCCGGGAGGCGCGACCGGTGGTCGGGCAGCCGACCACCTTGGCCTGCGCGCCGCGCAGCGGGCGGTAGTTGGAGTCCAGGCAGTAGACGATCCGCAGGAACTGCAGCGGCTTGGTCTGGCCGTAGTCGCCGGGGACGTGCAGGTGACGGGAGTTGAACGGCGTCGTCACGGCGCTGCCGTGGGCGGCGAACTCGCCCCACACGATCGTGTCGTGGCCGTGCCCGGTGCGCGAAAGCGCGTTCCAGCCGGCGTTGAGCAGGTTGCGGAAGGCCATCGGGGCATAGGGCGTGCGGGTGTTGTTGACCATCTGGGGCCCGAGGTCCTGGCCGAAGTTGGGCTCGTTGTAGATGGCCCAGAAGCGGACGCGCGGAAGGCCTTGGTAATGGCCGCTGTAGCGCTTGCCCGCAGCGGTGACGAACTGGCCGAAGTCGTTGACGTTGGGCTTCCATGCGTAGCCCTGCGACAGGCGATCCGCCGAGGGGATGCCCGGCCCCTCGCCCCAGACCGGGGCGCCCCCGCCGACGGTGAGGTCGACGTTCATGTGGTCGGCTGCGGCCTGTTTGATCGCGGCGTCGAAGGGAGCCCAGTTGGCCGCCGGATAGGCGCCCGGATCGGTGGCGTTGAACCGGGGCTTGCGCTTGGCGCTGTAGTCGGGGGCGATCAGTGACCAGGGCAGGAAGATGCGGATCGTGGTGGCCCCGAGGGCGCGCATCTCAGGGATCGTCGTCGCCGGCGTCGCGGTCGCGCCGCCGTCCTGGATGATCGCGATCTGCGACGGGTTGGCCGAGGCGGCCGCGGGCAGCGCCCCGGCGACGATGGCGGCGGTCAGCGCGCACAGGGCCAGCGCCGAGCGCCGCCGGGTCAACGGCATCTTCGTGAACGAGGGCATGGTCTCGATGACAGCTCCAGACAGGGAACGGTGGCAGGGGCCGAGGCGAAGCCGGCAAGCGACGGCGGGGCGGACCGTGGATGGCCCGGAAACTAGCCTACCGGAGCGTGACGACGACCGTGCGGCTTGTGATCACGCCGCCGTTGGGATAGCTCCAGCGCAGGCGCACCGAGCCCGAGCCCGGAAACGTCTCGGTCGTCTCAAAGAACCCGTGCGGGCTGGCGATGGTCACGGTACGCAGCGTCCTAAAGCGCGTGGAGCCGCGGGGGGCGAACTGGATCTGCACGCGCTGGGGCGTGTGGGTCTGCTTCTGGGCGAAGTAGGCGGGCCGCACGCAGCCCCAGACGACGAGCGGGTGGCGCTTGCGCGTGCTCGTGACCGGCAGGTAGAGCGGCATCCGGTAGGCGTCATAGGCGGGCTTGGGGACACCCTGCGCCGTGACCAGGCCGGTGGCGAAGTGCCCGGAGGGGGGATCGACGATCAGGTACTGGTCAAACGACGCCTGGCGCGGATCCTGCCAGGTGATGTACTCGGCCCAGTTCATCCAGGCCGCCGCCGTCTGCGGGCTGACCACGCCCAGTTCATCGTCCGGGGGCTTGGTCTGGTAGCCGAACTCGGTGCTGTAGATGCGGTAGCGCGTCGAGGACCCGTACAGGCGGTTGAGGCGATCCAGCGTGGCCTCGAGCTTGCCCGAGGCGGCCAGCTCGGTGTAGTCGGGCTCGTCCGGCGTCACCGTGTTGGGGGCCAGGCCCTGGGGGTAGGGATGGTTGGCCACGCCGCCGGCGTGAAACAGCCCCGGATGCTGCGCGGCGAAGTGCGCCGAGGCGGCCGCCGTGGTCGGGCAGCTGCGCTGTGCGGCCGCGACGCCGCTGAGCGGCTTGTAGTCGCTGCCGACGCAGTAGAGCGCGCGCAGGAACCGCAGGGGGGCCATCGAGCCGAAGTTCCCCGGATTGGTCGGATAGGAGCGTCCAGCGGGGGCCAGCTCGCCGATCAGGATCGAGGCCGGGCTCTGGCCGGCGGCGCGCAAGCCGCTCCAGGCCGCGTCGACGAGCGCGCGGTACATGGCCGGCGATTGCTCGGCGTGGGTCTTGGGGTTGGTCTGGGGCGCGAGCTGAAAGCCCTGATCGGGCTCGTTCCAGATCGACCATTGGGTGATCCGGGGCAGCGGGGTGCTCTGCCCGGGCGGCGTGTAGTGGCCGCTGTAGCGCGTGGCCAGGGCGCGGGCGAACTGGCCGAACTCGGACGCCTTGGGCTCCCAGACGCCCTGGAGCTGCCAGTGGCCCCTGCCGGTGGCCCAGATCGGGGCCGAGGGGGCCAGGGCGAGCGTGAACTGGATCCCGCGCGCGGCCAGCCCGCGATCGATCGCGTCGTAGGGCGCGAACACGCCGGCGGGATAGGCCGCCGGGTCGGCGGCGTCAAAGCTCGGGCGGTGGCGTGAGGTCGGGTGCGGCGCGATCGATGCCCACTGGATCCCGATGTGCACATCGCGCACGCCGAGCTGGCGCAGCAGATCGAGCTTGGCCCCGACATCGGGCCCCAGCAGCTCGGAGTTGCTCGGCGTGAACGTCGCCTCGGGACCGACGCGGTCGGGGTGGACCGGGGGCAGCCGGGCGACGGTGGAACCGGACGACCCACCGCAGGCGGCGACGGCCAGAGCGGCGAGCACGGCGGCCAGTCCGGCCGCACCGCGGCGCGCGCGGGCGGCATGGCGACGGTTGACGTGGGGGAGGGTCATCGCAGGTTTCGACGTCGGGGTGGTCAGCGCAGCGAGGGGCCGCCCCCGACCCGGCCGCAGTGATCGACCGGGGCCGGTGACAATAACGACGCTCCGGGCGCCACGTTTCGCTCCTGGCCGGCCGCGGAGCGCAACCTGCGGCGTGTGCATCCGTTTCTGCCCCTGAAATGCTTGGCTTCGTGTTAGCCGCCGAGCGCGATCGGGTTAGCGTGCCGGGTCAAGCCCGGGCGCCGCGATCACCGCCGGCGCAAGCTCATAAGATCCCGGCCGCCATGAGGCTTCGTCGCGCCGTCGCGATCGCTGCCGTGTGCGGGGCCGGGTTGGTCATCGCCGCGCCCGCGGTCGCGGCCCAGAACCCGATCGTCCAGGACTGCCTGGCCCACCGCTCGGGCCTGACCGGCCACTACACGGTGGCCGCGCTGCGTCATGCCCTGAAGGTGATGCCGCAGTACACCCAGGAGTACACGAGCTGTCCGGACGTGATCAACCGCGCGCTGCTGGCCGCGCTGAAGGTCAAGGGCGGCAGCGGATCCGGTGGATCCGGGGCCTTCCTGCCCGTGCCGTTGCTGATCGTGATCGCCGTGATCGTGATCGCCGCCGGCGGCTTTCTCGCCCAGGCGGCCCGCAACCGACGGCGTGGCGGGGATTGAGGGCCACGAAACCGCAGGGCCCCGGAGGGCCGTCTCTACACTGAACGTCATGCCCTCGCAACGTCAGATCCACGTCGGAAGCGTCCCCGTCGGGGGCGGCGCCCCGGTTGCCGTGCAGACGATGACCAAGACCGAGACGGCCGATCTGGGGGCCACCATGGCCCAGATCCGGCGTGTCGCCGAGGCCGGCGCGGACATCGTCAGGGTGGCCGTGCCGCGCGAGAAGGACGCCGAGGCGCTGCGCACGATCGTCGCGCAGTCACCGATCCCGGTGATCGCCGACATCCACTTCAACTACACGCTGGCGCTCAAGGCGCTGGACGCGGGCGCACACTGCGTGCGGCTCAATCCCGGGAATATCGGCGGCCCGGACAAGGTCGCGATCGTGGCCCAGCGGGCCAACGAGCTCGGGACCCCGCTGCGCATCGGCGTCAACTCGGGCTCGCTCCCGGCCCATCTGCGCGAGCTGGAGTTCACCAACCCGGTCGAGGCCCTGGTCACCGCCGCGGTCGAGTTCGTCGCCCTGATGGAGAGCCTGCAGTTCACCAACTTCAAGGTGTCGATGAAGTCGACCAGCGTCCCCAACACGATCGCCTCCAACCGGCTGCTGGCCGAGAAGATCCCCTACCCGCTGCACCTCGGAGTCACCGAGGCCGGCACCAAGTGGTCGGGCTCGCTGAAATCGGCCGTCGGGCTCGGCACGCTGCTGGCCGACGGCATCGGGGACACGATCCGCATCTCGCTGTCGACCTTCCACGCCGAGGAGGAGGTCAAGGTCGCCTGGGAGATCCTCAAGGCGCTGAAGCTCCGCGAACACGGTCCGGTGCTGATCGCCTGCCCGACGTGTGGACGGCTGCAGTTCGACATGGACACCGTCGTGTCCGAGATCGAGACGCGACTTCAGGCCTATGACGACCCGATCGAGGTCTCGGTGCTCGGCTGCGCGGTCAACGGCATCGGGGAGGCCCGTCACGCCGACTTCGGGATCACCGGGGCCAAGGACATGGGCATGATCTACTCCCGCGGCGAGCCGCTGAAGAAGGTCCGGACCGAGGATCTGGTCGACGAGCTGTTCGCCGAGATCGACCGCTACTACGCGGCGGGCAAGACCGTCGTGCGCGACGAGCTGGCCGCCGCCGAGGCCCGCGCGTGGCTGGCCGAGAACGAGGACGAGACGGCGATGACGCCCGAGCGGCTGGCCATGCTCGAGGCGGCCAGCGCCGACGGCGAGCCCGCGGGTGGACCCGATCTGCCCGCGCGGACCCGTCTGGACGACACCGATTCGCCCGTCGCCGGCCGGCGCTTCAGCCGCGCCTGACCCTCACGTGCGCCGATCCCTGCCTCGCGGGGCGGTCGCGGGCGTCCTGGCCCTGCCTTTCCTGATCGGCATCGCCGCCCTGCGCGGGCTGACCGTCGCACTGCCGATCTTCCACTCCGACGACGAGTTCAACTACCACCTGCCGACGATCCGGCAGTTCGCGCATCAGCTGCCGCTTCCCGACCTCGGCCACTATCGCGCGGCCCAGACCCCGCTCTTTCATCTCGTCATGGCGCTGGCCAGCAAGGTGGTCGGCCTGGAGCTGTGGCGGTTGCGGCTGCTCGAGGTGCTCATCTCCTACGCCCTGGCCCTGGCCGTCTACCGCCTGCTGCGCCGCCGCCTGGATCAGCCGCAGCCGGTCGCGCTGGGCCTGGCCCTGCTGTTCACCCTCTCGCCTTACGTGCTGGGCAGCGCGTTTCGCGTCATCACCGACAACCTGGCCACCCTGTTCATCGTGCTCGCCCTGGACCGCTGCCAGGCCTTCTCGGCCCAGCGTCGTCTGCGCGCGTTCGCCCTCGCCTGTGTTTGGGTCGCCGGCGCGACCCTCACGCGTCAGAGCTCGGCCTTCATGTTCGCGGTCCTGGGCATCTACGCGCTGCGCGTTCCGCGCACCCCCGGCGGGCGCTTCGCCGCACTCGCGCTCGTCGCGGCGAGCGTGCTGCCCGCGCTCGTGCTGTTCGCGGTGTGGGGAGGGATCGTGCCTCCCGGTGGCGATCCGAGTTCCTGCGGCCTGTGCACGAGCGGGGCGGGCGGGGCCGGACTGTCGATGGGCACCCCGGAGCTCACGCTGGCCACGCTCGGGCTCTACGGTGCGGTCCTGTTCCTCCCACCCGCCGTGTTGAGCATCCGCGCCGGGGGGACCGTCCGCGACGCCGTCGGCGGGCGGCTGGCGCCTGTGCTCGCCGGAGCTGGGACCGGCGCACTGCTGCTGCTCGTCTTCCCGGACCGGCCCGCGGCGGACGCGGCCGGGCTGATCGCCGCGGTGGCCCGGCACTTCCCCGTGGTGCTGGGCAGCTCGCTGCTGCTGTGGGCCCTGATCCCGGCCGCGGGGGCGATCGTCGTCTGGCGCGCCCGGGTCGCTCCGGCGCCGGAGCTGATCATCGTCTTCACGGCCGCGTTCTTGGCCGGCGCCCTGGCCACCCGCTATCCGTGGCAGAAGTACGTCGACCCCTTCGCGCTGCTGATGCTCGTGATCAGCGCCGTCCCAGCCGAGCTGCGCCCGCTGCGGGCGTGGGCGGGCGCGCTCGTGCTCGCGGTCGGGTTCGTCGCCTACGCCGCAGATCCCGCCCTGCACAAGGACGTCCCCGCTCCCCGTGCTCAGGCCGTCGCCCCACCCCGTGCGGTGGGCCGCGAACCCGGGCCCGAGCGCACCACGGGCGCGACGGTCGGCCGTCGCGCCCGTGGGCTGCAGCTCGCCGTAGGGGGTGCGGTCTAGCTGACCTTGGCGTAGCCCTCGGCCACAGCGGCCCAGTTGACCACGTTGAACCACGCCTCGAGGTAGTCGGGGCGCTTGTTCTGGTACTTGAGGTAGTACGCGTGCTCCCAGACGTCGACGCCGAGCAGCGGCGTCTTGCCGTCGGTCAGCGGGTTGTTCTGGTTCGGCGTGGAGACGACCTGGAGACCGTCGCCGTCGTGCACCAGCCAGGCCCACCCGGAGCCGAACTGGTTGACGCCCGCCTCCTTAAGCTTGGTCTTGAACTCGTCGAACGAGCCGAAGGCCTGGTCGATCGCTTCGCCCAGCGCGCCCTCGGGCTGACCGCCGCCGTCGGGTGACATCCAGGTCCAGAACAGCGAGTGGTTGTAGTGACCGCCGCCGTTGTTGCGCACGGGTCCCTGCTTGTCGGCGGGCAGCGAGCCCAGCGAGGCGATGATCTCCTCGATCGGCTTGTCAGCCCACTCGGTGCCCTCCAGGGCGGCGTTGGCCTTGTCCACGTAGGCCTGGTGGTGCTTGTCGTGGTGAACGCGCATCGTCGCCTCGTCGATGTGGGGCTCCAGCGCGTCGTACGCGTAGGGGAGGTCCGGAACTGTGAAGGCCATGGCAGGCTTCTCCTTGTCTCGCTTTGAGTCTGTGGCACCAGTGGTCGCTGCGGCAGACGATAGCCACGACCTACCCGCCGGGATCGCCGGGTACGCTTGGCCCGTCATGACGCGGATGTCGAGCTATTTCCTGCCCACCGAGCGAAAGGCGCCGGCCGACGCCGAGGCGATCTCGCACCAGCTGATGGTCCGGGCCGGGCTGATCCGCCAGGTCGGCGCGGGTCTGTGGTCCTGGTTGCCCGCCGGATGGCGCGTGCATCAGCGCATCGTGCAGATCGTGCGCGAGGAGATGGACGCGATCGGCGGCCAGGAGATGCTGATGCCGGTGATGCAGCCGGCCGACCTGTGGCGGCGCAGCGGCCGCTACGCGATCGAGGAGCTCTTCAAGCTCAAGGACCGCCGCGGAGCCGACCTGGTGCTGGCCATGACCTCGGAGGAGGTGATCACCACCCACGTCGCCGCGGCCGTGCAGTCCTACCGCTCCCTGCCCCAGATCCTCTACCACTTCCAGATCAAGGAGCGCGACGAGCCCCGGCCGCGGGCGGGCGTCCTGCGCACACGCGAGTTCATCATGAAGGACGCCTACAGCTTTGACCGCGACGCCGAGGCGATGGACGACTGCTACCGCCGCCACGCCGAGGCCTATGACCGCATGTGCGACCGCTGCGGGCTGGAGTGGTACCGCGTCAAGGCCGACGTGGGCATGATGGGCGGCCATGGCTCGGACGAGTACATGGCCCCGTGCGCCGCGGGGGAGAACGACATAGTCCTCGCGCCGGGCTACGCCGCCAACCTCGAGGTGGCCAGCGCCGACGCGCAGCCGGCGGTGCTGCCCGAGCCGCTCCCGGCGCCCGAGGAGGTTCACACGCCGGGCGCGACCACGATGGAGACCCTGGTCGCCCAGGTGGACGTGGCGCTGGGCGCGACGCTGAAGGCGTTTCCGATCGTCGTCGGCGAGGACGAGATGCGGCTGGTCCTCGTGCGCGGCGATCACCGCGTCAACGAGGTCAAGCTGCGCACCGCGCTCGGCGCGCCGTTCCGGGCCGCCCGCACCGATGAGATCGAGCGCCGGCTGGGCCCGCCTGGCTACATCGGGCCCGTCGGCGCGCAGATGCCGATCCTGCTCGACGAGGCGATCGCCACCGACGCCGGCGGGGTCTACGTGGCCGGGGCCAACCGCCCCGACGCCCATCTGCGCGGCGTGGCCCCGGGCCGCGACTTCCCGTTCGAGACCGTCGACGTGCGGGAGGTGCTGGCCGGGGACACGGTCAACGGCGCCGAGGTCCGGATCGTGCCCGCGATCGAGGTCGGCAACATCTTCAAGCTCGGCACCCGCTACTCCGAGCCGCTGGGCGCCACCTACCTCGATGACGCCGGCCGCAGCCAGTTGATCTGGATGGGCTGTTACGGGTTCGGTCCCGCACGGGCCGCCGCCGCGGCGGTGGAGCAGTCGGCCGACGAGCACGGCATCAGCTGGCCCCGGGCGCTGGCCCCGTTCGACATCGAGCTGGTCACCCTCGGCAAGCCGGGCAGCGAGGAGCGAGAGCTCTCGGACCGGCTCTACGCCGAGCTGCGGGAGACCGGTCTTGCGGTGCTCTACGACGAGCGCGACGCCGGCCCGGGGGAGAAGTTCGCCGACGCCGAGCTGCTCGGCTGTCCGCTGCGCCTGACGGTGGGCCGCCGCACGCTGGCCGCCGGGGAGACCGAGGTCCAGATCCGGCGCGGCCGCGAGTCCCGGTCGGTCCCGGTCGATGGTGCCGCGGCGGCGGCGGCCGAGCTCTGGCGCGAACTGCCCTGAGCCCGAGGGTCACCAAGCGCCGGCTGTTCGGGCTCGACCGCTCCGGTCCGCCCCCGGCCGCCACCCACTCCGACCAGCCGCTGCGCCCCTGGACGATCCCCAACGCGATCGGGTACCTGCGGCTGGCCGCGATCCCGGTGTTCCTCATCCTGGCCCTCTCCAGCCGCGACGGCCGCGACACGACGGCCACGATCCTGTTCGCCGCGATCGGCTGGGCCGATTACCTGGATGGCTTCGCCGCCCGCCTGACCGGGCAGTACAGCCGGCTCGGGGCGCTGCTGGACCCCGTCGTCGACCGGTTGCTGATCGTCTCGGGCCTGGTTGTGGCCTATGACTTCTCGCTGCTTCCGCGCTGGGCGATCATCCTGGCCGTGGCACGCGAGCTGTCGATGCTCGCGTTGAGCCGCTACGGGCTGCGCCGCGGGGTCGAGATCCGGATCAACTGGCCGGGCCGGATCGGGGTCGCGCCGACGATGGCCGCGCCCTTCTTCGCCATGGCCGGCGTCCATTGGCTGGCCCTGATCATGCTCTTCTCCGGGCTCGCCCTGTCGCTGACCGCGACCGTGCTGTACGTGCGTTCGGGCCTTCGATATGCACGGGAGCGCCCTGGGAAGTAGTCTGTGCGGCCCGGCTCGGGCGCGCCGGGCATCTGGAGGGAGCAGGGCCACCCTAAAGCTCAGCTTGACCCTCCAGGGAGCGAGGCTATACTCGGCCACCGCTAAAGCACGATCACCCTGCCCAGGGCGCGGAGGAGCATCGGCATGGATACGTTTCCTGACCTTGGCTCGCTGACGGACCAGGAGCTGAAGGACCTCATCAAGCAGCTGACCGAGGAGGAGATGGAGATCTCCTACCGCCGGCGCATCCTGCACGGCAAGATCGACATCCTCCGGGCTGAGCTGGTCAACCGCTTGCGCAAGAAGGACGAGACCGGCGAACTGATCATCTCAGGCGCCGACGTCCAGCAGCTCACCGACATCCTGGCCGGCCGCGTGCCCGCCTCCGAGCCCGAATAGTCGACATCGGCGGCGATGGCCCAGCACTGTCCAGAGTGTGGCTTCGCCAACGACGATGGGGCCAGCTACTGCCAACGCTGCGGTGCCTTTCTGGCCTCCTCGGAGTCCGGCGCGACGACCGCGACCTATCAGCTCGGCGAGACCGGTGAGCTCGAGGCCGTGGAGCTCGAGGACGTCGTGGCGCGCGGCGCCGCGCTCGTCATCAGGGCCGGCGGCGGCCGGGCGGGGGAGAGCTTTGCCGTGCAGGGCGACCGGATCACCGTCGGGCGGCGCCCTGACTCCGACGTGTTCCTCGACGACGTGACGGTGTCACGCGACCACGCGCTGATCGTGCGCCGCGGCCACGAGTACTACCTCGACGACTGCGGGTCGCTGAACGGCACCTACGTCAACCGGCACCGGATCGACTCGCACCGCCTGGCCGACGGCGACGAACTGCAGATCGGCAAATACAAGCTGGCCTTCCTGAGCCGCTGATGGCCAGCGCCGACGCCACCCGTCCCGAGGTCGACCTGCCCGAGGCGCCGGAACCCTCCGACGCACCGCCGCGCCAGAAGGCGGTCACGATCGGCTCGGTCTGCAAGGCCCTGGTCCAGGAGTTCCCCGACATCTCGATCTCCAAGATCCGCTACTTGGAGGACCAGAAGCTGCTCACACCGCGGCGGACCCAGGGGGGCTACCGGCTCTACACGCAGTCCGACATCCAGCGGCTGCGGACCATCCTGCGCCTGCAGCGCGACGAGTTCCTGCCCCTGCGGGTGATCCGCCAGGAACTGGCCGGCGGGCGCAACGAGGACGAGGTCGCCCCGCCGGCCGGGGAGCGCCGCGGCCTGCGCCGCGCGGTGGTCACCGTGCGCGATCCCGGCTCGCTGTATTCCCTGGACGACGTCGTCGAGGAGACGAGCGCGTCGCCGCAGCTGATCCGCGAACTGGTCGACTTCGGGGTGATCAAGGGCGAGGTCCGCAGCGGCGTGCAGTACTACGACGAGACCGAGCGCGAGATCATCCGGGCCGTGTCCGAGCTCGCGCGCTACGGCGTGGGCGGCCGCAACCTGCGCGTGTTTCGCAGCTCGGCCGATCGGGAGGCCCAGCTGCTGCAGAGCATCCTGGCTCCGGCGCTGCGCTCGCGCAACCCCGAACGGCGCAAGGAGGCGATCGAGGCGCTGGAGAATCTGGCCTCGGTCACCACCCACCTCAAGCACCTGCTGCTGATTCGCGATCTGCGCAAGATCGCCACCTAGTCGCATCCTTCGTGACCACGATCGACCTGCGCGAGTACATCCGGGAGATCCCGGACTTCCCGACCCCGGGGATCCTGTTCCGCGATATCACGCCCCTGCTGCTGGACGCGGGCGCGCTCGACACCGCGGTGGCGCGCCTGGCCGCACCGCTGCGCGGGCAGCGGATCGACTTCGTCGTCGCCGCCGAGGCCCGCGGATTCATCCTCGGAGCCGCCCTGGCCCGTGAGCTGGGCGCGGGGTTCGTCCCCGCCCGCAAGCCGGGCAAGCTGCCGGGAGAGACGATCAGCGCCGAGTACGCCCTCGAGTACGGGATCGACGCGCTCGAGGTGCACGCCGATGCGCTGGCCGGCGGGGCGCACGTCCTGATCCACGACGACCTGCTGGCCACCGGCGGCACGGCCGGCGCGCTGTGCGACCTGGTCGAGGGCCTCGGCGGCGAGATCGCCGGATGCGCGTTTCTGATCGAGCTGGCCGTGCTCGGAGGCCGGCAGCGGCTCGAGGCCCGCGCCCGCCCTGTGCACGCGCTGATCGAGTACCACGACTAGATGGGCTTCCGCCACCGATCGCCCCGGCACCGCCTGCCCCGGCGCCTCGCAGCGCGTCGGACGACCTGCTGATGGGGGTCGCGCGCCGGACACGCACGCTGCACGCCGATCCGCAGGCGGTCTGGGAGCTGGTCGCCGATCCGCACCACATGCCCCGCTGGTGGCCGGGGGTGATCCGCGTCGAGGGGGTATCCGATGAGCACTTCACGCAGGTCTTCCGGACCAAGCGGGGACGGCCGGTGCGGCTGGACTTCGCGGTCGTCAGCTCCGAGCCTCCGCACCGCCGGGTGTGGCAACAGGAGATCATCGGCACGCCGTTTGAGCGCGTGCTCAACGCATCGGTGATCACCGTGGAGATCGCGCCCGCCCCCGCCGGCGCCGAGGTGACGCTCAGCCACGAGCAGAGGCTGCGCGGTTACTCGCGGACCGGCAGCTTCATGCTGCGGCGCGCGACGCGGGGCAAGCTCGACGAGGCTCTGGACGGGCTGGAGCGGGTCTGCGGCTGACCGGCCGCGCGGCTAGAGGCCGCTGAGCGTGCCCTGCAGGATGATCTGACCCGGGGTCTTGGGGCTGGCCTTGGTCTCCAGGGTGACGATCAGCTGCTTGTAGTGCGCAGCGTTGGCCGGAAGGCCACCGGCCGTCGAGAGCCGCCCGTTGGCTCCGACCCCCGGGTTGACGAAGCCCAGGATGTGGGCGTCGGTGGGGGAGTTATACAGCCACACCGCGTACGCGTTGGGCGGCTTGGTGGTGTTCGGCGTGACGTTCTGGGCGACGATCGCGATCCCGTCCGAGGTGCCCTCCTTGAGGATCTCGGCGATCCCCGCCGCCTTGCTCGAGGCGGCGGGCGGGGTGAGGTTGATCTGGGCCACAACCTTGGCCGAGCTCGAGCTGCTCCCGGTCGTGGTCGCCGAGGCGGCGCCGCTCGCCGCGGTTGTGCTGGCCGAGGCCGGCGCGGTGCTGGAATGGGAGGCGGCCGGCGTGCTCGCCGTCGTCGACGTCGAGCTGCCCCCGCCCTGGTTGAGCAGGATGACCACGATCGCGGCCACGATCACCACGGTGAGCAGGATCAGGATCAGGCCGCCGAGCCGGGAGCTGCGCTGTCGGTCGCCGTCGGCGGGCGCGGCCGCAGCCCCGGGGGCGGCCGGCGGGGGCGTGGCGCCGCCCCGCTTGCGGCCGAGGAACAGCGGTTCGCGCGCCTTCTTCGGCGCGGGCGCGGGCGCGGGCACCGGGGCCGCCTCGGCGTCGCCGGTAGCGGCCAGAGGGGGTGTGGCGCCGCCCCGCTTGCGGCCGAGGAACAGCGGCTCGCGCGCCTTCTTCGGCGCGGGCGCCGGGGCCGCGCCGCCGTCGCCGGTGGCGGCAGAACCGCCGCGCTTGCGGCCGAGGAACAGCGGCTCGCGCTTGCGTTTGCCGGGGGCGGGCGCGGCCTGGTCCGGAGCTGGAGCTGGAACCGGAGGGGAGGGGGTCGCCGGGGCGGCGGGCACGGCCGGCACGGGCGCGGCCGGCGGCTCAGCGGAGAGCGGGACCGGCACCGCAGGCGGCGGGGCCGCCGGTGGCTCGCCGGGGGCGAAGGGCACGGGTCCGTTGGGGATCTCGGGCAGTGGCGAACTGACCAGCGGACCGAGCTCGGAGGCGACCACCCTCGCCCAGGCCCGGTCAGCGGGCGAGCCGCCGATGCCGTCCCGGACCGCCTCGGCGGCCTCGGGCTCGAGCTGGCCGAGCAGATAGTCGGCGATGAGCTCGCGCCGCTCGGGCGGCAGGCCGGTATCCGGGCCCAGGGCGCCGAGCGCCCCGACCGCGCGCTGACGCACCGCGGCGCGGTCCATGGACAACAGCCGAGCGATCTGGTCGTAGCTGCGCCCGCGCTGCAGCACGAGCTGCAGCACCGCACGTTGATCGGCGGGAAGACTCTCCAGAGAGGCCATCGAGACGGCAGCGTAGTTGAGCGGTGGGCGGAATGCTCCGGCGCACCGAGAATGCGCCGGACGGACGATAAGGTCTGGCGCCGTGCTCGAGGCCATGCGACGCTACATCCACCGCGGTTTCGACGGCCTCTACGGGCTTGAGGTCACCGAGGCGCAGGACGGCCTGGTTCGCGGGCAGGTCACCGTCCGCGACGAACTGCTGCAGCCCGCCGGGCTCGTCCACGGCGGAGTCTACGCCTCGATGGCCGAGAGCATGGCCAGCCTCGGCACGGCGCTGGCCGTCATGCCCGACGGCAAGGTGGCGATGGGGCTCTCCAACCTGACCAGCTTCCTGCGGCCGATCACGACCGGCACGGTCCACGCCGAGGCGCGCGCGGTGCACCGCGGGCGCACCACCTGGGTCTGGGAGGTGCAGGTCAGCGACGACGCGGGGCACGTGTGCGTGCTCACGCGGATGACGATCGCCGTCCGCGACGCCCCCGGCGGATCGCCCTACGCGTTCGACGGGTCGTCATACGCGCTCGGCGGCGGCCCCGGCGGTCCCGGCGGTCCCGGTGGCGAGACGTCCTAGCTCCAGTCGGCCGGCTATCCGCCGTAGCGGTTGGTGATCGGCACCCGGCGGTCCCGACCGAACGCGCGCGTGGAGATCTTGATCCCCGGGGGAGCCTGGCGGCGCTTGTACTCGGCCCGGTCCACGAGCGCGATCACCCGCTCGACGTCATGCTCGGCGAAGCCGCGCAGGACGAGCGCGTCGCGACCGAGATCGTCCTCGACGTAGCCATCCAGGATCGGGTCCAGGATCTCGTAGGGCGGCAGCGAGTCGGAGTCGAGCTGACCGGCCCGCAGCTCGGCGCTCGGAGGCCGGTCGATGACCGAGGCGGGGATCGCGCCGTCACGCTCGGCCCGGTAGCGCGACAGGGCGTACACCAGCGTCTTGGGCACGTCCTTGATGACGGCGAAACCGCCGGCGCTGTCGCCGTACAGGGTCGAATAGCCGACGGCCATCTCGGACTTGTTGCCCGTCGTCAGCACCAGCCAGCCGAACTTGTTGGAGAGCGCCATCAGCAGGTTGCCCCGGATCCGGGCCTGGAGGTTCTCCTCGGTCAGGTCGGGCGCGCGGCCGGCGAAGACCTCGGCCAGCGCCTGGTCGTAGGCGCTCATCATCGGCGCGATCGGGAGCTCCCGCAGGTCCGCTCCGAGGTTGGCGGCCAGGGCGCGCGCGTCGCCCTGGGTGGCCGCCGAGGAGTAGGGCGAGGGCATGACGACCACCGAGACCCGTTCGGGACCGAGCGCGTCGACGGCGATCGTCGCCACCAGCGCCGAGTCGATCCCGCCCGAGAGCCCAATGACGACGTGCTCGAAGCCGTTCTTGCGCACGTAGTCGCGCAGGCCGAGCACGAGCGCGGCGTACACCTCGGCCACCGCGCCCAGCGGCGGGTTGACCGGCCCGCCGACCGCGGCGGTCGCCCCGGGCTCGAGCGGACGCGGGGTCAGGGTGGCGATCAGCGGGACCGCCGGCCGGGCCCGGTGGGTGACGGGCCGGTGGCGGGGATCGCGCAGCCGCGTGCCCCGCGACGCCGCCGGGTCGATCGTGGCCAGGATCAGCTCCTCCTCGAACTGGCGGCCGCGGGCGATGACCGTTCCCTCGTGGTCGATGACCAGCGAGTGCCCGTCGAAGACGAGCTCGTCCTGACCGCCGACGAGGTTGCAGAAGGCAAAGGCGGCGACGTTGTCGCGGGCGCGCTGGATGAGCATCCGCTCGCGCTCAGAGCCCTTGCCGGCGTGATACGGGGAGGCGGACAGGTTGACGACCAGCGTGGCGCCGGCGCCGGCCTCGTCGGAGGCCGGCGGTCCCGGCTCCCAGATGTCCTCGCAGATGGTCAGGCCGATCGTCGTCTCACCGAGGGCGAGCAGTGCCCCCTGGTCTCCGGCCTGGAAGTAGCGCTGCTCGTCGAACACGCCGTAGTTGGGCAGGTAGACCTTGCGGTAGACGGCCTGGACGCGGCCCTCGGCGAGAACCGCGCAGGCGTTGTACACGTCGTCGGCGCGCTCGGGGAAGCCGACCAGGGCGATCGTGTCGGTCACCTCGGCGGCGATGCGCTCCAGGGCCGCCCGGGTATCGGCCAGGAAATGCTCCTTGAGCAGCAGATCCTCGGGCGGATACCCGGTGAGGGCCAGCTCGGGGAACAGGACCAGTTGCGCGCCGGCCGCGGTGGCTCGCCCGATGCCGTCGCGGATCCGGGCCTCGTTGCCGGCGATGTCGCCGACGGTGGCGTTCAGCTGGCAGAGGGCCAGGCGCAGAGGATCGGACATGAGCCCATTATGAGACGGGTCAGTTCGCCGCGCCCTGCCCCAGTGCCGCGCGGGCGAACGCGGCCAGCCGCGGATCCGACGCTGAGCCGACGGTCAGCAGGCGGGTCCAGGCCGCCGCCACGATGCCGTGGGTGCCGGCCCGGGGGGCGAGCACCACGGCCTGCCCGGAGGCCGCCAGGGCCGGGGTGAACGGGCCCGCAAGGCGAGCGGCCAGCGCCCGCAGCCCGGGCGGCGGGTGCGGTCCCGCGTACAGGAAGACGACGTCGCCGGTCTCCAGCGCCTGCAGGAGCTGATCGTTGCTGAGCGGCGCCTCGTCGCGCAGCACCGGGTCGGGCACATGAGCGCCGCTGGTCGGCGGCGAGGAGTCATAGCGGGGATGGGGCTGGCCGGGGCGCAGGTGCGCGTGACCGAGATCCTTGTAGGCGACCCCCAGCATGGCTCCCGCGCCGCTGATCCCGGGGTTGTCGCGGCCGGCGAGCAGTCCCCCGGAGAGCAGGGCGATGATCGTGATGGCCAGCGCCAGCGCGGCCACCACGATGGCCAGGCGCTCGAGGATCCTCATGCCGCCGAGCGCCGGCTCAGGGCCGGCGTCACTCGGCCACGCGCAGCGCGGGGCGCACCCGGCGTGCGTCCCGGCTCTCACCGGCCGCGCCGGCGAGCTCCTCGATCGCGGCCCGCAGCTCATCGGCGAGGACCTCGAGATCGTCGATCGTGTCGTAGTCGGCGTTCAGGCCGAAGTTGAGCTGGCCGTCGTAGCTCATGATCGCGATCCCGAGCGCCTGGTTCTCGGCCAGCGGAACCATCGGGTACATGGCCTCGAGCTGGTGGGAGAGCATGTAGAGCGGGAACTGCGGACCGGGGACGTTGGTGACCACGAGGTTGAACAGGCGCTGACGGGCCTGCAGCCGCGCGGCCTGGGCCATGATCGTCGGGGGCGCGAAGCCGGTCAGCTCGGTGAGCACCTGAGCGCCGACCGCCTGGCCCGACTCCTTGATGCCCTCCATCTCCCGGCTGATGGTCAGCAGCCGCTGCACCGGGTCGTGCAGCCCGACGGGCAGCGGCGCCCACATCGCCGCGACGCGGTTGCCCAGCGCGCCCCGCTCGACGTCCGCGCGCACCGAGACGGGGACCATCGCGCGCAGGATGAGGTCGTCGGTCGGCTCCCCGTGCATGCGCAGGTAGCGGCCCAGCGCGCCCGCGACGGCCGCCAGCACGACGTCGTTGACGGTCCCGCCCAGGGCGTTCTTGATCGCCTTGAACGCGGCCAGGTCGGCGTTGACCCAGGTGAAGCGCCGGTGGGGGCCGATGCGCACGTTGAACGGGCTGGGTGGGGCGACGGCAAGCCCTGCCTTGGCCACCGCGCCGATCCCGGCGGCGGCGGCGCCGAGCTTCTCGGCCACCTGCCGCGGGCCGCGCAGGGTCGCGCGCAGGCCGCGGGCGATCTCCGCCGGCACGGTCGCGCGTTCGACCAGCGCGTCGGCGAGCAGCTGGGCGGAGGAGGGGAGGGGCCGGGGAACCCACTCGTGCTCGGGCTCGCCGATCGGCATCGGCTCCGGCGAGGTGTCGAACAGCACGGTGGCGATATCGACCCCCGAGACGCCGTCGACGAGGGCGTGATGGGTCTTGGAGAGCAGCGCGAAGCGGTTCTCGGACAGGCCCTCGACCAGCCAGAGCTCCCACAGCGGGCGGCTGCGGTCCAGCGCCTGGGAGAAGACGCGGCCGGCCAGGCGCTTGAGCTGGGCCTCGCCGCCGGGGGCGGGCAGCGCGGTGTGGCGGACGTGGAAGTTGGGGTTGAAGTGGGGGTCGTCGACCCATACCGGACGCCCCTGGTTGAAGGGCACGAAAGCCAGCCGCTGGCGGTAGCGCGGGACCAGATGCAGCCGCGAGACGATCTGAGCGACCAGCTCGGCGTAATCGGGGGCCGGCCCCGCGAACACGATGCAGCCGCCCACGTGCATGTGCGCCGCGTCGCGCTCGAGGTGCAGGAAGGAGCTGTCGAGCCCGGTCAGCCGGTCGGGATTGGCCATGGCGCGATTGTTGCAGCCTGGCGAATCTGTGACGAGACTCACGCAAAGGCGGCCGGTGGGCTGCCACCCTCGCGCGGTCTGAAAAATCGACCTGCCGAATCGCCTGCGCCCGGTGCGCCGGCGAGCGGGGGACCCACTGCCGGGTAGTCGTACCACGCCACCCGGCCGGGGCGAATCGGCGCCTGGCGTGTCCAGCGGCGTCCGTAGCGAGCACTCAATTCCGGACCGACCCGCCTCACCGCGGAGCGACCGGCACGCCCGCGAGCCCGACAGCTAACCACGCAGGCACCCTGGTCGAACGAAGTGAACAAGGAGGCCCTCGAGATGAGGACCCATCTGAAACCGCGCACGACGCGCACTCTGTCGATGGCGGCCGCGGCCGCCGCCCTGGTGCTCCCCGTATCGGCGCTCGCCCTCAGCGGGGTCGGCGCGGCGGCGGCCACCGCCCCCCTGCAGGCCACGGTGTCCCCCCGGGTGTCACACCTGGGCCGGTACGTCACCGTGTCGGGCACGATCCCGGGCGGCACCGCCGGCCAGCGGGCGGTGCTCCAGTCCGCCGGGCGCAGCACCGGCCCCTGGCGCGCGATCCAGACCGGCGTGACCCGTGCGGGGGGCCGCGTGGTCTTCCGCGCGCGCCCGCGGCACTCCGCGTACCTGCGGATCGTGGCCGGGCGCACCCAGGTTCCCGCGTCGACGGTCCAGGCCACGCCGGCGTTCGGCGTCGCCCCCGTGGTCAGCGCACCCCAGCGCGTGGTCGTGGCCGCCCGGTTCGCGCTCGGCCATCACGACCTGGCGGCCCTGTCGGGCCAGATGGTCAAGGTTGGCGGCGCGCTCACACCGGCGCGCCGCGGGCGGGTCGTCCGCGTCCAGGCCCGACAGGCCGGGCGCTGGCAGACCGTGTCTCGGACCCGAACGCGGGCCAACGGGCACTTCACGGTCCGCTTCGCTCCCGACCGCGCGGCCGACCGGCGCCTGCGCTTCGTGTTCGCGGGTGACCGTGGCAACGGTGGCACCACCCAGGGTGCCGGCCGCCTGGCCGTGTTCAGCCCCGATCTGGCCTCGTGGTATCAAGACGCGGGCAGCACGGCGTGCGGCTTTCACGCCACCTACGGGGTGGCCAACCGCTCGCTGCCGTGCGGCACCAAGGTCAAGATCCGCTACGGCGGGCGTACCGTGACCGCCACGGTCGACGATCGCGGTCCCTACGTCGGCGGCCGTGACTGGGATCTCAGCCAGACCACCGCGGGCGCCCTGGGCTTCGGCGGCGTCGGCACCATCTGGGTCTCCCTGTAGACGACCACAGCCGCGTTCGCCCCTCGGGCCCGGCCACGCCGGGCCCGCGGGGCGGCCCCGGCCGGGGGGTGGGCCCGGCATCCCGGACGGTCCGGTCGCTCGCGCCGGCATCCCGTCAGGCGCGGTCTCTAGCCTCAGGCCGACGATGTCCGGCCGCTGCATCGCGCATCTCGACATGGATGCCTTCTATGTCTCCGTCGAGCTGCGCCGGCGGCCCGAGCTGCGCGGGCGCCCGGTCATCGTGGCCGGGACCGGACCGCGGGCGGTCGTGACGACGGCCTCCTACGAAGCCCGGCGCTTCGGGGTGGGGTCGGCCATCCCCGCCTCCCGGGCGCGGAGACTGTGCCCCGACGGCGTCTATCTGCCGCCCGATTTCCCCTACTACCGCGAGGCCTCGCGCGAGGTGATGGAGCGTGTGCGCGCCGTGACCCCCGTGGTCGAGGTGATCGGACTGGACGAGGCCTACCTCGACCTCTCGGAAATGCCCGCCCCGCGGGCTGAGATGCGGCGGCTGGTCATCGACATCCACCGGGCCACCGGGCTGCACGCCTCGATCGGGATCGGGCCCAACAAGCTCGTGGCCAAGGTCGCCTCCGATGCCGAGAAGCCCCGCGGCTTCGTCGTGCTCTCCCGCGAGCAGGCGTGCGCGCGCTTCGCCGGCTCCCCGCCGGGCCTGATCCCCGGCATCGGGCCCAAGACGGCCGAGCGCCTGCGGGGCTGCGGCCTGGACACCCTGGCCGCCCTGCGGGGCGCGTCGCCCCAGGAGCTGGCCACGCGCTTCGGGCCCCGGCTCGGGGCCGAGCTCCAGCGCCGGGCGCGCTTTGAGGACGACAGCCCCGTGACCGAGGTCCGCAAGGTCGTCTCCGAGTCACGGGAGACGACGTTTGACCGGGACGTCATCGGGCTGGAGCGGCTCGAGCCGATCCTCGACCGCCTGGTCGGCGAGCTGTGCGCGACCCTGGAGCGCCAGCAGCGGCGCGGGCGCACGGTGGGGATCAAGGTCCGGCTGGACGACTTCTCCACCCATACCCGGGCCCGCACCCTCAGCGAGCCGGTGTCCGAGGCCGCCCGGGTGGGGCCGGTCGCGCTCGAGCTGCTGCGGCGCTTTGCCCCGCCGCGCCCGGTGCGCCTGCTCGGCGTGCGGGTGGCCGGCCTGGAGGCTCCGGCCGGCGCGCAGCAGCTGAGCCTGGCGCTGTGACGGGCTAGTACAGCGCGGTGGCCAGGCGCCGGCGGGCGTCGCGGGCCAGCGGGTGCTCGACGCCGAGCTCATCCAGGACGCCGACCACGACGCGGCGGATGTCGTCCTTGGCCCCGTCGGCGCTGGGCAGCGCGCCAATCAGGTCGTTCAGTCCGGTCTCGGGATCGCCGCTGTCCAGTGCGCGGAAGGCGCTGCTCAGGTGTGCGTAGGCGGGATCGGCCTGCAGGCGGATCCGCGCGGCCAGTCCGTCGGCGGCAAAGCTCCCGGGGACCTCCCGCAGCAGGGCCAGAGCCTCCTCGCTCTCCCCGCGCTCGGCCAGCATCCGCGCCAGCGGGACCGCGGCGTCGGCGCGGGAGGGCGCGAGGCTCACCGCGCGGCGCAGCGACGCTTCGTCGCCGGCGGCGATCAGCTCGTCGGTCTCGGAGGGGACCAGACCATCCAGGAAGCGGTCGATGGCGATCTGCGGCTGGACGCCGACGAACTCGGAAACGACCGTCCCGCCGCGGAAGGCCTTGACGGCGGGGATGCCCTGGATGCCGTACTCGCGGGCCAGGTTCGGGTTGGCGTCGGTGTCGACTTTGGCCAGCTCGACCTGACCGTTGCGGGCCGCGATCGAGCGCTCGAGCACCGGTCCGAGCTGGCGGCACGGGCCACACCACTCGGCCCAGAAGTCGACGACGACGGGAACGGTCTGCGAGCGGTCGAGAACGGCGCTGGAGAAGGTGGCCTCGGTGACGTCCATACTTCGATGGTAGCCAGGGGCCGGCCGCCTTCCGGGGCTCTGACCGCGGCGATGCGCTAGATACCTCTGCGTGACTGAGATGACCGTGGACACCGGCGCCGTGCGCCTGGCCGGGGACGACAGCGGGCAGGGCTCGCCGGTCGTCCTGCTGCACGGGCTGACCGCGACGCGGCGCTACGTCGTGATGGGCTCGACCGCGCTGGTCCGCGGCGGTCATCGCGTGCTCGCCTACGACGCGCGCGGCCACGGCCACAGCAGCGCGGCTCCGCAGCCGGCCGCCTACCGCTACGAGGAGCTCGGGAGCGACCTGATCGCGGTGCTCGACGCAAGGGGCGTCTCGCGGGCCGTGCTGGCGGGCGCCTCGATGGGCGCGCACACGCTGCTGTGGCTGGCCCTGCACCACCCCGAACGCGTGGCCGGGCTGGTCGTGATCACGCCCGGCTATGACCCCGGACAGGCCGACGACCCTGAGCGGCTCGCCCGCTGGGACGCCCTGGCCACGGGGCTGCGGGAGGGAGGGATCGACGGCTTCCTCGCCGCCCAGGGCACCGACGGCGTTCCGGAGCGCTGGCGCGAGACCATGGTCACCGTCACCCGCCAGCGGCTCTCCCAGCACGATGACCTGGGGGCCGTGGCCGACGCCCTGTCCGCGGTGCCGCGTTCGCACCCGTTCGGCGGCCTGGCCGAGCTGAGCGGCATCTCCGCACCGACGACGGTCGTGGCCTCGGCCGATGAGCCCGACCCGGGCCATCCCCAGGCCGTCGGTGAGGCCTACGCGGCGACGATCCCCGGCGCCGAGCTGGTGCTCGACGAGCCCGGACGCTCACCGGTGGCCTGGCAGGGCAGCCAGCTCTCGCGGATCATCGCCGGCGTCGCGGCGCGCGCCGCCTGGTGAGGGTCTCGAGACGCGCCGCCCGGTGAGGGGCTCGAGACGCGCCGTCTGGTGAGGCGCCACGCAAGGCGCCGTGCCGTCGCGCGGTGGCGGCGATCAGCGCCGCAGCATGTACACCCGTGCGCATCCGAACCGCTGGGTGAAGACGATCATCGAGTGCAGCGCCCGGTCCAGCGGGCGCGGATGGGCGCAGTCGGAGACGAGCACCGCGGCGCGGGTGGCGCGCACCAGCGCGCGCGCCGCCCGCGGGCGCAGCCGGCCGTCGAACAGCCGGTCAACGCGACGGGCGCGGGCCACGTAGTCCCGGCTCCAGTACCCGTGGCCCACGTAGACGGGCAGGCCGGTGCGGGCCGGCACGACCGAGGCGAACGGGGTGGGGGCGAGGATGCCGCCGGGCGGCCGGCGCGCGTCGAGGAAGGCCAGGGCGCGCGCGTCGTCCGCCGTGAGCACGTACTGCACGTGGCTGCCGCTGGCCGTGCGCGCCATCTTGCGGGCGTCGTAGGCGAGCCCCGGCACGGTGAGCAGGAGCACCAGCGCGGCGCCGGCGACGGCCGGCAGGCGGACCCGCATGCCGCCGCGGACCATCAGCACGGCGAGCGGGAAGCTCAGTCCCTGCAGGGCGTGTTCGGGGAACGCGTCGTTGGCGAAGTAGGTGACCGCGGCCGCCAGCGGCCACAGCAGCAGGATCTGCTCGCCGGGACTGTCACCCGGCCGGGTGAGCCCGACCGCGGCCAGCGCGAGCACCGGCCCGAGCCCGGCCAGCAGCACGAGCGCCGGCAGCCGGGCGATCACCTCGTAGTGAGAGGCCAGTGACCAGGCCGGATCCGAGTGGCCGAGGGCGTAGTAGTAGGCCAGGGGCAGGGCCGCGCCGACGGCGGCGACGATCAGGACGCCGAGGCCGTCGAACCGGCGCCAGGCGGCCAGGCCCAGGTAGATGAAGATCAGGGTGGCGCCTTGCCACGGATGCAGCCAGGAGGCGCCCAGCGAAGCCAACCCGGCGACGATCCAGGCCCGGGGGTCGTCGCTGCTGGCTCGCGCGCGCCGTTGCGCCGAGCCGACGCCACGCGGGTCGATCGCCCGCTCCACGGCCAGCAGCGCGAAGGGGACGAGGGCCAATCCCAGCGCGCTGGGCAGATAGCCCCAGAGCTTGCTGGCGGCCAGCAGCTCATCGCCGAGCAGGAAGAGCGAGAAGCGGAAGGAGCCTGATCCCGCCGCGGACCAGCTGTACAGCGCGGCCAGCGGCAGGGCGAGGAACAGGGCCAGCGCAACGGCGGCGGCGCGACGTCCCACACCGTCGCAAAAGCGCGCGGCCCACGCCACGGCGGCGGCAAACAGGGCGATGATGGCCAGCGGTTTGATCAGCTGGTAGGCCAGCGGCAGGCTCAGCCCGATCCGGCTGAGCAGGCCGACGAGCAGGAACACCGGCTGCAGGTAGACGTGCCCGTTGGGCTCGAGCGTGAACAGATCCGAGGCGAGCCCGTGGTGGGCGGCGTCGCGGGCCCAGGCGAGATACTGCAGCTGATCGGCGCCGAGTACGCCGTCAGCACCGATCAGACCGTCGGCGCCCGTGTAGACCCCGTGCAGCGCGGCCGCACGGACCAGGAAGATGATCAGCGGGAACAGCGCCCAGGCGGCCAGCAGGACCAGCAGCGCGATCTCCACCCCCGAGGGACGCTGGCGCCGGTGGGACATCGGCGCCCAATGTAGTCAGTCGCCAGGCGGCCCGCCGCCCCCGGCTCGGACGAGAGCCGGGAGCGGGGGGAACGCCGTGACGGGGTGGGACTAGCCCGCGGTCACCGTGTTGGTCTTGTTGGCCGCGGTGAGGTAGCCGTTGCCGTTGAAGTGGATCTTGATCGTGATCCGGGCCGGGGCGTGGATGTGGCGGAACGCGTTGGGCACCGAGAACTTGCAGTCCGAGCCGACCGGACCGTTCTCGTTGCCGATCTTCCGTGACCCGATGTAGTACTTCAGGGCCACGCTGCCGTTGCACTTGGCCGAGGCGGGGATGTTCCTGGCGCCGCCCAGTGACCCCGAGGTCGTGTAGCTGTAGGGCTTGTGCCGGGACCGGCTCGGCGTGGTGCGCGCGCTCAGGCTCGGCTTGGGGCGCGTGCTGGGCTCGGTGAAGAACGTCTGATCGGCTCCGTAGGAGGTCACGCCTCCCTCGTGGTAGCCGACCACCTGATAGTGGAACAGTGTCCCCGGGGCCAGGCCGTTGAGCAGAATCGAGACCGGCAGCGAGGTCGAGACGGCGGCCAGGTCGTTGGGGGCGATCGTCTGCACGGTGTAGTTGGTCGTCGTTCCGTAGCGCACCTCCCAGGTCGTGGGGGCGCCCTGCGGGTTGATGCTGCCGGTGGCCGTCGCGATGGTGCGACCGACGTTGACGGCCGGCCCGGTGACGACCGCGGCCGGCGGGGGCCCCGTGGTCGTGAAGGTCCGGTCCTGGCCGGAGGTGGTCCCCGCGCCGTTGAGCGCGGCGACGTGGAAGTGATAGACCGTGCCCGGAGTCAGGCCGGTGACGGTGACGTGCACGGCCACGGGCTTGGTCCCCCCCTTGAGCGTGTGGCTCTTGGTCGACAGGCCGTAGGCGCTGGTCGTCCCGTACTGAAAGACGTAGCCGGTGGCGCTGCCGTTGGGGTCGATCGTGGCCGTGAGCGTCGCCGAGAAGTTCCCGATCGCGCTCGCCGACTCCGCGGTGACCGACGGCGTCGAAGCCGCCATGGCGATGCCGGCGAGCGCGAGCACCGCGATCGCTGCGGCCAGCGCCAGTCTCATCGTGCGTCTCATGTCTGACTCCTTGAGGTGGGGTTCGCGGATTGCAAACCTATTCGAGCCCCGAAGTTGCGGCTCACTCCGCATCCCGGGCCGTACTAGGGTGCCCGCCCATGCGCTTCTACCAACCGGGAGAGCACCGCAGCGCCGGTCTGGCCCACGACCCCTTCAAGGCGCTGGTCGCGCCGAGGCCGATCGGGTGGGTCTCCACCCTGAGCCGCGACGGCGCGGTCAACCTCGCGCCCTACAGCTTCTTCAACGCGGTCGGCGAGTCACCGCCGATGCTCGCCTTCTCGAGCCTCGGCGCCAAGGACTCGGCCTCGAACACGGGTGAGGTCAGGGAATTCGTGTGGAACCTCGTCACCGAGGAGCTGCGCGAGCCGATGAACGCGTCGTCGGCGCCCCTGCCGCACGGCGCCAGCGAGTTCGCACGGGCCGGGCTGGAGATGGCCCCGTCGCGCCTGGTCGGACCGCCGCGTGTGGCCGCGGCGCGGTGCGCGATGGAATGCCGGGTCGTGCACCAGATCGAGCTCACGGACCTCGACGGGCGGCCGACCGACCAGCACCTGGTCGTCGGCCAGGTCGTCGGCATCCACCTCGACGAGGGCGCGATCGCCGACGGGGCGGTGGACACGGCCGCGCTGCGCCCGGTCGCGCGGCTCGGCGGCCCCGGCGACTACACGGTGGTCAGCTCGACGTTCGAGATGCTGCGCCCGCGTTCCTGAGCTCCGGCCACGTGGGCGACCGGCATGCCGCGCGGGCCGGGCGGGTAGCGTGTGGCCGCGATGGCGTCCCTGCTCGTCGGCCCGATCCTGCGCTACGTCTCCACGACAGAAGCGACGGTGTGGGTGGAGACCGACGCCCCCTGCGAGGTCGCGGTGCTGGGCCACAGCGCGCGCACCTTTCACGTTGCCGGCAAGCATTACGCGCTCGTCGCCGTGCGGGGCCTGGAGGCCGGCAGCAGCACCGAATACGAGCTGACCCTGGACGGCCTCGTCCACTGGCCACCGCCGGTGTCGCCGTTCCCGGCCCCGCGGATCCAGACCCTGCCCGAGACCGGTCCCGTGCGGATCCTGTGGGGGTCCTGCCGCGTGACGGCGCCCAACGAGCTGCCCTACACGCTCAGCACCGACGAGGACGACCGCGGGTGCGGGGTGGACGCGCTGTACGCGCTGACCCAGCGCCTGGTCGGCCAGGACCCGGCCCAGTGGCCCCGGATGATCCTGTGGATCGGCGACCAGATCTACGCCGACGAGGTCTCCCCGCAGACGGCCGCCTTCATCCGGGCCCGACGCGACACCAGCCAGCCGCCCGGCCTCGAGGTCCAGGACGTCGAGGAGTACACCCAGCTGTACCGAGAAGCCTGGACACCGGCGGCGATCCGCTGGCTGATGTCCACGATCCCGTCGGCGATGATCTTCGACGACCACGACGTCCACGACGACTGGAACACCTCGGAGGCCTGGATCCAGGACATGCGGCGGACGTCGTGGTGGCACGAGCGGATCGTGGCCGGCCTGTGGACGTACTGGATCTATCAGCACATCGGCAACCTCTCGCCGCAGGAGCTGGAGGCCGACGAGCTCTACGCGCAGGTCCGCGAGGCGCAGGACGCGGGGCCGCTGCTGCGCGATTTCGCCGAACGGGCCGAACGGGAGGGAGGAGGGAGCCTGTGGAGCTTCTCCCGGCACATCGCGGGCACGCGGCTGGTCGTGATCGACGGGCGCGAGGGGCGCGTCCTGTCCGACGGGCGGCGGGAGATGCTCGATGAGCCGGAGTGGGGCTGGCTCGAGCAGCAGCTGACCGGTGACTACGACCACGTGATCATCGCCAACACCCTGCCGGTGCTGCTGGCCCCGACCCTGCACTACGTCGAGGCGTGGAACGAGGCGCTCTGCTCGGGAGCCTGGGGGTCGCGCGTCGCGCGATGGTCCGAGACGCTGCGCCGGGGCCTGGACCTCGAGCACTGGGCGGCCTTTCAGGCGTCGTTTCATCGCCTCATCGCCCTGGTCACCGACGTCGCGGCCGGCCGCCGCGGTCGCGCGCCCGCGTCGGTGGTGATGCTCGGCGGGGACGTGCATCAGGCCTATCTGGAGACGGTCAGCTTCCCGCCCGGCAGTGGCGTTCAGGCCAACGTCTACCAGGCCGTGTGCTCGCCGTTTCGCAACCAGCTGGCGCGGCGAGAGCGCCGAATGCTGCGGATCGCGCGGCGCTCGCGCCTGCTCGGCTGGCTGGTCCGGCGGCTGGCCCATCTGGCCGGGGTACGCGAACCGGCCGTGAGTTGGCGGGTGCTCCAGCCGCCGACGTGGAAGAACCAGCTCGGGTGGCTGGACATCGACGGCCGCGACCTGCGTCTGACCATCGAGACCACCTGCGACGGCCACGACCCGCAACTGGAGGTCTCCCTTGAGCACCAGCTCGCCTGAGCCGCGTCCGCGTCCGATCGTGCTGCTGGCGGCGCTCGCCGTTCTCGCCGCCGTCACCGTGGCCCTGGCGCCCGCGTCTCCTACCCGGCGGCAGCGACTTCAGCGGCAGCGCACTTCAACCGCGGGCGCGCGGCGTCGCCCACCTCGTATTCACCGCGACCGACCCGGGTGGGCCGGGGGTCTACAAGGTGACCGCGGCGTTCGGCTGGCGCTGGGTGGCCGCCCGCACGACGATGCGCTCGATCGCCGTCCGGGGGCTGCCCCGGGGAGCCCTGGCGGTGGAGCGGCGGCCGGCCAGGCTGCGCAGCAGATGTAGCGGACCCCGCGGGCCGGGCGGGGTCGCGACCGCGGGCGGCCGGTGGCGGACCGGCGGGTTGCCGGCGCCGACCGGCGGGTTGCCGGCGCCGACCGGCGGCCCCCCCGCCGGGCCGATCTGGCAGGCTCTGCGGCCATGAGTCTCCAAGGCAAGACGATGTTCATCTCCGGAGCCAGCCGCGGGATCGGCCTGGCCATCGCGCTGCGCGCGGCCCGCGACGGCGCCAACGTGGCCCTGATCGCCAAGACGGCCGAGCCCCATCCCAAGCTCGAGGGCACGATCTACACCGCCGCCGAGGCGATCGAGGCGGCGGGGGGGAAGGCCCTGCCGATCGTCGGCGACATCCGCCAGGACGCCTCCGTGTTCGACGCGGTCGCCCAGACCGTCGACCGCTTCGGCGGGATTGACATCTGCGTCAACAACGCCAGCGCGATCAACCTGTCGGGGATCGAGGCGATGGAGATGAAGCGCTTTGACCTGATGCAGTCGATCAACTGCCGCGGCGCGTATCTGGTCTCCAAGGCCTGCGTGCCCCACCTCAAGCGCGGCCAGAACCCGCACATCCTCACCCTCTCTCCGCCGATCTCGCTGGAGCCCAAGTGGCTGGCCCCGTTCACCGGGTACGCGATCGCCAAGTACGGCATGACGCTCGTCGCGCTCGGACTGGCCGAGGAGCTGCGCCCGGCCGGGGTGGCCTCCAACGCCCTGTGGCCGCGCACGCTGGTCGCGACGGCGGCCGTCCAGAACCTGCTCGGGGGCGACGAGGCGATGCGCCGGGCGCGCACGCCCGACGTCTACGCCGATGCCGCCTACGAGGTGCTGACCCGCGACAGCCGCGAGTGCACCGGCAACGCCTTCCTGTGCGAGGACGTGCTCGTGGAGGCGGGCGCGACCGACCTCGCGCGCTACAGCGCGGCCGGCCCCGATGCCGACCTCGGCGTCGATCTGTTCGTCGACGACGCCAACCCGCCGGCCCTGCGCTAGTCGGTCCTCGCGGCCGCGGGCCGCGGTTGTGAGACGCAGCGCACAGATCCGTAATAACCCCGGACGCGCCGCTAGGTTAGATCGCTGATGTCCGCACGCTTTCTGACCAACTTCGTCGTGCTCCTGGTCGGTGCGGGCATCGTCGTCGTCGGCTTTGCCTTCTCGCTCGCCACCCTGGACTGGGCGGCCGTCGGAGCCGGGGCCGTGGCCGTGGTGGCCGCGCTGGCCAACTTCGCCGCGCGTCATCAGGGCGTCTACCAGCGCACCGCCGACCTGGCCATCGGCGCGGTCGGAGCCTGGCTGATCGTCGCCGCGCGGGTCCTTGATGATCACAGCCGTTGGCTCGAGCTGTCGGCCGGGCTCGCCCTGGCGGCCCTGGGGGCGATCGGCCTGATCGTGCGCGAGGTCCGCCTGCACCGCGGGCTGTGGCTGGGTGAGATCCAGATCGGCGCCGACCGCTTTGCCCGGATCGCCGCCGTGCAGCGCAGCGACGGAGATGGCCGGTGAGCTTCCGCGGCCCGCTGATCAACAGCTACTGGTCGGCGGTGGCGCTCGTCGTCTGCGCGCTCGTCCCGTTCCTGGTCCTCAGCTCCTCGCTGGAGCCGCTGGTCCCGATCCTCGGTCACTCGCTGCACCTCAGCGCTCAGGCGCTCTCGCTGTCCTTCGGGATGTCCAATGCGGCCTACGCGCTCGGCACCGTGCTGGCCATCCAGTTCGCCGTGCACTATCCGCAGCGCCGGCTGCTCGTCGTCTATTCGGCGCTGTTCACCGTCGGGTCGCTGCTGAGCGCCACCGCGTTCACGCCCGGGCTGTTCATCGCCGGGCACGTGCTGCAGGGCCTGTTCACGAGCATGATGCTGATCGCGGCCGCGCCCGCGCTCGTGCTCGGCTGGCCGATCAAGCGCCTGCCCACCACCGCGATCATCATGAACACCGGCATCTTCGGGGCCGTCGCGGCCGGCCCGGTATTCGGGGGGATCCAGGCCAGCGCCGGGGGGTGGCGGCCACTGTTCTGGATCGTCTGCGGGATCGGCGCGCTCGGCCTGCTGTTCTCGATCCTCACCTTCCAGGACTCTCCGCCCCAGGATCCCGAGGCGCCGCGCGACTGGACGGCGATCCTGCTCTCCGGCCTCGGCTGCGCCGCGGCCTTCTTCGGCGCCTCGGAGCTTGAGACCCACCGGATGCTCGATTTGATCGTGTTCGCGCCGCTGGTCACCGGCGTCGTCCTGCTCGGCGTGCTGATCGTCTATCAGGTCACCGCGCGCAACCCGCTGATGCCGATGGGCCAGCTGCTGAGCACCTTCCCGGTGGCCGCGATCATCATCGCGATCGCTGCCGGAGCGGCCTCGATCCCGCTCACCGAACTGGCCCAGGTCGCGTTCGCCGGCCGTGTCTCGCCCGCGCACCTGGGCGTGCTGTTCATCCCGGAGGTGGGCGCGGCCCTGTTCACCGCGCTGCTGTTCGGAGCGCTGATCCGCACCCGCTTCGTGCCCGTGCTCGCCTGGGTGGGGCTGCTCGTGCTGGCGGCCGGAGCGGCCGTGCTGACCGGGGTGGCGGGGGGACCGCAGTCCCTGGTCCTCGTCGGCTCGGGCCTGGTCGGCATCGGCGTCGGCTCCTCGGTCGCGCCCGCGCTGTTCGCCACCGGCTTCTCCCTGCGTGCCGGGCAGCTGCCGCGCGTGTTCGCGATGCTCGAGTTGCTGCGGGGCGCGGCCGCGTTTGCCTCGGGTCCGATCATCCTGCACCTGGCCAACACCGTCGGCGGCAGCAAGGCGCAGGGGATCCAGATCGCCGTCTGGGTCTGCTTTGCCATCGTCGCCACCGGCGCGGGCGCGTCGCTGTACGTGTTCGTCCTCGGGCGGGGACGCCTCCAGGTCCCCGACATCGAGACCTGGGACGAGATCGGCGTGCCCGCCTGGTACTCGCCCCCGCTGGCCGCCGGCATCCGCCGTGCGGTCCCCGACGGCCACCAGGCGGCCGACGGGGCGGCCCTTCAGGGCGCGCATGAGGCAGCCAAGGTCGAGGCCCTGGCCCACGCCCTGCGGATCGCGCGCACCCGGCCCCGGGTGCCGGGCGAGCCGGTCCACCCGGACTGACCCGCCCTGGCTTGGCGGCCCACGGGCCGTCCGCGCCTCCGTCCCACGGGCCGTCCGTGCCTGGGTCCCGCTCAGGCCGCGATGGCGTCGAGTTCGGCCACCGCGTCCTCGGGCAGGGCCAGAGCCGCCGCGGCGACGTTGTCGCGCAGGTGCGCGACTGAGGAGGTGCCCGGGATGAGCAGGATGTTGGGCGAGTGCTGCAGCAGCCAGGCGAGGGCCACGGCCATCGGAGTGGCCTGCAGCCGGGCAGCGACCCGATTCAGCGTGTCGGATTGCAGGGGGGAGAACCCCCCGAGCGGGAAGTAGGGGACGTAGGCGATGCCGTCGGCGGCCAGCGCCTGAACCATCGTGTCGTCCTCGCGGTGGGCGACGTTGTAGTGGTTCTGCACGCACACGACCTCGGCGATCCCGCGCGCCTGTGCGACCTGCTCGGCGTTGACGGTGCTCACCCCGAGGTGACGGATCAGGCCCTCGGCCTGCAGCTCGGCCAGCGCGCCGAAGGGCTCGGCGATCGATCCGGGGACGACGCCGTGACCGTCGTCACCGGCGCGACCCATGTTGCGCAGGTTGACCACGTCGAGCGCATCGAGCCCGAGGGTGCGCAGGTTGTCCTGCACCGCGGCCCGCAGCTGCTGCGGGGACAGCGCGGGCAGCCAGCCGCCCTGTGCGTCGCGGACCGCGCCGACCTTGGTCACGATGGTGAGCTCGTCGGGGTAGGGATGCAGCGCCTCGCGGATGATCTCGTTGGTCACGTGCGGGCCGTAGAAGTCGCTGGTGTCGATGTGCGTGATGCCGAGCTCGACGGTCGTGCGCAGAACGCTGATCGCCTCGTCGCGGTCCGGCGGCGGTCCGAACACGCCGGGGCCGGCGAGCTGCATGGCGCCGTAGCCCATCCGGGTGACGGTCGGGCCGCCGGCCATCGTGAACGTGCCGCCGAGGGTGGTGGTGGGCATGGGGACTCCTGTCTGCTCGTTGTCATAACGGTGTCCTGAACAGGATGGCCCGGTTGGCTCGCCGCCACCAGAGGTCGGCGTATCGGGGGACACGCTGTCCCTGGATATCGGGCCTACGGTGGTTGCATACTCAAGGGCATGGATCAGACCGGACTTGGTGACTTCCTGCGGCGCCGGCGGGCCGCGCTCGGTCCCGACGACGTGGGGCTGGCCGCCGGCTCGCGGCGCCGGACCCCGGGGTTGCGGCGCGAGGAGGTCGCGACGCTGGCTCACGTCTCCACCGACTTCTACACCCGGCTTGAGCAGGGGCGGGGGTCACGGCCCTCGGGACCGACCACGGGGGCATTGGCCCGGGCCCTGCGGTTGAGCCCCGACGAACGCGACCACCTCTATGCGCTGGCCGGCCACACCCCGCCGCCGCGCGCCTTTCGAACCGACCATCCCAGCCCCGGGCTGCTGCGCGTGCTCGGGTTGCTCGACGCGCCGGCGATGATCATCTCCGACCTCGGGGTCACGCTGCGCCAGAACGCGATGTCCGAGGCGCTGATCGGGGTGACGACCGGATATCAGGGCCTTGAGCGCAGCAACTACTACCGCTGGTTCACCCGTCCAGACGCCCGCCGGATCCATCCCCGTGAGGACCACGACCACCAAAGCCGCGTCCACGTCGCCGCGCTGCGCGCGGTACACGGCCGCGCCGGGGAGGACCCGGAGGTGGCCGAGCTGGTGGCGGCGCTGCTGGCCAAGAGCCCCGAGTTCGGGGAGCTGTGGGAGCGCCACGAGGTCGCCGGCCGCGCGGGCTCGCTCAAGCGCTTCGTGCACCCGGCGGTGGGAGTGATCACCCTGGACTGCCAGAACCTGACCGCGGAGAATCAGACCGAGAAGCTGATCGTGTTCACCGCGCGGCCAGGCTCGCAGGACGCCGAGAAGCTCGCCCTGCTGTCGGTGATCGGCACCCAGCGGCTGGCCACCCGCGGCTGAGCCGCCCCGGGGGCACGCGCCCTGGGGGCGCGTCGTCAGCGGCTGAGCCAGCCCGGGGGCAAGCGCCCTTCCGCCCTCGATTCCTATCGAGTCAATGCTCGATAATCGGGCTTATGTCCACCGGAAGGAGAATTTCCGGGTCCCGAGGGGCCTCTGGGGCGATTTGCACGGGTTCCGAGGGCTTCATCCGTTCCCGCGCGGCCTTCTCAGATCTCGGCGATCATCATCGTCGCGCCGCCGGTGGCGAAGTTGGCGACGTCGCCGGCTGCGGCCTGACCCGCGGGGCTGCCCAGCGCCGCCTGCAGCGTGTCCATGTCGGCGAAGGTCAACTCGGCCATGTAGTAGTACGGCGCGGCGCTGCCGTCGGGCGTGCCGAGCACACGGCCGGCCTCGAAGCGCTGCAGGTCCGGGATGTCGTCGACCAGCGGCCGGTGCGTCTCGGCGTAGTGACGGTCGAACGCCTCGGTGTCCTCGGGCGGCCCGTAGGCAACGATCAGCTTGACCATGGCTCCTCCTGGATGGGTCTCGGTCTGGTCCCGGCGCGAGCCTAACCGTGACCCGGTCCGGTGGGCAAATGCTCTTGCCGTGACCGCCCAGAGCCTGCATAACGCGCCAATCCACGCTGCCGCCGAGCGGATTGTCAGCAATTGCCCGCCATACCGAGCGTTTGCGGCAATCCGCCCGCCGGACGGGCTGATTGTCACGTTCTGCTCGCTGCCAGCCTCCTCTACCCGCCTCGCTCAAACTCGACCGGCGTTATGTCAACTCTCCGGACGCCGAGGGCGCGATCCCCACGACCGGCCGGTCCGCCTCAGTGACGTGTGAAGGGCTCGGTGTCGGATCCGGGCCGGCCTGACGGGCTCGGAGTCGGATCCGGGCCGGCCTGAGGGGGCTCGGAGTCGGATCCGGGCCGGCCTGACGGCTCGGAGTCGGATCCGGGCCGGCCCTGAACGGTGCGGTGTCCTCTCACGCCGGAGGCATCACGATGCAGCCGGTGGTGGCGGTGGCGATGATCTTGCCCGTGGCCTCGGCCTCGATCCGGCCCTCCGCGGTGGCCTGACGGCGTCCGGACTGCACGACGGTTCCGGTGGCCCGAACCCGGCCGGTCTGGACGGTCATGGCACGCAGGTAGCGCACGTGCAGATCGGAGGTTGTGTAGGCGGTCCCCGCCGGGAGCGTCGTGTGCACGGCGCAGCCCATCGCGCTGTCGAGCAGCGTCGCGGCGACACCGCCGTGCACCGACCCGATCGGGTTGAACATCCAGTCCGCGGGCTCGAGGGCAAACACGACGCGCGATGGCGCGACCTCGACGATCTCCATGCCGAGCAGCGAGGCGATCGGCGGTGGCGGGAGCTCCCCCGCGACCACCCGCCGCAGGAACTCCAGACCCGGCACCGCGGCGGCCGCCGCGGCCAGTGCCGCTGGGTCGTGCCATTCATAGGTCCGCGTGCTCGCCAGTTGCATGATGCAACCGACTGTAGCGGATCCAACCCCGGGATCCGACCGGTCACGGGGCGTGTGTCGCCTCGCGCCTGCCTACCAGGCGTCAGGTGACACACCACCGGCAACGCCGCACCCCCGGGGGCGCCGTTGACGCGACGTGCGTCACCTCACGATTGCATATCAGGTGAAGATTGACGCACGCCTCGTCGGAACACGCTTATGTCAACCCCCGCGGCCGCCTCCGCGTCCCGCCGGACCGGCCGACGGGACGCGGGCTGAGCGGCGGTCAGTACGTGTAGTTCCCGCCGTAGATGTCGGTGTTGCCGAACGTCGCCGGGCAATCTGTCGGCGGCGCCGGCGGGGTGAGCGGGTTGGCGGTCAGCAGCGAGTCCCGGTACGCGTCGATGGGCTTGCAGACGGCGGCGTTGCGCGCGTCGTTCCACACCGCCGTGACCGAAGTGTCGGTCGCCGCCGCGTAGTTGTAGTCGCCGAGGAAGCCGTCCTCCAGCGCGTTGGCCGACGAGGCCCGTGAATCACCGGTCTTCGTGCTGCGGTGCAGGTCGACGAACCTCCCGAGCGTCGTTCCGCTGAGCGTCGCGCCGCGGACGACGCCGGTGAATGTGCGTGCCGTCTGGTTGTCGCTGCGGTACGGCGTGCTGAAGCCGTCGTAGACGACGTAGACGTGGCCGCCGTCGGGGGCCAGCGCGACGGCCGGGAAGTCCGGCCGGTCGCCGGGAGCGGCGACGTTGACCGGGGCCGTCCAGCTCGCCCCCCGATCGGCGGAGAGCTGCATGAGCGCCTGCTCGTTGTTCAGCCCCAGGCGGGCGTCGGACCAGGTCATTGCGATCACGTTGGTCGCCCCCTGCCCGGTCGGGGCGCCGTTGGCGATGTCGACGCTGGGGAACGAGTCCGTGCGCGCGCCGGTCACACCATCAAAGACGATGTCCTGCTGCACGGGATCGAACACCCCGACGTCGGTCACCGCGGCCACCGCGCGCGGCTTATCGAACGTCTGGCCGCCGTCGAAGGAGCGCGTCATCTCCTGCACCGAGTGCTTGTTGACCGCGCCCTCGAAGAACAGGTAGACGACGCCGTGGCTATCGGTCCGGATCGTGCAGCCCTGACGTCCGATCTGCTCCGCGTTGCCCGCGGCGGCGGTGAGCTGCGCGGACTTGGAGAACGTGCGCCCGCCGTCGGTGGAACGGGCGAAGACGACCGGCTCGGCCGAGCCGCCGTTGGAACGGAACGCGATGTTGCACTCATAGAGGTTGCCGAAGTACGGGCTCGAGGCCGCGTTGTCGGCCCAGATGCCGGGCTTGTCGCTGAACAGGCCCGAGTTCTGCTTGGTCGTCACCACCGGGCGGCTCCAGACGCGGTTGGGAACGGTTCCCGTCTGCGTCAGGTCATCGGTGAAGGACACGGCCACGCCCTCGGCGCCCCGGAAGGTCTCAGTCCGTTTGGCCGACAGGTTCGAGGTCAGCCCGCCGTAGTAGAGGCGGGCGCCGTTGGCCCA
>DASSZP010000028.1:0-69875 GCA_035713465.1 Solirubrobacteraceae bacterium | reverse complement strand
AGCTGCGCGCCGAGGATCGGGCCGGTCAGCGCCGACGGCTTGAGCGCGGTCAGCGTCACGGTCACGGGGTGGCCGTCGGAGACGATATCCCCGATCCTGAAGTACGGACCGGGGCGGTCGTCGTAGGCCGGCATGCGCCAGCTGTGCCCGGCCGCGGTCACGCGCACCGGGATCGGGCTCGCGTAGGCCAGCGAGAGCTGCCACCGGCCGGCGGGCAGTCGCAGCGTCGTCGTGTCGCTCGCGCCGGGCAGGATCGTGGACAGGGGCGCGGTGACCGGGGCGGTCATCACGGCCGCCACCCCCTGGGCCGAGCGCAGCTTGCGACCGGCTGCGGTGTGGCAGTCCAGGATCGCGCCGGGCTGGCCGGGCGCCTCCAGGCTGGCCCGCGGCGCCACCGGGGCGACACGCTGCCACAGCTCGTACATCGGCAGCGTCCGCACGAGCCGGAAGCCCGCCGGGGGCTGGCTGGCGAAGCTGGTGTTGGGCGTGATGACCCAGCGGAAGCGGTTGATCGAATCCGGACTGACCGAGTCAAAGTCCCGGGCCGTGCCGTAGCTGTTGGGCTTGGTCGGCGACGGGACGGCCTGCCCCATCGACACGGTGTTGGGATCCAGCGCGCTCATCAGCGAGTCCGAGAAGATCCACGGGGCGTAGTCGGAGTCCCCGAGGAAGAGCAGGGTCTGTCCCCGGGTCAGCCGGTCGAGCGAAAGCAGCTCCCGGGTCGATTCCGGCGCCCACGCCGGCTCGTTGCGCAGGGCGGCGAGGCTGGACTGCGCACACAGGGCCAGGAACACGACCGTCAGGGCCAGCCGTCCGAGCACCCAGCCCAGAGTCACGACACGGGCGGGGGGTCTGAGCAGCCCCCGCGCGCCGGTGACCGCCACGACCGGTCCGGCGATGACCAGCGCCTTGGCCGCGACATAGGGGGACTGCGTGTGAAACGCGCGCCAGTAGATGATCGCGCAGGCGGTGACTGCAGCGGGCAGGATCAGCTCGCGGGCACGCAGCGATCGCACCAGGCCGATGAGGAGCACGGCCAGAGCGAGCGCGGCCAGCTCCCCGGCGTGGAAAGGGTTCGGCGGATCGAAGCGGAAGTCGGGACTGTTCCAGATGCCGAGTGCCTCGGCAGCCGGGAGCGGGTGCGCGAGGTTGCCGATGTTCTGCGTGGTGATCTCGCCGCTGCCCGACGGCGAGACACCGAGCGAACCGGCGAAACGGGCGATGCGTCCGGCCGTCGGGATCAGCAGCACGGCCCCGACGGCGGCGCCGATCAGGATCGCCGGAGCCAGCTGCCGGGTCAACCGGCGCAGGTGAGCGAGCCGGACGCCACCGGATAGGAACTCGGCCAGGATCCATAGCGCGACCGTGAGCACGATCCAGACGGCGGCCGGGTAGCTGTAGACGTACAACGCGGCCACGGAGAGCAGGGCGAGGGGGATCAGGCCCCCCAGCCGGCCCCGCCGGTCGGTCGGCCAGTGACGGCGCAGTCCCTCCCCGTGCACGACTCCAGCCAGCAGCAGCGCCCCGAGCAGGGTCTCCTTGAAGGACGCCTCGGCGTAGTAGGCCGCCGGCAGGTAGAGCAGTGCGGTCAGCGCCCCGGCGATGACCCGCTTGAGCCCCGACTGGCGATACAGCGCCGCTCCCCCGAGAACCGCGGTGAGGATGACCGTGGCGATCAACATCGCTGTCATCGCCATGTCGAGCCGCACGCCGAGGCCGGAGGCGAGGGTGTCGACCAGGCTGTGGGGTCCGAGCGGGTAGCCGTCCGGCAGCCCGTAGCGGGTGCCGACCACGGGATTGCGCAGCGACTGGGCCCAGATCAGGTGATTGGCGGTGTCGTTATCCAGGCTGACGCCGGGCAGGCCGACGAAGCCGTTGGCGATGTACGGGATCGCGGCCCCCGCGGCGGCGACGAGCGCCGCCGGGAGGATCCAGACGGCGGGCGGGGGGGTCCGCAAGCGGGCCAGTACACCCAGCGCGACCACGATCAGCACGGCAACCGCCAGGGCAGCGGTGTCCGCCCGCCCGGGCAGTTTGATCGCGATCGAGGCCACGATCAGGATCGTCGCCAGGCCCAGCACCGGCGCGATCCGGCGGCAGCGCAGGCCGAGCGAGGCCAGCGCGAGGCCGACGATGCTCGAGGCGACGACGAGAGCCGCGGCGCTCCCCCAAGCCTGAAGGGTCACCCGTGACCGATTCGGGCTGGGGATACCACGCCGCGGGACGGTAGCAACGGTTCGGGTTCGGCGAGGGACCGCCGCTACGCTGCCCTGGTGCGCGTCGCGGGCTATCACACCGGAGTGATGGGCACCGGCGAACACGCGCGCCAGCTGACCGCCGCGCTGCGCACGCAGCAGATCGAGATCGAGGCGATCACGCTGCACGGAACCGACGCCCTGGAGGACGAGGCGCTGGCGCCCGGTACTGGCGCCGTCGCGACCGATCGCTTCGCGGACATCAACCTGCTGTCGGTCAACGCGGATTCCACCGCCCATACCGCCGAGCAGCTCGGGCCGGCGTTCTTCGCGGGCCGGTACACGATCGGCTTCTGGGCCTGGGAGGTCAGCACGTTCCCGACGCGCTGGAACGAGGCGACGCGGTGGCTGGACGAGATCTGGGTGGGCAGCCGCCATGTGCGCGATGCGATCGCGCCGGTCGTGGACCGTCCGGTCCGGGTGATTCCCCAGCCGGTGTCACTGGCGCCGTCGGCGGCCGAGGCCGCGCCGCCCGCCGGCCTGCCCGGTGGCCATCGCTTCCTGTTCGCCTACGACTACCTCAGCGTGTTCGCCCGCAAGAACCCGCTCGCGGTGATCGACGCCTTCTCACGCGCGTTCGCGCCCGGGGCCGGGGCGTCGCTGATCGTCAAGACGCTCAATCACGACCGCGTCCCGGAGGCGCACGAGCGGCTGCGCACCGCCGCCGCCGCGCACCCGGACGTCCACCTGTTCGAGCAGCGGCTCGCGGCCAGCGAGCGCGACGGTTTGATGGGGGCCGCGGACTGCTACGTGTCCCTGCACCGGGCGGAGGGCTTCGGGTACACGATGGCCGAAGCGATGTGGCTCGGCAAGCCGGTGATCGGCACCGGCTACTCGGGGAACATGGACTTCATGAGCCCGCGCAACAGCTTTCCCGTCGATTACCGGCTCGTCCCGATCGGGCCCGGCGCCGAGCCTTATCCGCCCGATGGCACGTGGGCCGAGCCCGATGTCGCGCAGGCGGCCCGCCTGATGCGCGGAATCGTCGAGGATCCCGCCGGAGCCGCCCGGCGCGGGGCGCGCGCCGCGCAGGACATCCGCGCCAGCCATGGGCCCGAGGCCGCGGGACGGGCGATGGCCGCCCGGCTGCAGGAGATCCTCACCGAGCCCGCGTACGCGGACCGGCGGCGGTCCGGATCCGCGGGCCGGCGCCTGCTCAACCGGCTGCGGGGTCGTCAGGGGCCGGGCTGACCGGCGGCCGGCGGGCGGTCCGGGCCCGCCCCGGGATGGTCTAAGTCGATGTAGCGCCCCACGCCGTGTGAGGCCGGGTGGCGGTAGCCGTTCTGGAAGTAGTTGGGCAGCCCGCGGCGGGCGACGTCCACCGGGTCGGGGAAGCGGTCGGCAACCAGGTCATCGCGGACGAAGAACGCATTGGCGCCCGAGAGCTCGGTGTGCACGAGCGTGTAGCCCTTGTCCCGACCGAGCCCGGCCAGTGCGCCCAGCGACGCTCCGAAGTAGTCGGTGCCGTCCCACCCGCCGAGCGGGTCGTTGGGCTGCACGAGCCGGCGCCGGGGATCGAGCGCGCTGTTGTACTCGATCACCACGACGCGCGGCCTAAAGCTCTGCACCGCGTGCCAGATCCAGTAGTCCTGGCCGTCGACGTCGATCGAGAGGATGTCCGGCTCGGCCGGCACCGACGCCGCCCTGAGCAGTTCCTCGATGTTGGCCGGTGTCACCATCGCCTTGACCGTGCTGACCGAGGCCTGAGCGGCGTACTTGCGCTGCAGCGCCGCAAAGAACGCGTCCCCGCCCTCCATGAACAGTCCGCGCCAGCCGGCCACATCGGCGAGGTAGACGCAGTTGCCCTCGCGGCCGGACTCGATCCCGAACTCGACGAAGAAGCGCTCGCTCACGCCGATCCGCCCGAGGATCTCGGCCAGGACCCCGTCCTCACCGTTCTGGGAGAAGACCCGCAGCTCGGAGCCGGCCAGCCCACGATCCGGTGGCTCGCCGAGCGAGCCCTCGGCAACGGCGGCGTAACGACGGCCGAGCTCGGCCAGCGCCAGATACACCGACCGGTCGGTGCTGAGCGTCGCCATGCGCTTGAGCTCGCCGACTGCGTCGAGCTGAGCCCGGGCCAGCGGGATCAGCTCCTCCGAGCGCCGCAGGGCGGCCAGCGTGTCCGCCCGCCGGACCGCATCGTCCCGGCGCTGATCGATGAGGTTCTGCCCCAGCTCCTCGATCGCGGCCACGATCGCGCGGTTGACCGCGTTCTGATCGGAGGTCACCGGACGCATCACCCGCAGCAGCCCCTGCCGGGCGAGCTGACGCGGCCGCCGTCCCCGCCCGGGGGCGGCGATCCCCGGGGACGCATGGAGGGCCTGCTGGGCTCGGCCGGCGGCCAGCCACGCCGTCGAGGACATCGGACCGGAGTGCCGGACGCGGCCCTGTGACCGGATCATCTCCAGCCGCCGCTGCATCGCCTCGCCGCAGGTCCGGCGGGAGTGCGTGGCGCGAATCGCCTCCTGCCCGCGCGTCGCGATGGCCGCGACCGCGGCCGGATCGGAGCCGACGCGCCGGATCTGCTCGACCGCGGACTCCAGATCGGGTTCGGCCCAGCGTGCCTCGGCCGACAGCCCTTCGCCGTCGGCTCCGATCGGGATCAGGCGGTGCGACACCAGCAGCGCGGTCTCGTCCGACATGAAGTCCAGATTGCCCGAATACCCGGTCGCGATCACGGCGGTGCCGTGCCACATCGCCTGCGCCATCTCCAGGCCGAACCCGACCCCCCGGTGCAGCGACAGGTACGCGTCGGCTGCGGCCAGCAGGCTCTGCTCCTCCGGCTGACTCATGCGAGTGGCCCGGAGCAGAACCCCGTCGGCTGACGCAGCGGCTTCGCGGACCTCCGCAAAGGCGCCCGGGGCTCGGCCGGGGTTGACGATGTGGACGATCAGCGTGGCACCCTGTTCGTGGGCTGCGGAGGCCGCGAAGGCCTCGATCGCGCCCAGCGGATTGCGCGCGTGCAGCCGGTCGGCGCAGTCAAAGCGCGTCACGAACAGCGTCCCGTCGCAGGGCACGCCGAGCTGGTCGCGGGCGAGCAGCCGTTCGGGCGGCGGCTCGGCCGGGATCGGGACCGTCGTGACCGGCAGGCTGGTGGATCGGGCGATCCCGTCCGCGACGTACGCGGACGGCACCCACACCTCCTCGAGCATGCTCAGCGAAGCCCGCCAGGAGCCGGGCGGCTCGCCGCTATCGGGGGACCAGAGCCCGATCGAGTAGCGGCCGGAGAAGTAATCACTGCCCGCGCTGCGGGCAAAGGCGGCCAGTGCGGCTCCGTCCAGGCACAGCAGGTTGACCGGGAACGGGGCGTCCTGGGCGTCTCCGGGAACGTCGGCGTGCAACCCGCCGTGACCGGCGACGATCGCCGTCGGGCTCTGGACCGGGAGAGCCGGGACCCGCGCCGCGTCCAGGGCGGCAACCAGCTCACGGGCGATCTCCCCGGACTCGTCGTCAGAGCGGAAATGACCGATGACGTTGACCCCCCACGGCCCCTCCCCGAGCGGCTCGGTCAGACGCTGCGGTGAGACCTCGCCGGCGCCATCGCCAAGCTCGAGACCGTGCGGGGAGCGCAAGGACCGGGCGATCAGCACGTCCTCGCGGGGCCCGTACTCCCGCCCCCACTCGGCCAGCGCGGCGGCCCCCTGCTCGTCGTAGAGCTGACGGAGATCGGGACGGTTGGCATACACCCGGGCCACAGCGCGCGAGATCCCAGCCGGCATGTCGGGAGCCTGTCCGGCCAGCCATGCGTCGAAGGCCTGGACACCCTCGAGCGCGAATGGTGAGGGCACCGCGCCCCCCCGCGCGCGCAGATCGTCTGAGAACTGGTCGTAGGCCAGGCGCAGATGGGGCTCCAGCGGGGATCCATCCCCGAACGCGGTGAACCCGTACGGCCATTGGCTGCTGACCTCGTGACCGGCCTGCATGACCGCGTCGGCGTACTCGGCCAGGATCCGTTCCAGGGCCGGATTGGCCGTGACGTCGACCCGGTCCTGATGGCGGCTGAGGACGAGCGGCACGCGGGGGTCGAACCCGCTGAAGTGAAAGAAGGCCAGCGGCCGCCCATCGACGCTGTAGCCCTGGTCGGATGCGGCCAGCCGGCGGCTGTGCAGATTCCAGTAGGCGACGTTGAACTCCGGGTCGCGGAGGATCGACAGATCGCTGACCAGCCCGGGGGCGAGATCGAACCAGCGCTGATCGACGAAATACCCCCAGATCGGGTCCACCCGGCAGTCGCGCAGCAGACGATCGGACCACCAGTCCATGAGTTGATCGATCTCGGCCCGCGGCGCGACGGTGACGTACCCGAGGTTGTAGACGCCGGCGATCATGATGTCGATCTGGCCCGGCCGCCGTCCGTCGGCCGGCACCGGAGTGTTGTTGTGCGGGGTCAGGACGAGTCCGTGAGCGTCCGCCAACGCGTCGAGTCGCCGCAGGTCGGCGAACACCCGGATGTCGGGATCCAGATAGGTGACCGGACCCGAGGTCGTCTGCATCAGATGGCGCAGCAGCCACGGCTTGACCGCCGTCGAGAGCTCGAGCACGGTGTAGCGCAGGGCCATCTCGATGAAGGCCTCACAGCCCACCATCGCCGGGGTGAGAATCTCGAACGGCTCCTGCTCGGGATCGATGTATCCCTCGTAGTCGTCGATGATCAGGACCCAGAGGCGGCTGCCCGGGTGCTGCTCGGCGAACGATCGCGCCAGCACCCGCGCGAAGGCGAGATAGTTCTTGGCGATGATCGTGCAGGCATTCATCGCGGGCAAAGTACCAGCGGCGATCCGTGCCCGGTTGCTAGCGTCCCGGGCATGAGCGCCACCGTCGGCCCAGAGCGCTCGCGGAAGCCGGCGGCCACGGTCCCCGCTTCGTCGCCGGCCATTTCGATCCGCGACGTCAGCAAGTCGTTCCGCCTTCCCCACGAGCAGTACCACACGCTCAAGGAGCGGATGCTGCATCCGTTCCGGCCGCGCAGCGCCGAGGTCCTGCGCGCCGTGCAGAACGTGACGGCGGACATCGCCCGCGGCGAGTTCTTCGGGATCGTCGGGCGCAACGGCAGCGGCAAGAGCACCCTGCTGAAGTGCCTGGCCGGCATCTACGAGATCGACGACGGAGACCTGATCGTGGACGGGCGCCTGTCACCGTTCATCGAGCTGGGGGTCGGCTTCAACCCGGACCTGACCGCGCGCGACAACGTGATCATCAACGCGATCATGCTCGGGCTCTCGCGCCGTCAGGCGCTCGAGCGGTTCGACGAGATCATCGCCTTCGCGGAGCTGGAGAACTTCGTCGACCTCAAGCTCAAGAACTACTCCTCGGGGATGTACGTCCGCCTCGCCTTCGCGACCGCGGTCCAGGTCGACGCGGACATCCTGCTGATCGACGAGGTGCTGGCGGTGGGGGACGCCTCGTTTCAGCAGAAGTGCTTCGACGAATTCACCCGGCTGCGTGACGAGGGCCGCACGATCATGTTCGTCACCCATGACATGGGCTCGGTGGAGCGCTTCTGCGACCGCGCGATGCTGCTGGAGAAGGGCGAGGTGATCGACATCGGGGAGCCGGCCGCGATCGCGCGCCAGTACAACCAGACCAACTTTCGCCGCACCCGGCAGGAGTTCGGAGCCTCCGAGAATGAGCTGCCGCCGGAGAATCCGCCGGTCCGGGTGGCCCGGGCCTGGTTCCGTGACCCCGACGGCAGCGTCGCTCTGACCTCGGTCCAGGGATCGCCCTGCACGGTTCGCGTCGAGCTGGAGTTCGACCAGGCCATCTCGGATCCGATCGTCGCCGTGGCCTTCGTCAACGAGGCCGGCAGCGCCGTGTTCGCGACCCATACCGACGCCCACGCGATCAGCACGGGCGATTTCCCCGCCGGCGCGCGTGCGTCGGTCGAGATCCGGTTTGAGAACTTCCTCGCCCCGGGCCGTTACCGGCTGTTCGCCACGGTGGCCCGCGCGGGACTCGGCGCCGACGTGATCGACGCTCACACGACCAGCTCGATCATCGTCCTTCCCGACCATCCCGGCGGCGGCCTCACCGATCTTCCCCACACGCTCGAGATCTCGCGCGACTGACGCTGGGCGCCGTCGGTGCGGGCGCCGTCGGCGGGGAGACCGCCGGCAGCCCGAGGTCCAGTGGGGCGCCGTCAGCGGGGAGCCCGCCGGCGGCCCGAGGTCCAGTGCGAGAGCCGGTACGCGGCCGCCAGGGCGGCGAACGCGGGCCGCGCGAAGCGCTCGCGCGCGGCCAGCGCCAGCAGCGGCCGCTCGATCTCGCGCGGCAGCAGCCCATCCGGTCCGACCAGCCGGACCGCGTCCTCGCTGAGCGCCCCGCCATCGGCCGCCCGCGGTGGCTGTTCGCACACGGCCCGGTAGGCGGTGATCAGGCGATCGGCCAGCCGGGCCGGGGTGAGCTCGGCCGCGGCGCCGGACACTGCGTCGATCACGGCGCCGGCTTCGGCGAAGTCAGTCAGCAGGCGATGAGCCGCGGCCGCACTGGCGTCGGCGTCCCACGGGGTGATCCGGGCCGCGGTGGCCGGCAGGATCTCGGCCAGCGAGGAGCCGGCCGCCCACAGGCAGGGCCGGCGGTGGGCCGCCGCCTCGAAGGGCACCAGGCCAAAGCCCTCCTGCAGCGTCGGGTACAGGACCAGTGACGCGCGGCTCAGCAACCAGTCGCGCTGCGCGTCGGACACCTCGCCCAGGTCCCGGACCGAAGCCTGCAGGTCCGGCGAGGCGGCGATCGCCGCCCGCTCCAGCGCCGCCGATGACCCCCACCGCACGCGGGGCCCGGCGAGGACGAGATGACCCCGCCAGCCGTGGCGGCGGCGCAGGGCCGCGTGCACGGCGATCGCGAAGGGCCGGTTCTTGTGGCGGTAGTCGCTGCCCAGGCAGAGCAGGATCGGCACCGCAGGGTCCTCGGCGCCAAGACCAGGCGGGCGCCCCGCCGGCATGGCGCCGCCGGCGACCCGCCCGACGGTCGCGCTCGCCCGGCCCATGTCGCCGGCCTCGCCCGCGGTCGCGCGCGCCGTCAGGCCCACGACGTGGCAGCGGGCCGGATCGACGAGACCCTCGGCCAGGGCCTGGTCACGGACGTGGGCGGAGAAGAAGAGCACCGCGTCCGCACCGCCGAGGGCACGGGCGGTCATCGCGCGGTACCCCGAGAACGCGCCGGCGTCGGCGAAGTAGTCGGGCTCGTGGTAACTGATCAGGTCCTGATGGGTGATGACCACGCGGTCGGCCAGCCCGCGCAGGGTGAGCATCTCGGCATCGGCGGCGATCTGCAGCGGGCGATGGGCGACGTCGGCGTGCAGGTCGGGCGGCACCGGCGCGCTCGGCTCGAGCACGATCGTGCTCAGGCCGGCGATCGCGGTCAGGCGGCGGCGCGTCTCGGCGTCGAGCCCGGGAGGGATCAGCGCCGAGACGGCGACCCGCCCGGCGCCGTGCCCGCAGAGGGCGGTGAGCAGTTCGAGCAGATGGGTCCGGGTCCCGTCACGGGCTCCGGCCAGGGCCCGGGCATCGATCAGCACGCTCAGGCGCTGCCACCGGCGCCGTTCGGCGGCGAGCGCGTCCCGCAGCGCCGGCTCGGGTCCCGCGGTGGCCGCCCCTCCCTCGCCGGCCGACCTCCCGCCGGTCGGTGCGGGCTGGCCGGCCACGAGCACGCCCTCGGCCAGAACCACGCTGAGACCGTGCTCGCGCGTGGCCGTCTCGAACCCGGGGTCCGGCCCCGGCACTCCGGTGAGCTGCGTGGCGCTGGCCCGCCGGTAGACGCAGGCGCCGGCTCCCGCCCCCAGCCGGCGCGGCACCGCCGGGGCGCGATCGCGAGCCGCGGCCGCCCGCTCGCCGAGGAGCGCCTCACCCCCGGGCTGACCGGCGATGTCCAGGGCGACCGCGGCGGCCACCTGGGGATCGCTGTGCGCGGCCGCGCGCAGGCCCTCGAGCCACCCCGGGGTCACGGCGCACGGCGCGGTCACCACGGCCACGTCGTAGGCATCGACCGCGCCCGTGAACGCGTCTTGGTCCGCGTCGCGCAGGTGGTCCGGCCCGCGAACGAGCCGGGGCGGATGACCACCGGCGGCGAGGACGACGGGCGTCTCGGGGCTGGTGTGGGCGACGACGCTCGCGATCGTGGCGCTCGCCGCCGCCTCCCCGCCGGCGAGCACCCACACCAGGATGCGCGCCGCGCAGGACCCGCCGGATCGATCTGACGAGGACGGCATCACGGCCATTATCGCCGCGCCCCACGCCGCTGGGACTCGGGCGAGGGTGCGCTAGCGTCCTCGCGCATGAGCACCCAGGCGTCCCGCGCTTACGGGCCCTCGGCCCTAGGAGTAGGCGGGCGCCGGTTCATCGAACTGACGCTGACCCTGGCCCGCAGCGAGTTCAAGCTCCGCTACTTCGGCTCGGTGCTCGGCTATGTCTGGTCCCTGGCGCGCCCGCTGCTGTTCTTCGGCGTGCTCTACCTGTTCTTCACCCAGATCATCCATCTGGGCAAGGGCATCCCCCATTACGGCGTGTATCTGCTGACCAGCATCGTGCTGTGGAACTACCTGGCCGAGGCCACCGGAAACGCCGTGAACTGCCTGGTCGCCCGCGAGGCGCTGGTGCGCAAGATCCGCTTTCCCCGCATGGCCATCCCGCTCTCGGTATCGCTCACCGCGACGTTCAACCTGGCCATGAACGCGATCGCCGTCCTGATCTTCGCCCTGCTCAACGGGGTCAGCCCGCGGTGGTCGTGGCTGGAGATGATCCCGATCGTGCTCATCTTCGTGATCCTCGCCACCGGGATCGCGATGGTGCTCTCCGCCGCCTACGTGAGCTTCCGGGACATCGCGCCGATCTGGGAGGTCGCCTCCCAGGCGTGGTTCTACACCTCGCCGATCATGTACGTGGCGCGCAGCTTCGGGCACCGGTTCGGGTCAGGGGTCGCCCATGCCGCGATGGTCAACCCGGCGGCGACGCTGCTCACGCAGATGGGGCATGCGTTCATCGGCGGCCGGGCCTTTCCGGCCGCGGATGTCGTGGGCACGACGGGAACGACGATCGGGGCGCTGGCCCTCGTCGCGGTGGTATTCGCCGGCGGGTGGCGCTACTTCCTGCACGAGGCCCCTCGGGTGGCCGAGAACCTCTGAGCGCCGCCCTCCCGGCTCCCCGGTCAGCTGCCCTCGGGGAGCGCGGCTATACGCCCGGTACGACGTACGGGATGGCCACACCGAGCACGGCCACGGTGGCGCAGATCCCGAGCGCGACGCGCGAGCGGTGCTCGAGCCCGGCGATCAGGACCATCGCGAACAACGGCAGGCTGTAGCGGCCCTCCCCCCACCAGTCGCCGAAGGTGATCACGACCAGCGACGCCGCGAACAGGATGGCGGCGAGCACCTCGGCCCGCGCGCCGCGACGCAAAAGCGTGACCGCGAGGATGGACGCGACGAGCATCAGGGCCACGCAGGCCAGGTCCCAGAGCGAGGCCGCGGTGAAGGGATGGACGAAGATCCCGTGCAGCTCGGCGCTGTAGCCCGAGAGCGAGGCGACGGTGCCGCCGCTGATCTGGGCGTGGCCGGCGCCGGCGCCGAGCACGCGCGTCCGGGCGTACAGCTGCCAGCCCCAGAAGGCCAGCGCCGGCACGACGACGGTCGGCCAGCTGGCCACGACGATCGCCTTGCGCTGCGCGGGGTCGCGCCACGCGCGTAGCGCGGCCACCGCGCTCGCGCCGCCGATCGCCACGACCGCCAGCACCATCGGCTCGCGGGTGAGCACGGCACCGCTCAGCAGGGCCGCGCTCAGCCACCGGCGCCCGTCGCGCCAGGAGAGCATCCCGGCGAGCATCAGCGTGACCGCGAGCAGGTCACTGAGGTCCCGCTGCGTCGACATGATGACTCCGGGCATCAGCCCGATGACGGCTCCCCACCAGGGTGAGCGGCCGTGGCGTTGGGCCCAGCTGGAGACCATCACCGTGAGCACGACGGCACAAGCGATGTTGATCAGGAGCATCGCCCACGGCAAGAGCGCCGTGCTGCCGAAGCTGAGCAGGAAGGCCAGGGCGGGATAGCCGGGTCGCTGCAGGAAGTAGCCGGGGTAGGCGTGCGCCAGCCGCTCGATCGTGGAGCGGGCAAGCAGAAGCGGATCGTGGGCCTGGATCCAGTACAGCTGCCCGTCATAGCCGTCGGGGCTCAACAGCGGCAGGCCGCGCGGGGGCAGCGCGTCGCGCGCGTGCAGACGGCCGAAGGTGACCAGGCCGGTGACATCACCGTGGTAGGCCGACAGCGAGGCCGACACCGCCAGGGCCAGAAAGACAGCCACCACCGCCACCGGCGCCACGGCCGGAGGGAGGCTCCCCAGGCGCGGCCGATGCGCGGGCGCTTCCAGCTGCGTGCCGAGCGACGACATCTGTGTGCGTATCGGCACCGCCCGGAGCTCGCTTGAGCCGTGCGGGCAGGACCGGGCCCGCGCCGCCGATGACGGCACGGACCCGGCGGGACGGCCCCGTCAGGGCATGAAGAGCCGTCCGAGACTCGTAGGCTGAGAGGGCGCGACGAGTCGGCGCGAGGTCCGCGTCGGGCGCGGCGGATATGTTGCAGGCTGGCAGGCAGCGCGGATTTCGCGCGAGTTTTCGCAGGCTGATGCACCCAAACCGCGTAACAAACGGTGTCTCAGGCCGTTGCTATGGGTAAAGGCCGGTATCACCGGGGCCAGCCGGTAGCCGTAACCCCCCTCTTTCTCAGCTCACGCACATGCGCATCAATCCAGAAACCGGAGTCGTCCCCATGCGCCCCGAGGGATCCCCGATCGGCTCGCCGGTCCCTGCCCCGGCCGTGCCCGCCCCCGATGCCGTTCCCGTCGTCGGCATCCCGCTTGGGCTCACCGATTACGAGGGCACCCTGGACTGGATCGATGCCACCGTCGAGCAGGGCGAGCGCGGCTACGTCTGCGTCTGCAACGTGCACGCGGTGATGGCCGCGGCCGAGGACCCTGAGCTGCGCGACGCGCTGCTCGGCTCCTCGATCAACGTCCCGGACGGTCAGCCCCTGGTCTGGGCGCTGGCCATGCTCGGGCACCGGCTCGAGGACCGCGTCTACGGCCCCGAGCTGATGGCGCGCGCGTGTGCTCGCAGCGCAGAGACCGGGCAGCGCCTGTACCTGTACGGCGGTCGCAACCAGGGGGCGCTCGTGCAGCTCGCGCTCAACCTGCGCCGCCGCTACCCGGGGATCAAGATCGTCGGCGGCTACTCCCCGCCGCACCGCCCGCTCACCGAGTCCGAGCGCGAAGCGGTCACCGCGGAGATCAACGCCTCGCGGGCCGATGTGGTCTGGGTCGGCATCGGCGTGCCCAAGCAGGAGAAGTGGATGGCCGAGATGCGCCCCCAGCTCGAGGCCCCGGTGCTCGTCGGCGTGGGGGCCGCGTTTGACTTCCACGCCGGGATCGTTCCTCAGGCTCCGGCCTGGATGCAGGGCATTGGCCTGGAGTGGGCCTTCCGTCTGGCCCAGGAGCCGCGCCGCCTGTGGCGGCGCTACACGCGCTACAACCCGCGCTTCGTGCGCCACTTCGGCCGGCAGCTCATCGCCCACCGGCGCCGGCGAGAACTGACGCGTTAGCCCCCGGGCGCGCCGCGCGCCCACGCCGCCGGGCCGGACCGATGACAATCTCCGTGCGATGACCGTCAGCGAACCCACGGCCTCGATCGTCATCCCGACGCTCGCGGCGCCCGCCTACCTGGACGTGGCGCTGGCCTCGGTCATGCCGCAGGCGGCCGAGCACGGGGCCGACGTGGTCGTCATCGTCGACGGTCCTGATCCCGTCACCGAGGAGGTCGTGCGCCGCCACGGGGCCGTGCTCATTGTCTTCCCCCACCGGCGCGGGCTCAACAGCGGTCGCAACGCCGGCATCGAGGCCAGCCGGGGTGAGCTGATCGTGTTCGTCGATCAGGACATCGAGGCTCCGCCCGGATGGCTGGCGGCGCTGATCGCCGGCGCCCGGGCCTATCCCGACCGTGACATGTTCGGCGGCCCGATCCGAGCCCGGCTGGAGGGCGCCCGCCGGGGCTGCGGGCGAGAGCCGGCACCGATCACCACCCTGGACGCGGGCCCCGAGGACTGCGACGTGCCCCTGGTCTGGGGGGCCAACATGGCCATCCGGCGCCGTGCCTTCGCGCGCCTGGGCCCGTTCGATCCCGAGCTGCTCGGCCGGGGCGACGAGGAGGAGTTCGAGTACCGCTACACCGCGGCCGGCGGCCGCATCCGCTACCTCGCCGCCGCCGGCCTGGACCACCGCCGCGCGCGCGCCGACGCCACCATCGGGGCGCTGGCCCGCGCCGCCTACGGCCAGGGCCGCGAGGCCCGGCGCCACGACAGCCGCTTCGGGCACGCCCGCCCGGTCGGGCTGGACCTGCGCTTTCTCCTCGGCTGCGTCTGGCACACCCTGCGCCGGCGCTGCCCCTACGGGATCGTGATGGGAGCCCGGGCCGCGGGTGGGCTGCGCGAGGCCCTGTCGCCGCGCGCGTCGTGAGCGGCCCGGATTTCCTCTCCGGCGACAACGGGCTGGTCATCGGCCCGCGGCTCACCGCCCGCGCCCTCCTGCGGGACGCCCTCGGCGATCTGCGGCGGCTGGCCACCGCCGAACGCCGGCGGCTGACCCGCGCGGCGGCCCACGCCCCGCGCCGCTCGATCCTCGTTCTCGCCATCGAACGTGAGGGCGAGCCCAACCTGCTCGCCGCGGCCCGCGACGAGCTGCTGCGCTCGCGCCACGATGTGCACTTCCATCGCACCGGCGTCGGGACGGCGGGCAAGTTCGAGAACCTCGACCGGCTGCTGGAGGCGCATCCCGCGGCCGGACACGACTGGCTGCTGGTCGTCGACGACGACGTGAGCCTGCCCCGCGGATTTCTGGACGGCTTCGTGTTCTTGGCCGAGCGCTTCGGCCTGCGCCTGGCCCAGCCCGCGCACCGCGCGCGCTCGCACGCGGCCTGGAGCGTGACCCGCCGCGTCCCGGGCAGCGTCGTGCGGGAGACCGCCTACGTGGAGATCGGGCCGGTGAGCGCGTTCCACTCCGACGTGTTCCCGACCCTTCTGCCCTTCCCGCCGCTGCGCACCGGCTGGGGCCTGGACGCGCACTGGGCCGCGGTGGCCGCGCAGCGGGGCTGGCCGATCGGGGTGATCGACGCGACCGCGATCCGCCATGGCCTGCGGCGCATCGCCGGCGCCTATGACCGCGGCGAGGCGCTGGCCGAGAGCCGTGCCTTCCTGGCCGACAAGCCGTACCTGACCCCAGCGCAGGCCAACCGCACCCTGCGCGTGCACCGAAGCTGGCGATGAGGGTCCTCGTCCTGGCCGAGTACTACCCCCGGGCCACCGACCCGGTGCTCGGCGTCTGGGCCCACCGCCAGACGGTGGCCGCGCGCGACGCCGGGGCCGACGTGCGGGTGCTCGTCCTGCACCGGCCGCTGCCGCCGCTGGCCGCCGTGCGCCGGGCTGATCTGACCGCGCTGCGGCGTGCGCTGGCCCAGCCCCCGCAGGCGACGCTCGACGGCGTGCCCATCCAGTACCTGAGCTATCTCTCGCCTCCCCGGCCGATCAGCTACGCCAGCTGGGGAGCCTGGGCGGCCCGGCCGCTGCGCCGGGCGACCCGGCGCCTGCACGCCGACTTCCCCTTTGACCTCATCCACGCCCACTACGCCGTGCCGGCCGGGGATGCCGCCCGCCGGGCGTGCCCCGCGGTCCCGACGGTCGTCTCGGTGCACGGGGGCGACGTGCTCGGACCCCACGCCGATCACGCGAACGTCGCCGGCGCGCTGCGCCACGCCCGGATCGTGCTCGCCAACAGCGCTGGCACCGCCCGGCGCTGCGCCGCGCTCGGGGCCCGCAGCACGCGCGTCGTGCATCTGGGCGCCGACCCGGAGTTGATCGCCGAGCCCTCGCCCCCAGCCGGGCCCTCGACCCCAACCGAGCCCTCGCCCCCAGCCGGGCCCTCGCCCCCAACCGAGCCCTCGCCCCCAGCCGGGCCCTCGACCCCAACCGAGCCCTCGCCCCCAGCCGCCTCGTCGCCCCCCGTCGCGCCCGGGCCGAGCCTGGTCACGGTGGGCAACCTGATCGCGCGCAAACGCCACGCCCAGGTGATCGCCGCGGTGGCGCAGCTAGCCGGGCGCCATCCCGGCCTGCGCTACGAGATCGTCGGCGACGGCCCCGAACGGGATGCCCTGCTGGCCCAGGCCCGCGCGCTGGGCATCGCTGACCGGGTCCGGCTGCACGGCGCGCGGCCGCACGCCGACGCCGTGGCCATCGCCCGCCGGGCGACCCTGTTCGTCATGCCCAGCGTGGCCGAGGCCTTCGGCGTGGCCTACGTCGAGGCGATGGCGGGCGGCGTCCCGGCGGTGGGCTGCCGCGGTGAGGATGGCCCCGAGGAGATCGCCCGCGCCGGGGGCGGCATCGTGCTGGTCGCCCCCGACGACGGGGCCGAACTGACGGCGACCCTCTCCGACCTCCTGGACCACCCCGATCGGCGCGCCGCGCTGGCCGCTGAGGCGCGGGCGACCGTGGCCGCGCAGTTCACCTGGGCCCGGTGCGGTATCGAGACCGTCCGCGCCTACGAGGCAGCGCTCGCATGATCCCCGGCCGCCCAACTTTGGCCGCTGACCGTCCGGGGGTGACGGTGAATCGCCATTCATCGCCCGGGTCGGGCGCCGCGGGGCGGGCATCGCCGGCCGCGGCCGGGTGGCCGTCACCGTCGCCGTTCGGCGTTGTCCGGGCGGCGGGAGCGGAGGGGTCAGCGGCCGCAGAGATGCAGCGTCGGCCCGGGAGCCTGCGCGGCCCGCAGACCGGCCACGAACGCGCTCTTGTCCGGGCCCGGGCCCCCGCCGGGAGGCTGCAGCCCGAACCAGTCCTCCCGGTCGGCGGGATTGCGCTCGGGCGTGATCCAGGTGTAGTAGATGACCGCGCTGATGCCGCAATCGGTGTGGCCCAGGGCGGTCAGGGCGGTGCGGATGTCCTGCGCGCGGCTGTCGGGCGGGACCCAGCCCAGGGCGCCCCGCGGGTGGGTCACCCAGCCGAACTCGGTCACGTACAGCGGGACCGATCCGAGCCCGAGGGCGGTCATCACCGCCCGGTCCTCGCGCAGCTTGGCCATCATCTGCAGCGGCAGGGCGTACGGGTGCACGGCGACGCCGTCGACGTGACCGGCCAGTTCGGGATGCGCCCGGAGCATGCCGGTGAGCGTGGCCGGCGGGTCGGTCAGGCCGCCGATCAGCACGCGGGTGCCCGGGACGGCGGCCGCGACGGCGTCACGGGCGGCGATGTACATGGCCGCGTAGGCGGCCGGATCCGAGCCTCCGTCCCAGAACTGCCGGTTGTCGGGCTCGTTCCAGATCTCCACCGTGCCGACGGGGTGGGCGGTGAGCTCGGGGTGCGCGGCCCAGAACGCGCCCCCGGGGCCGTAGCGCCGGGCCACGGCGGCCGCGAAGGCCGCGTAGTCGGTGTCCGAGTTGGGTGGCCCGTGGCCGGCCCCGGGGGGCACGGTCCAGCGGGCCGCGTAATCGATGATCGGCAGCCAGGTGAGGTCGTGCGCGGCCAGATCGCCGGCGATGCGGTCGTCAAAGCCCCAGTCGTAGGTGTGCACGCCGCGGACCGGCGGCTGGGGCTCGGAGAGCTCCCAGAGCGCATCGCTGCGGGCCAGCGTCACCCCGGTGGCCCGCACCGCGCTGAGCTGGGTGCCGATCTCGGCCGCGGTGTAGGTGCCGTCGTTGAACAGCCGGTTGACGTTGAGACCGAAGGTGATGCCGGCGGGAGCGGGAAGGGCGGGCGGTGACGGCGCGGCGGTCTGCGTGGCCGAGCTCGTCGTCGCCGCGGTCGACGCCGTTGCCGTGGCGCTGCGCGTCGCGGTCTGCTGGCGGGGATGGGGCGGGGAACCGCATCCCGCGGAGGTCACCGCGAGCAGAGCGGCCAGCAGCCACAGTCCCCAGGTCGATCGCGCTCGCAGGCCAGCAAGCGTATCTCGCCCGCTTAGACTGCCGGACCGGCTCGGCCCCGCGAGGCAATCGGCCCGATCAGCGACGACGATGACCACGACCACCCACCAGCGGCCGCGGCTGCGCCTGGCCTCCGATCTGCCGGCCACGGTCGGTCTGGCCGCCCTGCTTGTGGCGCTGGCCTGCGTGACCACCGGCGGCTTTGACGCCTCGCTGACCGTCTCCGGCGCCGACACCTGGTCGGAGATCGTGCTGCTCGTGGTCGGGGCGATCGCCGCTGGCGCCGTGCTCGTCGTCGGCGTGCCCGGCCTCGGGCCCGGCACGCTGCCGGCGATGCTGTTCGGCGTGGTCACGGCGATCACCGCGCTGTCGATCCTGTGGTCGGTCCAGCCCGATGACTCCTGGCAGGCGGCGAACCTCACGCTGGCCTACCTGGCCGCCTTTACGACCGCGATCGCGCTCGTGCGGCTGACCCCACGCCGGTGGGCGGTGGTCGTGGCCGGGATCGGGCTGGCCATGGTCGCGCTCAGCGCCTACGGTCTGCTCTCCAAGGTGTTCCCGGCCACGCTGGCCGCCGGCGAGAGCCAGGGCCGGCTGCAGGTGCCGCTCGACTACTGGAACGCGACCGGCGCGGCCGCGGCGATGGGGCTGCCCGCGTGCCTGTGGTTCTGGCAGCGGGGCGGCACGGCCGCCTGGGCGCGCGCACTCGCCGTTCCCGCGGGCATCGTGCTGCTCACAGTCACGGTGCTGTCGTACTCGCGCACGACGCTGATCGTCGTCGTGGTCGTCGCCGCAGCCTGGCTTGTCCTCGTGCGCGGGCGGCTGTGGGCGGTGGCGCTGATCGCGCTCACGGGCGCGGGCGCAGCCGTGCTGTGCGCCTGGGCGCTGGCCCGTCCGGCGCTGACCGGCGACAACCAGGCGCTCAGCGCCCGCACGTCAGCCGGCCACGGTTTCGGCGTGATCTGCCTGGTCGTGCTGCTGCTGGCCACAGCGGCGGGATGGGCCCTGGTCACCGCCGAGCGGCGGCGGACGCTGCGCCCCGGCCAGCGGCGGGCGATCGAGCGGGTGCTGCTGGCCGGACTGGCGCTGCTGCCGGTGCTCGCGGTCGCCGCGCTGGCCATGTCCTCCCGCGGCCTCACCGGCCAGATCTCCCACGCGTTCAGCACCCTGACCAACACCAACCCCGGCGTCGACAATGGGGCCAACCGGGTCACCTCGCTGGGCAGCTCGCGCCCGCTGTACTGGAGTGAGGGGATCACGGTCGGCGAGCACGCGCTGCTCAAGGGCGTGGGGGCACTGGGCTACGCGATCGCGCGCACGCGCTACACGACGCAGCCCGAGGTCACCGGCCACGCGCACAGCTACGTGATCCAGACCTTCGCCGACCTCGGCCTGATCGGCCTGGCCGCCAACCTCGCGCTGCTCATCGCCTGGGGCCGTAGCGCGGCCGCGGCGATCGCCACCGGGACGCTGCGCCCGGCCCGCACCCCGGCCCAACCGGAGCGCACGACGTCCGATCCGGCGGGGGCCCGGGTGGACCCGGCCCGCCCCCCGGCCGGACCGCCGCGCGAGGACGAGCGGGCCGGACTGGTCGCGCTGCTGCTCGTGGTGGTCGCGTTCGGGCTGAGCTCGACCCTGGACTGGACCTGGTACTTCCCCGGCGTCGCCGTGCCCGCGCTGCTGGCCGCCGGCTGGCTGGCCGGCCGCGGACGGCCCGGCGAGGCCGCACAGCGACCCCAGTGGGTGCCGCTCGGGCGCCGGCCGGGAACGAGCGCGATGCTGACCGCCCTGGCCGCCCTGGTCCTGATCGCCGGATGGCTCATGTGGCAGCCGCTGCGCGCCTCTGAGGCGGTCAGCGCCGTCCTGAACGGGCAGAGCACCCAGCCCTTCGCCGACGCCCGCACCGCCCGGGCCGCCGATCCCCTCGCGCTGCAGCCACTGTTCCTGCTCGCCAGCCTCGAGCGCGACGCCCACCACCTCACGGCCGCGCGCGCGCAGCTGGTCACCGCCACCCAGGTCCAGCCCGAGAACGCCAACAGCTGGCTGCAGCTGGGCAGCTTTGACCTGACCGAGGGCCACGCGCGCAGGGCACTGCCCTCACTGCGCCGGGCCTACGAACTGGACCCGACCGTTCCCGTGACGGGAGAGGTCCTGGCCCAGGCCGAGGCCGCGATCCGCACCGCGGCCACCACGGCGCACGCCCACCACCGGCGCCGGCACCGGCGGACCGCCCACTGAGGGGCGTTCCGGGCGTCCCCGTGACGGGGGCGACCGCCGGCGTCCGCAGTCAGGGCACGCTGAGCGGTTCGGGCTCGGGCTCGAGCACCGAGGCCGGCAGCGGGCCCGGGCGGCTGGCCGCCAGCAGCGACCCGAGCAGCTCCTCATAGCGGCCGGTGACCGCATCCCAGCTGAAGCTGCGGGCCCGCTCACGGGCGCGGCAACGGTATTCGGCCACCAGGGCGGGGTCGGCCAGCAACCGCTGCAGCTCGCCGGCCAGCGCGTCGGCGCCGCCGCGGCCCGAGAAGTACGCCCCCGCGTCACCGACGGTCTCGACGTTGGGCGGATGGTCGTTGACCAGCACGCAGTTGCCGGCGGCCAGCGCCTCGAGGATGACCGGATGGGTGCCCCCCACCTCGGTCGGCGCGCAGAACACGCGGGCGTGGCGCTGAAGCTCCCAGTAGCGCTCCCCGAAGACGTAGCCGGGGAAGATGACCCGCGGGTCCGCCGAGCGCCGCACCCGCCGGATGTAGTCGCCGGCGTAGGGCGCCCCGCCGACCACGACGAGCTTCATGCCCGCGGCGGCGGCTCGGTCCATGCGGCTGAAGGCCTCGACGAGCATGTGCGGGTTGTTCTCGGGCTCAAGCCGGCCCACGAACAGCACGTAGCGGTCGCGCTCCAGGCCGAGCTCCTCGAGCACGCCCGTGCCGTCGTGCCCCGGATCCTCGACCCCGTAGGGGACCACGCCGATCTCCCGGCCGTAGCGCCGGGCGAAGATCTCGGCCACGGCGTGACTGTCGGTGATGGCCAGGTTGGCGGCCCGCGCCGCGCCGCGCTCGGCCCAGCGCAGGTAGGCCTTGGCCGCGGCCGGCCACTTGTCGCGGTCGGAGTCCAGCCCGTCGACGTTGATCATCGTCGGGATCCCGGCGATCCGGGTGATCCGGCACAACGGCGAGTTGCCGGCGATGAAGAACAGCGCCACGTCGGGGCGCAGCACCCGCACCGCGTGGACCGCCGACAGCGCGGTGTGCACGAAGGTGTCCAGGTACTTGTTGCGGATCGTCGGCAGGTGGACGAGCTGCGCCCCGCCGTACTCGTGCAGATCGCGGTCGACGAAGTGCGGCCGGCAGTACACGGTCACGTGGTGGCCGCGGGCGGTCAGCCGCGTGGCCAGCTGCTCGGCCGCGGTCTCAAAGCCGCTGTAGGCCGCGGGGATGCCCCGCGTCCCGAGGATCGCGATCTTCATCTCCACCGCGGGCTAGTGTCGCATCGCTGCCGCGCGGGCGTAGACCTCGGCATGGCCGGCCGCGCACCGCTCCCAGGAGAAGGCGCCGGCCCGCTCACGCCCGTGACGGCTCAGCGCCTCGCGCCGGGCCGGGTCGCCGGCCAGCGCCTGCATGCCGGCGGCCAGCGCATCCGCGTCGGCCGCGACCAGCCAGGCGGCCGCGCCACAGACCTCGGCCACGGCCGCGCCGCGTACGGCCAGTACCGGCGTCCCGGCCGCCATCGCCTCGACCAGCGTGAGGCCGAAGCCCTCGTGCCCCGCGGCGTGCACGAGCGCGGCCGCGCCGGCGTGCAGCTCTGAGAGCCGCCTCCGGTCGGGGTGCGCGACGACCGTCACCCCGTCCTGGCGCGCCCGGGCGCGGCCGGCCAGCACGAGCGGCAGGGCGGCGGGACCCACGGCCGCCCGGTAGCGGCGGTGAGCCTCCAGCAGCAGGCCCAGGCGCTTGCGCGGCTCATCGTCGCCGACGTAGAGGAAGTGGATCGGCGCTGCGGCCCGAGGCACCGGGACCAGCGGCTGCCCGGGGCCGTGCGCGACGACGACGGCCCGGGCGGCCGCGGCGGGCCAGTGGTGGCGCAGGTCCGTCCTCGTCGCCTCGCTGACGCAGATGACCGCATCGGCACGGAGCGCTGCGGTGCGGTGGGCCCGGACCGCCCAGCGGCGAAAGCGCGGGGCGAACCAGTCCGGGTGCGCGACGAAGGCGAGATCGTGCACGGTGATCACCTGCGCGCACCGGGCCCGGCGCGACCAGGCCGGCAGCGCGTGGTGGATCACGTCGGCGCGATGGCGGCGCGCGAGCGCGGGCAGGACCGACTGCACCCACCAGGCGTCACGCGCGGCGTGACGGACGCTGGCCACGCTTCCCGCCCCCGGCCCGCCGCGGCGCCGGTCGGCCACGGGGATGGGCAGGATGTCGTCGCGGTCGCGCAGCGCCGCGCACAGCGCGTCGAGGTAGACGGCGGTTCCGGTCACCGGAGCCCGCAGCGCGTAGCCGGCGTCGATCAGGACCCGCAACGGCCCGGGGCGTCCGGCGCCGGTCACCGCTGCCCCTCGGCCAGCAGCAGCCGGCGCAGACCGGGCGGTCCCGCCGCCGCCCGCACCCGCACCGCAGCGAAGCCGAACTCCGTCAGCACCTCGCGCAGCGATCGCTGCGTGTACAGATGCAGGTGATCGCCCAGCGGCGGCGAGAAGGCCTCGATCCCCGCCAGGGCCAGACGCAGACGTCCGTGGCTGGGGGTGGTCAGCAGCAGCCGCCCCCGCGGGACGAGCACCCGGCGCGCCTCCGACAGCCACCGTGCCGTGTCGGCCACGTGCTCGATCACCTCACTGGCCCACACGACGGCGAACGATCCGTCGGCGAAGGGCAGCTCACCGTCGAACGGGACGCGCACGAGCTCGGCACCGGGATGGCGCCCGCGCGCCCGCTCCAGCGCGGTCTCGGCGACATCGGCCCCCGTCACCGTGGCCCCGGCCTCGGTCAGCGGGCCGATGAAGTGGCCGTCCCCGCAGCCGAGGTCCAGGACGCGGTCCCCGGGGCCGACCCGGCCGCGCAGAAAGGCGGTACGCAGAGCAAGGTCGGGCGCAGTGGTCTGCGCCGGCAGCCGCGCCCAGAGCTCCTCGTAGTAATCGCGCACGGCGGCAAGTATCGCTGCGCGGCGCGCCCGCCGGAGACCGCGGCCGGACGCCAGGGGCACACAGTGACCGCGGACCGAGACCCACTACCGTGATGGCCCCTCGATGGCCGCCGCCCACATCGACGCCGACCCGGCGCCCCCCGCGCCCATGACCGACCGCACCGCCCCGCCCGGGCGGCGCCTGCTCGCCGTCGCGCCCGTCGACGCCCCCGGCGGGGCCGAGATCGGCCTCCTGCGCCTGCTCGCCCGCCTGGGCCCCCGCGGCTGGCAGATCACCGTGACCACCCCCGGCGAGGGGCCGCTCAGCGCCGCCGCCCGCGCGGCCGGATACGCCTGGGCGCCGCTGGGACTCGGCGGCCTGGGCCGGCGCACCGGGATGCGCGCGCTGGCCAGCTGGCCCCGGGCGGGCCGCCTAGCCGCGGCCGCCGACGTCGTCTACCTCAACGGCGGCGTCTGCGGGCGGCTGCTGCCGGCGCTGCCCGCGGGGCGGGCGCGGCGGGTCCTGCACGTCCACGACATCGTTGACCGGGTCCCCGGCTTCTGGCGGCGGGCCGATCTCGTGCTCGCCGACTCGGCCGCCGTGGCCGCCCGCCTGCCCGGGCTCGGCGCCCGGGTGGTGCACGTGCCGGTCGAGACCGACCCCCCCGAGGCACGCGCCCCCTGGTCCCGCGACGGGGGACCGGTGATCGGCTTCGTGGGCCGGATCGAGCCGCGCAAGGGCACCCTGGACCTCGTCCGCGCCGCGCCGGCGATCCGGGCCGGTGCGCCCGGGGCACGGATCGTCGTGGTCGGCGAGGACACCTTCGGCGTCGATCCGGACTACGCCCGGGCGGTCTGCACCTCCCCGGAGATCGAGCATCACCCCTGGACCGGCGACGCCCCGGGGCTGATGCGCCACCTCGACGTGCTCGTGCTCCCCTCCCGGCAGGAACCGTTCGGAACCGTGCTGGCCGAGGCGATGATGGCCGGCACCCCGGTCGTGGCCACGCGGGTCGGTGGCCTGGCCGAGGTCGTGCGCGACGGTCTCACCGGCCGCCTGGTCGCCCCCGGTGATCCCGCGGCCCTGGCCGCCGGCGTTCTCGACGTGCTCGCGCACCGCGACACGATGGGCCCGGCCGCCGCCCAGGACGCCCGCCGCTTCTCCGCCGACCGCTACGCCGACCGGGTCGAGGCGCTGCTGGACGGCCGCGCGGCATGAGGGTCGCCTTCGACAGCCGCCCGGCGCGCGACGTGCGGGGGATCGGGCGTTACGCGCGATGCCTGCTCGCGGCTCTTGAGGCCACGTGCGAGCCCGGGGACACCCTGGTGCAGACGCACGACCCCCGCGACTGCGACCTGCTGCACGCACCCTGGCTGGACGGGGCGATGCTCCGCTGCCCGGTGCCCATGGTCGTCACCCTGCACGATCTCGTGCCCCTCAAGCGCCGCAGCGAGTATCTGCGCACCGGGCTGCGCTTCCGCCTGCACTACCTGGCCGTCCAACGGGCCGCCCGGGTGATCGTGCCGACCCAGATCGTGGCCGCCGACGCCCACCGCGAGCTCGGTCTGCCCGACGAGCGCCTCGCGGTCATCCACGAGGCGCCCGCGCCCGCCTTTCACCCGCGCGGAGCCGAGGCGATCGCCGCGGTCCGCGCGCGCCACGGGCTGCCCCCCGAGTACCTGGTCTGGGTCGGGGGGATGCGGACCCCGGACCCGCGCAAGCGTGTCGCGGCCCTGGCCCGGGCCAGGCGCCGGCTGCCGCTCGTGCTCGTCGGGCCGGCCAGCGCCTGGGCGCGCGAGCTGCCCGGGGTGATCGTCACCGGACCCGTCGACGACGAGGACCTGGCCGCGATCTACAGCGGCGCCCACGCGCTCGTCTTCCCCTCCGACGATGAGGGCTTCGGCCTGCCCCCGGTCGAGGCCCTGGCCTGCGGCACGCCGGTGGCGGCCTGCGACCTGCCGGCTCTGCGCGAGGTCTTGGGCGACCGGGTGGTGCTCAGCTCGGTCGGGGACCTCGACACGCTCGTGGCGACGGCCGAGGCGCTGCACCGCCCGGCTCCGCCCCCGCCGGCGTGGACCTGGGAGGACGCGGCGCGCGAGACCTGGGCGGTCTACCGCGAAGCGCTGCAGGCGCCGCGGGCGGGCCCGCGGCGGTCCGGACCCCGGCGCCGGCGCTCGGACCGCACCTAGATCCCCGCGGCCGCCGGTCGGGGCATCGACCAGCTAGGCCGGTGGCCGCAGCCCGAACGGCGGCTGCGAGCCGGGTGCGAGCTCCCGCCGCCGGGCCTGGATGATCCGCCGGCGCCGGCGAGCGCCGCCGCGCAGCGCCCAGGCCTCCCGGTAGCCGCCCAGCAGGGTGCGCTCGCGCAGCAGCGCGTGACCGAGCGCGAGCAGCTCATAGGCCAGGATGCGCGGAGCATCGCGCCGCAGCCCGGCCGCGGTCTCGTTCTTGATCATCATCAGCAGCCGGTTGCGGAACTGCAGCCGGCGGTGCGCGGCCGCCACCGAGGCGCGGGTGGACGGGCTGTAGGTGCGGACGTGGTCGGCCTGCGCCGCGGGCTCGTACACGCAGCCCCAGCCCAGCAGCTGCGCCCGCCAGGCCAGGTCGGCGTCCGAGGCCCACAGCGCCATGTCCTCGTCCAGCACCTCGCGCTCGCCCAGGCGGCACGCGTCGAGCACCTCACGGCGGTACAGGGCCGCGGCCCCGTCGGCCCCGAAGGCGGGGGCCGTGCGGAGATGGGCCGTCAGCGGAAGGCCGTGACCGACCAGCCCGTTCTTGCGCCGGCGATCGATGACCATCGCGGCCGCATCGATCTGGGCCGCGGGCTGGGCTCGTGCGCCCGGTCCGCGCTCGGCCCGCAGTAGCCGCGGGGCCACCGAGCCGATCCCCGGCAACAGGAGATGCGGCAGCGCCGCGGCCAGGAACCCCGGCCGCAGGAAGCAGTCGGCGTTGAGCAGCAGCACGGCGTCGGACGGCTCGGCCGCCGCGGCGGTGGCGGCCAGCCCGCGGTTGATCGCCTCGGCGTAGCCGCAGCGCTGCGCCAGGGCCAGCCGCTCAACGCCGTGGCGGGCGGCGACCTCGGCCGTCGCGTCGCGGCAGGCGTTGTCGATCACCGTCACGACGGGGCCCGGGTCCTGCGCCAGCACCGCCGGCAGGCAGCGTTCGAGCATCGGCGCCTCGTCCACGCTGAGGATGAGCACGCTGATCCTCACGGCAGCAGCTCGCGGTAGACCGCGGCCGTGGCCCGGGCCGTCGCCTCCCAGCTGAACGCGGCCGCACGCTCGCGGCCCGCGGCGGCCAGCGCGGCCCGGCGCTCGGGATCCGCGAGCAGCCGCTGGAGCTGGTGGGCGAAATCATCCCCGTCGGCGGGCTCGAAGTACGCGGCCGCCTCTCCCCCGGTCTCGGGCAGCGCCGTGGCGCGGGCGGCCAGGACCGGCGTGCCCCGGGCCATCGCCTCGAGGATGACCAGACCGAAGCCCTCGTACAGGCTGGGATGCACGAGCAGCTCGGCGCCGGCGATCAGCGCGTCCAGGCGCGCGTCGTCGACGTACCCGGTGAAGGTGACGGGCAGACCGTCGGCCAGGGCCCGCAGCCTGGCCTGCTCCCCGCCGTCGGCTCCGGCCAGCACGAGCTCATGCGGCGCGCCCGCTCGCCGTGCGGCCGCGAACGCGGAGATCAGGGCGGCCAGGTTCTTCTTGGCCCGCAGGTCCCCGACCGCGATCACGTACGGAGCTCCGGGGTAGCTGGGGGGGCCCTCCGCGCTCCCGGCGCCCCGGGCCACGCCTGTCGCGCCCCGGGTCCCCGCCGCGCCCCGGGCGAGGCCCGGCGCATCGGGGATCACCCGGATCCGCCCCGGATCGGCACCGTAGCGGGCCACGAGATCGTCGGCGGTCGCCTGCGAGGGGCAGATGATGCGCTGGGCCGAGCGGGCGGCGAGCCGGGTGACGAGCCGGAACTTGGCTCGGGTACGCGGCGTGAAGTCGCTCGGCCATGCCTCGAAGGCGAGGTCGTTGATCGTCACCACTCCGGGACACGGGCGAGCGAGGGGCAGAAAGCAGTTGGGAGCGTGCACGAGCGCGGCGCGGCGGCGGCGCAACAGGACGGGCAGCCCGAGCTGCTCGAACACGAACTCGGGCCCGGGGCCTCCGCGGTCGACCGCGACGATCTCCAGCCCCCCGGCGGCACCGGCCTGCAGGGCACGCACCAGCTCGCGGACGTAGCGGCCCCAGCCGCGCAGCTGCGGGCCGTAGGCATCACGCGCGTCGATGACGATCGGGCCCATGCCGGGCGACGCTACCGGGAGCGCAGCGGATCGAGCGGCCGGCCGGCCGGCGACCGGGGCGAGCGGGCTGGTCCCGGCGCGGCTGGGCGGCTCAACGCCCCGGAATTCCAACGTTCCCCCACGACGACCCCTCGGGCCGTACCATTGCTGCGCCGTGTCCACGCATGCCGTCCGCGAGGAACTGGACGTCGCCGGACCGCCCACGCTCGCCGCCGCCGCGCGTGCGGCCGCGTCGGTGTTCGGGATTCCCGTCGATCTCGCCGCCCCCTCCGAGGTCCTGGGGACCGTCTCTGCGTGGGGCGCGGAGCGCAGGACGCGCCGGGTGATGTACGTCAACGCCCACGTGGTCAACCGCATGCAGACGCTGCCGGGGCTGCGCGCCGCCCTGACCCGGGCCGACCTCGTCTACTGCGACGGCTACGGGGTGCGGCTGGCCGCGCGGGCGATGCATCTCGAGGTGCCCCACCGGATGACCGGAGCCGACTGGATCTGGGGCCTGGCCAGCCTGTGCGAGCTCCGGGGGCAGTCGCTCTACCTGCTGGGCTCAGAGCCACCGGTCGCGCGCGAGGCCGCGCTGCGCCTGGCGCGCTGGTATCCGGATCTGCGCATCGCCGGGGCGCACCACGGCTACTTCGAGCCCGGCTCACCCCACCACGACCGGGTCGTCGAGGACATCGTGGAGAAGGCGCCGGACATCGTGCTCGTCGGCATGGGAACGCCGAAGCAGGAGCTGTGGACCGACCGCTACGCCGCTGAGCTCGGCGGCGCGGTCGTCTGGAGCGTCGGCTCGCTGTTCGATTACGTGTCCGGGCGCACGCCCCGGGCGCCGCGGTGGCTGGCCGACCACGGGATGGAGTGGGCCTTCCGGCTGGCCGTCGAACCCCAGCGGATGTGGCGCCGTTACCTGCTCGGCAACCCGGCCTTCCTCTCGCGCGTCTACCGCGAGACGCGCCGCGAGTCCGCTCAGGGCTCGACCAGCGCCTGAGTCGCCGTGCTCGGAATCCGGTCCAGGCGGGCCGGCCAGTGGACCCGCCACAGGGCGAACTGGGCGTTGCGGTCAAGCGGCGGTCCGGCCGCGAACAGCGGACGCGGCGCCGGCCGCCCCGGCCCACCGGCCTGCGGGATGGTGACCAGGCTCAGCGCGTAGTCGGCCCGCAGGCCGTAGTTGGCGTGCGCGTAGGTGGTGCCCAGCAACGGCGCGGACGCGTCGACGGGGTGTGCACCGAGCATGTAGACCGCCCACAGCTGCACGCCCGAGGGCGGCACGTCGACGCGGACGCTGGCTCCGCGGGGCAACTCCGACGCCCAGTGGCGGATCTCGAGCATCTGCGCGTCGACCTGGACCCCGTTGGCGAGCACCTCGCGATGCCCGTGGGGCAGCGCGAAGGCCGCCCACACGATCGCCACCAGCCCCGCGGTCAGAGCCGCGGCACCGCCCGCCGCCGCCCAGCGCGCGAGCCCGGCGGCGGCCACGCAGAGGACCAGCCCGCCGACGAAGGCGAGGTGCTTGTAGTCCATGTACGCCCCCTGGTGATCCAGCCGGAAGCGCAGGTCCAGCAGGCACAGCAGCCCGACCGAGCCGCCCAGCGCCAGGGCGGCGCGGCGGTCGAGCCCGGGCACCCGCAGACGACCCGGCAACGGCAGCCCGACGATCCCCACGGCGGCGACGGCCAGGACGGCCAGCGCGGCGGCCAGGCCGCCTCCGGTGCCCGCGAACACGCCCATCGGCAGCGGGTGGCCGATGTCGCCGCCCCACAGGCCACCCCGCGCGAACAGCAGCTGATGCAGGCCGGCCGCGAGCTTGAGCGCGGCTCCGGCCACCGCCGGGGCGAGCACGAGGATGGCCAGCACGCCGAGCAGCCACGAGCGGGATCGCCACAGCCGCGGGATCAGCCGCCAGCGCTCGTGGGTCACGGCCAGCGCGCCGACGATGAGCAGCGGATAGGGCAGCGCGAGCGGGTAGGCCAGTCCGAGCTCGAGCACGATGAGTCCGAACAGCAGGATCGGTCCGCGGCCCCCGTCACGCACCGCCCGCCAGCCGAAGACCAGCGCCCAAGGGAACATCGCCATCCCCCACAGCTGGTTCCAGTACGGATGCCACACCGCATGCAGGGTGCTGGCCGTGACCGCGGTGCCGAGGGCGATGAGCGGGCCCGACCACGCCGGCGCACCGAGTCCGAGCACGGCGAAGGCTCCGAAGCCGAGCCCGAGACAGGCCAGCAGCAGCGCGGCCATCGCCGGGAAGGCGGTGATCGGATCCAGGTGTCCGAGCTGGGCGGTGGCGGCCAGGGGGTAGAAGATCGGATAGCGAAAGCGCCAGGGTGCGGGGACGGTGTCGATCGGCAGCGCGAGGTCGGTGCCGGTGGGCGGTACGTGCTGGAAGAGCACGGCGATACCGGCGACCTGATGCGCGTCGGGGTTCTGCCCGTAGATCGTCGTCACACCCAGCCGCCAGGCCGGGGCCAGGGCGACCACCACGAGCACCCCCGCGACGATCACCCACAAGAGCACCGACAGCCACGCGACCGGCGCGGCCGCGGCCTCCCGGACACCGCGCGCGCTCTGACGGCGGCGGCGGGCGACGGCGCTGGCGAGCAGGCCGAGCACGACGATGGCCCACGCGCTCACCGTCAGCGGGACGCGGGCCAGGCCCAGCGCGGTGAGGACCAGGCCGCTCAGCGCCGCCCCCAGGGGCAGCGCGACCAGCGAGCCCGCCGCGCCCCAGGCTCGGGGGACCAGCGCCACCGCGGGCCCGTCGCCGCAGACCACGAACAGCGCCAGACCGACGAGCACCCCGCGCAGGGCCTGGGGGATCTCCGCGGTCAGCGGCGCCGGAGTTCGCGCCACGTAGCCGCCGGCGATCACGACCACCGCGGCGATGAGCACGGCCACGGGCGGTGAGACGGGCGGCGTCCGCGGCCCCACGGCGGGGGCCGGCCGCGGGCGGGGGGGCGCGCTCACCGCCATCAGCCGCCCCGCGCCGTCGCGACGACGAGCTGCTGCAGGCGCGTGGCGACCCGACCGGGCTCAAAGGCGGCCGCGCGCGCCCGGCCCCGGCGGATGAGCTCGTCGCGCAGGTCCGGATCGGCGACCACGAGATGCAGCAGTTCGGACACCAGCGCCGGATCATCCTCGTTCAGGATCACGGCCGCGTCGCCCGCCACCTCGGCCACGGCGCCGGCGGCGCGAGCGATCACCGGCACCCCGAGCGCCATCGCCTCCAGCAGCGGCACGCAGAAGCCCTCGTGCTCGGAGAGGCAGAGGAATACGTCGGCGGAGCGGTAGACCTCGCCGAGCTCGGCCTCGGTCAGCCCCGAGCGCACCGCGACCGCGCCCGGGGCCTGCTGCGCGCCGAGCGCGCGCAGCTGGGCGGCGAAGCCTTCGGTGAGCGGCTCGCCGACCAGGGTCAGGTGTGCCGCCGGGGCGTGCACGCGACGGAAGTGGGCGAAGGCCTCGATCACGCGGTCCTGGCGCTTGTGCGGCGAGAGGCGCCCCACGAACAGCACGTGCGGGGCGCCCGCGGGGCGGCGCGGTGACGCCGGATCGCCGAGCGGGGCGAGATCGACGAGCAGCGGCAGGACCTCGGCCCGGGTGGCCCCCACCGCTGCGAGCTCGGCCGCGTTGAAGGCGGAGTCGGCCGCGGCCAGATGGCAGCCGGCGACCAGCTGGGGGAGCTGCTCGCGGCCCAGGGCGCAGAGCGCGGCCACGTAGGGCGAGACATCCCACAGCCACCGCGACGGGGTGACGTTGTGGTGCAGCAGCATCCGCCGGCCGGGCAGCGCGAGCAGGCCCTCGAGCCCCGGCAGCGCCGCCGAATGGTGCACGAGCACGACATCGGTGGGACCGGGGGCGAGCTCGGCGAGCGGCCGGAACGCGGTCTCGGCGCCGGGAGCGCGGCGCGCGGCGTAATCGGCTCCGGTCCAGCCCCAGCCCGTGAAGCGAGCGCGGAACGCGCGGGCCTCGGTGGTGATCGCGTCCCGAGGCCCGGCTCCGGACAGCACCTGGTGGACGATCACGGATCCGGCGTCTCGTCCTGCCGGGTCTGCGCCTCGAGCGCGGCGATCCGCTCCTCGATGCGCTCGAGATGCGCCACGAGCGCGAGGTTGAAACGGGTCTGGTTCGCGCTCAGCTCGCTCAGGTACTGCCCGACCAGACGCAGCAGCATGCGCTTGGCCGCGGTGATCGGCGCGCCGTGCGCCCGGGTCGAACGCACCACCGAGGCGTCGGGCTCGACGAACGCCCACTCCAGCAGCTTGAGCCGGGACTCAGCCGGGCTTGGCGCAGCGGCCGGCGGCGGGGGCGGCGGGTACTCGCCGGCCTCCCGGCGGGCGCGCAGCGCCTCACGGGCCCGGTCCAGAGCCTCCTCGGGTGTGCCGGTCACCGCAGAGCTCCCTCCGCGGTGCCGGTCAGCTCCTCGGGCGTGCGGGTCACCGCAGAGCTCCCTCGGCGCTGCCGATCAGCTCGCGGTAGTAGGCGATCGCCTCCTCGGCCGGCCCGTCGAAGCGGACCCGTCCGGCGTCCAGCACGACAACGCGTTCGCACAGCCGCGCGATCGCCGTCGCGTCGTGGGAGACGAACACGACCGTCGTCCCCTCGGCGATCCGTTCATCGATGCGGGTCATGCACTTGGCCTGAAAGGCCTCGTCACCGACTGCGAGCACCTCGTCGATGAGCAGCACGTCCGCGTCGAGGTGGGCGACGATCGAGAACCCGAGCCGCACGAACATGCCGGTCGAGTACGTGCGGACCGGAGCGTCGATGAACTCCCCCAGCTCTGAGAAGGCGATGATCGCGTCCAGCCGGGCCTGCACGCCGGCGCGATCCAGGCCGTGCAGCGCGCCCTGCAGGTAGATGTTCTCGCGGCCGGAGAAGTCACGGCTGAAGCCGGCGGCGAACTCCAGCAGGCTGACCACCGTGCCGCCGCAGGCCACCTCGCCTCGATGCAGGGGGACGATCCCGGCCAGGACCCGCAGGGTCGAGGTCTTCCCGGCCCCGTTGCGGCCGATCAGGCCGACGCGCTCGCCGGGCTCGATGTGCAGATCGACGTCGGTGAGCGCGCAGACGGGGGGCGGGCCCGGGACCCGGCGGCGCAGGAGCCGGTCGCGCAGCGTTCCCGCGTTGTCGGCCCGGACGCTGAAGGTGCGCGTCGCGCCGCGCAGCCGGATCTCCCCCGGCCGCAGCGGGCCCGGGCTCACGGCACCACCGCCGGCTCGCCCTCCACGCCGCCGGCCGGCACTCGCAGCACCACCGCCAGCTCGCCCTCCACGCCGCCGGCCGGCACTCACAGCACCACCGCCAGCTCGCCCTCCAGCCGCCGGAATACGGCCGCCCCGGCCAGCAGCGCCGCCCCGGCCACGAGCACCGTGTAGAGCATCCGCCCGGCGTCGGGGGCGCGGCCGTAGTAGAGGATGTCGCGCAGCGCGCGGATGAAGGGGGCCATCGGGTTGACCCAGTCCAGCAGCGTGGCCACGGCCGGGTGGTGGGCCACGAAGGCGATGCTCGTATCCGGCTCGTAGAAGATCGGGGTCAGGAAGAACCAGGGCAGCAGTGCGGCGGTGAGGATCGGGGCCACGTCCCGCCAGTAGGCGTGCATCACCCCGACGACCAGCGCGCAGCCGAGCACGAAGGCGAACAGCAGGACAACGATCACCGGCAGCAGCAGCAGGGCGGCCGGCGCGCTGGTGCCCCGCAGCGCGAGGCTGAGCGGCGCGAGCAGGACGAGCACGGCCACGAAGGTGACCAGCTGCACGGTGACCGCCGCGGCCGGGATCGTCTGGCGCGGGAAGCGGGCGCGGCGCACGATGCCGCCCTGCTCGATCAGGGAGTCGCAGGCGGCCAGCAGCGATTGCTGAAAGAACGTCCACGTGATCAGCCCGATCATCAAGAAGACGGGGAAGTCGGGGAAGTGCTGCAGGCGGAACACGTGGCCGAACATCAGCGTGTAGGCGCCCATCAGGACGAGCGGGTTGATCAGGTACCAGAGCACGCCCAGCGACGAGCCCTTGTACTTGCGCCGCAGTTCGCGTCGCACGAGCTGCGCGAACAGGTACCGGTATGCGCCCACGCGGGGATTATGCGGATCGGGGCCGGACTCAGCGGCTCTCGACCAGCAGCGTGACCGGCCCGTCGTTGACCAGCGCGACCTCCATGCGGGCGCCGAACACGCCGCGCCGCGCCCCGAGGGCCGCGCAGACCCGCTCGTACAGCGGCTCGGCCTGCTCGGGCCGCGCCGCCTCGCCGTAGCTGGGCCGGTTGCCCCGCCGGGCGTCGCCGTACAACGTGAACTGGCTGACGCAGAGCACCTCGCGCTCGCCCAGCGGCTCGTTCATGCGCCCGTCGGCGTCGGGGAAGATCCGCAACGCGCGCAGCTTGGCGGCGATCCAGTCGGCCTGCTCGGGCCCGTCGTCGTGATGCACGCCCAGCAGCACGAGCAGACCGGGACCGATCGCCGCGACCTCGGTCCCGTCCACCCGGACCGCCGCCCGGCCGACCCGCTGCACGAGCGCCCTCACGCGCCGCGCAGCTCCTCGGCCGCCTGCTCGGGGGAGACGGTGTTCAGGCCCAGACCGGCACCCAGCTCGAGGCCGGCCTGGTGAGCCAGGCGGGGCATGATGTCGATCCGCCAGCAGAACGCGCTCGCGCCGCTGGGCGCGGTGCGCACCCACAGGTTCAGCGGCGGGGCGGCCCCGAGCAGCCGCGCCAGCCGTCCGAGCGCCTCGTGCAGCAGCCCCGCGGCCACGGGCCCTTCGTCCTCGAAGCGCGCCCGGGGCGTGCGCGGCACGATCATCATCTGAAACGGGAGCTGGGCGGCGAACGGGGACAGCAGCACGGCCTCGGCGTCGACGGAGATCAGCCGCTCGCGCAGCCGCACCTCGTGCTGGACGAGGTCGCCGAGCAGGTTGGCGCCCATCGTGCGCGCCTCGTAGGCGCCGAAGCGCTCGCGTTCGCGGGCGATCGCCGCGGGCACGAAGTCCAGGGCGAACAGCTGCGCGTGGGTGTGGGGAACCGAGGCGCCCGCCTCGGCGCGCTCGTTGACGATCAGATGCCGGCAGGCCGCCTCCGGATGGGCGCGCATCCGCTCGCGCCAGGTCTGCACCGCGGCCTGCACCTGGGCGGCCGAGAGCTCGGCCAGTGAGCTGACGGGATCGGGCGCGTTGACGATCACCTCATGGGCGCCGCGAGCCGGGCCCCGCCAGAACAGGTCGGGATCGGGCCCGGGCGCCGGCGGCTCGGGATCAGCGGCCAGCACCGGGTACAGGTTGGGCACCACACGGGTGCTCCAGCCCGGACCGTCGGCGTCGCCGCCCCGCGGGCGCACGGCGTACAGCTCGGGCGGGGTGCGATCCTCGTGTCCCTCGGCGAACGGGTCCTGGGCGGGATCGATCGGCTCGGCCGGGGTGACGGCGGGCTGACCGCCCGGCCGGCTCACGCGCTGCGTGGCCATCAGGACCCGCTGGCCGGTCAGCGGGTCGATCCGGATCTCGGTGCTCATCGGTCAGACGCGGCCGGGCCGGGCGCTCACAGGTACTTCTCCATCGCGATGTGCTCGATCCCGGCCTCCATGAACACGCGGCCCCGGGGTTCGTAGCCCGAGGCCTCGTAGAGCGAGCGCGCGTAGGTCTGGGCATGGAGCACGAGCCGGCGCGCGCCCGCCCGGCGGGCCTCGTCGTCGGCGAGCGCGAGCAGCGATGAGGCGATCCCGCGCCGTCGCGCCGACTCACGCACCGCCAGCCGGCTGAACTGGACCGTGTTGCCGACGAACAGCAGCCGGCAGGTGGCCAGGACCTCACCGTCGCTGACGGCGACCAGATGCAGCGACTCATCGTCGCGCCCGTCCAGCTCCTCGCGCTCGGGCACGCCCTGCTCGACGCAGAAGACCTCGTGGCGGATGGCCAGGATCGCCTCCATCTCGGTCTCGGGCCGCGCCCGGCGCACCTCGTAGGTCGTCGCTCCGGTCATCGCAGCAGGTAGCGGTCGATGTCCCGGGTCAGTGCCGCCGCGCTCTCGTACGGGCCGGCGTGGTCGAAAACGTAGCTGCCGTGCCGGGTGCGGGAGAAGAACAGGGTCTGGGGCATGTAGGTCGACGCGCCCACGGCGTTGGCGAGCGTCGCCTGCGGATCGCTGAAGCTCGGGTAGGTCACGGGAAAATGGCGCAGGAACTGCCGCCCGGACTGCCCGGTGCCGTCCTGGGCGTCGATGCCGAGGAACGCCACCTTGCGCCCCAGCGAGACGGCGACCTTCTGAAAGACGGGGAACTCGCTCCGGCACGGTCCGCACCACGAGGCCCACTTGTTGACCACCACGGGATAGCCCTTCAGCGCGGCGAGCCGCGCGCGGAACGCCGCGGTGCCGCCGGGCAGCAGATGGTTGGCCTGCGCGTGGACCGCGGCCAGCGGCGCGGGCGAGCCGCGGAAGGCCGACTGGACGGCCGACGCGGACGGCGCGGCGCTGCGCGAGGGCGTGCCGGCACCGCACCCGGCGAGCGCGACAGCGGCGGTAACGGTGACGATGAGCCGGGTTGCAATGCCCACGGACGACAGCTTGACACAGGGCCGAGGAGGGCCGTGGTGCACATCTGCTTAAATACGGTCAATCCCCGCGCCCGACGGCAAGGGGAGCTTCTGAGGAATTCTCGCCGTACTCGGTCGCAAGGCCGAGCTGCCTGAACCGCTACGTCCGTACCGCCGCGGTTCGCACTTTCGGACGCAACCTGCCAACACGTATGGGTGTCACCACCCCCTTCCCGAGTCCTGACGCGATCGCGCGCGCCGAACGGCTGACCCGCGAGCGCTTCGTCTACGACGGCGAAACGCTCGAGGACGCGCTCGCCCCCGGCTCCCCCCGGCGCCGGGCGCTCGACGCTGCGATCACCGAGGTCGATGCCGGCCAGAAGGTCCCGTCGGTCCAGTGGCGGCGCGAGTTCTCGCTCCTGCTCGGCCTGGAGCGCATCCTCTCCCAGGAGGAACCGCACCTCGTCGACGGCACCGTGCTCTCCGCCCATCAGGTCGATGCCCTCTCGGGAACCCTCACCGCCCTGATGGCCGAGGCCCAGCGCTCGGCCAACGGCAACGGTCACGCGGCGGTGGCCGAGCTGGACGACATCGACGAGCTCGAGGACGAGGAGGAGCCCGCCTTCGGCGAGGACGCCCCGGCTGAGGATCCGACCGCCGCGCATGACGACGAGGACGAGGCAGACGACGAGGACGACGAGACCGAGGACGAGGACGACGCTGACCACGAGGACGACGAGGACGACGACGACCCGCTCGACGCGGTCTCCGAGGTCGAGGAGGACGAGGAGGACGAGGAGGACGCCGAGGATGCGGCCGCCGACGAGCCCGAGGACGAGGAGCCGCAGGACTGGCACGACGACGCCGACGAGGAGGAGCCACAGCTCGGCGAGCAGCCCGAGGACCCCAACGCGGCCAAGCGCTTCTGGTTCGAGCACGCCACCGGCGCCGGCAAGACGGTCGCCGCCCTGGGCTTCGTCGAGGCCTCGCACACCGGCGGGGTGCTGATCCTCACCCACCGCCGCAATCTCGTCGACCAGTTCCACGGCGAGCTGCGCGACCGTGGCTATCGCGACCGGATCACCGGCCCGCTGCTCGACGGCCAGGACGCCGCCAACGGCCCGGTCACCGTCGAGACCTACCAGTGGTTCGTGCGCAACGCCGGGCGCATCTCCGACGCGTACACGATCGTCATCTGCGACGAGGCGCACACGGCCCTGGGCGAGAAGACCTCGGCCTCGATCCGGGCCTGGGCGGGACCCGTGTTCGTCGGCATGACCGCGACCGGCGCCCTGATCGCACGCCACGTCACCGACCTCTTCCCGACCCAGACCAGCCGCTTCGATCTCGCCCAGGCGGCCCGGCGCGGGGTCATCTCCCCGCTGCGCTGCATCCGCATCCCGCCCGGCCCGGGCGTGCGCACGATCGCCAAGGTGCCGCTGCGGCGGGGCGAGGTGGACACCGAGTTCGACCAGGAGATGCTGGCCGAGTTGCTGGACCAGACGCCGTTCAACCTGGCCATCGCCGACCTCTACAAGACGCGCTTCAACGGCATCCCCGGGGTCGTGTACGCCGCCGGGGTCAAGCACGCCTACAACGTCGCCGAGGCCTTCCGGGCGATCGGGATCAAGGCCATGGGGGTCTCGGGCGAGACCCCCAAACGCGAGCTGGCGCGGATCCTCGCCGACTACGAGTCGGGCAAGGTCGACGTGCTCGTCAACGCGCAGCTGCTGGCCGAGGGCTGGAACAGCCCGCGGGCCACGATCTGCATGCATCTCGCACCGACGGCCTCCAAGCGCATCTACCAGCAGCGCGTCGGCCGCGTGACCCGCCGGCACCCGGGCAAGGAGGCCGGCATCGTCATCGACTTCGTGCACCCGGCGACCAAGCACGACGATCCCGTCGTCACGCTGCACTCGCTGCTGGACCGCGACGTCTACCGCGGCGGCGCGATCGTGGTCGGCCCCGTGCGCCGGGGCCGGGGCCGCCGGGTCCGCGTCGAGCGCCGCGTGCTGCCGGTCACGCCCGATCCCGAGCGGCGGGCCGAGGTCTTCGAACGGGAGCTGTGGCGGATCGCGGTCGAGAACCTCGACTACGGCGAGCAGCACGTCTGGGCTGCGCTGGCCGGCGCCCGGGTGGCGCCCAACGGCTGGCGGCGGGCCAAGGCGATGCTGCACTTCGACCGCCAGGGCGAGCTCAAACGACGCTTCCTGCTCACCGCCGTTCAGCGCAACAAGAACCCGCAGCTGCGCCTGCGCGCGCTGCAGGAGATCGCGGCGGCCAAGGACGCCGAGGCGTTCGACACCTCGATCGACATCATGGGCGGCTGGCCGCGCGACGAGCGCCGCGAGGGCGTCAAGATCATGCTTCAGGCGCTGGCCGAGCGCCGGATCGGGCGGCGCGACCAGGCCAACGCCTGGATCTGGCGGATGGCCGAGTACACGCGCGAGGTCCACGAGGAGTACGCGGTGCAGCGCTGGCCGGAGACCAAGCGCCTGCTCGGGCTGCTGGTCAACTCCTCGGGCTCGGCCCACGCCCGCAACGCGCGGCGGCTCGTGCACGCCTCGCGCAAGGAGGACCGCCGGCTGTCCGCCGCGCTGCTCGCCGCGGCCCTGGCGCACACCCCGGAGGCCGAGGAGGCCCTGCGCGGCGCCCGCACGAGAATGGCCCGCAAGCCCGCCGCGCTGGCCCGCGAGCTGCTGCGCAACTTCCCCAAGGGCCGGCGGGGGAACAAGCGACGCCGGCGCAAGGGCGGCGGCGGCGCCGAGGACAACGGCAACGCCCAGAACGCCCCGAACGCTTCGAACGCCCCGAACGCCAAGGCCACCAGGGCCGCCGACGGCTCCGGGGGCTCCGGCAGGGCCGAGGACACCGAACCGCAGGCCCCGGCCTCCGAGCCGGAGGCGCCGGGCCAGGACGCGTCAGCCGAGCCGGCCGCGGCCAAGCGCGCCCCCCGCCGGCGCCCCGCGCGCCGAACCGCAGCCGCCAAGCGAGCCCGGGCCAACGGCGCCGCCTCGGGCGGGGACGGGGACGGGGACGGGGACGGGGACGGGACCAGCGCGCCGTCCTCGGTCACCGAAGAAGCGGCCTGAGCGCTAGTCCGGCTCGGAGCCGGACGCGGGTTCCAGATGGACCTCGCCCGCGGCGAGGACACTCACGCCCTCCGCGGTGATCACCCGCAGCCGGCCTTCCCCATCGATCCCGTCCGCCGTACCCGATCCCTGCGCCCAGCGGACGGGTCGACCCCGGAGGGCGTCGCGCGCGCTGACCGCAGCCAGGACGGCCTCGGGCTCCGCGGACAGCCAGCGCTCCAGGGCGGCCAGCAGCCGGACCAGCGTGGGCTCGATCGCCTCGGGCGCGAGGCCGAGCGTCGTCGCCCGGTCGCGCAGCTCGTGGGGGAAATCCTCGGGGCGCAGGGCGACGTTGAGGCCGATGCCGATCACCGCCCACCGTTCCTGGGGGCGCCCCTCGACGAGGATCCCCGCCACCTTGCGGCCGTCGATCAGCACGTCGTTGGGCCACTTGACCCGCGCCGCCTCACCCGCGACCTCGGCCACGGCCACCCCGGCGGCCAGCGGGATCAGCCGCGGCGGGTCGCGGACCAGCACCGAGCACAGCAGCGCGCGACCGGCCGGCGCGCTCCAGCTGCGGCCCTGGCGCCCGCGCCCCGCGCTCTGCTCCGACGCGGTGACCAGCGTGCCGTGCGGGGCGCCGGCCAGAGCGAGCGCCTGAGCCCGCGAGTTGGTCGAGTCGGTGCTGCGCAGGTGCAGCCGCGGCCGGCCGAGGGGCAGGCCGGTCACTGCGGGCGGATCCGCAGCGCGTCGCCGACGCCGGCGCCGAGCCGCTGGGCGGCGTCGCCGTGGCTGACCGCGACCGCCAGCCGGCGGCCGGCGTCCTCGTAGAGCAGCAGCTCGCCCCGCGCCACGTCGGCGAAGGTCCGCGCGTACTGGGCCTGCGCATCGGCACCGTCGCCGGGCTCGTGGTCCAGCGCGATCAGCACGGCGCGGCCGAGCTTTAACCCCGTGCCGGCCAGGTCCTCATGGCCGGCGTCGAGCTGGAGATTGCCGAAACCGTCCACATAGCGGACGTGGGCCACGAGCACCCCATCGCGCATCTGGGCCACCGGCATCTCAAGGCGCACCAGCTCAGCCGGATCGAGCGGATCGCCGACCTCGGCCACCGGGACGCCGTTGGCCAGCGCGGCGGCCACGGGAGCGAAGATGTCGCGCCCGTGAAAGGTCGCCGAGACGGGCTTGAGGCGAAACGTCGAGCGGGCGATGTCCGCCGCGGCCAGGACCCCTCCGCTCTGCTCCGCGGCGGGCATGAGCAGGCCGTTGTCGGGCCCCACGAGGGTACGGCCGTCGGCGAGCGCGAGCGCGACCGCTCGGCGCTCGGCGCCGACGTCGGGATCGACCACGGCCAGATGCACCCCGACCGGGAGGTAGGGCAGGGCATCGGCGAGCACGATCGCTCCGGCCCGGACGTCGTGGCGGGGGATCCCGTGGTGCAGATCGATGACCCGCGCCGCCGGGCAGATGGTCGCGATGACGCCGTGGCAGATGCCGACGAACGCGTCGGCGAGACCGTAATCGGTCAGGAAGGTGATCGTCGGGGGGATCGGGTCGGGCATCGCGTCGAGCCGGCACGGCTGCGCCGTCGAGCCGGTACGACGCCGCGGCCGGACACCCTAGCGGGGCGCTGCGCCGGTGAGCGAGCCGGCCGCGCGCAGCGGCGGCCGCGCGCGCTTGGAGGCGTACAGCCGCTCGTCGGCGGTGTGGTGAAGCCGTTCGAGGTCCAGGCCGTCGTCCGGGGTGCCGGCCACTCCGGCGCACGCGCCGATCCGAGCCGACAGGGCCAGCCGCAGGCGATCGGCGACCTGCCGTGCCTCGGGCGCCGCGACCCCGGGCAGCAGCGCCGCGAACTCATCGCCGCCCAGCCGGCCCAGCGCGTCGCCCGGCCGCAGCACCTCGCGCATCGTCCGCCCGGCCCAGCAGAGCAGCTCGTCGCCGGCCGAGTGGCCGAAGTCGTCGTTGACGGTCTTAAAGCCGTCGAAGTCCAGGACGATCAGGCTGAGCTGCCCGCCGTCGCCCCCTCGCGCCAGCTCGATCGCCATCCGCTCGTTGAAGCCGAGCCGGTTCAGGCATCCTGTGAGCGCGTCCGATCGCGACAGCCGCCCGAGCTCGGTCCGGGCCTGCTCCTGGAGCCGGGCCTGCAGAACGCACATCACGCCGGTGACCGCGAGGGTGAGCATCAGCCCGATCAGGTACACCGGGTTGGTCGGAGCGCCGGTTCCCGAGGGTCCGACCTGGCTGAGCAGGAGCACGGCGAGCAGCGATACCGCCGAGACGACGGCCACGAGCCATCGCGGGTAGGAGAGGGCGGCGTAGACGAGGGTCAAAAACAGCATCAGCACGACAGGACTGCGCACCCCAGCGTCCAGGCCGGCGGCGATCGTGATGAACACGATCAGCGACAGGCTCCAGGCCAGGAAGAACGGCTCGCGCCAGCGGCTGAGCACGATGCGCTCGTGCGGGAGCGCAGCGATGATCGCCGTCGCGGCCCCGGCGCAGGCCACCATGGCCAGCAGACCGCCGCGGTGTGGCCGGGACCACGTCTCGGCGACCCAGAAGGCGACGGCGGCGAGCAGCACGACACTCAGGGCCACGCCGGCCCCGATCATGCGGGTGCGAAGCCGAAGCTCGTCGTTCACCCGCATCTTTTCGGCAGATCAGCCGGGAATATTGAGCCCGATGGCGTCAGCCACGATCGCGTCGATCAGGCCGGGAATGTCGTGACGGTCCGCCTCGACGTCGGGCTGCAGGCCGTTCTCGCGCAGCGTGTCGCTGGTCACCGGGCCGATGCTGACCAGCCGCGTGCGCTCCCCGAGGGCGCCCGCGGCGCGCTCAAGGAAGAAGCGAACCGTCGATGACGAGGTGAAGGTGACGTAGTCCGCGCGCGCCACCGCGGCCAGCTCCGCCTCGCCGAGGGGATCGGCCACCGTCTCGTACAGCGCGACCACATCGACCTCGGCCCCGCGGGCCCGCAGTGCGTCGGGCAGCACGTCGCGGGCTTCGGCGGCGCGGGCGATGAGCGCGCGCCGGACCGGGGTGTCCCTGAGCGCCTGCACCAAGCCCTCGGCGACGAACGTCTCCGGGACGACGTCGGCGACGATCCCGTGGCCGAGCAGCGCGCGTGCCGTGCCCGGACCGATCGCGGCCACGCGCGCCCCGGCCATCGCCCGGGCGTCGCGTCCGTCAGCGTGCAGTCGCGCGAACAGCTCGCGCACCCCGTTGGGGCTGGTCAGGCAGATCAGGTCGTACCCGGTCAGGTCCGGGACCGGCCCCGGCACGGGGACGATCCGGATGGCCGGGGTCTCGATCGCCTCGGCTCCGAGCTCACGCAGGCGCGAGGCCAGCCCCGAGGCCTGCGCCCGGGCTCGCGTCACGGCAACGGTGCGCCCGAACAGCGGGCGCTTCTCCAGCCAGGCGAGATGCTCGCGCAGTCCGGCCACCGCCCCGAAGAGCGAGATCGCCGGGGCCTTGATCCCGGCGGCGGCCGCCACCTCGGCGATCGTCTCCAGGGTGCCGTTGACCACGCGCTGTCCCGGCAGGGTGCCGCGCTCGATCACCGCTGCGGGCTCATCCGCGGCCCGGCCGCCGGCCCGCAGCCGCGCGGTGATCTCGGGCAGCTGGCGCACGCCCATGTAGACCACGAGCGTGCCGGGGAAGGCGGCCAGCGCGGCCCAGTCCAGCGCCGAATCGGGCTTGTCGGGGTTCTCGTGGCCGGTGAGGAAGGCGACCGCGCTGGCCGCGTCGCGGTGCGTGACGGGAATACCCGCGTAGGCGCTGGCGGCGACGCCCGCGGTGATGCCGGGCACGACCTCGAAGGCGATCCCGGCCTCGGTGAGGGCCTCGGCCTCCTCGCCGCCGCGGCCGAAGACGAACGGGTCCCCTCCCTTCAGGCGCACGACCTCGCGCCCGGCGCGGCCGTGTTCCAGCAACCAGCCGGTGATCTCCGCCTGGCCGACCGAGGGACCTCCGCCCTCCTTGCCGGCGTAGATCAGCCGCGCGTCGTCGCGGGCGCCGTCCAGCGCGGTGGCGGGGATCAGGCGGTCATAGACGATCACGTCGGCTCGGGCGATCAGCTCGAGCGCACGGGCGGTCATCAGGCCCGGGTCGCCCGGTCCGGCTCCGACGAGATACACGCTCATGCTGATCGCCTCCGTTCGCCTGGGCCGCTCACCTGGATGCCGCCGGCTTGGGTCAATCCGGCGGCCACGACCTGCCGCTCGGCCTCGGTCAGCAGATCGCCCGCGCCGGCCGCGAGCATCCGCTCGGCGCACTCCCGACCGGCCTGCGCGGGTGCGCCGGTCACCCGGTCGGTCAGCCACGCGGAGCCGTCCGGCAGCCCAACCCAGCCGGTCAGCTCGACGGTTTGGTGATCCAAGGAGGTGGCCAGCGCCCCGACCGGTGTGTGGCAGGACGCGCCGAGGGCGTGAACGAGCGTGCGCTCGGCGTCCAGGCACGCCGTGGCAGTGGGATCGGACACGGCGCGCAGGCGCTCGGGGTCGATCGCACCGGTGCGCGCCTCGAGCGCGAGCGCCCCCTGACCGGCGGCGGGCACGAGCGCGTCGAGCGTCGCTCCCGCTTCGGCGGCACGGCCGAGCCGGAGCAATCCGGCGTAGGCGAGCACGAGCGCATCGGCCTGCCCCTCGGCCAGCTTGCGCAGCCGGGTGTCGACGTTGCCGCGCAGCGCGACGATCTCCAGGTCGGGCCGCAGCGCGCGCAGCTGAGCGGCACGGCGCAGGCTGCTGGTTCCCACCCGCGCGTGCTCGGGCAGCCCGTCCAGCGAGCGCGCGCCGCAGATCGCGTCGCGGGCATCCGCGCGGGGCGGGACCGCGCACAGCTCAAGGCCCGGGTCAAGCTCGGTGGGGACATCCTTGGCCGAGTGCACGGCAAGATCGATGCGATCCTCGAGCAGCGCCCGCTCCAGCTCAGAGACCCAGCGCGACTTGTCCTGGATCGCCGCTCCGCGGTCGCCCAGCGTGGTGATGGCGACGATCTCGACCTCGGTCTCCCCCGCCGCGCTCAGGCGCTCGGCGACCCAGCGCGCCTGGGTGAGCGCGAGCGCGCTGCCCCGCGTTCCCAGGCGCATCAGGCGCGGCGGGCGGCGCCGCGCGCGGGCAGCCGGCGCACGTTGGGCGCGGAGGCGGGCGCGGCGGGCTGCTCCGGTTCGAGCTCTGGGTCCGGCATCGCAGCGGCCCGCGCCGCCTCGAGCTCCCCCTCCGGGGTCGCGGCGGCGAGCGCGTCGTCGCCGACACTGAGCCCGAACAGATCACGCACGAGCGCCATGCGCGCGTGGACGCGGTCATCGCGCATCTCCTTCATGGCCGCGGTCGGCTCGTGCAGGAGCCGGTTGACGATCGCCCGCGCCATCGCATCGATGCGTGCCCGGTCGCGCTCGGAGGCCGCCTCCCACTTGCCTGCGTTCTCCCCCACCACCTGCGCGGCGATCGAATTGGCGTGCGTGCGCAGCGCGGCGATCGTCGGCAGAACCTCCAGCGAGCCCAGCCACGCGGCGAAGGCCTGGATCTCCTGCTCGATGATGCCCTCGGCGTTGCGCGCCTCGCCCTGACGCACCCGCCGGTTGCGCTCGGCGACACTGCGCAGGTCGTCGATGTCGCGCAGCGTGACCCCGCCGAGCTCGGCCGCGGCGGCGTCGATGTCCCGGGGCACGGCGAGGTCGATCAGCAGCAGCTCGCGCCCTCCGCGCGCCTGCATCACGTCGGCCAGCTCGCGCACCTCGAGCAGCAGGTGCGGGGAGGCGGTGGCGGCGACAACGATCTCGGCGGTGAGCAGAACCTCGGGGACCTCGTCCAGGGGCAGGGTGCGCCCGCCGTAGCGGCGCGCCAGGCTCATCGCCCGCTCGCGGCGGCGGTTGGCCACGTACACGTTGTTCGTGCCGCTGTCGGCCAGCGCCCGGGCGGTCAGCTCGGCGGTCTCGCCGGTCCCGATGATGACCACCTCACGGCCCGCCAGCGGGCCGAGCTGCTCACGGGCCATGGCCACGGCCACCCCGGGCAGGCTGAGCTGGCGCTCGCCGATCGCGGTCTCGGTGCGCACCCGCTTGCCGGTGGCCAGCGCGGCCCGGAACAGGTGGTTGGTGAGCGGGCCCGCCGTCTCCAGACCGAGCGCGGCCTCGTAGGCGCGCTTGACCTGGCCCTGGATCTCGGCCTCGCCGAGGATCATCGACTCAAGGCCCGAGACGACCCGGTAGAGATGACGGGCGGCGTCGCAGTTGCGGTGCGCGTAGATCGCGGTCGCCAGCTCCGTCGGGCGCGTCTCGGCCTGGCGGGCCAGCATGGCCAGCACGGTGCTCTCGGCCTCGACCGGATCGCCGACGACCATGTACAGCTCGGTGCGGTTGCAGGTCGAGATCGCGACCGCCTCGTGGACCTCGGTCTCGCCGCGCAGCTCGCGCAGGAACTGCGGCGCGCGGGTCTCGGTGATGGCCAGACGCTCGCGCACCTCGACCGGGGCCGTCCGGTAGGACGTGCCGATGGCCAGCAGCTCACTCACGCGTTGAGCACCTCGCGGTCGGGCTCCGCGTTGCGCGCCGCCTCGAGGTCGCGCTGCAGCTCGGCCAGCTCGCGCTCGGTCCGCTGCGCCCGCGTGGCGATGATCGCCACGTAGACGAGGATCAGGACCACGAAGACGACGTACGCGCCGGCCACGAACTTGCCCGCCTTGCCCAGGGGCAGCGCGGGGGCGATCGCCAGAATGAAGCTCACGACGGCGCGGCGCTCCGCCCCGCGGGCCGGCCGATGTCGTCACCGAGCAGTGTGCGCCGCAGCCGGCGAACCTGCATGCGCGTGTTCTTGGTCGTCATCTCGTACTTCCACAGGGTGGCGAACAGCAACGCGATACCGAGCAGCGAGATGTAGAAGGTCAGCGCCATGGCGCCGGGCAGGTGGCCGCCCTCCAGGGTGAGCACGCGCGGGTGCACGTACTGCTGGGCCAGGCGCACGGCGATGAAGTTCAGGGGCACGAACGCGCCGGCGGTCACCGAGAAGACGCTCGCGTAACGCGACTGGCGCTCGGGATCCTCGATCGAGAAGCGCAGCGGCTGATAGGTCGCGAACAGCAGGATGACGATCAGGAAGGAGACCAGGGTCGGCTCGTTCCACACCCACCAGTGCCCCCAGGAGGCCTTGGCCCAGATCGAGCCGGTGATCAGCGCCCCGATCCCGAAGATGAGCGCCATGTGAATGGCCACGTAGGAGCGCATGTCCCATTTGCGATCTCCCGTGCGCAGGTAGCCGGCGGCCATCACGGCGCCGGCGATGAACCCGCACAGGGTGACGATGGCCAGCGGCACGTGGATGTAGAAGATCTTCTGGACAAAGCCCTGATCGGCGTCGAGCGGCGCGTAGAAGAAGACGAGCGCGAGCGCCGCACCGATGGTCACGGTGGTGGCGAGTGAGAGGCCGCGAAGCCCCTTGCCGTAGGTGGTCGAGGGCATTGCTGATCAGTCCTCCAGGAGGAAGTCGAACACCGCGTAGGCAAGCAGTGCGAACACCAGATCATAGAGGCCGAGGATGGCCAGCCAGCGGCCGGGCGGGGCTGCTGCGCCGCCGTGGGCGGCGAACAGCGGCCCGAGCGCCCGGGCGGTGGCGATCAGGGCCGGGATCAGCAGCGGCAGCGAGATGACCGGTCCGATCAGGTCCCGGGCCCGGGTCTGGACCGCGATCGCCGAGACGAGCGTGCCGATCACGGCCAGCGCCACGTCGGTGAGAATGAGAACCAGACTCATTCCCGGAATCACCGGGCCGAGCGCCGGCCCGAGCAGGAACAGCCCGAACGCAGGCACGGCGATGATCTCGAGCACCACGAGGTAGACGAACAGCGCCGCCGCCTTGGCCACGAGCATCGCCGTACGGTCCACCGGGGCGAGCAGGAAGGCGTCAAAGCCACCCTGCTCGCGCTCGGCCACGAACAGGCGGTTGATGCCCAGCACGGCCGAGAACAGCAGCCCGGCGGTCAGCACCCCGGCCGCCAGCTGCCCGTCGATCGTGTCCCGGTTGATCCCGAAGTGGAAGATCACGAAGGTGACCAGCGCGAGCAGGACCATCGCCGGGATCGTCTCCATGGTCCGCAGCTCCAGCCGCAGGTCCTTGCGCAGGATGACCAGCGCCGTCCTCACGCGTACAGCTCCTGCAGCCGCGCGTCGGTGAACCCGGCGGGGTCTCCGGCGTAGACCGGGCGCCCGCCCCTGAGCGCGAGCACCAGGTCGGCCTCGGCCAGGGCGGCCCGCGGATCGTGGCTGGTCAGCACCCGGGTACGACCCGAGGCGCGTCCGATCAGCGGCTCGACCTGCTGGCTGGCCCCCGGATCGAGGTTGGCCCGGGGCTCGTCGAGCAGCAGCAGGGCGGGCTCGTGCAGCACGGCGCGCGCGATGGCCAGCCGCTGCACCATGCCCCGGCTGAGCTGGCGCACGGGCTCATCGTCGCGGCCGAGCATCCCCGTGGCCTGCAGCACGGCATCGACGCGGTTCTCCGGCACGCGGTGCAGGCGCGCGTGGTAGCGCAGGTTCTCGCGGCCGGTGAGGTCGCGGTACAGCAGCGGCTCGTGGCCGAGCAGCCCGAGGCGCCCACGCACCGCCCAGCCCCGGCGGGGCAGCGCCTCACCGAGCACCGTGATCTCGCCGGCATGCGGGCGCAGCAGCGTGGCCAGGATCCGCAGCAGGGTCGACTTGCCCGCCCCGTTGCGGCCCAGCACGGCCAGCGTCGCCCCGGCCGGAACCGAGACGGTGACATCGCGCAGGGCTGTCCGCTCGCCGAAGTAGCGGGTCAGCCCGGCCAGCTCAATGGCCGGGGGTGCGCTGTCCACGCTCGCGGTGCAGCGTCGTCACGGCGTGTTCGAGGGTGGGCGCGATCACGCCGAAGAGCTCGCCGATCGCCTTCGGGTTGCCGGGGAAGTTGATGATCAGCGTGCGGCCCGCGATCCCCGACACCCCGCGGGAGAGGATCCCCATCGGCGTGTGGCGCACGGCCTCTGCCCGCATCGCCTCGGCGTAGCCGGGGGCGTTGCGGTCGATCACCGCGAGCGTCGCCTCCGGGGTGACGTCGTCGGGGGTGAACCCGGTCCCGCCAGTGGTGAGGATCACCTGGGCCCCGCCGGCGACCTGCTCACGCAGCCAGGCCTCGATCTGGGCCTGATCGTCGGGCACGACCCCCTGGGCGACCACGTCTCCACCCGCCTGCGCGGCCTGCTCGGCCAGCGCGTGCCCGGAGCGATCCTCGGTGGTCCCGGCGGCGACCGAGGTGGAGACGGTGAGCACGGCGATCTTCATACCGCTGGCCAGCATACGTTTTGCGGGGTCCCGGTCACGGCGCGGGGAACGCATGGGCCGATGCGGTGGCGGGGAACCCACGGACCGGTCCGGTCGCGCCTCCGGCCGGCTCAAGCGTGCAATTCGCGCCAAACCGCGCCCGCGGCGCCCAGGTTGTCACGAACTGCACGTCAGGCGAGCGTTTAACGACAAAGCACGCTGCGCACCTGTGGCTTGGCATGAAATGCACGCTCGCCGGGACGCGGAACGCGCGGCGGGGCCGCACCGGGAGGCCCCCCTCCGGACCCGACCCGGCGATGCCCCACCCTGGACCGCCCCGGACCGCCGGCTCAGCCGCGGCGCCATTCGCCCGAGCGGCCGCCTGACTTGCTCAGCAGGTGGACCCCGGCGATCTCGGCGCCGCGCTCGACACCCTTGACCATGTCGTAGACGGTCAGCGCGGCGACCGAGGCGGCGGTCAGCGCCTCCATCTCGACTCCGGTCGGGCCCGTCGTCCGGGCCTCGGCGGTGAGCTCGATCGCCCCGCCCTCGACGTCGATCGCGCCGTCCACCCCGACGTAGGTCAGGGCGAGCGGATGACAGAGCGGGATCAGCTCCGAGGTGCGCTTGGCCGCCTGGATGCCGGCGATCCGGGCCGTGCCCAGGACATCGCCCTTGGGCGCATCCCCGGCGGCGACCAGACGCGCGGTCTCCGGGGAGACGCGCACGGTGGCGCGGGCCACCGCGGTACGCTGGGTCGCGGGCTTGGCGCCCACGTCGACCATCCGGGCCTGGCCGTCGGCGTCGAGGTGGGTGAGCTCGCTCACGGGATCAGGGACGGCGGCGGGGAGATTCAGGCGGGCGCGTGGGTCCGCTGCGCCGCGGCGATCAGATCGCGTACCGCGTCGGTGTCCCCGGCGCGCAGCAGCTCGATCGGGTCGGGATCGCCGTTGACGATCGACTCGAAGAACTCCTTGCGGTCCTGGTAGGTGGGCAGCGTGCCCTTGGCCCAGCCACGGGCGTCGTTGAGCATCACGGCGAGATCCGCGTAGGCCTCCCCGAACAGCGCGGAGATCTCGCGCTTCATGCGCTTGGCCAGGGCCGGGGAGGCGCCGGCCGTTGAGATCGCCACAGCCAGCGGACCGGTCCGGACGATCGCCGGGAGGATGAAGTTGCACAGCGGCGGCACGTCCACGACGTTGACGAGCATCGCGCGGCGCTCGGCGGCGTCATAGACCGAGATGTTGACGTCGGTGTCGTTGGTGGCGGCGATCGCGATCAGGCTGCCCTCCAGATCGCCCTGCTCGAAGCGGCGCTTGATCCAGGTGATCGAGCCTTCGGCGGCGAGCTCCTGGATCGCCGGGTGCGCGTCGGGCGCGACCACGGTCACGTCCGCGTCGCAGGCGAGCAGGCCCTCCACCTTCTCCAGCCCGATGTCTCCGGCGCCGACGACCAGGCAGCGCCGTCCCTTGAGCTTCAGGCAAGCGATGTAGAAGGGAGTGTCGAGCATCCCCTGCACGCAGGATTGGTCGCAGATCCCCTTGCGGAACTGGCAGACGCATTCCTTGCCGGCGTAGGCCTGAGCGGGCATCGCCTAAGCGTAGTGGGTGGCCAGCGCCGGCCCGCCCGCTGTGGGTCAGTCGCCGCCGCGGCCCCCCCGGGTGTGAGCCAGTTCCGCCGCGGGCCGGCCCGGCGAGCGCTCTAGTGCCTGGCCAGGCGCAGCGTGGTCCGCACCGTGCGCGCCCGGCCCCCGGTCGGCTGCAGCTGCAGGCTGACGGAGAGCCGGTGGGCCCTCAGCAGCGCCTTGCGGGCCGGGCGGCTGAGATGGACGATCGCCGTTCCGGCCCGATAGCCGGGGATCCGGTAGCGGCCGGAGGCGATCCGGAGGGTCCGGTGATGCGGAGCGTTCCAGCGCAGCGTCACCGTGCCGGCACAGCGAGCGACCGTGGAGCAGCCGAGCTGCAGCACGACCTTGCCCGTGCGGGTCGCGAGCGGCGCAGCGAAGAGCACGGGAGGCCGCGGTGCAACGCGCTTGGGTCCGGGCGGAGCCGCGTTGACCACGTACGGGACCGACTTGGTCGTCGTGTTGCCGGCGTAGTCGGTGGCGGTCACCGTGAACGTCTTCGGACCCGCCGTGCTCACGTCGATCGGCGTGGCCGTGCAGCTCGCGATCCCCGTGCCGTTGGCGTCCTCGTTGCATTGGAACGAGGCCGCGCCGATCTTCTGGCCGATGGTGAAGGGCATCCCGCTGGCCGGGAAGGTGATCGTCACGGTCGGGGACTCGTCGGGCAGGACAGTGACCGCAGACATGATCAGGTTGCTGGTGCTGATCGCACCGCTGGCGTAGTTGACCACCGGCAGCTGCCCGTACTGCGGGCCGTCGACGCTGTCGTTGACGACCTGCTGCTGGGCGATCGCGTCCATCACGGCGAGACCCTTGGGACTGAGGATGCGCCCGAAGACGGCGTAGCCGCCCCCGTTGGACGGGCCGAGCTCGGTCGAGTTGTCGGTGACGTTGAAGAACCAACCCGAGGTGGCGCTGTTGGGGTCCGAGGTGCGGGCCATGGCCAGCGTGCCGCGCTGGTTGGGCAGGCTGTACTCGAGACCGATCGGGGCGTTGGACGGGATCGTCGTCCGCTGGCCGTTCTGGACCTCGTAGCTGCCGCCCTGGATGATCCCCACGCCGGAGTCCGAGCGATGAAGGAACGTCGTCGCGTACGCGCCGGAGTTCACGTAGCTGAGGAAGTTCGTGACCGTGTTCGGTGCGTCGGCGGGCAGCAGCTGCACGTCCATGTTCCCGAGCGTGGTCGTGAACCGCACGACCGGACCGCTGGGGCTGGCCGCCGCGCCCGAGGCGAGCGTGGCCAGGGCCGAGCAGCATACGGCGATGATGACCAGAAAGCGGCGCATGGGCGGCGGGGAGTCTAGGCGGACGCGGCGCGGACCGCGCAGGCCGAGGTCCGGCTCAGCGCGGACCGCGCAGGCCGCGGTCCGGCTCAGCGCCGGCCGCGGCGCGGGGAGGGCAGGTTGCGGCCCGGCTCAGCGCCGCAGCGCGTCGCGGGCCAGCCGGGACCCGAGGGCGAGCAGCGGCTGGGTGCCGGCCCGCAGGGCGGCGGCGCGGATCGACGGGCGGCCGTAGAGGATCGAGGCGGTCTGCTTCAGCGCCCGCCCGAGGGTCTCGTCGTAGGGATGCCACCACGGGTTGCGAATCGTCGAGGGCTCCCAGACGCGCTGTTTGATGTTCACGCACTCGTAGAAGCCGAAGCGCGAGTGGGTCCGGCCCAGGCCCGACTCCTTGATGCCGCCCCAGGCGCACTGGCAGGCCCCGTGGCTGAACATGTGGTCGTTGATCCAGACCATGCCGGCCTGCAGCTCGGCGGCGAAGCGCTCCCCGCGGGCGCGGTCCGACGTCCAGACCGAGGCGCCGAGGCCGAACACGCTGTCGTTGGCCAGCGCCAACGCCTCATCCTCGCTGTCGCAGACGGTGATCGGGACGACGGGACCGAAGATCTCCTCGCGCATGATGCGCATCTCGTGGGTCACGCCGGTGAGCACCGCGGGGGCGTAGAAGTCGCCGCTCAGCCCCGCGGGCGCGGGTACCGGACCCCCGCAGTGCAGGGTGGCTCCGGCCGCCACCGCGTCGGTGACGAGCTCGTCGACGAGCTCGAACTGCTCGCGGGAGACCATCGGGCCGATCTCCGTGTCCCAGGACAGCGGATCACCGACGCGCAGCGCCTGCGCGCCCCGGACGACGCCGGCGATGAAGCGGTCGGCCACCGCGCGCATCACGTACACCCGCTCGATCCCGGAGCAGGTCTGGCCCGCGTTGGCAAAGCCTCCCCACAGCGCGCCGGAGATGGCGTGCTCGAGGTTGGCGTCACCGAGCACGACCATCGGATCCTTGCCGCCCAGCTCGAGCACCGCGCCCTTGAGCTGGCGGGCGCAGGCCTCCCCCACGCCGCGCCCGGTCTCCACCGAGCCGGTGAAGAAGATCTTGGCCGCGCGTGACTGCACGACCGCGGCTCCGGTCCCCGGGCCGTGGACGGTGCGGACCAGCCCCTCCGGGACACCGGCCCGTTCGAACACGTGCACGATCCGCTCGCCGATCAGCGGCGTGAGCGAGGCGGGCTTGAGCACGACGCCGTTGCCGGCCATCAGCGCGATCGCCACCTCACCGAAGGGGATGCTCCACGGGTAGTTCCACGGCGCGATCACGCCGATCACGCCGAGCGGCTCGTAGACGAAGGCCGACTGCTTGGTCTTCAAGAACAGCTGGGGCATCGCCACCGGCTCATCGGCCAGGATCTGCTGCCCCTCCCGCGCGATCCAGCTCAGCGCGTCGATCGTGGGCAGGATCTCCATCGAGAACGCCTCGTTGCGCGGCTTGCCCTGCTCGGCGCTGATCAGGTCGCGGATCGAGTCGGACTCGTCGATCAGCACCTGCGCGGCGCGCTGCATGTAGCGCGCCCGATCGCGCAGCGTCAGCTGCGACCAGAAGGGCTGCACCTTGGCCACTGAATCGACCACGGCCTGCACGTCGGCGGGAGCCGTGATCGGGACCTCGCCGAGCCGCGCCCCGGTGGCCGGGCTGTGTGACGGAAGGGTCGCGGCGGCGGTCGCGGTCACGGACGGGAGGCTAACGCGGGACGTCAGGCGGCGCGACGAGACCCACGCGGGATGTCAGGCCGCGCGGTCGCGGGTCCTGCGCGCGCGGGCGAGCGACTCGGCCCGGCCGAGCAGCGCCTCGTAGAGCAGCGAGCCCACGCCGGGCGCGCGCTCGCTGTCGGCCACCACCAGCGCCGCTGTGCCTGCCCCGTCGAGCCCGACGGCGCCGAAGCCGACCACGGTCTCGTGGCCGTCGAGCAGCGCCGTCGCACACAGCACGACCCGCTCGCGCGGGCTGGAGTGCAGGAGCCGTGCGATCTCCCAGTGGTCAAGCCCCCTGCCCTCGCGGGCGACGAGGTCCTGCACGGGCCCGAGATCCCGCACCCTGGCCAGGCGCAGGATGACGCGCACACCTCCGGGGAGGGCGGTCGAGCGGGCGAGCAGCGCGCCGGGATCGGGATGGCCGGACATGATTACTACAGCGTAGTAGCTTCAGTACCCCGTCCCGGGAACCGGTAACGGTTTGGTCCTCGCGCTGACCGTCCTTTCCCAGAACCGGCAAAATCGTCTCTCAGCAGGGTTTTCCGCGTGGCCCCGCCTGGGCCGGGTACCGTCATCGAGATGGACGACCAGCTCACCCTGGGGGGCGCGGCGAGCCTGACCCACCGGCCGCTGGCCGAGCGGATGCGCCCGCGCACGCTCGACGAGGTCGTGGGGCAGCCGCAGCTGACCGCCCCCGACGCGCCGCTGCGGGTCGCGCTGACCTCCGGCAATCCGCACTCGATGGTCCTGTGGGGCCCCCCGGGGACCGGCAAGACGACGATCGCCCTGTGCGTCGCCGCGGCGGTCGACGCCGAGGTCGAGCAGCTCAACGCCGTCACCGATGGGATCAAGGAGCTGCGGGCGGTGATTGCGCGCGCCGAGTCCCGCCAGGCCACGGGCGGCCGCACGCTGCTCTTCATCGACGAGATCGCCCGCTGGAACAAGGCCCAGCAGGACGCGCTGCTGCCGTACGTGGAGAACGGCACGGTGGTGCTCGTCGGCTCAACGACCGAGAACCCGGGCTTTGAGCTCAACCGGGCCCTGGTCTCACGGCTGCAGGTCCACGTGGTCCTGCCCCTGCAGGACGAGGACCTCGCCGAGCTGGCGCAGCGCGCCCTCGCCGACGCCGAGCGAGGCGTGGGGATCCCGGCGGGCGACGAGCGCTCGCCCTACGCGCTGGCCCCCGACGCGCTCGAGCACCTGCTGCTCACCTCCGACGGCGACGCGCGGCGCCTGCTTGGAACCGTGGAACGCGCCGCCCAGCTGCAACCGGAGGGGGGCACGATCGCGCTGGCCACGATCGAGAAGTCCGTCGGCCGCCGCGCGGTCTCCTACGACAAGGGCGCGGACGAGCACTACGCGACGATCAGCGCCTTCATCAAGTCGATCCGCGGCTCAGATCCCGACGCGGCGCTGTACTGGCTGGCCCGCATGGAGGCCGGCGGCGAGGCGCCCGAGTTCATCGCGCGGCGGCTGGTCATCTCCGCCTCCGAGGAGGTCGGCGTCGCGGCCTCCGGCGCGCTGACCGTCGCCGTCTCCGGGATGCAGGCGGTCAAGATGATCGGGCCGCCCGAGTGCTGGCTGCATCTCGCCCACGTCACCGCGTACCTGGCTCGGGCGCCCAAGTCGTGGGCGGCTTACCAGGGGTTGCAGTCCGCGCGCCGGCTGGTCAGCGACCGCCCGCACTACCCGGTGCCCGATCACCTGCGCAACGCGACCACCTCGCTCGACCGCCAGATGGGCGTCGGCGAGGGCTACGTCCACGCCTCCCAGCCCGGCGGGGACGCGGTCAGCTTCCTGCCGCCCGAGCTTGAGAACGAGCGGATCTACCGCCCGTCGGGCAACGGGCAGGATCAGCGCTGAGCGGTCTGCGGCCGCAGCGCGGCGAGCATCGCCTCGTGCAGATGCCCGTTGCTGGCCACCCCGGCGCCGCCCTCGGCGGTTGCGGCCCCGGCCAGGTCGGTGAAGCGTCCGCCCGCCTCGCTGACGATGACCAGCGGCGCGGCGATGTCCCAGATCGAGACGACGGGGTCCACCCCCATCTCCGCCGCGCCCTCGGCCACGAGCATGTACTGCCAGAAGTCTCCGTAGCCCCGGGAGCGCCAGCAGCGCGCGCCGAGCGCGAGCAGGGCGGCACGGCCCGCGTCGGTCCAGTCCTCAAGACCCCCGAAGCAGAGCTGCGCGTCGGCGAGCTCAGCGATCCCTGAGACGCGCAGGCGGCGGGGCTCGCCGCCGTGCTCGCGCGCATAGGCGCCCTGACCACGAGCCGCCCACCAGCGGATCCCGAGGGCGGGGGCCGAGGCCACTCCGCAGGTCAGCTCACCCTGGTCCTGGAGCGCGATCAGCGTCGCCCACACCGGCATCGCGCGCACGTAGCTCTTGGTTCCGTCGATCGGATCGACGATCCAGCGTCGCTGCGCGTCGCCGCTGTCGGCGCCGTACTCCTCACCGAACACGAGGTCGCCCGGGCGCACCTCGGCCAGGCGGTCGCGCATCGCGCGCTCGACGGCGCGGTCGGCCTCGCTGACCGGGGTCAGGTCGGGCTTGGTGTCGACGACCAGGTCGCTGGCCCGGAAGCGGGACATGGTGATCTGATCGGCGAGGTCGGCCAGCTCGTGGGCCAGGGTGAGGTCAGCGGCGAGGTCGGTCACGGCCGCCACTGTAGTCTGAGCCCGGCATGACCGCCGAGCAGCTGCAGAGCGAATGCACCAGGGTCCTCCAGGCGCTCGTCCGCTTCAACACGGTCAACCCGCCCGGCAACGAGCGGGCGGCGATCGAGTACCTCGCCCGCTACGTGCAGGACGCCGGCTTCGAGGTCACCGTGCTCGGGGCCAGCGACGAGCGGCCCAACCTCGTCGCCGACCTGCGCGGCGCTCAGGACGGCCCGACCCTGTGCTACCTCGGCCACGTCGACACGGTGCTGGCCGACCCGGGCGAATGGCAGCACGACCCGTGGTCGGGCGAGTTGGCCGACGGCTGTCTCTGGGGCCGCGGGGCGCTGGACATGAAGTCGCAGGTGGCCGCCGAGGCGGTCGCCGCGGTGGCGCTGGCCCGCGAGGGGTGGCGGCCGGCCCGCGGCACGCTGAAGCTCTGCTTCGTCGCCGACGAGGAGACCGGCGGCGACGTCGGCGCGCACTGGCTCTGCTCCGAGCATCCCGAGCTCGTCCGCTGCGACATGCTGATCAACGAGGGCGGGGGTGAGAACTTCAGCTACCGCGGCCGCCGCCACTACGGGGTGTGCGTGGCCGAGAAGGGGATCTTCCGCTTCAACATCACCGCGCACGGCGCCGCCGGCCATGCCTCGCTGCCGCGCACCGGGGACAACGCCCTGCTCAAGCTCGCGCCGGCGCTCACCCGGCTGGCCGACCAGCCCGAATCCTTCGCGCTCACCGAGGGACCGGCGGCGTTCCTGCGCGGTCTCGGCGAGGATCCCGACGATCCCGGCGCCGCGCTGGAGCGCCTGCACGCCGAGCACCCGGGACTGCGCACGCTGGTCGAGCCGATGTTCGGCGTCACGCTGACCCCGACGATCGCCAGCGCGTCGGGGAAGATCAACGTGATCCCCTCGCACGCGCAGATCCGGGTCGACTGCCGGGTGCCGCCGGGCCTGGGCGAGGATGCCGCTCTGGAGCGGATCGCGCAGGTGCTCGGCAACGACGCGAGCCGCTACAGCATCGAGTTCACCGAACAGGTCGTCGGCAACCAGTCCCCGGTTGCGTCCGAGCTGATGAGCGCGATCGAGCGCTGGGTGGCGGCCGCCGACGAGGGCGCGCGCGCCGTGCCCGTCATCCTGCCCGGCTTCTCTGACTCACGCTGGTTCCGCGATGCCTTCCCCGACTGCGTCGCCTACGGCTTCTTCCCCCAGCGCCATCAGGGACTGCTACAGGCCGCGCCACTGGTGCACAGTGCCGACGAGCGCATCGACGTCCGCGACCTCGGCTTCGCGACCCGCTTCTTCACCGATCTCGCCCGCGAGATCCTCGGCTGAGTCCCGAATAGACTCAGCGCATGTCCTCGCGGGTTTCGGCGCGGCTGGACCCAGACGTGTTCCGCCTTCCCGTCGAGCGGATCCGGGCCGGCTACTACTCAGACGCCTACTTCGTCTACACCAAGCAGCTGCTCCAGGCCGAGGATGAGCATCCCCGGGTCACCATGCAGGTCTTCCAGAAGGAGACCTCGATCCTGGGCGGCATCGACGAGGCGATCGCGGTGCTGAAGACCTGTGCGGGCGTCGAGCGCAACGGCGAATGGATCCCGGGGTGGGATCAGCTGACCGTGCACGCGCTGCACGAGGGCGACACAATCGACCCGCGCGAGACGGTGCTGACGATCGAGGGCGACTACAGCCTGTTCGCCCACCTGGAGACCGTCTACCTGGGCTCGCTGGCCCGCCGCTCGCTGATCATGCGCAACGTGGCCGAGGTCGTGGAGGCGGCCCGGGGCAAGGACATCCTCTACTTCCCCGCTCGCCACGACCACTGGCTGGTACAGACCGGGGACGGGTGGAGCGCGCACGTGGCCGGCGCGATCGGCGTCTCCACCGACGCCCAGGCCTCATGGTGGGGCGGCCTCGGCGTCGGCACCGTGCCGCACGGCTTGATCGCGGCCTACGGCGGCGACACGGTCCGCGCCGCGCAGGCGTTCGCCAAGCGCTACGCCGATCAGATGAACATCACCGTCCTGGTCGACTTCGACAACGACTCGGTGGCCACCGCCCTGGCCGTCGCCCACGCGCTCGGGCCTCAGCTCTGGGGAGTGCGCCTGGACACCTCCGAGCAGCTCGTGGACCGCTCGTTGATCGACGAGATGGGCGGCTTCTCCCCCACCGGCGTGAACCCACGGCTGGTCGAGAAGGTGCGCGGAGCGCTGGACGGAGCGGGCTTTACCGACGTGCGGATCGTCGCCTCCGGCGGCTTCACCGCGCAGCGCATCCGGGACTTCGAGGCCCAGGGCGTACCGGTCGACGCCTACGGGGTCGGTTCGTCCCTGATCCGGGGCCAGAACGACTTCACGGCCGACGTGGTGACCGTCGACGGGCGCCCGTGCGCGAAGGTCGGTCGCGGCCTGCGGCCAAATCCTCGCCTGGAAAAGGTTGAGTAATCGTCGCCAGCGGCCGATCAGGATCTGAGCCCTGATGGTCACCATCTCCGCATTCCTCGGCTATCCGGACGTCTTCACGTTCATCCAGGCCTGGCTGCCCCTGATCTTCATGGGCGTGATGGTGTTCGCCGTCGTCTTCCTGGTCAAGGCGATGCCGCGCACCAAGCCGGAGGAGATCCGCCCGCAGTCGATCCCACCCATCGCCTGGTCGGAGATCGCCGGCGCCGAGGAGGCCAAGGCCGAACTGCGCGAGGTCGTCGACTACCTGCGCGACCCGCGCCGCTTCAAGCGGATGGGGGCCGAGGTCCCCAAGGGCGTGCTGCTCTACGGGCCGCCCGGGACCGGTAAGACCCTCCTGGCCAAGGCGGCCGCGCACGAGTCCGGAGCGAACTTCTTCTCCCAGTCGGCCGCCTCCTTCGTGGAGATGTTCGTCGGAGTGGGAGCGGCCCGGATCCGCCGGCTGTTCCGCACCGCCCGCAAGGCCGCGCCGGCCATCGTGTTCATCGATGAGCTCGATGCGGTCGGCGGCGCCCGCGGCAACGACAGCAAGGAGCACGATCAGACGCTCAACCAGCTGCTGGTCGAGATGGTCGGCTTCACCTCCACCGGCGACGTGGTCGTGATCGCCGCCTCCAACCTGCTCGAGAAGCTCGATCCCGCTCTGTTGCGCCCCGGGCGCTTCGACCGCCAGATCTTCGTCTCCCCGCCCGACGTGGTCGGGCGCGAGGCGATCCTGCGCGTGCACTCCCGCAACAAGCCCGTCCACGAGTCGGTCGACTACCAGCTCCTCGCCCGGCAGACCGCCGGGTTGACCGGCGCCGACCTGGCCAACATCTGCAACGAGGCGGCGATCAACGCGGGCCGCCGCCACGCCGAGCGGATCGAGACCGAGGACTTCGATCACGCGCTCGAGCGCGTCGTGGCGGGCATGCAGTCCCGGCGCACGCTCACCGACCACGAGCGCCGGGTCGTGGCCTACCACGAGGGCGGCCACGCGCTGTGCTGCGAGCTGCTGCCGTCGGTCGACCCGGTCCACCGGATCTCGATCGTCCCGCGCGGGGCGGCCCTCGGCTACACGCTGAACTTTCCCGAGGAGGACCGCTACCTCAAGACGCGCGAGGAGCTGATCGACACGATGACGATGCTGCTGGGCGGCCGGGCCGCCGAGCAGCTCGTGTTCGGATCGGTGACCACCGGTGCCGCCGACGACCTGCGCCGGGTGTCGGACATCGCGCACTCGATGATCCACGACTACGCGATGGGGACCGGGTTCACCTCCTCGCGGGTCAATGACCCCGAGATCTCGGAGTCGACCCGCCGGCAGCGCGACGCCGAGGTGCACGCGCTGTCCGACGAGGCGCTGCGGGCGGCCACGGCCATCCTCGATGCCCACCGCGCACAGCTGGACGAGCTGGCGGCCACGCTGCTGGCCAAGGAGGTCATCGAGCGCGTCGACATCGAGCGGATCATGAGCAAGGTCCCCGGCTCGCGGTCGGCGCGGGCGGGACGGGGATCGCTGCGGCTCGCCGCCGCGACCGCCCAGGAGCCGGCCGCGCGGGCCACCCGCGCGCAGCCCGACGGCAAGGCCTGAGCCCGGCCCGGCCGGCCCGCGGCGGGGCGGGATGGGTCGGTATCCTCCCGCCGCATGCTGTCCGCGATCGACCACGTCGGGATTGCCGTCGCGAGCATCGATGACGCGCTCGCCCTATACCGCGACGCGCTCGCGATGCCGCTCGTGCACCGCGAGACGGTGAGCGAACAGGGGGTCGATGCGGCCCTGCTCGACGTCGGTGACGGCCACATCGAACTGCTCGAGCCGCTCGGGCCCGAGACCACGGTGGGCAAGTTCCTGGCCCGCAACGGAGCCGGCCTGCATCACGTCGCCTACCGCGTGGCCGACATCGACGCCGCGCTGGACGCGGCCCGCCGGGCCGGCCTGCGCCTGATCGACGAGACCCCGCGCACCGGGATCCGCGGCTCGCGCGTCGCCTTCCTGCACCCCGCCGCCACCGGTGGCGTGCTCACCGAGATCGTCCAACCCGCGGAGGACCACTGATGTCCGAACGACCCCAGAAGATCAACATCGGCTTCCTCGGTGGGCCCGTGCTCAGCGCGCGGGTCGCCCCCGACGACCTCAAGGTCCTGCGGGCCGCCCTGGGGACCACCGGCTGGCATGACCTCAAGGCCGAGGACGGGACGATCGCGCTCGACCTCGAGAAGGTCGTTTACGTGCTCGTCGACAATGAGGCCAACCGCGTCGGCTTCGGCCTGAGCTGAGCTGAGCTGAGCCGGGCGCGGCCCGGCGACGGCCGCGCGCGCCGGGCGGCGCCCGGGGACGGCCGGGCGCGCCGGGCGCCGCCCGGGGACGGCCGGGCGCGCGGCGTCTACAGTCACCGCCGTGATCCTGGCCCTCGACACCACGGTGCTGCGGTTCGCCCGCACCCACGGCCACACCCCCGCGATCGACCGGCTCGTGCGCGGCTACTCGCGCCTGGGCGAGCATGCCGCGTGCTGGCTGGCCCTGGGCACGGTGGGCGGCCTGACCGCCTCGGAGCCCGAGCGGCGGCACGCGTGGTGGCGGGGCGTGGGCACGGTGGCCGGCGCGGTCGGCCTCAACTATGCCGTCAAGTTGGTCGTCCGCCGCCGGCGGCCCGTGCTGGACGGCCTGCCGCCCCTCTCCCCCGTCGTGTCCAGCCTGTCGTTCCCCAGCGCGCACGCCACGACCTCGTTCGCGGCCGCCCGGGCCTACCGGGGGCTGGCGCCGGCCGGGCTGCTGTACGGCGCGGCGGGGGCGTTCGCGGTCAGCCGCCCCTACCTGGGCGTGCACTATCCCTCCGACGTGCTGGCCGGTGCGGTGCTCGGCACCGTCCTGGCCGACCGGTGGCCGCGATGAAGGTCGAAACCGTGCCGGCCCGCCGGTGGCCGCGATGAAGGTCGGCATCGTGCCGGCCCGCCGGTGGCCGCGATGAAGGTCGGCATCGTTGGCATGCCCAACGCGGGCAAATCGTCTCTGTTCACGGCCTTGACCGGGGTCGCCGCCGAGGCGGCCAACTACCCGTTCACGACGATCGAGCCCAACGTGGCCATCGTGCCGGTGACCGACGAGCGGCTCAACGCCGTCGCCGCCACGGTGCGCGCCTCCAAGGTCGTGTGGGACACGATCGCCTTCCACGACATCGCCGGGCTCGTCGCCGGGGCCAGCAAGGGCGAGGGCCTGGGCAACCAGTTTTTGGCCAACATCCGTGAGACCGACGCGATCGTCCATGTCGTGCGGGCGCACACCGACGAGAGCATCATCCACCCCGAGGGTCGCGTCGACCCGATGGCCGACATCGACACGATCGAGACCGAGCTGATCTACGCCGATCTCGAGCAGGCCGAGCGGCGCCTGGAGCGGGTGGCCAAGCAGGCCAAGACGCAGGATCGCCATGCCGTCGCCGAGGCCCAGTGGCTGCGCGAGCTGGTCGAGACCCTGCAGGCCGGCCGGCCCGCGCGGACGCTGGCCCCGCCCGCCGATGCTCCGGATGCGATGAAGCTGCTCTCACCGCTGACGGCCAAGCCCGTGTTGTTCGTGGCCAACGTGGAGGAGGGCAGCAGCGAGGTGCCCGAGGCGATCGCCGCGCACGCCGCCGCGCAGGGAGCCGCGGCCGTGGCCGTCTCGGCGCGGCTGGAGTCAGAGCTCGGCGAGCTGCCCGACGAGGATGCGGCGGCGATGCGCGAGGACCTCGGCCTGGCCGAATCCGGCCTGGCCACCGTGGTGCGCGGCGCCTTCGCTCTGCTTGACCTCGTGGCCTTCTTCACCGCCGGGGAGGACAAGCCTGCCCAGTGCTGGCATCTCCGCCGCGGGCTGACCGTCTGGCATGCCGCGGGGGAGATCCACTCCGACATCCAGAAGGGGTTCGTCCGCGCCGAGGTCGTCAGCTGGGATCAGCTCACCGACGCCGGTGGCTACGCCGGCGCCCGCGAGCGCGGCGCGCTGCGGCTGGAGGGGCGCGACTACGTCGTCGCCGACGGCGACGTGATCACGGTCAAGTTCACGCCCTGAGCGCCGTCACCGGCTGATAACACGCGACGGGTTCGCGCCGACCTACGATCGCGGGCGACTCGAGAGGCGACGCCGGCGGGAGACCGAGTTGGCCCAGCGCGATTCAGAGGTCAGACAGTGAGCCGGCGCCTGCCAGGCGCTCGGCGAGACGGTTCATGCCCAGGTCCCGAGCAGCCGCTGCGCCGCCGGCCAGGTCCGTGGGACGGTCCTCCGGGACCGCGAGCTCGGTGCGGCGCAGGGTGGCGATCTCCCGGAAGGCGCGCAGCGCGTCAGCGTTGTCAGTGAGCGCGGCCGCGATCCGGGGGCGCTGGCCGCCGGCCGCGGCGATCACGGCGTCGAGGCTGCCGTGCTCCTGCAGCAGCCGCGCCGCCGTCTTGGCCCCGATCCCCGGAGCCCCGGGAAGGCCATCGGAGGGATCACCGCGCAGCGCGATGAAGTCCGGGACGAGCTCGGGCCCGATCCCGTAGCGCGCGCGGACCTCGTCGGGATCGACCTCCTCAAAGCCGCTGGAGCGCTGCTTGAGGTAGAGCACGTGGGTGTGCTCGCTCGCGCACTGGTACATGTCGCGGTCACCGGTGAGGATCAGCGTGCGACCGCCGCGCTGCGCCTCGGCGAGCGCGAGTACGCCGAGCAGATCGTCGGCCTCGAGGTCGGCGGAGGTCTCGCTGCCCCAGCCGAAGGCGGCACACAGCTCCGGTGCCCGCGCGAACTGACGCTCGAGATCGGGCGGGACCGGGGGCCGCTGGGCGTGATACCCGGGGTACAGGTCGGTCCGGTAGCTGGCGGCCTCGGCACCGAAGCAGACGACGATCGCCCGCGGGCCGCGATCGGCGGCGATCCGCAGGATCAGGTTGACCGCCCCGAGCAGCGCGTTGACCGGGTGCCCGTCGCCGTCCTGGATCGAGTCGGGCAGCGCGTAGAAGGAGCGATACAGGACGAACGGTCCGTCGATCGCCAGCAGCGGTCCGGGCACGGAACGAGAGCCTACCCGGCCCGCGAGCCGCTCAGGAGACGGTCACCGTCGGCCCGGTGAGGCTGCCGGCGGTGATCCGGTAGCGACCGGGGGCAAGGCCGGCGGCCGTGAACCGACCCGGGACGGCCGCCCGGCTCAGCGCCGGGCGAAGGCTCACGGCCGCACGGCGGAGGTTCTGCCAGCCGCCGGAGCGGCCCAGCGCCTGCACCGACACGCGGCCGGCCGAGGCCGGGAACACGGTGCCGGTCAGCTTGCCGTGGCCGCCGGTGACCGTGATCGCCGTGAAGGCGGCATACGTGGTGGGCAGCCCGAAGACGGACTGCAGGTCGGCGCCGCTGACCGTCGTGGTGCCGGCCGTGCCGACCACGGCGGCGGTGAGGATGCGCGGCGAGAGGCCGTGATGGGTGACCGTGATGCCGACGAGGCGGCCGCGGACACGGGAGCCCAGGCGGGCCTGCGCGGCCGGCAGGCTGAGCTGCTGGGTCCACTGGTGGTAGGGGTCGCCGCCGGCACCGTCGTACGGATCCGGCACGCCGGTCAGCCACGGCTCGGGCGTCGCGCCGTTCCACACGTTCTGCACGCTCTCGGTGTGGCCGCCCGAGCTGGCGAAGAAGTAGGTGACGACGGGCCGGCCGGCGTAGGTGACGACCTGGCCGGCGGTGGCCGCGACGGCGGCGTCGGTGGGCGCGGTCTCGGCCGCGACCCCGCCGTAGGCCTGTGATCGCGTGTCGCTGTAGAGGTCATAGCCGGCGGCACCCACCTGGGCGGTGATCGCGTAGGTCCGCGCCGCGACCGCCTGGGCCTGGAGGGCCTGCGCGGGCCAGCTCGACGGCATCTCGGCGGCGACCACGCCGCGTACGTAGTCATCCAGACCGACCACGTTGACGGTCTCCACGCCGCCGCGGCCGTCGGGGCGGAACTGCAACGAACCGCGATAGTGCCCCAGCCCCGGCACCATGAGCGGCGCGGGACCGGTGACGGTCAGCGGGGCGGAGACCGGGGTGCCGAGTCGCGCGCCCCCGGGGCCGGTGATCTGCAGGCGCGCGCCGGCGGCGCTGACGGCGTAGGTGCTCGTCGCCTTCAGGCGGATCGACCCGGCCGCGAGGGCCCCGGTGAACGACGCACCGCCGTCGGCGAGCAGGACCCGCACGGTACGGCCGGGGGCGACCTGGCCCAGCGACGTCCCCGTGTAGTAGTGCGAGAGGATCTGCGTGTAGCTGAATCCGTGCTGGGCGTAGCCGTCGGCCCCGTACTGGCTCATCCCGATGCCGTGGCCCGACCCGCCGCCGCGGATGTAGAGCATCCCGGCGGCACGCGCCGAGGACGCGGCCACGAGACTGAGCGCGAGCAGGACGCCGGCAAATGTGAGCGCGAGATTGGCGCCGGGGATCTCGCGCTTGAGGCGAGCGCCGGTGAGGTAGGTTGCAGGCGTGAGCAAGCGCAAGGCGTCAGATGTGTTCGTGGAGTGCCTGGAGGCGGAGGGCGTCAAGTACGTGTTCGGCATCCCGGGTGAGGAGACGCTGGATCTCAACGAGTCCCTGGCCGGATCGGCAGTGCAGTTCGTCCCGGTGCGTCACGAGCAGGGCGGCGCGTACATGGCCGACGCCTACGGCCGGCTGACCGGCCGAGCCGGAGTGTGCCTGGGCACCCTCGGTCCGGGCGCCACGAACCTGCTGACCGCGGTCGCCGATGCGTTCCTGGACCGCGCGCCGCTCGTCGCGCTGACCGGACAGTCCGATCTGGAGCGGATGCACAAGGAGTCACACCAGTACATCGACCTGATCGGCATCATGCGCCCGGTCACGAAGTGGAATGCACGGATTTCCAGTCCGGAGATCGTGCCCGAAGTCGTGCGCAAGGCCTTCAAGGTGGCCGAATCCGAGAAGCCGGGCTCGACACACCTCGAGCTGCCCGAGGACGTGATGGGCCAGCCGCTGGACGCCTCCCCTCTGCGCGGTCACGCTCCGGTCCGTCCCGAGCCGGGCAACCGCGAGCTGCAGATCGCCACCGAGATCATCATGGGCGCCGAGCGGCCGATCATCCTCGCCGGCAACGGCGCGATCCGGGGCCGCGCCAGCCGGGCGCTGCGCGCCTTCGTGCACACGACGGGGATCCCGGTGGCCGAGACGTTCATGGCCAAGGGCCTGATCGACTACGAGGATCCGCACGCGCTGGGCACGGTCGGCCTGCAGTCGCGCGATTACGAGATGGCCGGCTTCGACGATGCCGACGTGGTCATCGCGGTCGGCTTCGACCTCGTCGAGCACGCCCCCGAGCACTGGAACGCCAAGGGCGACAAGCGGATCGTGATGGTCGACACGGTCGCGGCGGAGATCGACGAGTTCTTCATCCCCGAGGTCGAGCTCGTCGGTGACATCGCCCACGTGCTGGCCCGCCTGGCCGCGGGCTGTGATCGCAACCCGGCCGCCTCGCCGGGATCAGACCGGCTGCGCGACCTCGTGCTGGGCGCGCTGCGCGAGGCGCGGACCGACGACACCTTCCCGATGCGCCCGCCGCGCGTGCTGGCCGACATCCGCGACGCACTCGGCCCGGCCGACCTGCTCATCTCCGACGTCGGGCTGCACAAGCTGTGGATCGGGCGGATGTTCCCCGCCCACGAGCCGGGCACGGTGCTGATCGCCAACGGCCTGGCCGGAATGGGCTTCGCGCTGCCCTCGGCGATCGCGGCCAAGCTCGTACATCCTGACCGTCATGTCGTCACCGTCAACGGCGACGGCGGCTTTCTCATGAACGCCCAGGAGCTGGAGACGGCGGTGCGTCTGAAGACCGCGGTGGTCAACGTGATCTGGGAGAACCAGCAGTTCGGCTCGATCGTGTGGAAGCAGGACAAGAAGTTCGGCCGCCACTTCGGGGTCGACTTCGGGCCGACCGACTTCGTCAAGCTCGCCGAGGCCTTCGGCGTGCCCGGCTGGCGATGCTCCCACGCGGATGAGTTCTCCCAGCGCCTGCGTCACGCGCTCTCGCTCGACGTTCCCTCCGTGATCGTGGTCCCGATCGACTACTCGGTCGACGTCGCCATCTCACGCGAGCTGGGCGCCGAAACCGTGGCCACCTAAAGCCCGGGCACGATGGTCGAGTCCACGGTCATCGCTCGCGCGCTGGCCTGGTCGCGCCACGAATCCGAGACCCTGAGTCAGTCGGCGGAGCCGTTCCCCCATGGCGTCGTGTACCGCTCGGCCGAGTTCCCCGACTTCGCCGCGGTCAACCTGGTGAGGGTCGCGGGCGACCCCGGCTGGTCGGCCGCCGAGGCGGCGGCGTTCGCCGACCAGGCCCTGCGCGGCGCGGCCAACCGGCTGATCATCTTCGAGGACGTCGGGGCCGGCGAGCGCCTGCGCGCCGGCCTCGGGCGGCTGGGCTACATGACCACGCGGATCGTCTGGATGCGCCACCGCGGTGGCCCGGCCCCAGTGAGGAGTCCGGGATCGTCTTTCCCGGGCGCCACCGACCGCGTCGAGCTCCGAGAGGTGCCGCACGCCGCGGTCAACCAGCTGCGCGCGGAATGGCTGCACGAGGACTTCGGCGACCGGGACATGGCCGACTACATCGCGCAGTCGGCGCGCGCCCGGGCACGCCTGAACACCCGCACGATCGCCGCCTTCAGGGGCGCTCAGCCGATCGGGTTCTCCGCGGTCGACATCGACGGTGACGGCGCCGAGGTCGGGGCGGTATTCGTCCGAGCTCCCTTCCGCGGCCAGGGCGTGGGGACGCTGCTCACGGTGGCGGGGATCGATGCCGCCGGGTCGGTCGCCGACCTGTGGATCTCGGCCGATGACGAGGACCGGCCGAAGGATCTCTACGCGCGGCTGGGCTTCGCCCCCGTGCTGCGCGTGATGGACTGCATCCGGCTTGGGTCCTGAGCCTCCGGTCGGTATCCGGCGCCGCGCGGCCCGGATACCGAATCGCATCAGCGCAATCCCATGCGGTCGCGCAGCCCTGGCCGCCCGATCGTGAGCAGGAAACCTGCGCTATAGCGGTAAAACCTGCTCACGATCGAGCCAGGGCTCGCGACGGTCGGCTCAGAGGTTGCCCTGGGCCATCTTGCGCAGATCCATCGCCTTGTTGTAGGTCTCCTCGTCGACGCCCTTCTCGTAGGCGACCTCGCGCAGCATCCGGCCCGAGCTGGCCGCCTCCTTGACGATCTCGGCCGCACGGTCATAGCCGATGTAGGGGTTCAGCGCGGTGGCCGCGGCCAGCGTGGACTCGGCCGAGTTGTGACAGCCGTCCTCGTTGGCCTGGATGCCGCGCACGCACTTCTCAGCGAACACCCGCGCGGTGGAGCTCAGCAGCGAGATCGACTGCAGCAGGTTGCGCGCGATCAGGGGGACGCGCACGTTGAGCTCGAAATTGCCCTGCATGCCGCCGATCGCGATCGCCGTGTCGTTGCCGATGACCTGTGCGGACACCTGCAGAACGACCTCGGGAATGACGGGGTTGACCTTGCCGGGCATGATCGACGAGCCCTTCTGCAGCTCGGGCAGGAACAACTCACCGATCCCGGCCCGCGGGCCCGATCCCATCAGGGCCAGGTCGTTGGCGATCTTGGTCAGCGACACGGCGATCACCTTCAGCGCTCCGGAGAGCTCGACCAGCGCATCACGGTTGCCCTGAGCCTCGAACGGATCCTCGGGGGCGCGGATCTCCAGCCCGGTGGTCTCGGTGAGGCGCGCGCGGACCCGGGTCGCGAATTCCTTGTGTGTGTTCAGGCCGGTGCCGGTCGCGGTGCCTCCGAGCGGAATCTGGGCCACCTGGGGCAGCGCCGCGTTGACCCTGCGCGCGGCGAGCCGGATCTGGGCCGCATAGCCGCCGAACTCCTGCCCCAGCGTGACGGGCACGGCATCCATCAGATGGGTGCGCCCGGACTTGACGATGTCCTTGAACTCGGTGGCCTTGGCCGCGAACGCCTCCTCGAGCTCAGCCAGCGCGGGGAGCAGCTCGTGCGTGGTCAGGTCCAGGGCGGCGAGATGGACCGCGGAGGGGAAGACGTCGTTGGAGGACTGCCCCATGTTGACGTGATCGTTGGGATGCGCGTCCTCGCCGGCGAGGTTGGCGATCACCTCGTTGGCGTTCATGTTGCTCGAGGTGCCCGAGCCGGTCTGAAAGACGTCGATCGGGAACTGCGCATCAAATTCGCCCGCGGCGACCCGATCGGCGGCCGCGGCGATCCGCTCAGCGTGCGCGGCGTCGAGCAGGTCCAGCTCCATGTTGACGCGGGCCGCCGCGCCCTTGATCCGTCCCAACCAGCGGATCACCGGCACGGGCACGGTCTCGCCTGAGATCGGGAAGTTGCCGACCGCTTTGGTCGTCTCTCCGCCCCAGAGCTGCTCGGTTTCCTCCACGCTCATTTGGCCGTCCTTTCCATCTCGCTTGTTCTCCTTTTCAGAGAACGCTACTCGCTTGCCGGGCTCAACCGCAGAACGCGATCAGCTCCCGGGCGACGGCGACCGGATCGTCGTAGGCGATCAGAAAGCCGGTGTCGCGCAGCGTCTCCAGATGGGCGTCGGGAAGCAGATCCAGCGCCTCGCGGGCAGCTTGGACGGGGTGGGCACGATCCGAATCGGCCCACAGCAGCAGCACCGGCATCTCCATCCCGGCGTAGGCATCGAGCAGCCCGCGCTGGGGTTCGGCCGGCCAGCGCCGGACGAACTTGGCCCATGATCGCGCCCGGTTGCCGTTGCCGCCGACGTCGGCGAAGGCGTGACGGATCAGGTCGCGCGCCGCCTCGTTGGGCTGGACGGTGAGGCCGTCGGCAAAGGACGGGCGGAAGACCGCCCGGGCGCCGTGAGCGAGCAGGCGGTCCAGGCCGGGCAGAGCGGCGACGCGGCAGGCCGCCCGCCACGCGGCGCGCTGGGCGGGGAAGGCATCGGCACGGTGCAGGCGGGTGGGCATCAGCACGAGCCGCACCGGTTGCAGGCGGCCGGTGCGGACCGCGAGCAGGGCGAGCTCGGCCCCGAGGTCGTGGCCGGCGACGATCACCCGCGGCCCTCCGACCTCCCGGCAGAAGCTGGCGATCACGTCGGCGAGCCAATCGGAGCTGTAGGGGTGCCGGGGCCGATCCTCGGAGTCACCGTGGAGCGGAAGGTCCGGGAGGATCAGGCGAAACCGAGCCGCCAGGGGGCCGATGATCGGCTCGAACTCGCGGTGCGAGAGGCCGAGAGAATGCAGCAGGACGAGCGGCGGCCCGGTTCCCGTCTCGCGGTAGGCGACGCGGGCGCTGTCGGGATGGTGGTAGAGGCGCAGGCGCATCGCCTGCAGATCGTCGCACCTGGGCAGCGAGGCGGAGATCCCGGACGGTCGGCCTGCGCCGGGTCAGGCCGCGATAGCCTGCCGATGGCGTCTCCGTCGGCGTGTGGACGAATTGGCTGAATTTGCTCGCCTTTCGCTGATTCGAGCCGCCTGCGCGTGATCTTCGGCCGGGAAGGTTGTGCAATACCTGCCGAGGTTTGCAGAGGTTTGCGGAATGTGGCTGAAATGAGATCCATGAAGCAGATCAATGGGAGCCCCCTCGGTCTCTCCACCTCGCAGGCGGCGCAAGCCCTCGGGGTGTCACTGGGAACGATCCGGCGCTGGTCAGATATGGGTTATCTGCAGAGCTACCGGACTCCGGGTGGCCAGCGCCGCTTCAGCCAGGAGCAGATCGATGCGTTCGTCGGATCACTGGAGCAG
>DASSZP010000027.1:0-39179 GCA_035713465.1 Solirubrobacteraceae bacterium | reverse complement strand
GCCGTGCACGTGCGGCGACGCACTCGCACCCGCTGCGTCGGCAAGCTCGTCTCCGGTCGAGTCAAGTTCACCGTGTCCGGCCATGCCCTGCGGGCCACTCTCACCCGCGGCGGCCGCGCTGTCGCCACCGGCACGGTGACGGTCGGCCGTCGCGGTGACGTGGCGCTGCTCGGCGTGGGCCGGCGGCTGGCCTCGGGGCGCTACTCGCTCATCCTGTCGCGCGGTCAGCGCCATGTGGCCACGCTCAGAGTCCGGATCGGCTGAGATTGATCAGGGAGACGGTCGGGGACGGGTAGGCGGCGATCGGGAGCGCGGGCAGGACAACGATCCCGGGCCTCCTAGAGTTCTCGACGTATGCACGTCGTCACCCATGACGGGTCCTTCCACGCCGACGAGGTGTTCGCCATCGCCGCGCTGCGGCTGCTCGGTGGGCCGGTGCACATCACGCGGACCCGGGACCCAGCGGTTGTCGCCGCCGCCGATCTGCGGGTCGACGTCGGCTTTCGCGACGACCCGAGCCAGGGTGACTTCGATCACCATCAGCGCGAGTTCTCGCGGGCGCGCGAGAACGGCGTGCGCTACGCGTCCTTCGGACTGATCTGGCGGCGCTACGGGACCGAGATCTGCGGCGGCGACGCCGACGTCGCCGCGGCGGTGGACGGCACGCTGGTCGCTCCCGTCGACGCCAACGACACCGGCCAGCAGCTCACCGAGGGGTTGATCGACGGCGTGCGGCCGATGACCCTCAACGGCGTGATCGGCGGCTTCAATCCCCGTTGGGACGAGACGCTGACCGCTCAGGAGGAGCGGGCGCGCTTCGAGGCGGCCGTCGAGCTCGCTGAGGGCGTGCTGGCGCGCGAGATCGCGGCGGCGGCGTCGGGCCGCGCCGCTGCGCGGCTCGTCGAGCAGGCCCTCGCGGACGCGGCCGACCCCCGGGTCATCGAGCTGCCCGTCAACGCCCCGTGGAAGCAGGTGCTCGTCCCGGCCAGCGCCGAGGCGCTGTACGTCATCTATCCCAAGCGCCAGGGCTTCGGCCTGGAGGCGGTCCCGCGCGAACTCGGCGCGTTCGCCAACCGGCGCGACCTGCCCGAGGCGTGGGCCGGGCGCGAGGGCGAGGATCTCGCCGCTGTGACCGGGGTGCCCGAGGCGCTGTTCTGCCACGCCAAGCGCTTCCTCGCCGTCGCCCGCACCCGCGAGGCGATCGGCCGTCTGGCCGAACTCGCCCTCGCTGATCGCGGTCCCGACGGTCGGGCACCCGACTGATCCGGCGGCTTCCGGGTTCGCCTCGGCGCCTTCGGGCACGGCGTCCGAGCCTGCGTGGTCAGGCCGCGACCACCACGGCCTCTCCCCGGCGCGCTGCCTCGGCCTGCTCGCGCGAGTCCCGGCCGGAGACGAAGACCGCGGACAACAGCACGCCGAGCACCGCGAAGCCGCACCCGATCAGGAAGGCCCGCGAGTAGCCGGCGACCAGGGCATGGTGGGTTCCCGCGGCTCGACCGAAGCCGGCGATCCGTGAGGTGGACACGGACACCAGGATGGCCACGCCGAGCGCGCCGCCGATCTGCTGCGAGGTGTTGATCAACCCTGAGGCGATGCCGGCCTGAGGACCGGAGGTTCCGGTGACCGCCGCGATCGTGACCGACACGAACGTCAGCCCGAGCCCGAGGCCGGCGAGGATCGATGGGCCCAGCACGTCCGAGAGGTAGGAGCCGGTCGGACTGATCCGAGAGAACCAGAACAGACCCACGGCGACCAGCCCCAGGCCGCCGATCAGGGTCGGCTTGAAGCCGATGCGGGTCACCAGCTGGGACGAGGCGCCGGCCGCCAGGATGATCGAAACGGCCAGCGGCAGGTAGGCGATTCCGGTCTTGATCGCGCTGTAGCCGAGCACGAACTGCAGGTAGTAGGAGATGAACAGGAACATCGAGAACAGGGACATGCCGGTCAGGACGCCGGCGATGTTCGCCCCGCGCAGGGTGCGCAGGCGGAAGATCGAGAACGGCAGCAGCGGGTGTTCGGTGCGCATCTCGATCACGACGAAGGCCAGCAGCAGGACGACCGCCACGACCAGACGGACTGCGGTACCGGTGGTGCCCCAGCCTTGCTGGCTCGCCTTGACCATCGCGTAGACGAGCAGCCCGAGGCCCGCGGTGGCGCTGATCGCGCCGGGAATGTCAAAGCCCCGGACCTCGGTCGGATCCTTACCCTCGGGCAGGATGCGCGGGGCGGCGAGGATCGCGGCGGCCGCAACGGGGACGTTGACGAACAGCACGAGCCGCCAGTCGATCTGGGTCAGAACCCCTCCGAGCAGCACGCCCACGGCTCCGCCGGCGCCGGCGACGGCACCCCAGACGCCGAGCGCACGGTTGCGCTCCGAGCCCTCGGCGAAGATCGTGGTGACCAGGGAGAGCGCGGCGGGCGATACCAGCGCGGCGCCGACCCCCTGCAGCGCGCGCGCCCCGTCGAGGAAGTTCGAGGAAGCGGCCAGTCCGCCGAGCAGTGATCCGAGACCGAACACGATGAGGCCGATCGCGAACATCCGCCGCCGGCCGATGAGGTCAGCCAGGCGGCCGCCCAGCAGGAGAAAGCCGCCGAAGGTCAGCGTGTAGGCATTGACGACCCAGCTCAGGTCAGTCTGGTTGATGCGAAGGTCGCGGCCGATCGTGGGGAGCGCGACGTTGGTGATCGAGGCGTCGATCACGATCATGAACTGGGTCAGCGCGAGCAGCGCGAGGGCAAAATTCTTCTGACGTTGTGTGTCGAGCGACACCATGTGACCGAGGCCTTCCTGAAAGTGAACGTTGATTCCGTATCGGGCTCGCGACGATACTGAACTGCCATTCCGCTTGTCAACGGCGTTCTGCGAGAATGCGGTCATGATCGGTCCGCAGGCGCCATCCGAACGCGGGAAGCCGACGATCCCCGCCAGTCCTGCGGCCGGGCCCGCCTCCGCCGAGGCGGAGCGCGGTCTTCGGTCCGAGCGCGCCGGCAAGGCCGGCTGCCGGCCCGAGCGCGCCGACAAGGCGCGTAACCGGAACCGGATCCTGGCCGCCGCCTCCCAGGCGTTCGCTGAGCAGGGCATCGAGACGCAGATGGGCGACGTGGCCGCGCGCGCCGGGCTGGGCGTGGGCACGCTGTACCGCCACTTCGCCACCAAGGACGCGCTGATGGCGGCGATGGTCCAACGCAAGTTCGAGCAGATCCTTGCGGTGACGCGATGCGCTGTCGAGCGCGCGGACGGTGAACCCTTCGAGGTGTTCGCCGACGTCCTGCGCCAGGGAGCGGAGGTCGCCGCGGCCGATGCGGCGGCGCAGGACGCGCTGATGCGCGCGGGGGATGCGGTGTGGGCGGGCGTGGAGCCCATCCTGGTCGAACTCAGGGCCACGACCCAGGTGCTCATCGACCGCGCCCAGCGAGCCGGCACGATGCGCAGTGACGTGAACGCCGCCGACATACCGATGATCATGTGCGGCGTCTCCGCCACGATGTCGGCTACCGCGTGGGACTGGCGTCGCTACCTGGACCTCGTCCTCGACGGACTGCGGGCCGAACCTCAGAGCCCGGCTTCCGACGGCACCGCTTCCTAGCGCCATCGGCCGGCTCCAGCGCATCAACGGCGGTTGATGTCTCGTTGGGTGCGGGATCCGCGGCTCAAGTAACTCCTGACGGGGGTCGATGACGTCACATGCGGCGCGTCGCCGATCACTGGTGGCTGGTCGGCGCCTTCCTGCTCACCGGCCTGCTCGCGGTGACCGCTGTCCTGCGCAGCAGCCAGCTTGACCGGCAGCACGTCCAGCAACGAGCCGCCGAGCATCAGACGGTCCTGCTTCTGCGCCAATCGGTCGATGACGTGCTGGCCCGCGAACGCGCGCTGGCGCGCGTGATCGGCTCCCTGCACGGTGACGTCAGCGGCCGCTGGCCGGCCCTGGCCTCGATCGTCACCAACCAGCCGGTCGCCAACAGCTCCGGGTTCATCGTCCCGGTCAGCCGGCAGAACCTAGCCCGGTTCACGCGCCGGACGGGTCTGCGTCTGATCGCGTCTCCGGCCCCGGGGATCCTGCACCCGGCCGCGCCCCGACCCGTGCACTTCGTTCTCACCCAATCCGCGCAGAAGGAGGCCGGCAGCCTGAAACTGGGCCTCGACCTGGCCGCCAACCCGCTGCGGCGCTCGCTTCTGCTGCAGGCGGCCCGCACCGGGGGACTGATCGCCTCGCCGCCGGTCGAGTTCCTCGCCGGACCGGCCCACCGCCGCGGCGTGATCGTCTACAAGGCGGTGCGCGACCCCCGCGGGGTCCTGCTCGGCTGGGTGACCGCGGCCTACGAGGGACAGCGGCTGGCGGCGATGGTCACCGCCCGCGCCCCGGACACCCACCTCACGATCCAGGATGGCTCGACCTCCCTGGTCTCCGGGGCGGGATCGCGCACGGGCCAGCCGGCCACGATCAACGTCGCCGGCCGTCGCTGGACGGTGTGGGCAACGGCTCCGCCGGGCTCGATCTCGGGCACGGCGTGGCTGGTGCTCGGCTTCGGCCTCTGCCTGATCGGCGCCGTCTGCCTGATGCTGCGCCAGGCTTCCTCGCGCACCCGGTATGCCACCACGAGCCTGGCCCAGCGGGACCACGAGGAGGCCGCCCTGCGCGAGATCGCGACGCTCGTGGCCGAGAACGCGTCCCAGAGCGCCGTGTTCGCCTCGGTCGCCAAGCAGGTCGGGGCGCTGTTCGACGCCCGGACCGCAGCCGTGAGCCGGTTCGACGCGGCCCGGGAACGGGGGATCGTGGTCGGCGGATGGACGCGCGCGGGCGAGGATCTCGCCGGCGCGGAGTTCGCGCTGGACGGGGTCACCGCCTCAGCGGAGGTCTACCGCACCTGCGGATCGGTGGCGCGAACCGAGCTCGCCTATCAGAGCGCGAGCGATCCGATCGCCTCGGTCATGCGCACGCTGGACGCGACCGGTGGCATCGCGGCCCCGATCTTCGTCGCCGGTGAGCTGTGGGGCGCGCTCGGCGCCGCCTACAGCGACCAAACGATCCCGCCCGACGCCGAGCACCGCCTCGCGCGGTTCGCCCGTCTGGTCGGGCTGACGATCTCCAACACCGAGGCGTGGGAGCGGCTCGACCGTCTCGCCAGCACCGACGCGCTCACCGGGCTGGCCAATCGGCGCGTGTTCCACGAGCGGCTCAACGCCGAGATCGCCCGAGCCGGCCGTCATCACCGCCGGCTGAGCATCGCGCTGCTCGACATCGACCATTTCAAGCGCATCAACGACGAGCACGGGCATCAGGCCGGTGATCGCGCGCTGGTCCGCCTGGCGCAGCTGCTGCAGGACATCGGACGGGAGGGTGAGCTGTGCGCCCGCATCGGCGGCGAGGAGTTCGCCTGGATCATGCCCGAGACCGACCAGAGCGGAGCCCGGTCCGCCGCCGAGCGGATCCGCACGGCGGTCCTGAACGAGTCCTTCCCCGGGATCGGCACCGTCACCGTGTCGGCCGGGGTGCGCACCGCGAATCCCGGCGACGACGCCGACACGCTCATCCGGGATGGGGATCGCGCGCTGTACCAGGCCAAAGACGCCGGGCGCAACGTGACCGTCGTGTATCGCGAGCTCGTCGCCGAACCCTCGGTGGCGACACCCGCGGCCCAGTCCGCACCGGGCGTAGAGTGGTGAGGTCATGCCCTCCGCTGGTGAGCTCGAGCACCTCCGCGCCGAGGCGCGGCACGCGCGCAACCGCGCCCGGCTGTACAAGGCCCGGACCTACGGGCAGTGGCCCACCAGCCCCGTGCGCCTGCGCGAGCTCGAGCGCATCGCCGACGGCGCCGAGGCACGTCTGCGCGCGGCCGAGGCCGAGGCCCGGCCGGGAGACTCGGCTGCCGACCGATCGCGCTCGGCATCGGAGTAGGCTTTGCGGGGCGTTTGCGCCCGTACCGCCAGTCGTCCGATGGATCCACCGTGAGCTGATGATGAGCCGAGGATCGAGAAGGGCCTGAAGGTGTCCGACCGCGTGGAGGTTGAGCCGTCCGCCGGCGGGGACGCGACCGTCGACCTCGCGGCGGTTCTGGACGGCGTGCCGGACGGGATGATCGTGATCGACGCCGGCGGGCGGTGCCGTTACCTCAATCCGGCCGCGGGCGCGCTGTTGGGCCGGGCGCCCGGCGAGCTGCCGGGCCGGCCGGTCTGGGAGAACCTGCCGGACGGTCTCCGGCTGCGGCTGGAGCGGGCCGGCGACGCGGCGCTCAGCAGCGGCCGCCCCGGCCGCATCGTGGCTGAGCACGCGCGGCGCCGGATCTGGCTCGAGTTTCGCCTGCTGCCCGGAGACGCGGAGCTGGTCATTCTGCTGCGCGATGTGACCGAGGAGCAGCGGGCCCACGACGAGCTGGTCGAGCACCTGGACCGCAACTTCGAGGCGGAGCGGATCATCGGCTTCGGCGTCTGGCGATGGGAGATCAGCACCGGCCGGGTCCGTTGGTCAGACCAGCTGCACCGGATCTACGGTCTGCAGCCGGGTGAGTTTGCGGGCACCGTGGAGGCGTTTTTGGCCTACGTGCATCCCGAGGACCGCGACCGCATCTGGGCCAACATCGCCCGGTCGATTGAGACAATGGACCCGTTCGTGTTCGAGGAGCGCATCACCCGGCCCGACGGTGAGACCCGCGTCCTGCTGTCCAAGGGGCGCGTCGTCACCGACGCCGGCGGCAAGCCTGAGGCGCTGGTCGGCGTCTGCCACGACGTGACCGACCGCGCACGGGTGGAGCACGCCCTCGGCGCCAGTGACCGGCGCATGCGGGCCATCATGGAGCACTCCCCGTCGATCATCTCGGTCAAGGACCTCTCCGGGCGCTACCTGATGAGCAACGCCGAGTCCGGTCGGATCCTGGGCATGGCGGCGGAGGAGATCATCGGCAAGCACTGCGAGGACATCTTCCCGCGCGAGATCGCCGAGGCCCAGCGGGCGGCCGACCGGCGAGCGGCCAGCGAGGGCGGATCGGTCTCCGACGAGCTCGTGCTCATGCGCAACGGCGAGCCGCGGCGATACATGACCTCGACCTTCGTGCTCCCCGATGAGGACGGTTTCCCGCTGGAGACGTGCACGATCGCCACCGATGTCACCGAGCGCCACGATTACGAGAGCTCGCGCCGCCGCCGGCTCGAATGCGCGGACGAGATCGCCTCGGCGCTGGATGAACACCGCATGCTCGCCTACGGGCAGCCGATCATCGATCTCAGCAACGGGCGGCAGAACGCCACCGAGCTGCTGGTGAGGATGAGGACCACCGGGGAAAACGCCGAGGTGCTGCTCCCGGCGCACTTTCTCCCCGACGCCGAGCGCTTCGGGCTGATCCAGCTGATCGACGTCTGGATGGTCCGCCAGGCCACGCGCCTGCCCGGGTCCGCCCCGCTGCAGATCAACCTGTCGGCGGTGACGATGTGCGACACCGAGGCGCGAGATGAGATCGTCGCTGTGCTCGAGGCCGCGCCGCAGTCCGCCCGCCGCATCGTCTTTGAGATCACCGAGACGGCCGCGACCACCTACCTCGAGGCCGCGGCGGCGTTCGCGCACGAGATCGCGCGGCTCGGCGGCCGGCTTGCCCTGGACGACTTCGGCACCGGCTTCGGCTCCTTCACCTATCTGCGCACGCTGCCCCTGAGCTGCCTGAAGATCGACGCGAGCTTCGTCCAGGGGATGGCCGACTCGCTCGACGACCGCCGGGTCGTCAAGAGCATCATCGGCATCGCCGAGCAGTTCGACCTGGCCACGATTGCCGAGGGCGTGGAAAACGAGGTGACGCTTGAGTTGCTGCGCGAGCTCGGCGCCGACTATGCCCAGGGCTATCACCTGGGTCGCCCGGCGCCGCTGACAGGGGAGGGTAGGTGACCACACACGGCGAAGCTGCGGCCGACGCGGTCCTGCGCGGGCTGCCGGGCATCCTTGATGATCTGGAGTCGCTGTACCGGGACATCCACAGCCACCCCGAGCTCTCGATGCAGGAGACGCGCACGGCGGGTCTGGCCGCGAAGCGGCTGAAGGCGGCCGGCTTTGAGGTGAGCGAGGGGGTGGGGGGGACCGGGGTGGTCGGGCTGCTGGGCAACGGAGACGGTCCGACGGTCATGGTGCGCGCCGACATGGACGCACTTCCGGTCCGCGAGGACACCGGCCTGACCTACGCCAGCACCGTCACCGCGACCGATCCCGACGGCGCACAGACGCCGGTCATGCACGCCTGCGGGCACGACATGCACGTGACCTGGCTGGCCGGGGCCAGCGCGCTGCTGGCGGCGAGCCGCGACGCCTGGCGGGGCACGCTGATGGTGGTGTTCCAGCCCGCGGAGGAGACGGCCGCGGGCGCTCAGGCGATGATCGACGACGGCCTGTTCGAGCGCTTCCCCAAACCCGACGTCATCCTGGGCCAGCACGTCATGCCGATGTCGGCCGGGATCATCGCCGGCGGCCCCGGAGTCATCACCTCGGCCGGGGACAGCTTCGAGATCCGGATGTTCGGACGGGGCGCGCACGGATCGATGCCGCAGGCGAGCATCGATCCGGTGGTCATGGCGGCATCGACGGTCCTGCGCCTGCAGACGATCGTCTCACGGGAGATCTCCCCGACGGCGGCGGCGGTGATCACGGTCGGCGCGCTGCAGGCCGGAACCAAGGAGAACGTGATCCCCGACGAGGCGCTGATCAAGCTCAACGTGCGGACCTTCGATGAGGCGGTCCGCCGCCGCGTGCTGGATGCGATCACGCGGATCGTCAACGCCGAGGCGCAGGCCTCGGGGGCGCCCCGACCGCCCGAGATCACGCCGCTTGACCACTACGACCTCGTCCGCAACGACGAGCGGGCCACCGAGCAGGTACATGATGCCTTCCGTGCCCGGTTCGGGGACGACCGCGTGCGGCGCACCGGTCCGGCCTCGGCCAGCGAGGATTTCGGATCCTTCGGGATCGAGTGGGAGGTCCCGTCGGTGTTCTGGTTCATCGGCGGGATCGACCCGGAGACCTATGCGGCGGCGGAGCGCGAGGGACGGTTGAACGAGATCCCGACCAACCACAACCCGAAGTTCGCGCCCGTCATCCATCCCACGCTGACCACCGGGGTCCAGGCGCTGGTGACGGCGTCGTGCCGCTGGCTGGCCGCGTAGCACCGGAACCGGACAATGACGTCCCTGCCGCTGCTGCACGGGTTCGATCCCACGCTGTTGCTCGTCCTGAACCTGATCGGGACGTTCGTGTTCGGGCTCAGCGGTGGCATGGCGGGGGTACGGGCGCGCCTGGACGTGTTCGGGGCGATCGTGCTCGGAGTGGTCGTGGGGATCGCCGGTGGGACGATCCGCGATCTGCTCATCGGTATTCCGCCGCAGACGTTTCGGGACTGGCGCTACCTGGCCGTGGCCGCCGGCGCAGGGCTGTTGACGAGCTTCGCCCATCCGGCCATCAATCGCCTGCAGCGCCCGATCGACGTGCTCGACGCCGCGGGGCTGGCCCTCTTCTGCGTGACCGGCGCGGCCACCGCGCTGGCGCATCGGCTGGGGGTGGTCGATTGCATCATCCTCGGCGCCGTGACCGGGATCGGCGGCGGCATCCTGCGCGACGTCCTCGTGCGCCAGGTTCCGGCCGTCCTGCAGGGCGGGCTCTACGCGATCCCGGCTCTGGTCGGCGCCGCCATCGTGGTCGTCGCCTACCACGCCGGCGATCACTCGCTCACCTTCCCGATTGTCGGCGCCGTCACCTGTTTCCTGCTGCGGCTGGCCGGCTTTCGCTACGGACTGGGTCTGCCGCTGGCCACCGATGTCGCGGTCACCCGCCGTCCCCGCGCGCGCCGAGCGCCGGAGGACTGATCGGGAGATGCCTGGGGGTTACACCCGCCGGTAGCGGGCGTCGGCGATCGAGTACAGCGCGAAGCCGATCAGCCCGACCGCGACGAGCCCCAGCAGGAGCGGCCCGTAGGACGCATGCGCGAGCTTGTTCAGCGCACCGTCCAGGCCGATCGCGTTGCGCTTGTTGTGGTCCAGGGCGGCCTTGACCAGCCCGTAGCCGGCCAGCGCGAACACGACCATCCGCGCCAGGTGGCCGAACACGCCCAGGGCCGTGAAGGCACGCGTGACCGCGGGGCTCATCTGCTCGGTGTGCGAGGTCTTCATGAACTCGCGGCTGAGCCCCTTGTAGCCTTGGTAGAGGCCGACGCCGATCAGGATCAGGCCGGCCACGCCGACGAGTTCGGGCCCGAGCGTCCAGCTGAGCACGTCGCCGGTGCTGCCCTTGGGGTTGTTCGTCGCTCCCTTGGTGCTGGCCCCGGTGAGGATCTTCACCGCCGTGAGGCACAGGCCGCCGTAGGCGATGCCGCTGGCCAGACCGGCGACACGATCCAGGGCGCTGTCCTTCTCCTCGGTGCCGTGGCCGACGATCGCGCGGGTCAGCCGCCAGAGCGAGTAGCCGGCCAGCCCGAGCGCGGTCGCGATCAGCAGCGCCTCGCCGAGCGGCTGATGCGCGATCGTCTTCAGCGCGCCGGTCTGGTTGGTCGCGTGTCCACCCGAACCGACGGCGAGCTTGACCGCGAGGATGCCGATGGTGGCATAGACGACACCGCGGGCGACGAGCCCGGCCCGCGCCAGCCATTCCAGCTCGCGTCGCCGTAGGACCGCGTCGCCGCCTCGTTGCGCGCGGCCGTAGGACTCCTGCTCACCTTCGCCGCTCATGCTCTCTCCACGCCGTCGGGTCAGGACGGGCTACCCGCGGGCCGGCGGATCGACACACCCGCCCCGCCCGGTTACCGTGGCCGGGGACCACCTGGCACCGCAAGGCCTGGACCGGGCGATGAGTCCCGGCCGTGGCCGGGGTCATCACGCTTCACACGTTCGACTGGAGGCACGCGCATGGCCCGCACCCGGATCCACAACTTCTCGATCTCGCTCGACGGCTTTGCCACCGGGGAGGGGCTGAGCGCCGAGGCGCCGTTCGGGCACGCCGGACACCGACTGCACGAGTGGATGTTCGCCACGCGCTTCGGTGGGGCCATCATCGGCCGGACCGGCGGCAGCGCGGGGACCGACAACGCTCTGGCCCAGCAGCACGAGCCCGGGATCGGCGCGGAGATCATGGGGGCGGGCAAGTTCGGCCCTCCGGGCTGGCAGGACGACGCCGACTGGCGAGGGTGGTGGGGTCCCAACCCACCCTTCCACACGCCCACGTTCGTGCTCACCCACCGGCCGGGTCCCCCGATGGAGATGGAGGGCGGAACCACCTTCCACTTCCTGGACGCCTCCCCGGTGCAGGCGCTCGAGGTGGCCCGTGAAGCGGCGGCGGGGCAGGATGTGCGCATCGGTGGCGGCCCGACGGTCGCGCGCGACTTCATCGCGGCGGGTCTCGTCGATCACATCCACCTCGTTCAGGTGCCGATCGTGCTCGGTCGCGGAGTGCGGCTGTGGGACGGCCTGGAGGGTGTCGAGGCGGGTTACGCGGTCGAGGTGGTCTCCACGCCCGGGGGCGTCACCCATCTCACGTTCACGCGCTGACGCTGATCAGCCGTGCTTTGGGCAGCGCCACTCGGGACCGGCACCGCCGCGCCGCGCTCGAATCCCGCTCACCGCGCCGGCGCGTCGGGCGGTGTCCGCAGTTGCGCGATGGCGGCACGGACCCGCGGGGACGTCGCCCGGGTGCGGGGAGGCGGGGCCTGATGCGCCGCTCCGTCCCCTTCGGGTGGGTCCAAGGAATGGCGGGCCGTGATGGCCAGCGACAGGCGCCGAGCTCCGCGGTCGCGAATGAGCTGCCCCTGCCTGCGCCCGACCTGATCCTGTTCCGTCCGCGTCATCAATGCCTTCCGGGCCCCTCGTTTCGCAGCCGCGCGGAATAGAGGGACGAAACCCCCGAGCGGTCACCGGTAGGAACGCAGCCACCAAGCCGGTGACCTTACGCCGAGAAGACTGGTGCCCCCGGCCCCGCAGTCAAAACCAGTCACCCCCGCCTCCCGCCTCGTGGCGCACTGGGGCGCCGTCGGTGGCATTCGAACTGGGGCTGAGAATTCTGGCCGCAGGGCCAGCACCACCATCGACAGTACTCCTATCGCGGACGCCTGTGGGGCGCAAACGAGATTTCCCCCCACCGCCCGTGTCGTCACTGGCCCGCCCCCCTCACACGGACCGAGAACGCGAAAGCCCCGCTCGAAGCAGGGCTTTCGTTCAGAGCGGCTGAAGGGACTCGAACCCTCGACCTTCTGCATGGCAAGCAGACGCTCTAGCCAACTGAGCTACAGCCGCGCGGGCGCCGAGTATAGCCCGGACGTCCCCGCCCCGCCGGGGGGCGGGAGGTCTGGACGCCCGTCCGCTCCCTGCGATCAGACAGCGCCCAAGTACCCGGCGACCGGGCTCAGGCGAGCCGGCGGACGACGAGGAGGGCCACGTCGTCGCGGTGGCGCCCCTGCGGGGCGAGTTCTTCCAGCAGGCGTGTGCAAACCACGTCGGGAGCGCACTCATGAACCCGCTGGGCCGCGGCGGCCAGGTCGCGCATCCCCTGCTCGACGTCGCGCTGCTGCTCGACCAGGCCGTCGGTGTAGAGGATGAGCAGGCCGCCGGGGGCGATCGCGAACAGACCCGAGCTGCGTGTGTCGTCGCGCAATCCCAGCGCAGCGGACTGGGCGCCTTCGACCTCGAGGTAGCGCGCCTCGCCGTTCTCGATCAGCAGGGGCGGCAGGTGACCGGCGCTGGAGAGCTCAGCCCGGCCGTCGGGGTCGATGACCACGTACTGGGCGGTGGCCAGCTCCTCGCCCGCTTCGGCCAGCCGGCCGAGGCGGCCCAGCACCTGAGCCGGAGGAGCGTCCTCGATCGCGTAGGCGTGCAGTCCGCCGCGCATCCGGCCCATGGCCGCGGCCGCGCGCAGGCCCTTGCCGGTCACGTCGCCGATGGCCACGCCGATCCGGCCCTCACCGAGGGCCAGGACGTCATAGAAGTCACCGCCGACCTCGGCCGTGTGCGCGTCATAGCGCGCCGCGACCTCGAACCCGGGCACGGTCGGCAGCTGCTGGGGGAGCAGACTGCGCTGCAGGGTCTCGGCCAGGCGCTGTTCGCGCACCCGCAGCCCGGCATGGCCCACGGCGAGCGCGATGCGCTCACCCACCACCTCGAGCAGCCGCAGATCGACGTCCGAGAAGCAGTCGGCCCCCGCTCCGCGGGCGGCGAGCACTCCGACGACGCGGCCCTCGATCCGCAGCGGCACGCCGATCAGCGAGCCCGTATCCGCGCTGGGGGGCAGCAGGCCGGTGGCCGACGCGGCGAGGTCTGAGACGAGCACGCTCTCACCGGTCCGGGCGATCTTCTCCAGCAGCGGCTGGGCCACGGCCGAACGCGCGCGCACGGCGGGGGAGCGTCCCCGCTCGGTGCCGACGCCCGCCTCTCCGACGCTCGCGCGCGGCTCGAGCTGATCGTTCTCGTCCAGCAGCAGGAGATCGGCGCGATTGCCGGGCAGGATGCCCTCGGCCGTCTGCATCAGCGAACGCAGGGCATCGTCGAACTCGCCGGGGGCCAGCCCGGCCATGAGGATCGCCTCGAGCCGGCGCGTGCGATCGACTGCGTCCGAGGCTCGCTGGCGTTCCACCTCGAGTTCGCGCTGGCGCCGGGCGACGCTGCGCCGCGTGGCGATCAGGTCGTCGTTGAGGGCCAGGACCTGGCTGACGAGCCGGTCGCGCTCCTCCCAGGCCGGTTCGGCGATCAGCTCGATCGTGTCGTCGTCTGTGCGGCGCAGCCAGAGCCGGCGGTCCTGGCCGCCTTCACCGTGGCGGTCGCCGATGGCGAACAGGGCCTGGGCCCACTCGGCGCCGACCTCGGCCAGCAGCTCGCGGAAGGCGGGCTGCTGGGGAACCGCGAGCAGCATCTCGAAGCGCTCCCCCGCCAGCGGCAGATCGCCTCCGAGGGCCTGCATCGCCGGGTTGGCGCGCCGGATCGTCCCGGCTGGGTCCAGCTCGGCCGCGTAGACGGTGTCGCTGTGCCAGGGATAGGCGGTCGTATCAGTCCGCGGCATCAGGCGCGAACCGGACAGCGAGCAGGTCGAGCAGCGCGGCCGGCCCGTCCGCGAAGGCGTCCGCGCCGACGGCGAGGGCCTGCTCGGCGTTGCCGCCGTAGGCCTGGCCTCCGACGACGATCATCGGGGGTGGATCGAGCCGCCGCAGCAGGCCGCAGGTGCGGGTGACCAGGAGCAGATTGCGCGCCAGCGCGGTCGACAGGGCGACGAGCTCGGCCCGTTGATCGCGCGCGAAGCCGACGAGATCGGTGAGGGGGGCGTCGGGGCCCAGAGCCAGCGTCGTCCACCCCTGGGCCTCGAGGAAGTCGGCCACCATCTGGCCACCGAGCGAGTGGCGCTCCCCGGGGGTCGAGGCGACGACCGCGACCCGGCCGTGGCCGACCGCCATCTCGGCCCGGAGGTGGAGCCCCAGCGTGGCGATCACCGACTGGGTGATCTGGGTGGCCAGGTGCTCCTGGGCGACGCTGATCTTGGCCAGCTCCCACAACCGCCCGACGTCGCTCATGGCCGGCCCGATCACGTCGAGGTACAGGCTCGCCGCGCTCGTCCCGGCGGCCAGGCTGTCGTCGATCACAATCCGCGCGCCGCGCGCGTCCGGGGCGATCAGGCAGTCCAGAAAGCTTGCCCGCAGCTCCTGCGCCGACGCCCGTGGGGACTCGTATTCCGCTGTGCTCACCGGGTCACGTCGTCGGCGTGGATCGCGAACCAGACATGGGTCGAGCCTTCGCGGACGCCCCAGCTGGAGGCGATCTGCTCGACGAGCTCCAAGCCCCAGCCGCCCACGGGCTGATCGGGCCGGGCGCGCGGCACAAAGCCGGCCCCCTGGTCGATCACCTCGCAGCGCAGGACTCCTGAGTCCTCGTGGTCGAGCAAGACGACGACATGATCCCCCGTGCCGTGCCGGACGCTGTTGGTGACCAGCTCGGAGACGAGCAGCCGCGCATCGCTGCGCACCTGCGTGGAGGGAACCGGGCGCAACTCGTCGATGGCCTGGCGGGCCGCCGCGGGGGCGCTCTTGTCCCGGGGGAGCTCAAGACGGATCAGCATGATGTTCCTACTCTGTGTACCCGCGCGACAGCGTTCGAAAATCCGGGGTACCTACGGATGGCGGGCTGGACAGCGTTTAGTATGCAGGCAGTGCCGTCGCAACCCGCACACCAGTTCGCCGAGAGTATCGGCCACGCCGGCCCCGCATATGAGGATCGCCCGAGCGCGCTGACCGAGGCCCTGACGGCATTGGATCTCCGCCGCGCCCGCGAGCTCACGCAGTCGGCCTCACACAGCGGACTGCACGCGGGCCAGCTGTTCAGCGAGGTCATCCGGCCGGCCATGAAATCCGCCCTTGACGGCTCCCCGGCATCATCGCGTCTGGCCGCTGACATCGGGCTCACGGTTCTCGCCGACGCGCTGGAGGGTGAGGCCGCTCCGGCGGGGCACGGCACCGGTCGGGCGGCGCTGGTCGCCCACGGCGATACGCCGATGGCGCTGCTCGACGGCAACGCGATCTCCGCCTTCCTGAGCTGGACGGGCTGGCGCGTGGGCCGGCTGGGCTCCGAGGCCGAGCCGCGTGAGCTATCGGACCTGGCGCGGGGCGGAGCGGTGGAGCTGGTCGTGATCATCGTCAACCCCGATGAGCCCGTGGCCGCGCTCGAGCCGCTCTGCACCTCGCTGCGCCGGGCCACCGACCCTCCCGTGATCGTGCTCGCCGACCTCGCCGGCGGCGACGGTCGCCGGGCATCGCTGCTCGCGCTCGGGGCCGACGATGTCGTCGACGCGCCGCTGGCTGTGGTGCAGTCAGCCTCGGCGCGCTCGCCCGTGCCCGGTCAGCGCCGGTGGGGCGTGCGCCTGCTGCGCTCCGGTGACACCCTGACCGTGGCGCCCACGGGCTGCCTGGACGGTGTGAGCATCGGCCGCCTGGCCGATATCGCGGTCACGCGGACCGGCTCCTTCCGGACCCTGGTCCTCGACCTGCGTGACCTCTCAGAGATCGAGCCCGAGGGCATCGAGGGACTGCTCGACTGGCCCGAGCGTGTCGCCTGCGGCGACATCCGCCGCGAGTTGCTGGTCGACGGGCCCGTGCGCCACGCCCTGCACCGCGCCACCGTGGCCGGCTGGACGCTGACCGAATCCGCGGCCTGAGCACGGCGATTCCGGCGCCGCCACCGGCGCGCCGCTCACCGCCCTCGGCTCGTTCTCAACGCCTCTATTGCTCGGCCGGGAGCGGCTCGGCGGCCGGGTGATACTCGGCGTGGGCGTGACTCGGCGCGGGCTGCCGGCCGTGCCGGGACACGGTGACATAGGCGACCAGGCCGACGAACACGACCAGGGCCAGAACGCTGACGGGGCCGTCGCCGAGACCGAGACCGCTGATCGCCTTGGGCTTGGCGAACCAGTCGGCGATCGAGGCGCCGAGCGGCCGGGTGAGCACGTAGGCCATCCAGAAGGCCAGCGTCGGGTTCAGCGTTCCCCGCCACCAGCCCGCGGCCGGGATCGCGATCAGCAGGGCGAAGAGCAGGATCGACTCAGAGAAGCCGAGGTGCATGCTGAAGGCGGTCAGGTCGCCGGCGGCGGTCCCGAGCGCGAAGGTGGCCAGCACGGCCGCCCAGTAGAACGTCTCGCGCCGGCGGGTCGTGATCGAGTGAATTGACAGGGTGCCCTCGCTGCGGTACCAGAGGGCGAAGATCGCGGCCGTGATGAGCGCGAACAGCGGCGTCGTCACCGTGTAGGTCACGCCGGCCCCGTCCCGGATGCCGTCGGCGGCCATCGTGCCGAACACGGCGACCATCATCACCGCGAACCAGTAGTACGGGGCGCGGCACTCCCGCTGGGCGAACTGCAGGCGGAAGGCCACCGCGATGCCGGCGATGCCGATCAGCGCCGCGAGCGGCACGCTCTGCTGGCCCAGGAAGTCCGACATCGCCTCGCCCATCCCGGTCGTCAGCAGCTTGAGTACCCAGAACAGGAGTGTGATCTCGGGAACTTTGGTGGCCAGCGGGGCCAGTCGGCGGCGGGTGCTCGGGCGGCTGATGGCCGCGCGCTCGTCTCGGGTCATGAAAGCCTCGGGGCAGGGGACAGGGACAGGGGGCGGGCGGCGCCACCCGATCCCCGGGACACCGCGACCCGTCACGGTAGGCGCCGGCCTGGGAACGCCGGATGAAATGGCGTTAGGAGCGTGTTGATGGACGGTGAGACGGCACCCACGCCCGAGAGGGCCAGTGCCGGAAATCTCCTGAACCCGGCACGATTTCAGGAATCTGGCCCGAGAGGCGACGACCGGAATCGAACCGGTGTAGACGGCTTTGCAGGCCGCTGCGTAGCCACTCCGCCACGTCGCCGAGAGAGGCCTAGGGTAGCCGCCCGCCGGGGACGGCGCGGTGTTCAGGCGGCGCGCAGCGCGACCGCGTTGCCCGATCGGTCCCGGGTCAGCAGCCCGTCCTGCTCCGGGGCCTCAGCTCACCGTGCACTGACCGCCGGCCTGGGCGCCGGGGAGCCGGCTGAGCAGCTCGGCCAGGGTGGCCGTCTCCTGCGGGGTGAAGTGCTCGAAGAACAGCCGCTGGATGCTGCGCACGTGCGAGCAGCCGGAGGCACGCAGCTTCTCGTAGCCGGCGTCGGTCAGCTCCGCGTAGGAGACACGGGCGTCGTTGTGGCAGCCCACGCGGCGCACGAACCCGGCCGTGACCAGCCCGTCGACCAGGCGCGTGATGCCCGAGCGGGTGAGCATCGTGCGCTCGGCCAGCGCGGACATGGCCAGCCGGCGGTCCTCGGCCTGGGCGAGGTAGAGCATGACCTCGTAGTCACGTGAGGTGATGCCGTGCTCGCCGGCCAGTTCGGCGTCGAGCACGCGCACGATCGCGGCGTGGCTCTGCAAAAAGCTGCGCCAAGCCTCCAGGGCAGCGCCGTCCAGACGGCCTTCGGTCAGGGTTTCCATACCCTGATTGTATTTGACCGATCAACCTCCACCCGGCGTCAAGGCCGGCGCCGGGCCGAGGGACCGCGCCTAGACTGAAAGGCCATGAGGCGAGCCGAGCGCATCGCTCTCGCCGTTCTGGTGGCGCTCGGGCTGGCCGCCTGCGGCACGCGGGGCACCAGCTCGACCGGCGCGGCCGGCGGCTCGGCGACCACGGGAACGACGTCGGCCGCGCCCCGTGCGGGCGCCCCGGTCACCGCCGCGCCGCACACCGGGGGGCCGGCCACGGTGTTCACCGTGCGCTTCCTGGCCCCGGCGTCCACCGCGGCCGTGGGACAGACCCGCACCGCCTACACGGTCAGCGTGACCGGGGGCGGGGGGACGGGATGCCTCGGCCCCGGGTCGGTGCGGGCCGGCGCGGCGACCAAGGGGCAAACCACCTCGGTCGAGGTGGATCCCGCGCGGCTCGGCTCGCGCTGGTGCCCGGGAACGCACGTGGTCCGCGTGGTCCAGACCGCGGGCCCGGTGTGCAAGGCGGGGGCCATGTGTCCCCAGTACGTGCGCGTGGTCGGCACCGTCGGAACCGCGCGCTTCGCCGTCACGGGCTGATCCGCTTCACCGTCGCCGGCTGATCCGCCCCGCCCCGCCGCGGGTGAACGCGGGAGCGCTCGATCGAGCGGCCTGCCCCGCCCCGGGGATGCGGCCGGTCGGCCGTCGGCGTCTCAGGGGCGGCCCGGGGGACGGTATGGATGAAACCGTCGATATTCCTCACTTTCATCCCGGGTCCTCGCCGGTAGAGGGCCCCGGCCCGCCGACCGCCCGCGCCGCCCGCCCGTCCGCGCCCCAGGTCCGCCCGTACGCACGCCCCCAGAGGTACTTGCTTGCGCAAACAATTGTTGCTATGCTTGCTGCAGCAAGCAATCACCGGGGCGGCCACCAGCCACCCCACCCCAACCCAACTGATCGGAGCACCGTCATGAGCACATCCACCCGCACCGTCGTCCCGACCGGCACCTGGACCGTCGATCCCGCCCACTCCAAGGTCGGCTTTGCCGTCAAGCACATGGGGATCGCCACCGTCCGCGGCGAGTTCACCGACTTCGAGGGGACCCTGGAGATCGCCGACGATCTCTCCTCGGCCAAGGCCTACGGTTCGGTCAAGGTCCACTCGGTGGATACCAACGAGGCCCAGCGCGACGAGCACCTGCGCTCGCCCGACTTCTTCCACGCCGAGGAGCACCCCGAGCTCACCTTCACCTCGACGGCGATCGAGCCCGTGGACGACGAGACCTTCAAGATCACCGGCGACCTGACCATCCACGGCGTCACCAACCCGATCACCCTGACCGCTGAGGTCCAGGGCACCGACACCGACCCGTGGGGCAACGAGCGGGTCGGCCTGGAGATCACCGGCAGCCTGTCGCGCGGCGACTACGGGATGAAGTTCAACCAGGCCCTGGGCAGCGGCAACATGCTCGTGGCCGACAAGGTCAAGCTGGCGCTCGACATCTCGGCCGTCAAGCAGGCCTAGCACGAACGCTCCGGTCCGCCGGCGGCCCGCGCGGCCGCCGGCCCGGAACCCCCAGAGGAGGAAGACATGCAGCCCATCGACGGCATCCACCACATCACCCTGATCACCGCGGACGCGCCGGCCAACGTCGACTTCTACGTCCGCGTCCTCGGTCTGCGCCTGGTCAAGAAGACCGTCAACCAGGACGACCCGGGCGTCTACCACCTCTACTACGCCGACGAGCACGGCTCACCCGGCGCCGACATCACCTTCTTCGAGTACCCGGGAGCCACCCGGGGCCGCGCCGGCGCGGGCATGGTCACGGCGATCGTGCACCGTGTCGCCGCCCCCGAATCGCTGGACTTCTGGGCCGCGCGCCTGGCCGCCGAGGGCGTCGGGACCGAACGGGCCGACGGCCGGCTGATCTTCCACGACCCCGAGGGCATGCGCCACGAACTCGGCGTGTTTGACCGCCCCGACGCGCCCCTGCGCGCTCGCTCGCGCGAGATCCCCGAGGAGCACGCCCTGCTCGGCTTCGAGGGCGTTCGCGCGGCCGTCGCCGACCCCACCCGCAGCGAGGCGCTGCTGCGCTCCGTGCTCGGCTTCACCGAGCTCGAGGATCACGAGTGGGAGGCCCGCGGGCCCAGCCGCGGCGGGCGCATCCGCTTCGAGACCGCGAGCCAGCGCGGTGTGCCCGGAGCGGGAACCGTGCACCACATCGCCTGGGCGGTCCCGCTGGCTGAGATGGAGGACTGGCGCGCGCAGGTGACCGCGGCCGGCGCCCGCCCGACGCCGATCATCGACCGCTTCTACTTCCAGTCGGTGTACTTCCGCGAGCCGAGCGGGATCCTGTACGAGCTGGCCACGCTCGACGGGGCCGGCTTCGACGTCGACGAGCCGGCCGAGACGATGGGCGAGCACCTCGCGCTGCCGCCCGACTTCGAGCCGCTGCGCGACCGCATCGCGCCGGCGCTGACGCCGATCCCCGACGTGCGCCAGTGGCGCCCGCAGACCACGGCGGCCGAGCGATGACCGCGCCGCCGACCGCGAGCGAGCTCGGCTTCGTCCACGTCTACGAGCCGGGCGCCTCGCCCTGGACCCTGCTGCTGCTGCACGGCACCGGTGGCGACGAGCACGATCTCCTGCCGCTGGGCCGCGAGCTCCTGCCGGACGCCGCGCGCCTCTCGCCGCGCGGTCAGGTCTCAGAGGCCGGGATGCCCCGTTTCTTCCGCCGCCTGGCCGTCGGCCGGCTCGACATCCCTGACCTGCTCGCCCGCACCGACGAGCTGGCCGGCTTCGTCGCCGCCGCGGCGCGTCGCTACGACCGCGACCCGGAGCGGATCGTCGCGCTGGGCCTCTCCAACGGCGCCAACATCGCCGTCAGCCTGCTCTTCCGCCACCCGGGCCTGCTGCGCGGAGCGGTGCTCCTGCGCCCGATGCTCCCCTATGAGCCCGAGGCGCCGCTCGCCCTGGCCGGCACCGACGTGCAGATCGCGGCGGGGGAGGGGGATCCGTTCTCCTCGCCCGAGCAGACCGCCCGGCTGGCCGAGATCCTCGCCGGGGCCGGGGCGACGGTCAGCACCGCGACGGCGCCGCGCGCCGGCCACAACCTGACCCAGGATGATCTGATCCGCGCCGCCGGCTGGCTGCGCGCGCTCACCGCGGCGTCGCCCGGGGGAGGCGGGGGCCACGAGCTCTAGACTCGACAGCCCGATGCCCGAGGACCGCCCCGACGGTGAAGCCTGCGAGTTCGTGGCCGGTGAGGCCGCCCGCGACACCTGGACTGCGGTCCAGGCCGACGCGTGGATCGGGCTGCTGGAGACCCACAAGCGCCTCACGCGCGCCCTGGAGGCCGAACTCGAGGCCGAGCACGGCCTGAGCCTGTCCAGCGTCGAGCTGCTCGGGCGCCTGGCCGCCGCCGAGGGCCGGCGCCTGTCCGCGCTGGCCGCGCAGGCCGGCCTCTCGCTCAGCCGCGTGTCCCGGCTCGTCGACGGTCTCGAGTCCCGCGGCCTCGTGCGCCGCCAGGCCTGCCCGAGTGACGCCCGCGCCGTCGAGGCGCACCTGACCGACGCCGGTCTGGCCTTGGCTCGCGCCGCGCAGGCGACCCACGCGGCCTCGGTGCGCGCCCGCTTCTTCGATCACCTCGAGCCCGGTGACGCCGAGCGGCTGGCGGCGATCTTCGCCCGCTTCGCGCCGGAGGGCGCGACACCCTGCACCGCCGCCGCGGCCGACGAGGCGCCGCCCGTCGCCGTCGTCCCCTGACCCGGGGCGCGAGCTCAGACCCGGGGCGCGGCGCCGGACCCGTACGGATCCCGGGGCGAGCGGTCCGCCGACAGGGAGTCCCGCGAGTGTGCGGTGAGCCGCTCGATCGCGTCGGCGAGATGGACCCGGTCGATGTTGTAGTCACCGCGCGCCACGCGGATGCGGTGGGCCTCGAGCAGAACGTCGGCGTGGGTGTGGCCGTGCGGCGGCTCGAAGCGGTAGGAGGCCAGCTCGATCAGCAGCCCGAGCGGGTCGGTGAAGTAGATCGAGTCCATGAAGCCGCGGTCCTTGACCCCGCTGTGGCGGATCCCGCGCTCGTCGAGGCGCTCGACGGCCTGCGCGAAGGTGGCCTGAGAGACGGCGAAGGCGAGGTGGTGCACGCACCCCGGGTCGGTCGGCGTGCGGCCCGGATCACCGTCGCGCTCCTCGTTGGTGAAGACGGTGATCAGGCGGCCGTCGCCCGGGTCGAAGTACAGGTGGCTCTCGGCCGCGTTGTCCAGATTGGGCTGCTCGAACACGAACGGCATCCCCAGGACGCCTTCCCAGAAGTCGATCGACGCCTGCCGGCCGGCACCGGTCAGCGTGATGTGGTGCACCCCCTGGGACTGCAGCTTGCGCATCGTCCGGCGAGCTTACCGACGTGATGTCACACGATCGGGGCCCCGTTTCGTCCTACAGGGAACCGACGCTCAACAGGAGGCCCAACCATGACCCAGGACACGATCGCCGTCCTCGGCGGCACCGGAACCCTTGGACGGCTCGTCAGCGCCGAGCTCGCCCGGCGCGGAGCCGACGTGCGCGTGCTCAGCCGCACCCCGGCCGCCGTCCCCGGCGGCGCCACCCATCTCCGCGTCGATCTGAGCACGGGTGAGGGCCTGACCGCGGCCCTGGCCGGTGTGGGGGCCGTGGTCGACGCTGCCAACGCCTCACGCCGCGCCGAGCGGGTGCTCGTGGACGGAACCCGGAGGCTGCTGGCCGCCGAGGCCGAGGCCGGAGTCGGTCATCACGTGCTCATCTCGATCGTCGGCTGCGATCGTGTGCCGGTGTCCTATTACAAGACCAAGGTGGCGCAGGAGGAGCTCGTCTGCGGCGGCCCGGTGCCGTGGACAGTGTTGCGGGCCACCCAGTTCCCGCAGCTGCTGGACGGCTGGTTTGCCGCGGCCGCGCGCTGGCGGGTGCGCCCAACCGGCGCCGCCCGCTTTCAGCCCGTCGATCCCGCGCTGGTCGCGGCGCGGCTGGCCGAGCTGGCGCTGGGGGCGCCCGCGGGCCGCGTGGATGACGTCGGCGGCCCGGAGGTCGCGACGCTGAGCGAGCTCAGCGCGCAATGGGCCCGGGTCCGCGGCCGCCGCGGGATGGCGCTGCGCCTGCCCTCGCTCGGGCGCGCGGGCCGGGCGCTGGCCGACGGGGCGCTGTGCACGCCGGCGGGTGCCCTACCGGGCCCGACCTTCACCGAGTGGCTGAGCCGTGGCTGACCGGGCGGCGGAGTTCGAGGCGCTGCGCCCGCGGATGGTGCGGATCGCCTACGGCGTGCTCGGTGGCCTGGCCGAAGCCGAGGATGTCGTGCAGGACGCGTGGCTGCGTCTGCAGCGCACCGACGAGGAGATCCGCGACCTCGGCGCGTGGCTGAGCACGGTGGTGGGCCGGCTCGCCCTCGACGCCCTGGGCAGCGCCCGACGCCGGCGCGAGCACTATCCCGGCGAGTGGCTGCCCGAACCGCTGGTCACCGAGGCCGATGAGGACCTCACCCTCGACGAGAGCATCTCGACCGCGCTGATGGTCGTGCTCGAGCGGCTCTCCCCGGCGCAGCGCACCGCCTTCCTGCTGCACGACGTGTTCGGGCTCGCCTTCGAGCAGGTCGCCGAGATCGTCGGCCGCTCACCGGCCGCGGTGCGCCAGCTGGCCGCGCGGGCCCGGGCGCACGTCGACGCCGGCAAGCCCCGCTTCCCGGCCTCCGAGCAGGAGGCCGAGCGCGTCGTCTCCGCGTTCGCCCAGGCCTGGCAGGAGGGCGAGCACGCGCCGCTGCTGGCGCTGCTCGATCCCGACGTCGTCCTGCGCGCCGACGGCGGAGGTCATGTCGCGGCCGCCCGCAAACCGCTGCGCGGCGCCGACCGCGTCGCCCGCGCGCTGGCCAGCTTCGCGCGGGTGGCCGCTCGCCTGGGCCAGGATGCGTCCGGGCGGCTGGTCCGAGTCAACGGGAGCGCCGGGCTCGTGGTGACGGTGGACGGCGTCACCGACAGCGTCGTGGCTCTGACCATCGACGGCGGGCGCATCACCGTGATCGACATCGTCCGCAACCCGGAGAAGCTCAGCCACATCCCGCCGCGCGCCCCACGCTGACCGGAGCCAAACGACGCTCGCCCAGGCTCAGCAGGTCAAGCCGACCCAGGTCGCCGGCCGGCTAGGCCGCCGCTTCGCGCTCAGCCAGCTCCCCGGCGTGGCGCTGAGCGGTCACGCCGATCTCGGGGTCACCGAGCTCCCCGACCTGGCGCTGAGCGATCACGCCGGTGCCGGGCTCGGCGCGCTCCCCGACCGGCTGGCGGGGCGCGAGCACATAGCGCATGCCCCCGGCCCGCTTGGCCTCATACATGGCCCGGTCCGCGTGGCGGATGCTGTCGTCCAGTGAGGCCCCCGGTTCCACACAGGCGACCCCGATGCTGATGCGCGGGGCCTGACCACGGGTGCGTACGGTGCGGACGGACTCGAGCATGCGCCGGGCGACGATTTGACCGGCCTGCTCGTCGGAGTCGAAGATGAAGCAGGCGAACTCGTCGCCGCCCACTCTCGCGGCCACGTCGTCGCTGCGCATGACCAAGCGGATCGCGTCGGCGACGAGCTTGATCTGCTCGTCTCCGGCGGCGTGTCCGTGGTCGTCGTTGACCGCTTTGAGCTGGTCGACGTCGACCGTCATCACCGTGAGCGGCTGATTGCCCCGGCGTTCGCTGACCAGTTGCATCATGCCGCGGCGATTGGACAGTGAGGTCAGCGGGTCGGTCAGCGCGGCGCGCTGCACCTGCTCGTGGGCAAGCGCGTTTCCGAGCGCCAGCTCCATGATGCGGACGATCGCCACGCAGCGCGACAGCTCCTGCTGAGACACGGGGCGGTTGCGCCCGGCCACGGCGAGCACGCCGTGCAGTTCCCCCTCCACGATCACCGGGACCCAACCGCCGTGTTGGACGCCCTGATCGGTGGCCAGCGAACGGACCGTCGGACCCAACTCTGCGAACTCGAGCCGCCCGGTCGTCGCGACCCCGGTCCGCACCACCCGCGCAAGGTGCGGATGCTCGGGCAGGGGCCAGGTCTGCCCGAGCCATTGCCCCTCCCCGTCGAACTCGTTGTCGATCAACACCATTCCGTCGGAGATCCGGCAGTAATTGGCCCGCACCGGACGCCGGCCCGGAGGGGAGGCGATCTCGGCCGCGAGCCGAACCCCGATCGCGACCACCTCCTCGGGGACAAGCGTCGAGTTCAGCTCACGAGCGACCTCGCCGAGCACCCTGGCCTGGCGCAGCGCCTCCTCGCGCTCATCGATCGCGTCCCCCAGCCAGCACCGGAGATGGTGGGCGCCCAACAGCACGATCGCGCCCATCAGCCCCCACAGTCCGGTCGTCCTGATGATCGCCCCGCCCGGCGCGTGGGCGAGCGACATCGTGACCGCGATCATCCCCATCGCCGCCAGGACGATCGCCGTCGCCTCTCGCCACCGGTGATAGAGAGCGCCCCACAGAATCGGCAGCAGGACGAGCGGCTGCAGGCTCGTCGAGGCGCCGCTGTCCGACGCGAGCAGGAGGGCCAGCGAAATGAGATACCCGCACGGTGCAAGAAGCTGAATGCAAGCGGGCGCCCCCAGGCGTGAGAATCCGGCCGCCGCGCCGATCACGACCGCGAGCACGGCCCAGCTGGCCAGCAGCGCCGCCGTCGAGATGTGCCCGGGGAAGACGATGACCGAGAGCTGCGCGACGAGCGCGCACGCGGCGAACGGGACCTCCCGCCGCTTCAGAATCCGAGACACGTACCGCCCGCCGACGGCCCGCGCGGAGACCTGCGCCCCCGTGCCGGCCCGCTCACGCGGGCGTGCTGCGCGCGGGGAAATGCCACCGCAAAGCTCTCCATCCTTCCGGTATCGGCACCGAAGGGCACCAACTGAACACCCCGGGGGGAGATTTTGGCTGACCAGCTCCGGGGCCCGAGGAGGTGGCGGCTGAATGGACGATACTGGGCTCGAACCAGTGACCTCCGCCTTGTCGAGGCGGCGCTCTCCCAGCTGAGCTAATCGTCCGGGAGAGACAAATGTAGCGTGGCTTTCGGCCCTTCGCCACCCGCTCAAAGGACCAGGGGAGCGGGGCGCATAGACCGCCCTCATCAGCAGGTCCAGCGGCGCCACGAGAAAGGCGATTGCGATCCTCGCGCCGTGGTTAGACTGGCCGGTGATGAGGGAACGCGCGCTTCGCGGCGGTCTCGGTCTGGCCGTCACCCTGGTCGTTGCCGTCGCGGCCACGGCGGGCTCGGCCGCCACCCTGCGGCTGTCGCTCAAGCCGGGCACGGGAGGCGTTCATACCGGCTTCGTGCTGCGCTTCCGCAACCCGGTCCAGACGGGCACCGTCGCCGGGCTGCGGCGTACCGACCGGGTCATGGTCGCGGGGCCGCGCGGCAGCGGCTGCACCTCGCGCGTCAGCTACGCGCTGCGCCCGGCCCGGGCCGGGGCGATGGTCAGGACGGTGATCCGCTCGGGCCGGCGCCGGTGGTGCAGCGGGCGCTACCGCGGTCAGGTGATCGCCGACATCGTCTCGAGCTGCCGCCCGGGTCCGGCCCGCGCCTGTCCGCTGTTCATGCTCGCCCCGCGCACGATCGCGCGCTTCGGCTTCCGCGTGCGGGCCGCCGCCGGGGGCGGGGGCACGGGTGCGACCGGCGGGACGGGAGGCACCGGCGGCACGGGTGCGACCGGCGGCAGCCAGGCGCCCACCTTCGCCGGGCTGCAGTCGGCGACCTTCTGCGCCTCCTCGCCCGTCCACGGCACCCCCACCGGGCGCACGTACACGCTGCGCTGGAACCCCGCGTCGGATCCCGTCACGCCCGCCGCCCAGCTCGTCTACGACATCTACTTCTCGGCCAACCCGGGCGGGGAGGACTTCGCCTCGCCGACCTGGACCAGCCAGCCCGGCGCGAGCGCCTACTCGGGAACGCTGAGCACCAGCGGCTCGGCCTACTTCGTCGTCCGCGCGCGGGATGCCGCCGGCCACGAGGACGCCAACACGGTCGAGCGGCTCGCGGTCAGCAGCTGTTAGACGTCCCGGTCGGCGGCCGGGCACGCACGACGCGGCCGGCCGGGCCCGAATAGCATCAGCTCACGCGATGGACTACCAGCTCCCGGACGGAACGCCGCTGCACCTGCCCGACGGCGCCACCGGCGCCGACGCCGCCGCGGCCATCGGCCCCGGCCTGGCCCGCGCCGCCCTGGCCGTCAAGCTCGGCGGTGAGACCCGCGACCTGGCCCGGCCGCTGCCCGCCCCCAACGGTGACGGGCCGCTGGAGATCATCACCGAGCGCAGCGGCGAGGACGCGCTGGCCGTCGTACGCCACGACGCCGCGCACGTGCTCGCGGCCGCGGTGCTCGACCTCTACCCGGGGGTCAAGATCTCGATCGGCCCCGCGATCGAGGACGGCTTCTACTACGACTTCGAGTTCCCCGAGGGCGTGGCCATCTCCGACGCGGACTTCCCCGCCATCGAGGCGCGCATGAAGGCCCACATCGACGCCGACGAGGCGTTCACGCGCGAGGACGTGCCGGTGGCGCAGGCGCTGGAGCGCTTCCGCGCCGAGGATCAGCCCTACAAGGTCGAGCTGATCGAGGACCTCGCCGCCCAGGCCGATCCGGCCGATCCGCTGCGGACCGTCTCGCTCTACACCAACGGACCCTTCACCGACCTCTGCCGCGGCCCGCACGCCCCCTCGACCAAGCGCATCAAGGCGTTCAAGCTGCAGTCGGTGGCCGGCGCCTACTGGCGCGGGGACTCCCGCCGCCAGATGCTCACCCGCGTGTACGGGACCGCCTTCTTCTCCAAGCAGGAGCTGGCCGAGCACCTGGAGCGGCTCGAGCGCGCGCGGGCCAACGACCACCGCCGCCTCGGGCCCCAACTCGGGCTGTTCGGCTTCTCGGAGGCGGCCGTCGGCTCGGCCTTCTGGCTCCCGCCCGGCACCACGGTCTACAACCAGCTCGTCGCGCTCAGCCGCGAGATGGGACACGAGCGCGGCTACACCGAGGTCAAGACCCCGATCCTGTTCGATCGCTCCCTGTGGGAGCGCTCGGGGCACTGGCAGAAGTACCGCGAGAACATGTTCACGACGGAGTCGGGGGACGCCAAGAACGACCGCAGCGAGCTTGCCGTCAAGCCGATGAACTGCCCCGGCCACTGCGAGCTGTTCGCGATGCACCCGCATTCCTACCGCGACCTGCCGGTGCGCTACGCCGAGCCCGGCCCGCTGCACCGCAACGAGCCGTCGGGCACCCTGCACGGGCTGCTGCGCGTCCGGCACTTCACCCAGGACGACAACCACGTCTTCTGCGCCGAGGATCAGATCCAGGACGAGGTCGCCCGCGCCCTGGAGTACGCCTTCTCTGTCTACCGCGTGTTCGGGTTCGACGTCACGCTGGAGCTGTCCACGCGCCCCGAGAACCGGATCGGCTCCGACGAGCTGTGGGACCACAGCGAGGCGGCGCTGCGCGCGGCGCTTGAGAGCCAGGGTCTCGACTACCAGCTCAACGAGGGCGACGGCGCCTTCTACGGCCCCAAGATCGACATGCACGTGACCGACGCGCTGGGGCGCTCATGGCAGCTGGGCACCTGCCAGCTGGACTACAACTTCCCCGAGCGCTTCGATCTCACCTACACCGGTGCCGACAACGCCGAGCATCGCCCGGTGATGCTCCACATCGCGCTGATGGGCTCCTACGAGCGCTTCATCGGGATCCTGCTCGAGCATCTCGAGGGCGAGCTGCCGGTGTGGCTGACCCCGGTGCAGGCGATCGTGCTGCCGATCGCCGACCGTCACCTCGATTACGCCGCTGAGGTCCTGGCCGGCCTGCGCGCCGCCGGGGTGCGCGGCGAGCTGGACGACCGCACCGAATCGGTGGGGCGCAAGATCCGCGACGCCGAGCTGCGCAAGATCCCCTTCATGCTCGTCGTCGGTGACCGTGAGCGCGACGCCGGTCAGGTCAGCGTCCGCGAGCACCGCAGCGGCGACAGCGGCTCGGTGCCGTTGGAGCAGTTCACCGATCGCGTCACCGCGCTGATCAAAAGCCGCGCTCCGTCCGGCGTGTGACGCTATACTCGCCCCCGTTGATCGAACTCCGCTCCATACGGCCCGGCACCGCTTGAACCACCGCCGCGCCCGAATCTAGTGCCGGTCCCTCGCAGGTTTGACCGGCGCCCGCCCGAGCGGGACCAGACCCGGATCAATGATCGCATCCGCGTTCCCGAGGTCAGGCTCGTCGGAGAGGACGGCAAGCAGATCGGCGTCATCAAGACGACCGAGGCGCTCGCCTACGCCCAGGAACGCGACCTCGACCTCGTCGAGGTGGCGCCCGACGCGCGCCCGCCCGTGTGCCGCGTGCTCGACTACTCCAAGTTCAAGTACGAGCAGGCGCAGAAGCTCAAGCAGGCGCGCAAGCACCAGCAGCAGATCACGATCCGCGAGATCAAGTTCCGGCCGAAGATCGCCCAGAACGACTACGACACCAAGAAGGGCCATGTCCGGCGCTTTTTGCTCGGCAAGGACCGGGTCAAGGTGACGATCATGTTCCGTGGGCGCGAGGTCACCCACCCCGAGCGGGGCACCGCGCTGCTGCAGAAGCTGGCCGAGGAGCTGCAGGACATCGCCGCCGTCGAGCAGACGCCGCTGCAGGACGGGCGCAACATGACCATGATGCTCGCGCCGTCCAAGGCCGTGCTCGCCGGTGAGGTCACCAAGACCAACGACGCGGCGGCGGTCGCCGCCAACGGCGGTGTGCCCGCCGAGCCGGCCAATGGCGACACGAGCGAGCCGGCCAACGGCGACACGAGCGAGCCGCCGGTCGAGGCGACGAGCGAGCCGCCGACCAAGGCGACGCGCGAGCCGTCCAACGGCCACGCCGAGGGCGCCGAGGTCCCGGCGCCCGAGCCCAGCGACGCCACCGCCTGATCCAGCGTCCCGGTTTCCGCCGGGCCGGTCGGGATCCGGCGCGCTCGGTCTGCTTTACTGCTTGGCCGCGATGCCCAAGATGAAGACTCACTCCGGCGCCAAGAAGCGCTTCAAGCTGACCGCCACCGGCAAGGTCCGTGGCCGTCACTCCTTCACGAGCCACATCCTCGAGAAGAAGTCGCCCAAGCGCAAGCGCCATCTGGGGCAGCCCGTGATCATGTCCAAGGACAATGAGAAGCAGATCAAGCGGATGCTGGGAGCCAAGACCAAATGACCCGGGTCAAGCGTTCACTGCACGCGCGCAAGAAGCGGCGGGCGACCCTGAAGCTGGCCAAGGGCTACCGGGGTGACGCCAGCCGGCATTACCGCACCGCCAAGGAGGCGGTGCTCAAGGCCGATCAGTACCGCTATCGCGATCGCCGCAACCGCAAGCGCGATTTCCGCCGCCTGTGGATCACCCGCATCAACGCGGCCGCGCGCATGAACGGCATGTCGTACTCGCAGTTCATGCACGGGCTGCAGACGGCCGGAGTCGAGCTGGACCGCAAGGTGCTGGCCGACATGGCCGTCCATGACGCCGACACCTTCCGACGCTTTGCCGAGCGCGCCCGTGAGGCGCTGGCTGCCGGCTGAGCACACCAGCCGCACACCAGCACCGCCACCCGGGCGCCGCTCTCTCGCAGACGGCGCCCTTTTTGTTGTCCCGATGACCCGATGACCATCACCAGCCCCCACAACGACAAGCTCAAAGCGATCCGCAAGCTCACCCAGCGCCGGCGCGAGCGCGAGCGGGCGGGCCGCTTCGTGGCCGAGGGCGAGGACCTGCTCGCCGCCGCCGACGCCGCCGGCTGGCGGCCCGTGCACCGGCTGGCCGCCGCGGGCAGCGGCCTGGAGGGTGATCAGGTCACGCCCGAGGTGCTGGCCTCGGTCTCCGGGTTGGGCTCGGGCACGCGCGCGCTGGCCGTCTACGAGGAGCGCTGGGCCCCCGCGCCGGCCGGACCGCTGTGCCTGGCCCTGTACGGGGTGGGCGACCCGGGCAACGTCGGTGCGGTGCTGCGCAGCGCACAGGCCTTCGGCGCCGCCTCGGTGGTCCTGGGACCCGGCTGCGCGGACCCGTTCGGTCCCAAGGCGGTGCGGGCGAGCATGGGCGCGGTGTTCACGGTTGCCCTCGCGCACGCCCCGGCGCAGCCGTCGCTACTGCCCGGCCGCACCGTCGCGCTGGTCGCGGGGGAGGGACCCGCCCTGGCCGAGCTCGGGCTGCACGCCTCGGATCTAGCCCCCGTGACCCTGCTCATCGGAGCCGAGCGCGACGGGCTTCCCGCCGAGGTCCAGGCGGCGGCCGACGTGACCGCGCAGATCCCGATCGCCAGCCACTCGCTCAACGCCGCGATGGCGGCCACGGTCGCGCTGTATGAGATGTCTAGGATGCCCGCCACGCCATGAGCAGCCTCGACCGCATCGCTGTCCTGCAGGCCGAGGCCGAACAGGCGATTGGCGCCGCCACCAGCACCGCTGAGCTCGAGGAGGTCCGGATCCGCTTCCTGGGCCGCAAGGCCGAGCTGCCCAACCTGCTGCGCGGCGTGGCCCAGCTGCCGCCGCAGGAGCGCGCGGCGACGGGCCAGGCAGCCAACCGGGCGCGCCAGGCGCTGGAGGCGGCGCTGACCAGCGCGGGCGAGGCGCTGGCCGGCTCAGAGCTCGATGCGCGCCTGCGCGAGGACCGCATCGACGTCACCCTGCCCGCGGCGCCCGCGGCCGCGGTCGGGCGGCTGCACCTGATCACCCAGACCTGGCGGGAGATCGAGGACGTGTTCGTCGGCCTGGGCTTCAACGTCGCCGAGGGACCCGAGGTCGAGACGGTCTGGCACAACTTCGACGGCCTGAACTTCGACCACACGCACCCGTCGCGGCTGACCACCGACACCTTCTACGTGCAGGGCGACGGCCCGCTGGACATCTTCGATCCGCAGACCGCGCTGCTGCGCGTGCACACCTCACCGACGCAGCTGCGGGCCATGCAGGGCGCCGAGCCGCCGCTCTACATCGTCATCCCCGGCCGCGTGTACCGGCTGGACTCCGACGCCACCCACACGCCGCAGTTTCATCAGGTCGAGGGCCTAGCCGTCGATACCGACGTCACCCTGGCCGACCTGCAGGGGACGCTGCTCACCTTCGCCCGGGCGATCTTCGGTGACGAGCGCCGGGTGCGCATGCGCCCGCACTTCTTCCCCTTCACCGAGCCGAGCGTCGAGGTCGACGTGTCCTGCTTTAACTGCACCGACGGCGTGACCGCCGACGGGCGCCGCTGCCCGCTGTGCAAGGGCACGGCGTGGATCGAGATCCTCGGCGCCGGGATGGTCGACCCCAACGTCTTCACCCAGGTTGACCGGCCCGGCTATGACCCCGACCGGATCCAGGGCTTCGCCTTCGGGATGGGGATCGAGCGGATCGCGATGCTCAAGCACGGTGTCCCGGACCTGCGGCTGCTCTACGACAACGACGTCCGCTTCCTGGAGCAGTTCTAGGTGACCGCCGCCAGCACCCCGACGCCGCCGAGGGGCGCGTAGATGCGCGTCCCGATCGCCTGGCTGCACGCCTACTGCGCCCCGGAGATGAGCACGGCCGCGCTGGCCGAGCGCCTGGCCATGACCGGCACCGAGGTCGAGCGGACCGAGGCCTACGGCGTGGCCAACCTCGCCGCCTTCGTGGTCGGCCGGGTCCTGGACGCGCAGCCGCACCCCAACGCCGACCGGCTGCGGGTCTGCACCGTGGACATCGGCACCGATGAGCCGAGCCAGATCGTCTGCGGCGCCCCCAACGTCGCCGCCGGCCAGACCGTCGCGGTGGCCCGGCCGGGCGCGATCATGCCCGACGGCACGCGCCTAAAGCAGGCCAAGCTGCGCGGCGAGGCCTCCGAGGGGATGATCCTGGCCGAGGACGAGCTGGCCATCGGGGTCGAGCACGACGGAATCATGGTCCTGGCCGACAGGGACGCCGACGGCGTTCCCGCTCCCGGGACGCCGCTGGCCGAGCTGCTGCCGATCGCCACCGACGTGCTCGAGCTCGAGATCACGCCCAACCGGCCCGACTGCCTGGCCGTCTACGGGGTCGCGCGCGAGGTCCACGCCGCCACCGGCGCTCCCCTGACGCCGCCGCCGTGGACTGATGATCCCGGCCGCGAGGGGCCGGTCCCGGGCATCGAGATCACCGTCCAGTGCCCGGACCTGTGCCCCCGCTTCACCGCGCGCGTGTTCGAGGACGTGACCATCGCTCCGTCACCGTGGTGGCTGAAGGCGCGGCTGATGGCGGCCGGCCAGCGGCCGATCTCCAACGTCGTCGACATCACCAACTACGTGATGCTGCTCACCGGCCAGCCGCTGCACGCCTTTGACCTGGACCAGGTCGCCGGGGGTGCGCTGACCGTGCGCCGGGCGCGGGCGGGGGAGACCGTCCAGACCCTCGATGACCAGACCCGCACCCTGGACGAGCAGATGGTGCTGATCGCCGACGCCGAGGGCCCGACCTCGATCGCCGGCGTGATGGGCGGCGCGCGCTCGGAGGTCCACGCGGGCACGACGCGCGTGCTGATGGAGGCGGCGACCTGGGACGGCCCCAACATCCACCGCACCTCGCTCGCCCTCGGCCTGCGCAGCGAGGCCTCCGGCCGCTTTGAGAAGGGGCTGGCCCCCGAGCAGACGATGCACGCGCAGGCCGTCGCCGCTCAGCTGATGATCGAGCTCTGCGGCGCCCGGCTGGTGCCGGGCACGATCGACGTCGGCGGCCCGGGACCTGCCCCGCAGACGATTCGCCTGCGCGAGGCGCGCGTGCGCGGCCTGCTCGGCGTCGAGGTGCCACGGGCGCGCCAGGCCGAGATCCTCACTGCGCTGCAGTTCACCGTGGCCGACGCCGACGACGGCCTGGACGTCTCCGTCCCCGCCTTCCGCCGCGCCGACGTGACCCGCGAGGCCGACCTGATCGAGGAGGTCGCCCGCCTCGGCGCGCTGGACATCCTGCCCGCCACGCTGCCCTCCCGCCACGGCGCTTCCGGCCGCCTCACCGCCGCCCAGCGCCTGCGCCGCCGCGCCAGCGACGCGCTCGCCGGGCTGGGCCTGCACGAGGTGGTGGGCTGGAGCTTTGCCTCCGCGGAGCTGGCCCGGCGGCTGCGCATCGCCGACCGCCCCGCGGTCGCGCTGGCCAACCCGATGTCGGCCGAGCAGGCCCGCCTGCGCACGACCCTGATCGGCTCGCTGCTCGACATCGCCCAGCGCAACCACGCCCGCGGCGCCACCCGGCTGGCCCTGTTCGAGGCCGGCGCCGTCTACCTCCCGCGCGAGGGGGCGTCCCGGCCCGATGAGCCGCTGCACCTGGCCGCGCTGCTGTCAGGCCCGGTGCGGCCGATGACCTGGCGCGAGCCCGAGCCGCCGGTAGCCGACTTCTACGCCGCCAAGGGCGCGCTGGCCCGGGTGCTGGGCACGATCCGCGTGCCCTGGACGCTTGAGGCCACCGAGCCCGAGCCGTTCCTGCACCCCGGGCGGGCGGCGCGCGTCGTGGTGGCCGCTGAGCCGGTCGGGTGGATCGGTGAGATCCATCCGCTCGTCGCCGCCGAATGGGATCGCGCCGGCGCTCCGGTCGCCTTTGAGATCGATCTCGGGGCCGCGGCCGGCCATGCCGCGCCGACCCGCTTCGCCGACGTGACCAGCTTCCCCGAGGTGCGCGAGGACCTGGCGGTGATCGTCGCCGACACCGTGAGCGCCGAGCAGGTGATCGCGGTCGTGACCGACGCCGGGCGCCCGCTGCTGCGCAGCGCCGAGGTGTTCGACGTCTACCGCGACGCCGAGCGGATCGGCGCGGGCCAGGTGTCACTCGCGCTGCGGCTGAGCTTCCGCGCCGCCGACCGCACCCTCACCGATGAGGAGGTGGCCGGCCGGCGCCGGGCCATCACCGCCGCGCTGACCGAGACGCTGTCCGGCCGGGTGCGCGATGCCTGAGCCGACCGTGGCCGTGTTCGGGGCGGCCGGCTACGCCGGCGCGCTCGCTGCGCGCCTGCTGCAGCGCCACCCCCACTTCACCCTGACCGCGATCACCGCCCGTGCGGACGCCGGCCGGCGCCTGGATGACCTCTACCCCCACCATCGCGTCGGACGCGTGCTCGAGGAGCTCGACCTCGACCGTCACGCCGATGTCGACGCGGCGATCGTCGCCTACCCCCACGGCGCGGCCGCCGAGCTCGTCGCCGCGCTGGTCGCCCGCGGCGTACGGGTGGTCGATCTCAGTGCGGACTTCCGGCTGCGCGACCCCGCGGTCTACGCGGAGTGGTACCGCGAGCACCCCGCGCCCGATCTGCTCGACGGGGCGGTCTACGGGCTGCCCGAGCGCTACCGGGAGCAGATCGCCGAGGCCGCGATCGTGGCCAACCCGGGCTGCTACCCGACCGCCACGCTGCTCGCCCTCGCCCCGCTGGCCGCGGTCGGGGCGATCGGGGACGTGATCGTCGACGCCAAGTCCGGCGTCTCCGGGGCTGGGCGCGCGGCGACCGAGAAGACCCACTTCGTCAGCGTCGATGAGAACGTCTCGGCCTACGGCGTCCCGCGCCACCGCCACACCCCCGAGATCGAGCAGGAGCTGGCCGCGCTCGGGGCCGACGTGCGGATCACCTTCACCCCGCACCTGCTGCCCCTGGACCAGGGCGAGCTCGTCTCCTGCTACGTGACCCCGCGCGGCGCGCCGCTGGATGCCGAGGCCGCGCGCGTCCTCTACCGCGATCACTACGCCGCCGAGCCGTTCGTGGAGATCTCCGAGCGCCCGCCCGGCGTGCGCGACGTGCGCGAGACCAATCTGTGCCGGATCTCGGTCCACGCCGACGAGCGGACCGGCCGCCTGATCGTGTTCGGGGCGATCGACAACCTGTGGAAGGGCGCGGCCTCGCAGGCCGTGCAGAACCTCAACCTGATGTTCGGCCGCCCCGAAGCCGAGGGGATCGCATGACCTTCTTCACCTCCCGCTGGGTCGACCGGCCCGACCAGCTCTCAGAGCTCGAGGGCACCGGCCTGCCCGCCGGCTTCCGCGCCGCCGGGGTCGCCGCGCAGATCAAGGCGTCCGGCGCGCTCGACGTCGGCCTGATGGTCTGTGACGCGCCCGAGCCCTCCAGCGCCGCGCGCTTCACCCGCTCCGGGGTGCTCGCCGCGCCGGTGCTGATCTGCACCGAGCGCTGCGACCTGGCCCACCTGCGGGCGGTCGTGGTCAACTCCGGCAACGCCAACGCGGCCACCGGGCGGATGGGGTTTGAGAACGCGGCCAAGATGCAGGGGGCCGGGGCGCTCGTGTCCGCCGCGCCCGAGGGCCGGGTTGCCGTCGCCTCCACCGGGGTGATCGGGGTGCCGCTGCCGATGAGCAAGGTCAACGCCGGCATCCTCGCCGCCGCCCACGCGCTCAGCCCGGACGGCGACGAGGCCTTCGCCACCGCGATCCAGACCACCGATGCGTTCGCCAAGCGCGTGCGCGCGCGGGTCACGCTGGCCGGGGGAGAGGTGACCCTCACCGCGCAGGCCAAGGGCGCGGGGATGATCTCTCCCGGCTTCGCCACGCTGCTGTGCTTCGTGCAGACCGACGCGGCGCTGACCCCCGAGACGGCCGACCTGCTGCTCGGCGTCTGCGTCAAGCGCAGCTTCGAGCGGATCTCGGTCGACGGGCAGCTGTCGACCAACGACACCGTCATCCTGCAGTGCTCGGGCGCCTCCGGGGTCACCGTCGCGCCCGAGTCCGAGGACGAGCTGCACTTCGGCGAGGCCCTGGACGCCGTCATGCGCCAGCTCGCCCTGCTCGTCGCCGCCGACGGCGAGGGGGCACGGCGCGTCGGCCGGGTCGTGGTCCGCGGCGGCCACGAGGCCGCGGTCGCCGCGGTGGCCCGCGCGGTGGCCAACTCGCCCCTGGTCAAGACCGCCCTGTACGGCGGGGACCCCAACTGGGGGCGGATCATCCAGGCCGTCGGCGCGGCCATGCCGGGCACCGCCCCGCTGCCGGTGGACATCACCATCGAGAATGTGACCGTCTGCTCGGCCGGTGCCTATGTCCCCCACGACGCCGAGGCGCTGGCCGCCGCGGTGGCCGGACCCGAGGTCGAGTACGAGATCGGCCTGCCCGGCGAGGGCGCCGAGGCCGAGCTGTACTTCTCTGATCTCGGGCACGAGTACGTGACCATCAACGCGGACTACACGACATGACGCGCGACATCGCCACGCTGCTGGAGGCGCTGCCCTACATCCGCGAGTTCCACGGCCAGACCGTGGTCATCAAGTACGGCGGCGCGGCGATGATCGATCCGGCGCTGCGCGAGGAGTTCGCTCGCGACGTGGTCCTGCTCAAGTACGTGGGGATGAACCCGATCGTCGTCCACGGCGGCGGTCCGGACATCACCAGCTACATGAACAAGCTCGATCTCCCGGTCGAGTTCGTGGACGGCCTGCGCGTCTCGGACGCCGCCACCGTCGAGGTGGCCAAGATGGTCCTGGTCGGCAAGGTCAACAAGGACATCGTGCTGCGCCTGGGCCGCCACGGGCAGCCGGCGGTCGGGCTGTGCGGCGACGACGGGCTGCTCTTCCGCGCCTCGCGCCAGGCCGCGCCCTCGGGTCAGGACATCGGCTTCGTCGGCCGCATCGATCGCGTCGACGTCGACGTGCTGACCCACATCGCCCAGGACTACATCCCGGTCGTGGCCAGCGTCGGCGCCGACCGGGAGGGGAACTCCTACAACATCAACGCCGACGAGGCCGCGGGCGCGGTGGCCCGCGCGCTCGGCGCCTACAAGATCATGTTCCTCACCGACGTGGCCGGCTGGCTGCGCGATCCCGCCGACCCCGACAGCCTGATCTCGACCGCAACGGCGGCCGAGGTGGCCGGCGCCCTGGACGCGGTCGCCGGCGGCATGCGCCCCAAGCTCGCCGCCTGCCTGGAGGCGATCCACGGCGGGGTGACCTTCGCCCACATCGTCGACGGCCGGGTGCCGCACTCGCTGCTGATCGAGCTGTTCACCGACGCCGGGCAGGGGACCAAGATCGGCGGCGACGCATGACCGCGACGCTGGCCGAGCTGCAGCAGCTCGAGGCCGCCCACGCGATCGGCACCTACCTGCGCAACCCGGTCCAGTTCGTGCGCGGGGCGGGCACGCGGCTGTGGGACGAGGCGGGGAACGAGTACCTCGACTTTTTGGCCGGCATCTCGGTGCTCAACGTCGGCCACTGCCATCCCCGGGTCATGGCCGCGGTCTGCGAGCAGGCGCGGACCCTGACCCACACCAGCAACCTCTACTACACCGAGCCGGCGCTGCGGCTCTCGGCCGAGCTGGCCCAGAGCTCGCTTGGCGGCAAGGTGTTTCTCTGCAACTCGGGCACCGAGGCGGTCGAGGCGGCGATCAAGCTCGCCCGCCGGGCCAGGGCGCAGGGCGAGATCGTCGTCATGCGCGACGGCTTTCACGGCCGCACCTACGGCGCGCTGTCGGCCACCCCGCAGGAGTCCAAGCAGGCGCCGTTCGCGCCGCTGGTCCCGGGCTTTGTCGTCTGCGCCAAGACGCCGGGGGCGATCACCGCCGCGGTCGGGCCGCAGACCGCGGCCGTGCTGCTGGAGCCGATTCAGGGCGAGAGCGGCATCCATCCGCTCTCCGACGAGACCCTGCGGGCCGCGCGCGAGGCGTGCGACGCGCACGGCGCCGCGCTCATCTTCGATGAGATCCAGACCGGCATGGGGCGGACCGGCACCCTGTGGGCGTATGAACGCACCGGCGTCGTCCCCGACGCGATGACCAGCGCCAAGGGCCTGGGCGGCGGCCTGCCGATCGGCGCGCTGATCACCGGTGAACGGCTGGCCGACACCTTGCAGGCCGGCGACCACGGCTCGACCTTCGCCGGTGGCCCGGTGATCGCCGCCGCCGCCCGGATCGCGCTGGAGGTCTGCTCGGATCCGGTGCTGCTGGCCCGCGTGGGCGAGCTCGGCGAGCGGCTGCGCGAGGGGCTGGCCGAGTTGGCCGGGGTGACCGAGGTCCGCGGCCGCGGGCTGATGGTCGGCGTCGACCTCGACGAGGACCACCCCGCCGCCGAGATCGCCCGCCGCGCGCTGCTCGAGCAGCGGCTCGTGATCAACGCGACCGGCCCTTCGACGCTGCGTTTCGAGCCGCCGCTGATCGTCAGCGCCGGCCAGATCGACGAGGCGCTGGACAGGCTGGGTAAGCTGGCGCCGTGAGCCACGAGTGGACCGCGGCGGGGGTCCCTTCGCCCGCCGCGATCGCCGAAGTCACCGCCCCCTGGCTGACCGCCGCACCCGTCCGCACGGGTAT